>JBMNKF010000001.1:0-433685 GCA_050952065.1 Bacillota bacterium
TTTTTGTCACCGCCGGGGTATAATTGACCCATAGCGCCGGACAGAAATTGACCCACACCAAACCAAACGGTTACCATAAAAGTGTGACGAAAACTTTTATGGGGGTGACCGTATGATAAGGAGTGGGACAATTAATATGATACACGAAGGTTCACAAAAAGGAAAGAGTGCTTATGCCATTAGTAAAGAACTTGGCATATCAAAAAACACAGCAAAGAAGTACATGAACCAGCCCAAAGCTGAGCATGGGCTTAAAGGCAGAACAAAACCTTCAAAACTCGATCCTTTTAAGCCCCAAATAAATGAAATGATTGAAAATGGTATATTTAACTGTGTTGTGATCTTTGAAAGATTAAAGGATATGGGCTATACCGGCGGTATAACCATTATCAAGGATTATGTAAAGCCGTTCAGGCCGGCCAGAAATGCTCCGGCAGTTCGAAGGTATGAAACACCACCTGGTAAGCAGGCTCAGATGGACTGGGGTATTGCCCACTACATAGACGAGAAGGGAGTTATTCATAAAACCCCGGTTTTCACAATGATACTGGGCAATTCAAGGTGTAAGTATGTTGAGTTTACCAAACGTTGTGATATATACAGCCTTTTAAGATGCATGGTAAACGCCTTTGAGTATTTCGGCGGAGTTCCTGAGGTAGTTCTGACAGACAGGATGAAGACCGTAATAAACGGCAGTGATGCAGGAAAGCCGATATGGAACAGCAGGTTTGAAGATTTTGCTGCAGATATGGGTTTTGTACCGAAGGTATGCCGGGTAAAAAGGCCTCAGACAAAAGGAAAAGTTGAACGCCTGGTTGATTATGTGAAAGATAATTTTCTGCCAGGGAGGCGGTTTAAGGATCTGCATGATTTAAATTCTCAAGCGCTTGAATGGTGCAGGAAGGTAGACAGTAAGGTCCACGGGACTACCGGGGAAATACCTCTTGAGGCATTAAACAAAGAACCCCTTCTGCCACTGCCGGATAAAGCGATTCGTGACAAATACAGGTGGGAAACAAGAAATGTAACAAGGGACGGATTTGTAAGCTATGACGGTGCCAAATACGGTATACCCTGGCAGTATAGCGGCAAGGAAGTAAGAGTAAGGATATGTGGTGATTTCTTTGAAGCATACTACGGTGAAGTAAGAATAGCTCGCCACAAAGTAGAATATGCATCAGGGAAGATAGTATGGCTTAAGGGCCAATACCAGGGATTGGCTGAAAAAGGAGGCATAGCGCTACCGCTTCCCTTCGCCAGAAAAGAAAGAACAGAAGCAGTAGAAATACGGCCCTTAAGCGTGTATGATGCACTGGCGGGGGTGATATCCAATGTTTGAACTGGAGCATACCCGCAACCTCCTGTATGAGCTTGGTTTGAACACGGCCTCCGAGCTATTGGATGCAAAACTTGAAGATGCGATGCATAAAGATGCAACTTATCTGTCGTTCTTAAGTGAGCTTTTGGAGGCTGAAATACAGGAGAAAAAACGCCGCAGCGAAGAAACAAGGATTAAGCTGTCCAGACTGCCGCATAGAAAGACACTGGAAGAGTTCGATTTTGGGTTTCAACCCAGCATAGATGTAAAGCAAATCAAAGAGTTATCAACACTTGCTTTTGTAGCAAGGAAGGAGAACGTAATTTTTTTAGGACCACCTGGAGTCGGAAAAACTCACCTTGCAGTAGGTCTTGCGATGCAAGCGTTAAGGTCCGGTATGACAGTATATTATGCCAGCCTGGCGCATCTGATATCAGATTTAAAAAAGGCAGATCTGCAAGGCAAACTAGAGCGCAGGTGGCGCGTGTATACCCGGCCCGACATACTGATCATTGACGAAGTGGGATATATGCAGCTAGATCGTGCATCAGCGGAATTATTCTTTAGACTTATATGCACAAGGTATGAAAACGGCAGTATTATACTGACCAGTAACAAATACTTTGGAGACTGGGGAGAGCTAATGAATGATACAGTAATAGCGACAGCAATACTTGATAGATTGCTGCATCATGCACATATCATAAACATAAGGGGTGATAGCTATAGACTGAAAAGCAGGATAAAAGGCGGTGTCAAAGTAGTGCCCCCGGCCGATATCCCGGAATTAGATAATATGGCACGGGGTGTTTAAACAAAAACCGGCGATTGAAGACCGGCGATTGGGTCAATTTTTAACCGGCGATTCGGTCAAAAATAGCCCGGCGTTGACAAAATAGAGCAAAATAGAGCAAATTTGATGGCTTATTTTTGCCCTCAGCCCTAAATAGAACCATGTTTGTATAACATGGATGGAGGGACAAACATAAGGATAGACACCGTTGTTACACAGTTGTTTTTGAAAAGGATGTTTTTGGTACAATAAAAACCGAGCGTTCCGGAACTTAAAAAACCCTGCATAAATTGGAAACTCCATTGCGAGCACCCTAAAAAAATAATACCCTTTAAGTTGTCCACACTTGAAGGGGGTAAAGAAAGACTAACTATTAAAAGTCAAGACCCAAAATGAAAAACTTCGGATGAATTGCAGAAATGCAACTCAGACAAACTGTACCTTGATAATTGCATGACAAAATTAGCACCCCTAAAGAGCTGCTCTCGGAATTACAATGGCATAGTGCCTATGCTTGGCTAATGAAGGTCTGATTCGTTTTCACAAGGTGAAAGATTACCCGAGTCAGTTTCTTGGCCGCATGGGAAACGGCCACGTTGTAAGGTTTGCCCTCAGCACGCTTCTTCGCAAGGTACTGACCGAAGCCTCCATCCCAATGGCAGACATATTTTGCGGCATTAAATAGGGCGTAGCGTAGATATTTAGAGCCACGCTTCACCATTTTCGCATGTGTGGAGGTCAGTTGTCCTGACTGATAAACGGAAGGTTCCAAACCGGCGAAGGCAAGCACCTTCTCCGCCGAATCGAAGTTGCTGAAGTTTTCTGTTTCGGCAATGAGAATGGCAGCCATGCGGTAGGAGATTCCGGGAATCGTCAGAAGCGGGCTATGAAATTCATCGACAATGGGATTGATTTCTGCTTCGACCTGCTTAATCTGGTCTTCCATCATCCGGATCCTTTGGATGGTCTGCTGCAATTCTAAGGATTTCACGTCGCTGTAAGGACCGATGGAGTCTCGTGCTGCATTCCGGATTTCCATCGCTTTCTCCTTACCGTAGCGCCCCTTGGATGCAGTGGTAAGAAGATTAGATAGTCTAGTAAGGTGACACTGGGATATGGCTCTTGCGCTTGGAAATTCAGAGAGTAGAGCATATACAGAAGCCATATGCAGCGACGGGACCAGCTTCTCCAATTCAGGGAAAAGGATGACGCAAAGTCTTGCATAAGAGGATTTGAGTCTTGCGCAATCTTGCACCAAAGAGAAGCGGTATCTTGTTAGTGACTTAAGTTCGCGGACATGGTAAGATGTTTTCGAGTAGGGCTTTAAGCATTCTGTCCTAAGCATAGTCACAATCGAGTGAGCATCGACCGTATCCGTTTTCGTCTTTCTAAGGCTTAGACCTTTTCTGTAAAGATTGGTATGTAACGGATTGATTACCGTAGTGGGGAGATCATTGGCGATCAGAAACTCCAAAAGATTATCGCTGTAGTGACCGGTAGCTTCCAGTCCTACTTTAATTTGAGCGAAATCACTCCCACATGTCTTGAGATTTGTAAGCAATTCACGAAACCCCTGTTTGTTGTTTGGGATGGTGAACGTCGGGAAACGGATCACCCCATCCGAATCAACGATGATACAATCGTGCTTGTCCTTAGCAACATCAATACCGACATAAATCATAGTGGCTTCTCCTTTGAATTTGTATTGACACTGTTTTCTTCCACAGACCGGTTTGCCCAATGTAACCTCGTGCTAAATGAAACGTCATGCGTTATCCAACTAATTACCACTTAAGCAAACGACTGTGGTTATAGCCTTTCTTAAAACGTCAAGCGTTAGGAGACTAGGACTAATCCACAGCGTCTGTAAGAAGTATAGCATTAAGTCCTTGGAGAGGGACTATAAACACTACTACTTTATAATACGAGGATGCTAACAATGGAGCAAATATATCTGTCAACGCCGGAATATTTTTGACTGAAACGCCGGTTAATAATTGACCCAATCGCCGGTCTTCAATCGCCGGAATTTGTTTGGCCGGTTTTCCGTTGCGCCGGATCATCCTCTGCCGGAATATCGGCCGGAGGCACAACCCTGATGCCGCTTTTTAACCTGTCTTTCAGTCTATAGCTCTCACCCCTTATGTTTATGATATGTGCATGATGAAGCAATCTGTCCAGCATAGCTGTAGCTATTACTGTATCGTTCATCAGTTCGCCCCAGTCGCCGAAGTATTTGTTACTGGTAAGTATTATGCTGCCGTTTTCATACCTCGCGCATATGACGCGAAAGAATAACTCCGCCGAGTCACGATCCAGCTGCATGTATCCTGCTTCATCGATAACCAGTATGTCCGGCCGGGTATATATACGCCACCTGCGTTCCAGCCTGCCTTGCTGTTCTGCGTTTTTCAGATCCGCTATGAGATACGCTAAGCTGACGTAATATACTGTCATACCGGACCTTAGCGCCTGCATGGCGAGTCCAACCGCAAGATGGGTTTTCCCAACACCGGGAGGGCCTAAAAAAATGACATTTTCCTTCCTTGCCACAAAGGCAAGCGTCGATAACTCTTTGATTTGTCTCACATCTATGCTGGGTTGAAAGCCAAAATCAAACTCCTCCAGCGTTTTTCTATGCGGCAGCCGTGACAGCTTAATTCTCGTTTCCTCGCTGCGCCGCTTTTTCTCCTGCAGCTCTGCTCCCAAAAGTTCGTTTAAGAACGACAGATAAGTAGCATCTTTATGCAGTGCATCTTCAATCTTCGCATCTAAAAGTTCACAAGCCGTATTCAGCCCAAGCTCAGACAGAATATTGCGGGTATGCTCCAGTTCAACCATTGGATATCACCCCTGCCAGAGCATCGTACACGCTTAAAGGCCGTATCTCTACTGCTTCTGTTTCCTTCTTCCTGGCAAAGGGAAGGGGTACTGCTATACCGCCTTTTTCTGCAAGACCCTGGTACTGGCCTTTCAGCCATACGATCCTGCCTGATGTATGCTCTACTTTGTGTCGTGCTACTCTTACCTCCCCATAATATGCTTCAAAGAAATCACCGCAGATTCTCACCCGCACTTCCCGGCCGCTGTACTGCCAGGGGACACCGTATTTTGCTCCATCATAACTTACAAATCCTTCCCTTGTTACTTTCCTTGTTTCCCACCTGTATGTATCGCGAAACGATTTGTCCGGCAAAGGCAGAAGGGGTTCTCTGCTTAGGGCTTCAAGCGGGATTTTTCCGGTAGTTCCATGCGTTTTGCTGTCTACCTTCTTGCACCATTCAAGCGCTTGTGTGTTTAAATCATGCAGATCCTTAAACTGCCTTCCCGGTAGAAAATTATCCTTCACATAGTCCACCAGGCGTTCCACTTTCCCCTTTGTCTGAGGTCTTCTTGCCCGACATACCTTCGGGACAAACCCCATGTCTGCAGCAAAGTCTTCAAACCGGCTGTTCCATATCGGCTTTCCTGCTTCCATGCCGTGTATTACCGTCTTCATCCTGTCAGTCAGAACGATTTCCGGAACACCACCGTAATATTCAAAGGCATTTACCATGCATCTCAGAAGGCTGTACAAGTCACAGCGTTTCGTGAATTCAACATACTTGGCTCTTGAATGACTCATGATCATTGTGAAAACCGGGGTTTTATGGACATGCCCCATCTCATCTATGTAGCAGCTAATCCCCCAGTCCATCTGCGCCTGCTTCCCGGGCAGCGTTTCATACCTTCGCACCGCCGGGGCGCTCTTCGCAGGCCGGAACGGTTTTACATAGTCCTTGATAATGGTGATGCCGCCGGTATAGCCCTTATCCTGCAGCCTTTCATGAATTACAACGCAGTTAAATATCCCACTCTTCAGCATTTCATGAATCTCCGGTTTGAAAGGGTCCAGCTTGGATGGCTTTTTTCTTCCCTTGAGCCCATGCTCTGCTCTTGGTTGGTTCATATACTTCTTTGCTGTGTTTTTCGATATGCCAAGTTCTTTCCCAATGGCATATGCGCTCTTTCCTTTTTGTGCTTTTTCGCGTATCATGTTTATTAGCCCACTCCTTATCATGCGGTTATCCTCCCATAAAAGTATTGCTCATACTCTTATGGTAACCGTTTGGTTTGGTGTGGGTCAATTTTTCCCCGGCGATCTGAGGTCAATTATATCCCGGCGGTGACGTTCCCCATGAACTGTGGTTTGATAACACCAAGACGATTGTCACCAACATAATCCGTGATGGAGGAAGAAACTTGACCGATAAGTTTCAACGCTTTCGGGAGCATTACGGATTTAAGGCTGTATTCACGAACCCGGGAGAAGGCCATGAAAAAGGCAATGTGGAAAGCAAGGTGGGTTATCAGCGCAGAAACTTCTTAGTCCCGGTCCCTCGTTTTCTCTTTCTTTCCGATTTCAATAGGCAACTCCTAACCATGTGCGAAGAGGACGCAGACCGGGAACATTACAGGCACAACCAAACAATTGAGGAACTGTTTCAAGCCGATCGGAAAGCCTTAAAACCGCTACCTTCTATTCCATTTGATTTGACAAGGCGTGTTACCCAAAAGGCGAATAAATGGGGTAAAGTCTATCTGAATAAAGGGCTACATGAATATTCCGTATCGCCAAAGCATGCAGGACTTATGGTCAACATAGTACTCAGTTCCGGCATGGTGATCATCCAAGATGAAAACTACAGGGAGATTGTCCGTCACAAACGTCTTTATGGGGACTACAAGCAGCAGAGTATGGACTGGCTCCCTTATCTCAAACAGCTATCCCACCGCCCTCGTGCTTTGAAATACAGCGGCGTGTACGAAATGATGCCCAAATCCATGCGGCAATACCTGGAATCCTGTCAAAATTCAGAGGTCGGGCAAATCCTAAAGATCCTTGCAGAACTTACGGAGAGTACGGGATTTGAAAGTGCTGTTAACACGGTGAATCAGGCGTTACAGTATCAGGTAACAGATAGTGATAGCCTTAAAAGCCTATACAGAAGACTGTATATGGATGTGCCTGAGCTTCCTCCCATGCAGCTTTATGAGCAGATCCCGACAATGCAAACATTCACACCGAGTCTCACCACCTACGACGAATTCATTAAGAGAAGGGAGGCAGTTGGCAATGCTGGATCATGAAATCGCCGAATGTTGCAAACAGCTGCGTTTAAGCCGGAACTTGGCGGAAATGGCTCAATCCGTAAAGGGTGAAAGCCATCAGGAATATCTATACAACCTACTGTCTTCGGAACTTCAGTATCGAAAAAATGCCCGTGTAGAAAAGCTAATTAACAGCGCCGGCTTCTATTCCATTAAAACCTTTGAAGGGTATCGGTTCGATGAGATCACCCTGCCGGCGGACCTTTCCATAGAGAGCCTGAAATCCTTGAACTTTATCCATGAAAAGAAGAACATCATCATGTATGGGGGCACGGGTACCGGCAAAACCATGTTATCAATAGCTTTAGGCGTAGCAGCTTGCAAACGGGGTATTCCTGTTAAGTTCTTCCGCACAGCCGCTTTAGTAAATGCGCTCTCTGAAGCGAAAAAAGCAGGGACACTGAGCGCATTTTTAAAGAAGCTAAACCGGATTGAGCTCATAATTTTAGATGAATACGGCTATGTGCCCCTTGATAGAACAGGTTCCCAGCTTCTTTTCGAAATCATATCGGATTGTTATGAACGCCGGAGCATCATACTGAATACAAACCTTGAATTTTCAAGATGGGTCAATGTGCTTTATGATGAACAAATGACAGCAGCCATGTTGGACCGGTTACTGCACCATTGCTATCTGCTACTGTTTCCTGGTCCAAGCAACAGGATGAAAGAGTCAAGTATCAATGATCTATATCGCTCAATATCATCGGAAGGGACCAACTAAGAAACGTTAGCCTGCATCCGGACCGGGGGTTAATCACCTAAAATCCGGGACTGCAAAACTATGGAAAATGCATAGTGCAACATTCTGCATTTTTAACTTGCAACTTTCTGCAAAAAGTACTTGCAAAAAACAGAGATGACGGACTTCCTTAACACGCAAACGGGTGATATTACGGAGTTTGATGATAAACTGGTCAGAAAACTGATTGAAAAAGTGATTGTATATGATGATAGGTTAGTGGTTGAGTTTAAGTCTGGGTTAGAAATAGAAGTGAATCTATAAGATTGTAATAAGATTGCCGCCAGTTGAGGAGGAAACCTTCTTAATTGGCGGCGTTTTTATTTTTATACAAATATATAAACAAATATATAGACAAATAAATATTTTTCATGTATAATTATAATGAGGTGGTGAATTATGGATATTAGAATAGACAGCTTAATTCCCTTTGATTCATTGAAAACCAATATAGATCATGTATTCTCTGTTGTTGATAAAAACGGAAAAGTTGTTCTGCTTAAAGATAATAAGCCGGTTTATATAGTCTTAAAATACGATGAAAATAATTTAGCTGATACAGGAATTGGCATGCAAGAAATGCCTAATTATACGCTTCATGAAGCTATGAAAATTGTCTTATCAGAGGCGGAAAACAAAACGATGCATGCTGCTGAACTTGCCGATGAGATATATAGGCGTAGGCTGTATTTAAAAAAGGATGGCAGTAAGGCGGAATATACACAGATAAGGGCAAGGTGCGGGCATTACCCTGATATGTTTGAAGCATTGCCAGGCAACTACATTAAGTTGAAGGAGGATTAGAATGTATATCTGTAATGACCCCGTTTGTGATCCAGTTTGCGATTTTTGCTGGTTTTGTAAACATGACGAAAATGGTATACCTAAGTGCTGCACAAAGGGAAAGATTAAGGAATTTGATGATGGTTTAGGATATTGCGATGAATTTAAATGTAGTATACATGAAAAACAGCCATGATGTGAATTTTGAAGTGATTTATCCTTACCAACAGTCTGAAACATATTTATCAGTGAAAACTGATTATAAAAATGCCAAGCAAAAGATTTATATTCAGAAAGCTCGCGGTTTCAGCTGGCCTTTTCTTTTGCAAAGCTTATTGCAGATAAAATATTTATCCTTTCTGCAAAATATGGCTTAATACCAGAGAACATGATTATCGAACCTTATAACGAAACCTTAAAAGATAAAAGTGCCCAGGAACGGCGAGCATGGGGAGACATGGTGCTAAACGAATTACGAAAAGTTTCCGACTTAGAACGCGATGAGTTTATTGTTTTGGCCGGCGAAGTTTATCAAGAAAATCTGCTGCCCCATTTGGTTCATTTTTGGCTTCCTCTCAAAGGCAAGAGGCAAGGAGAATGGATTCCGGAGTTAGAGAGACTGATTACGCTTGAAAGAGAATCAGATAAAGTGATAGTTCTTCATATGCTTTTTAATGGTCTGCCGCGATTGGATTGGACAATGATAGACCGACTTCCCTATCAAAATGGCATATACATCATGTTTGAAAAGGGCGAAAGCTACCATGGCATGGATAGAATAGTTCGCATAGGTACCCACCGGGGTCAAGACCGTTTGTTGAAAAGGTTAAGAGACCATTTTGTGAAAGAGGATGCTGATGGCAGTATTTTCCGTAAAAACATCGGTCGTGCTTTTTTGAAAATGACTTCGGATCCATATTTACAAGTGTGGGAAATTGATATGCATAATTCTGAAAACGAAAGAAACTATGGACACTTAATAAATGAAGGGCTTGAAACTGAACTTGAGGCAAAAATTAGCCGATATTTAAGAGATAACATCACCTTTGTTTGTTTTCCGGTTGATAAAGAAGCTGAGCGATTGAGGTTAGAAGAAGGTATTATTGCATCACTAAACAGGCATTCATCATTTGGCCCGAGCAGCAATTGGCTTGGTTTGCATAGCCCTGTGCCTGAGATTGCAAACAGCGGCCTTTGGAATAGACAGGGTTTGCTGGGACAACCTTTATCTGATGAAGAATTAGAGCGGGTTGTGTGGCTTGCCAGATTTGGAAACGATAGTCACAGAAACAATACGGGGCATAGAGCACGTGTACAAAGAGCAAAAGATAGTGTCAGGGTGGCTGTTGAAGCTACGGGTTCACAAGGGAAAACAGCCGATGATGTAAGGCAGTATATAGAAAAATTGTTACAGGAAGCAAAATTGCGAGGCGAGGACTATATTGATTTGGTTTCAGGGGATATTCATAAGCAGATGGGTATGAAAAACAGGATGCCGCAGATATGCAGGATTATGTATGAGAAAATGATGCCTGGTGATGAAGTTTTACATACTACTCCCAGCGGTTATAGTTCGACTATAAAAATCAGGTATGACCTCAGAAATAGATAAGGCAAAGAAGTAGTGGATTAATAATGACTGCTATGTAGCAAAGAGGTGCGGAAAAGTGGCTGTTAATTATAAAAAATGCCCTAAATGCGGGTCTAAGAATTCGGTTAAAATTGTATATGGCATGCCGAGTTTTAAGCTTTTTCAGGAAGCTGAAGCCGGAAAAGTAAAATTGGGCGGTTGTTGCATTATAGAAGGCGGTCCGGAATACTACTGCAAGGATTGTAAAAATGAGTGGAACCGGGAGCAGGTGCTTGACATCATATACGGTCAGATTAAAGGGCTTAAAGCATCAGTGGGTGGTTACTTTGGCGGGTATTATCATGTAGATATTGATTTGAAAAATCTTAAAACTACATGGCTGTTCAAAGAGGGTGGTTCTGAAAAAACCAGTACAAGATCCATCCGAAATAAAACTGCAGAAGAATTCATTAAGAGTTTAAAAGAGATCAATCTGCTGAACTGGAAAGCAAAATACGTAGAACCCGGAGTCTGTGACGGGACTCAATGGAGCGTTGAAATAATTACAGACGGGAGAACCGTCAGAAAATATGGCGACAATAAGTTTCCAGAAGAATGGAGGCAGTTCTGTAAAGTGATTAAAAGAATAACGGGAAAGGAATTCAGGTGAAAGTGATGAAAGCCTTTCAGATAAAAATCGAATTAATTGATTCCGAACCACTAATATGGAGAAGGGTAGTTATCCCGGCGGATGTTACCTTCAGACGCCTGCATGACACAATACAATTTTCAATGGGTTGGCGGGATTATCATCTTTATGAATTTGAGTTTCCGCAGGAGAAACTCAGAATTACAAATGACGAAGAATCCTATGAGGTATTTAAATTTTACTCTGCCAAGTACAAAAGCAAAAAGCCAACAAGAAAGGAAGACCCTCATGGCATTATAGCCAGGATAATTGAAACAACCGTTAGACAGCCTCAAACGGTCAAAATTGATAACTATCTGGAAAAATATAAGACCCTTGAGTACATTTATGACTTTGGCGATTATTGGAGACATAAAATTGAACTGGAAAAAACCATTGAAGATTATGAGTTTGGTTACCCTATAATACTTGCAGGCGCGGGGGCTTGTCCGCCGGAAGATGTAGGTGGTTTTGGCGGTTACAAAGAATTTCTTGAAGCATGGAATGACCTTAAGCATCCGGAACATGAATCAATGCGGCAATGGGGAGAAAGCCAGCATTACAGGGAATTTGACATTGACTTTAGGAATGATCTGCTAAAGACATGCTTGAAAATCAAAAAAGTAAAGTAGTGGAGGAAGACGACTTATTCCTCAAGAGTCATATTTTAGGTTTCAATGGGCTATGCTGATATACTTCCTGCGTAGATATGTTCCCGTGAACAGCGATTTTTCAAAAATGTCCGAAAAACTCATTGACATGTTCCCGTAAACGTAAGGTTCAAAAAATTAGCCCAAGACATCAATCCAAGCGGCTCGTTCCATGTGGAGTGTGTGGTATTGATGTCAAGGCTGTAAGCCTTTATTTTACTAGGTTTCCGGAAGTACATCCAAGTTGTCTACTCAACCTAAAGGTTCAAAATACGTACATGGGAACATATCGACGATTATTTTTGAGGTAAAATTTGAACTCCAAAATTAGCAGGGTTGAGTTGACAGAATAGATAACGGCCTTTTTTCATAGGGGTTGAGGAGACAGGATGGATGTACATTTAATGCAGGTATACTCATTTTCTGAAAAGACTTTATTTATTATGTATATAGTTGTAATATGTTGAAATTGTTCGTTTTTTCGCATATAATAAAAATTGGAATTTTGTGTTCTGCGAGGTATTCATAATGGATTACTTAACGACAAAACAAGCAGCTGAAAAATGGAATATATCCCCACGCAGAGTTCAAGTTTTATGCGAACAGGGGCGCATTAAGGGCGCTGTTCGTTTGGGTTGGGCGTGGGCTATACCAAAGGATGCGGAAAAGCCTGAAGATGCGAGACGTAGAAGGAAATTAAAGGAAAAACTGAGGTGAGAAAACGATAATGTTTTATAAGATGATTCAGAGAAAAAGAGATATGTGGTACTCTTCTTCAGAGTGTACCATTGATGAATTGATATCCTACATAGTTAATAAAGGTGAAATGCGCGACGTACAAATTGATGCAATTAAAACTTATTTGTATTTAAAGATAGCTTGCGAAAATAAACCACTGTGGGAATTATTCTCCAGAGGCTATTTTAACAATTTAAATGTTGATGATTTAGAAGTTAAAGCTTCATTAAGAGAGAAATTGCAAAACAATCCGGCAGCGCTAGCTTTGTATGAGTATTCTACCTTGAAAAATGAGAAAGATGAACAAGTTTCAGAAAAGTTGGAAAAGGCAATAATAAATGAAATTCAGTATTTAGGAATCGCTTAAATTTAGATTCACTACCGTTCATAATTGTTATCGAAATTGGGTAGACCTCCTATTGACAGTTGAATAGTAACAACCTATCGGGCAGGTACGTCCGTTTTTTTGTTAGCTTGGCAGGATTTGCTAAGGTGTTGGCGAATAAACTACCAAGATTCTTAGATTCTTAGGCAGGTGACCACCTTGACTGATAAAGTTAAGTTTTATACACCAAAGGTAGGTCCAAAAGGTTTGATGACCATCCCAAAAGAGATACGGACTACTCTCGGGATAGAAGAAGGCGACAGAGTGTTACTAAAAATTGAGCCGGATGGTAAAGTAATACTTGAAAAGGCTATGATAGTTTCTGCATATCGGGATTTTATACCCGCTCAAGGTTAAGCATTTCGCAGATAAAAAATCTCATTTATAAATAGTATCAAAAAACCGAACGAACTGTTTTTGAAGTTTTTACTGATGGGTTAACAGCGATACAGAGGATGGTGCGGACAAAAACCTGGACTCAAATGAGACAGGAGGATGTCCGTGTACTCACTCGAAGATCGTACGAAGGCAGTTGAACTCTACTTCAAGTATGGCGGTGCCTCGGCCGCCGTTAGGCGGGAGTTAGGGTACCCCTCAAAAAGAACGCTGAAGCTGTGGGTTGGGGAGTACAAGACCACCGGGGCGCTTCATGAGAAATACTGCGGGGTTCGTAGATCCAAGTACTCCAAAGAACAGAAGCAGCTCGCAGTCGACTACTACCTGGAACACGGTCGCAGCCTGCGCCGTAGCATCGATGTCCTTGGCTACCCGAACCGGGAAACACTGAGGCAATGGCTGGATGAAGCGATACCGGACCGGCAGGGACTGCGCGGGAGAAGGTCACTCGACCCAAAAGTGGAACTTACCTGTGAGCAGAAAGAGGAGGCCGTACTAGACCTGTGTTGTAGCGAGGACCCGGCCAAAGAAGTGGCAGCGAAGTACGGTGTTAGCCGCGCTGCCTTGTACAAGTGGAAGAACGATCTGCTCGGGAAGGAGTCCATGTTGAAGAGGCGCAAACGCATGGAACCCACACTGATCGATGACAAGAACGCGTTGACGGCAAAGGTGGAGTCGCTTAAGCAGCAGATACATACGCTAGAAAAGCAGATCTACCGGCTTCGACTTGAGCGGGACGTCATGGAAGTGACGGCGGAAATACTAAAAAAAGGCCCGGGCGCCGATCCGAAGAAACTGACCAACCGGGAGAAGGCGGCAGCGATCGGCGCCCTGAGGAAGAGATACCCCCTGAATGAGATGCTGGAGTGCTTCGCCATGCCCAAGAGCAGCTACTTTTACAATAAGACTGTCATGTCTATGCCCGATAAGTACGCCGAGCTCCGCGAGCGCGTGCGTGCCGCTTTCACCGCGGCGGATGGGCGCTACGGTTACCGGCGGATTCATGCCTTTCTCACCAGAGACGGTGGGACCGTGTCCGAAAAGGTGGTACGCAGGCTCATGCGTGACCAGGACCTCGTCGTGATCCACCTCAAGAAGCGCAAGTACACCTCCTATGTGGGTGAGATCAGCCCTCCTGTTCCTAACCTAGTTGAGCGAGACTTTCACGCAGGCGCGCCAAACACCAAGTGGCTCACCGACCTTACGGAGTTACAACTGCCTGCAGGCAAGGTCTATCTCTCTCCCATGGTCGACTGCTTCGATGGCATGGTAGTCAGCTGGAGCATCGGCACTAGTCCTGATGCAGGGATGGTGAACTCGATGCTGGACAGTGCTATTGCGACGCTGGAAGCAGGTGACCATCCTATAGTCCACAGTGACCGGGGCGGCCACTACCGCTGGCCCGGCTGGATCGAAAGGATGGAAGCTGCGGGACTCAGGCGGTCAATGTCCAAGAAGGGCTGTTCTCCCGACAACGCGGCCTGCGAGGGCTTCTTCGGGCGGTTGAAGAACGAGTTCTTCTACGGAAGATCGTGGGCTGGGGTCAGTATTGAGGAGTTCATCCGAAGACTCGACCATTACCTGCGCTGGTATAACCAGGAGCGAATCAAGATGTCGCTCGGCGGAAGGAGCCCGATGGAATACAGGCGAGGCCTAAAGTGTGCATGATGAAGTCCAAAAAAACGTCCGCACCTCCAGATGTGCATTTTCAAGTGGCCGTTGACATACTTTCGTGGCTTATATGGCTCAGATGGGATGGGAACTGCAGCCGAAGCATGAGCCGAAGTGAACCTGGAAATACGTCCTGATGGCCAGGATGTTCAAGGGGGAGTCGTCGTCTTTGTGAACACCGAACTCGAAGCTGCCCTGATGTTCTGGCAGGCGGGCTTCGGCGCCATGATTATCTGGGACTAAGGCGAAGAGCCTCGCTACTTAGCTTCGCTACCGGATCCCGATCTGTTTGGTTGATTGGACTGCTCACATTAGCGCGAGAAATATGGTAAACTTGTGGCGAATATGCCACTCATGATGCTTTATTGGGCTCTTCTGAGCCTAACAAAGGGATAGTATGACACTTGTTCCGAAGAAGGGAGACCCTGTCGAGGAGCTATAGTGGTGACACCCAAGAAGTGGACCTGGGTTTTTCTATGGGTCGCGCTGTTCCTGCTCACTTGTAGCGCCATCTGCTCCAAAGTACACACCATCAGAAACAATGACGGGCTTGGGCATCGTACAGATGAAGGATCTTCTAGTCACACGTACGATGTTCCAATCCTCATGTACCACCATGTAGACGAACGGCCGACCGATTGGGTAATTCCCGAATCAACCCTGAGAGCACATATGAAGGCGCTGAAAGAGTCAGGATACGAAGCAGTATCCTTTGCAGCCCTCATCGAGTTTGTGGAGAAGGGGAAGCCTCTGCCTGAAAAACCGATTGTCATCACGTTCGACGACGGGTATAAGAGTACGGTCGAGGTTGCCGCGCCCATACTCAAGGAGTACGGGATGCGGGCATGTGTGAACGTGATCGGAGTGTTGGTGGGGAAAAGCACCTACAAGGACACGGATATCCCTGTTGACCCATATCTCAGTTTCGATGAGGCCCTCCCATGGGTCCGCGAGGGAGTCCTCGAGATCCAGTGTCACAGTTTCGACATGCACCAAACACATCTCGACGGCGAAGGCTACCGCAGAGGAGTACTTCAGAAACCAGGAGAGACTGAAGAGGAGTACATCGCGACCCTCAAGAATGACATCGCCGCCTGTATAAAGGCGATTGAAGAAGGCTTAGGTATTCGGCCCACCGTGTTCGCCTATCCTTACGGTCTGTATACCGATTTGTCCGAGAGACTCCTGAGCGAAGCAGGCATCAAGGTTACTCTCACATCTGACCCGGGCATAAACACGGTGGTGAGAGGAGAGCCGGATAGTCTCCGCCTTATGAAACGACTCAACATTGTAGGACACCTTTCACCGGATGCACTTCTCAATCTGTTGGAGAAGCCAGGTGAGAAGTGATCAAAATTGTTGAAGGGAATGTGTGCCTCAAACTGCAGAGTTTAACCCCCCCCGATAGGCAGGCACTGGTTATGTATAGCCGGAGACGATCTTCACTTCACAGAAAGGCATTGCATGGAGACAGCGTAGCTTCAAGCTGGCATTGCACGTGGCCTGGCATGAGTTTCCTGGGCAGTTCCCGCTGAAATCAAGTAGCTTGACCTAACCTCATTCATGGCAAGGAAAGAAGAGTGGATTCGAAGGTAGTAACTCACAGCCGACGGCAGCTTGACCTGCCCGTGTGCTCAGACAATCAGGTAGAGGGGAGGGTTCTTGTCGCCCTCCCCGACAATCACTGCGACTGAGACTCTTCCGACTGCTGGATCATATGTCAGACCACTTGCCACTGCATGAAGATAGGCATGTACGAGTTTGCGCACGGGATGAACTGAAAATCGATCGTAGCAGAAGACTGCGCCGCTACGGTTTGAGTCATCCACTTCCAGCGCCGCTCTGTACTAGTTTCGAGGAGCTTATACTTGACAACACTTCCAGATTGAAGGGCGACAAACGCTCCGGCTGGATTCGCACCCACGTATCCAATGAACTGTCTCGGTGCAGGAGTGTTATTCACCAACGATACAGAGAAGAAGTACTGGGCACCCCAGTTTCCGATGTTGTGGAGCGGCGAGGCCTGGTTGCAACTGGCCGTTCCACCCTGTACTGTTACGGCCGGTTGTAAAATCCGCCATTAGGGCCGGATGAAAAATCCCCCACCCCCTCGAAGAAGCACTCCGTAACGAGCCAAGTTTCGGAGGTGCGATTCTTGCTAGGAGGCGGGGAAACTTTGGATATCAAACTCATGCGCAGCCAAGGACTCAGCATCAGGGAGATCTCTAGGCGGACCGGCAGAGACCGGAAGACCATCGCCAAGTATCTCCAGTGCCAAGAACTGCCCAAGTACAAACCCAGGCCACGTTGAGTGCGTAGTATTGATAACACGCAATATATAGTGATCTGAAAAAGATGGCAATCAATATATTGTGTTTTTGCTCATTTTATAAGCATAAATTGCCTACTTATCATAAACGTGAAAATGTGATATAATTAGGCTAAATAAGGACGAGGAGGTGAACTGATGGATTCAAAAATTTGGTATATCCCGGCAAAGAATGACCGTTTGGAAAAGAAGGTTGGGATATATTGCAGGGTCAGTACAAATGAAAAAGAACAGCTTTTATAGCCTTGCAGCACAGATTTCTGCTTTGACAAGAGCGGTTGCGAATGTCGGTCAATGGAGACTGGCAGATGTATTCATCGATATCGCATCAGCGAAGGGAGAAATTCCTCGACGTGAATTTGAAAGACTGCTCCGAGAATGTGAAGCTCACAACATCTCCGTTGTCTTAACAAAAAGCATCAGTCGATTTGGCAGGGATACGGTTGAAACCTTGTCAGCAATCAATCGATTGAAAGCAGCAGGAGTCAGAATTATATTTGAACAAGAGAACCTGGATACCGATGAAGTCGACAGCAACCTTATGATTTCGGTCATGGAATCCTTGGCTCAGGCTGAAAATGAGAGCCGAAGTGAGAATATCCGCATGGGACTTGCTATGAGAGCGGCAAACGGAACTTCCGGACTCTACAAACGAAAGCTGTACGGCTACGTCAAGAATAAAGATGGCGAACTTGTAGTTGAAGATGAACAGGCTAAGGTGGTGCGAGATATTTTCAGATGGTATCTGGATGGCGCCAGCGTGCTTGGTATCATAAAGAAACTATCAGACGCAGGTATTCCTTCCCCTACCGGTAAAGAAACGTGGAGCAAGCGTTCTATAGAGAAAATGCTTGAAAATGAGAAGTACACAGGTACGGTTACACTTTTGGATTCTGCTACACAGGAAAAGGTGAGGGCTTGGAAACTTTTGATTCGACCAAGAGAAGTCTATTTGAGATATTAAGGGATGTACATAGGGGTAAAATACAATTACCCGACTTCCAGAGAGGATGGATCTGGGATGACAACCGTATAAAGGGAATTCTTGCTAGTGTTGCCAAATCCTTTCCCATCGGTGCTGTTATGCTTCTGGAGACCGGTAATGAAAACGTAAGATTTAAAACAAAACCTTTGGAAGGCGTAAAACTTGACAATGAAGTAAAGCCTGATTTACTTATACTTGACGGGCAGCAGCGGCTCACTTCACTTTATCAAACAATTGTAACCAACGAGATAGTCACCACTAGAAATGAAAGAAATTATGAGATTAAACGCTGGTATTATATCGATATGCTAAAAGCTATGGATGTAAATTATGATCTTGAAGAAGCTATAATATCGCTTAATGAAAAGAAACAGATTACTGAAGATTTCGGGCGACGTATTGTACTTGACTTATCAAAGAAAGAATTTGAATTTGAAAACCTAATGTATCCCGTTTGCATGATAGATGATTACAGCGTATGGAGACGGGAGTTCAATGAATATTGGCGGTACGACCGCGAGAAATCCATATTCTGGGACAAGTTTGAGGCTACAATTATCAATAATTTCCACAAGTATATGCTACCGGTAATAATTTTGAAGAAAGAAAATCCTAAAGAAGCAGTTTGCCAAGTTTTTGAAAAGGTTAATACCGGTGGTGTATCGTTGAATGTATTTGAATTGTTAACGGCAACCTTTGCGGCTGACAAGTTTGACTTAAAAACGGATTGGCAGAAGATAAAAAATGAGTTTACAAATTTCAAGTTGCTTTCTAGAGTCAGTAATACAGATGTTATACAAGCTATTACCCTGTTGGCTACTTACAACTTAAACCGAGCAAAACAAAATATTCCCGGCGAAGAACGGCCGGCTGTTAGCTGCAAACGAAAAGATATGCTTGACTTATCCCTGCAGGATTATAAAGAATATAGGGATCCGGTTGTGCAGGGTTTTATAAAAGCTTCAAAAATACTTTTTGAAAACCACATCTATACCGCCCGCGATCTGCCTTACAACACCCAATTAATCCCCATGGCGGCGATTTTAGCTGTATTAGGTGACAAGATTGATAATATAGGTTACAAAAATAAATTAATGCAGTGGTACTGGTGTGGTGTTTTTGGTGAGCTTTATGGCTCGGCTAACGAAACCCGTTATGCCCTCGATTTACCCCAGGTGATAAATTGGATTGAAAATGATGGCCCCAAACCAAAAACTATTTACGATGCAAATTTTTCACCGTCGCGGCTGCATACGCTGAGAACAAGGAATAGTGCCGCTTATAAAGGGATTTATGCATTGCTCATGGCTGATGAAACCAAAGATTGGCTTTCGGCTACAAAGATTGATTTTAGCACCTATTTTTCCGAAACCATTGACATTCATCATATTTTCCCTGTAGCTTGGTGTTTAAAAAATGGAGTAAGCAAAGACGATTATAACTGTATAATTAACAAAACCCCCCTATCAAGTCGTACTAATCGTATAGTAAGTGGGGAAGCTCCAAGTAAATATTTGTTAAGAATACAAAAACATGCTGGAGTAAGTGATGATGAGTTTCGAAATATCTTAAAATCCCATGTGCTCTCACCTGAATTGCTGTACGTTGATGACTTTAAAAACTTTTTCATTGACCGCAAAGAGAAAATTCTGCAGAGAATCGAAAAAGCTATGAATAAATCCATCCCCAGGGAAGCAACACAGATTGAAGAAGGAGTTTATATGGATGAGGAAAGTGAAGAAGAATAACAAACTTTATATATTACTATGGTGGATTAAAAAATAACATTACCATTGAAAAAAGGCAAGTTAATAGTTACGGGAAAATCTAATATAAACCCAGCCCAACACTAAACCGCTCCTTCCCAAAGCTGACCTACCCTGTTAGTAACAGAAGGAAAGAACCCAACACGCCCCGTGGGAAAGCAAGCAATTAAGCTCTCTCACGGGGCTTTTTTTTGGGTGAAAGTGAAAGAAGTATTGACATGAATATTTTTCCATGCTATAATTACGCTATAAGGCGTAAATAGTGTAAAATAAAAAGGAGGTGCTTATGTTGCGAGAACAATTTATTCGATTTGGCGATTTTATCAAACAGAAACGTCTTAATGACCCTCGGGAGTTAACCCTTAAAGACATGTCCGAAAGGCTGGGAATATCTCTAAGCTTCTTAAGCGATATCGAAAACAACCGCAGAAAGCCTTTTGACAAAGATAAGATTGAGAAGTTCGCCCAAGTGCTTAATCTTTCCGATGAGGACAAGGCTAAAATGTATGATTTAGCAGCCCGGGATCGTAGGGAAATTCCCTCCGATATAGAGGACATTATGATGTACAGTGAAATTGGGGATATGGCAAGGCTAGCCCTCAGGCAATCTAAGGCAGGGGTAATTGATGAGGAGGATTGGAAAACATTTATTAGAGACATGGAAAAGAAGAAAGGAGGAAAACAGTGATTGAATTCAGATGGAGCAAGATGGATAAACAAGATAACACCCCTATCCTAAAGGATACCGAAATTGATGAGTTGGCTGAAATGCTGCTTGCAGACTACAAACCACAGCTATTAAAAGAGCCTACACCAATCAACCACCTACATTTTTTAGAATCATATCTTGGCGCCAATATTGAATTCATGGACATCTATTATGAAGATAAACCAATCTGGGGTGCTACAGCTTTTAATGATCAAGAGTATATAAAGGTTTTTGACCGAGAAAACTGTCGAGTTGGGGTAAGAAAATTAACGAACCGAACCATCGTAATTGATAATTACGTTATGCAGGAAGGCAAAGAAGGGCTGGGACTTTTTACGGGGTTGCATGAAGGGGGCCATTTATGGCTTCATCCTGGTGTCTTTACTGCACCTGATAATAGTGGGCAACTTTCCCTTTTTAAAGATGAAAAGCCTAAGATTAGGCCAGTTGTATGTTGCCGCCACAATAATATCGAAAGTTTCGGGCGGAAAAAGGCGCTTGTAACATCTGAAGATTTCCGGGAACACCAAGCCGATTATTTTGCATCAGCCATAGCCATGCCAAAGTCTACCTTTATACCACTAGCTTTAGAAATACTTAATTTAAATGGTATTACTGGTGGCAGAGTAATAACCGGAATTGATTGGCAGCACGATTGGTTTGCTGAGGAGGAATTCCCAAGGTTAATAGCAGGGGTATATGGGGTATCCAAGCAAGCGGCCTTCATTAAATTGCGTAAATTTGATTTTATTGTGGCGAAGGATGATTTACAACCTTCCCTGTTTTAAGCTATATTTTTTTTACCATTCATTACGCTAGATGGCGTATATGGCGTAAAGGAAAAGTGCATATCTATAATGAATTCAAGGAAACAAAAAAGGATAAGAAAGGGGGTATGCCTTTGCTACTAAAAGAGGTTCGACATACGGTCTTCAAAAATAATAAACGGCATAACAAACTGTTGTTTAACTTGCTAATTAAGGAAGAGGCCCTTTTTATCTCAGCAAAATGCCGAGATGTTGCCGAGCCCATAGACATAAATTTAGAATGGATTCTAGAACCATATTTGGAGCCTCAAGATGTTAAAGATCTAAGGCGTATAGCAAAATCAATTTACAAAAAGAAACTAAGAAAAGTTTCCTAACAATTTAATACTTTATCAATCCCACGTGAGCTGTCTGATAGCCGGATTGAAATGAAATGTGTTTTGGGGTGATTTCCTTAGCACATATCATTTCATCTGGCTATTTTTTTGTTTTAAATACTTTTCTAAATATGAAATAGACCTGCATATTTAACATTTACTCTTTAGTCACAGAGCAAATGGAAGGGGGGGGAGAAAGCGATGGGACCAAATGAAAGGCGGATGGAAATCATAGAAGCCTTATGCCGCAGAAGGCAAGACACTATGGCTAATCTGGCCACAGAGTTTGGTGTAAGTGTCAGGACAATTAAAAACGACATTGACATCCTATCGCTTTCTTACCCAATAGAAACCATCCGGGGTCGTTATGGCGGAGGTGTAAGGGTAGCAGATGGTTATTATTTGCACAAGAAATATCTAAAACCTGAACAGCAAGAACTGTTGTGTCAAGGCCGGTCGAAAATTCCTCCACTGGGGATGCGGACGTTTTCTTGGACTTCATGATACGCACTTAAGGCTTCGCCTGTATTCCATCGGGCTCCTTCCACCAAGCGACATCTTGATTCGCTCCTCGTTGTACCAGCGCAGGTAATGGTCGAGTCTTCGGATGAACTCCTCGATACTGACCCCAGCCCACGGTCTTCCGTAAAAGAACTCGTTCTTCAACCGCCCGAAAAAGCCCTCGCAGGCTGCGTTGTCGGGAGAACAGCCTTTCTTGGACATCGAGCGCGTAAGTCCCGTGGCTTCCATCCTTTCGATCCAGCCTGGCCACCGGTAGTGGCCGCCCCGGTCACTGTGGACTATGGGATGGTCACCTGCTTTCAGCGTCGCAATAGCACTGTCCAGCATCGAGTTCACCATCCCCGCGTCAGGACTAGTGCTGATGCTCCAGCTGACTACCATGCCGTCGAAGCAGTCAACCATGGGCGAGAGGTAGACCTTGCCTGCGGGCAGTTGAAACTCCGTAAGGTCGGTGAGCCACTTGGTATTTGGCGCGCCGGCGTGAAAGTCTCGCTCAACTAGGTTAGGAACAGGAGGGCTGATCTCACCCACATAGGAGGTGTACTTGCGCTTCTTGAGGTGGATCACGACGAGGTCCTGGTCACGCATGAGCCTGCGTACCACCTTTTCGGACACGGTCCCACCGTCTCTGGTGAGAAAGGCATGAATCCGCCGGTAACCGTAGCGCCCATCCGCCGCGGTGAAAGCGGCACGCACGCGCTCGCGGAGCTCGGCGTACTTATCGGGCATAGACATGACAGTCTTATTGTAAAAGTAGCTGCTCTTGGGCATGGCGAAGCACTCCAGCATCTCATTCAGGGGGTATCTCTTCCTCAGGGCGCCGATCGCTGCCGCCTTCTCCCGGTTGGTCAGTTTCTTCGGATCGGCGCCCGGGCCTTTTTTTAGTATTTCCGCCGTCACTTCCATGACGTCCCGCTCAAGTCGAAGCCGGTAGATCTGCTTTTCTAGCGTATGTATCTGCTGCTTAAGCGACTCCACCTTTGCCGTCAACGCGTTCTTGTCATCGATCAGTGTGGGTTCCATGCGTTTGCGCCTCTTCAACACGGACTCCTTCCCGAGCAGATCGTTCTTCCACTTGTACAAGGCAGCGCGGCTAACTCCGTACTTCGCTGCCACTTCTTTGGCCGGGTCCTCTCTAGAACACAGGTCTAGGACGGCCTCCTCTTTCTGCTCACAGGTAAGTTCCACCTTTGGGTCAAGTGACCTTCTCCCGCGCAGTCCCTGCCGGTCCGGTATCGCTTCATCCAGCCATTGCCTCAATGTTTCCCGGTTCGGGTAGCCAAGGGCATCGATGCTCCGGCGCAGGCTGCGGCCGTGTTCCAGGTAGTAGTCCACTGCGACCTGCTTCTGTTCTTTGGAGTATCTCGGCCTGCGCCGGTATTCCTCGTGAAGCGCGCCGGTGCTCTTGTACTCCCTGACCCACAGCTTCAGTGCCCCCTTTGAAGGGTACCCTAACTCCCGCCTAACGGCGGCCGAGGCACCGCCATACTTGAAGTAGAGTTCAACTGCCTTCGTACGATCTTCGAGTGAGTACACAGACATCCCCCTGTCTCATTTGAGTCCAGGTTTTTGTCCGCACCTCCACTTTGGCCGGTTGAATTTTCCCCCACCCCAGACTTCACGGCCGGTCGTGAATAGGTGGTTCCGAACAGACCGGCTCGCTTCTTCTCCCTGAGCCGCCAACTCTCGCCTCGGATGTTGATGATGTGGGAGTGATGAAGCAGGCGGTCCAGGATCGCTGTGGCCACTACTGTGTCTCCGAATATCTCACCCCACTCTCCAAACCCTTTGTTTGAGGTCAAGATAATCGCCCCGCGTTCGTACCTGGCAGACACCAGCTGAAAGAGCATGGCTGCGCCCACAGAATCGAAGGGCCGGTAACCTACCTCGTCAATGATCAGCACTTTGGGCGCGATGTAGACTCTCATCCTCCTGTCGAGCCTGTTGTCGGCGTAAGCTCTCTTCAGGTCTTCCACTAAAGTGTGAGCAGTGACGAAGTACACACCGACTCCTTGTCGGATGGCCTCGATGCCTAGAGCGACTGCCAAATGGGTTTTCCCAACCCCGGGAGGTCCCAGCAGAATGATGTTGGACGCTTCCTGCACAAAGGTGAGTGTCGCGAGTTCCCTCACCTGCCTCTCGTCGATGGAGGGCTGGAAGGAGAAATCGAATTGGTCCAGCGTTTTGTGAAAGGGCAGGTGGGCTAGCCTGGTTCTCGCTGTTATGTACCTCTCTCTTCGAGCAGCCAGTTCGGTGTCAAGAAGGTCAGTCAGGAAGTCCGCGTATGTGAGGTCTTTCTGAGAGGCAGCTTCCAACCTGCTGTCCAAGATGCTCGCGGCCTGGCTTAGACCTAAATCAAGTAGTTGCTGGCGGGCTTTTTCGACGGCTATCACGTGCTGCTCACCTCCGCCAAGACTTCGTAGGTTCTGAGAGGCCTCACTTCAACCTCGGGGCTCTCTACTCGTGTGGCCAACACTTGTCTTGGCTTTCGGTCGGTACCGAGAGGTACGCCGTCCCACTGGCCTGCTAGGGGCACAACGGTCCCCGGTACCAGCGCCTTGGGGTGGACAGCCACTCTTGCCCCTCCCGAGTACACCTCAACGTGGTAGCCGTTCTCCCTGACTTCCACCGTCTTCCCAGCGAAAGCCCAAGGCACTCCGTACCTGCTTCCGCCGAAACTCACGAACCCGTCCCGACTGACCTTGCGCTCCTCAGCGAGAAAAACCACCAACGCTGCCCTATCTGGCAAGGCATGAAGGTTTTCCTCAGCCAAGAGGTCGCAAGGTCTCTTCTGAGTAGTACCGTGGACTCTCTTGTTTGCAACGGCATCACACCATGCCCTAACTTGAGCGTTCAAGTCTTCCAGGCCGAAAAACCTAAGCCCCGGCCAGAAACTCTGCCTGAGGTAACGGATCGCTCTTTCGACCCGGCCTTTGGTCTGGGCCCTGTAAGGCCGGCAGGCTTTAGGGTAGAAGCCGGCTACCAGGGCAAAGTCTAGAAACCTCTGGTTCCACACCGGTTGACCACCTTCATCCCGTCCAAGCACTACCGGCTTGAGGTTGTCGTACAGGATGTGTTCAGGCACCCCTCCGAAGTACTCGAAGGCATGGATGTGGCACCGTATCAGTGTAGCTGTGTCCTGCCTGTCCACAAACTCCACATACATCGCCCTCGAGTAACTCATCACCATGATAAAGGCGTAGATCTTCCGCTCACGGCCCTGTTCTTCGTACTTGAACACACCGAAGTCTACTTGGGCTTGCTCCCCGGGCTTGGTCTCAAACCGTGAGACAGCCTGGGCTTTTTGCAAAGGACGGAAGGGTTTTAGGAAGTCTTTGAGAATTGTCTTACCGCCGGAGTACCCGAGAGACTTGATCTCGTTAAACAGGCGGTTGGCGTTGAACACGCCCTCGGCCATCCTGGCTCTAAGGTAGTCTTTGTAGGGATCCAGTTTGGACGGCCGCGGTGGCCTGGGTTTGTACTTGGGCAGTTCTTGGCACTGGAGATACTTGGCGATGGTCTTCCGGTCTCTGCCGGTCCGCCTAGAGATCTCCCTGATGCTGAGTCCTTGGCTGCGCATGAGTTTGATATCCAAAGTTTCCCCGCCTCCTAGCAAGAATCGCACCTCCGAAACTTGGCTCGTTACGGAGTGCTTCTTCGAGGGGGTGGGGGATTTTTCATCCGGCCCTAATGGCGGATTTTACAACCGGCCGTAACACCACAAATGCGTCCAGTGTCTGGCCTGCCTGCACTGGTGCCCGGAGAGAGGGATGGACTACGGCAATTCGGAAAAGTGCTGCACAAGTGCCCGGGAATGACCCTGGAGGAGTACCTCAGGGGGTAGGGAATCCGGGTAGGGGACCTCGTCAAGACATTATCCTTCATGACAACAAGCTTCCGCTCGGAAAGCTTCATGCTGACGCATGACCGATGAGACCGAAGATTGTCGTCGAATCGGCAGGGTATTTGCCCTAAACTCTCGAAGCATCCATGTAGTGCCCGCCGTGTGCATTGCTTGATTATTCGGTGACGTTCAAAGGCACAGAACGACCCAAGAAGCAGTTCTCGGATGTAGTCCACCACTAAGCAACTGGGGCAGATTGGCCTGTTTTCGCACACTCTGAATGGAAGGAATGCTAGTCTATGGCTACCATGATCCCTGACCTCGACCCACGCCTAATAGACAATGATGGTGAGCGGAGAGTATACGCGGCGCTACGAAGACTTCCTGCTTCCTACACTGTGCTGTACTCCTACAGGTTCCGCACTCGTGTTGCCGAGGATCTTGATAGCCATCCCGGCGAGGCTGACTTCGTGGTGGTGAATCCGACTCTTGGCTACCTTGTGATTGAGGTAAAACAGGGTAAAGTCGGGTACGCCAACGGCCAGTGGTATGAGCAGAAGCAGGGACTGCAGAAGCCCATGTCAAAGGACCCTGTGGACCAAGTCGAGAAGGCCAAGTTTGCTATCCTGAACCGCTACAAGGTCATGGCAGGGGCTGCCTATTTCCCACTAAAGGTGAGGCATGCTCTATGGTTCCCCGATTGCAGCCACGTTTGGGGTGAACTCCCGGCGAACTTGGCCCGAGAGAGCGTTCTCCTGGAGCCTGACCTCGACTCACCGGAGGGCGCCGTCCGGCGCGCATTCGACACAGCTGATATGCCGCCCCAGAGACGAGACACTGACCTACTCATACAGAAGGTCCTTGCTCCTAGGTGCCGCTTCTTCGCGGGCATGGACGAAGAAATAGATCGCTATGAAAGGGAATCCAAGCGAGTCCTCACTGACGAGCAAGAGCGGATCCTCGATGAGACCGAATTGGACAACGCAAAGTCTTTTTTGGCGCCGCAGGTACTGGTAAGACCTTTCTGGCTCTCGAAAAGGCGCGCCGTCTCAAAAGGGCGGGGGGAAAAGGTGTTCCTTACTTGCTTCAACAGGAATCTTGCGAGGTACATGGCCGGCCAGGTTAATGATGAGATCGTGTGTGGAAGTTTCCATGACTATCTGCTTGGAGAACTGGCCAGGGTTGGCAGCGCTCTGCAGGTCCCGAAGGATGAGGCAGAGCAGAGCCGGTTCTACGATGAGGTCCTTCCGACAGCAGGCTTTGAGTATTTCGCCGCGGCACCGACTGAGGAGAAGTTCGACGCGATCATCGTGGATGAGGGTCAAGACTTCTCAGAGAACTGGTATATCTGCCTGAATGCCATGCTCAGGGATGAAGTCGAAGGCGAGTTCTACGTTTTTGCCGACCCTAACCAGGACCTCTTCAGGAACAACATCGAAGCCCTCCGTGCGATGGGAGTGTCACAGCACCGGCTGACCCGCAACCTCCGGAACACCGAGCATATCAGTAGATGGATCGGTTCATACGTTAAAGAGGGCAGCCTTCGCCCCGGCCTCCTGGGAGGGCTCCCTGTTGTGCACATGCCATGGGACTCGGCTGACGAGGAGAAGCGGCTCATTGAGGCCGAAGTTGGTCGCTTGGTCAGTCAGGGTATCAAGCCCGGCCGTATCGTCATCCTCTCACCCAACCGGCTGGAAAATAGTAGCCTTCAGGGATGCACGAGAATCAAGGAATGGTCCCTCGATGACTTCAGGACGGCAAAAGGCAACTGCATCCGGTTCTCGACGATCCGAGCGTTCAAAGGGCTTGAAGCCGATGTTGTGTTCCTCATAGGTCTGAAGGAAGGCAAGCAGACCTGCACTGATGCGGATGTGTATGTGGGCGGGTCCAGGGCCAGGTTCCTGCTGTATGTGTTCCATCATAGGGAGGAGCCGCCCAGGGGAATGGCGGTCTCCTAGATCCGTTGATATGTTTCGGCACACACTGGGCGCAGCGCAGCATGGGTCAATCGCACGGTCTACATGGAGAAGGAGTCAATCAATCAACTCGTTAATCGTTGAGTGCCTGCTATGCTATCACTTACCTTACTCAAGCATTCGGTCTACGATGGCCTCAATGTGGATCTGGGTGGTGTCCAGGAGTGGGACCTCCAGATCGCCCCCTTTGATGATAAGCGGTAGCTCGGTACACCCCAAAACGAGGGCGTCCGCCTTCATGTCAGATATCATCCGCCGGGCTATTTGCAGTAAGAGATGCTTTTCCTCAGTCAGGACAATGCCTTCTTGTAGGTTGGGGAGTATGACTCCATGGATGGCTTGCTGTTCCTCTGGCGTGCATTATAATGTTACGGGATGTCTGCTATGCTTTCGCCCCCGATATCGAGGGTCTTGAGCTCTGTAGAGCGGAAGACTTGCACGTCCGAGTACGTGGATATGCTTCCAAGGAGCAGGAACGCCTTACTCATATGAACATGGAGAATTGGATTAGCAGTGGGCAAGTCGGGGGAGTGCCGCAATGAGCGATGAGTCTGGGAAGGGAGAAACCGTCATGAGCACTACGGACATTGTCGTTGTTAAGAATCTCAGTAAGCGCTATGGCGACTTTGCGGCGGTTGACAACATTTCCTTTTCCATTCGCCGCGGTGAAGTATTCGGCTTCCTCGGCCCTAACGGCGCGGGGAAAACCACTACCATTAATATGATGATTGGCCTTGCAAGACCTTCTAGCGGCACCATCATGATTGCGGGATTGACGCGGTAAATAACATCAAGCGGGCACAGTCGATCATGGGAGTCGTATCAGATGAGAGCAATCTTTACGAAGAGATGGACGGATTCGATAACCTCTGCTTCTGTGGGGCCCTCTACGGTATGGGAAGAGCTCTACGTGAGAAGCGGGCCAGAGAGCTGCTGGACCAATTTGGTTTGACAGAAGCCGGGCGTCGTCCGTTCAGGGCGTATTCCAAAGGTATGCGCCGAAAACTGACTATCGCGGCCAGTATCATCCACGCGCCTGAAATCCTCTTTATGGACGAGCCTACAACTGGGATTGATGTGGAAAGCGCCAGGCAGATCCGCCAGCTTCTGTTGGATCTAAAGCAAGGCGGTACAACCATATTTATCACCACCCATTACATTGAGGAAGCTGAGCGCATCTGTGATCGTATCGCCATTATCGTACGGGGCAATATTGTGGCAAACGGCACTCTGCCTGAGCTAATGAAAACTGTCTCTCATGGCCATGCCATTCGGCTTACTGCTGATCGGAGTCTGGAACCGTTTGCCGACGATCTGCAGAGGCATATTGGCCGCTGCACGGTCAAAGCCCACAAGAACAATGAAGCGACTTTGTTTTGCGAAGAATGGATGCCTCTTTCACCTGTCCTCCAGTATTTGGACAAGAAAGGCGTTTCGGTGTTTGAAGCGAAAGCGATGCGGCCAACGCTTGAGGATGTTTTTGTGGAAATCACAGGGATTGAGGCGGCAAAACTCACGAAAGAGAAAGAAAAAGGAGGCATGGCGAAGTGAAGACCTGGATTGCCTTCTGGAGCATTTTGAGAAAGGATATAAACAACTACTATCTAAAACCGCCTAACATTAGCTGGGGAATCATCTTTCCGCTGTCCTGGACGTTGATGCAGCTGGTTCGATCATCCGGTGAGATGAACCTGTCCGATATTCGCGGGATGCTTCCGGGTCTTATGGCTATGAGTGTGCTGTTCGGCACGACCTCCATGCTGGCTGTCACAATCACCTTTGAGCGAAGGGGCCGTTCTTTCGAGCGACTCTTGCTGGCTCCAATCTCTCTAAGCATGATGGTGGCTGCCCAACTTTCTGGCGCGGTATTGTTTGGGATGTTCAACGCCTTTGTCCCGGTGCTGTTTGCGGCCTTCTTTGTGGACCTTGCCGGAATCAGTTGGGGAACGGCGCTACTGGCAGTGTTTCTGATTGCAGTGACCTCTGCGCTCTTTGGCCTGATGATTGCAGTTTCTGCGAAGGAAGTGTTTGAAGCGCAGACGCTTTCAAATTTCTTCCGGTTTCCCATGTTGTTTCTGTGCGGCTTGTTCATGCCCATCGGCAGCCTGCCCGTCTTTCTGCGGCCGATTTCTTATTTGCTCCCTCTGACTTATGGAACCGATCTGCTCAGCGGAGCAATTCTCGGCGCCGGGATGCTCGCACCTGCTTTGTGCATCCTAATACTGCTTGCTTTTGCCGCTGCTCTGTTTGCCTTCTGTCAGTACAACATTCGCAGGAAGTGGATTTTGTAGGAATCAGCGCATTATTGGTCTGTGGAGTGCGGTACTGTCTACTGAGTTCGTGCCTTGTGTGACTTGGGTTTCTCTTTAGCTCTGGGCATACCCAGAGGACGAACTGCTGATCGGTTTGCAGTGTGTCAAGAAAGCGGCAGGCCTAATTGAGGCATGGGTGTTGAGAAGATGAAGATTCCATCCAAAAGTAGAATACAGAGGCCTATGATCCCATGTCCTGGCAGACCGATACAAGCCTAGTATCTGACCGAATCATTGAAAGAGACAGACGAACCGGTACCATCAAGGGCATAGGACCCTCGATGAGACAATAACCACCACGCCCACTCCTATCCCTGCCAGCACAGCCCACATAGCGGCAGCCAGGATCCTGCGGATGTTCTGCTTCTCTTCCGCAGTGCGCTCTCGCTGATTGCGACCGCTTTTCCAGAAGTACCGGTTATACTCCATAGTCGTCTTCACACATCCAATACGCAGGCGACGTAATGGTCTGGCGCTACTTGCCTCAGCGGTATGTCCCCGTCGGTACAAGTATTTGTCGCGTGGGGGCAACGGGGGGCGAAGCGGCAGCCCGGCTTCGGGTTTATCGGACTCACAACCTCTCCCCGGATGATGTCTGTCCGCCGTTTGCGGCGGCTGCTGGCCTTTGGGATGGGGATGGCTGAAAGCAGCGCCCGTGTATAGGGGTGGAGGGGTTCCTTAAACAGCAGTTTGGAAGGAGCCCGTTCCACGCACTTGCCCAAGTACATGACGGCGATCTCATCGGAGATGTGGCGCACTACTGACAAATCGTGAGTGATGAACATGTAAGTGAGATTGTGTTCTTCCTGGAGGTCCATGAGCAGATTTAGTATCTGGGCCTGAATCGATACGTCCAGCGCGGAGACAGGTTCGTCGCACACGATGAACTTGGGACTCAGCGCAAGCGCTCGGGCGACGCCTATCCGCTGCCGCCGGCCGCCGTCTAGCTCATGGGGATAGGCGCCGGCCAGTCTTTGTGCTAGACCTACCATGTCCATCAAATCAGCCGTTCTCTCGTATACCTCGGCACGACTGGCACAGACCCGGTTAATTAGGAGCGGTTCTGCGATGAGTTCCTGGACGCTCATCCGCGGGTTCAGACTGCTGTAGGGGTCTTGAAAGATCATCTGCATCTGTTTGCGCATCTCGCGCCTTTCGCCTTTGGAGCAGTTCACTAAGTTTTTTCCGTCATAGATGATCTCTCCGGCGGTAGGCTCCTCCAGCCAGATGACCGTGCGCCCCAGCGTGGTCTTGCCGCACCCTGACTCGCCAACAACGCCCAGCGTCTTGCCCTGATGGACTGAAAGATCGATCCCGTCTACGGCGTGCAAATAGCCGTTTCTCACCTTGAAATACTTCTTTAGTTCGCGTAATTCCAGTAGAGCGCTCATTTGTGGGTCCCCTCTGCGAACAGATGGCACATTAGCTTGAGATCGCCTATACAGTGCATGTCCGGTTTTTGCCTTTCGCAGATGCCCATCCGATGGAGGCAACGGGGCGAAAACTTGCATCCGGGCGGAAGGGCGGTCGGATCGGGCATGAGTCCATCGATGGGTGATAGACGTCTGGCATCGCTCTCCAAGCTGGGAATGGAACCAAATAGTCCCACTGTATACGGGTGGTGCATATTCCCGTCCAACACATCTTCGGCGGACCCGTATTCGATGATTTCTCCGGCGTACATGACTGCCACGAAGTCACAGGTTTCAGCCACAACTCCAAGGTCGTGACTGATCACTATCATGGCGGTGCCCAGTTCCTCTTGGAGTTCACGCATCATCGACAGAACCTGAGCCTGGATGGTTACATCCAAAGCGGTGGTAGGTTCGTCTGCGATCAAGAGCTCAGGATTACAGGCCAACGCCATGGAGATGACGACGCGCTGCTGCATACCTCCGGAAAACTGGTGAGGGTAGTCGGTCTTACGCTCCGGTTCGATGCCGACCATCTGCAAGATTTCCTCGACGCGCTCCTCGATCTGGTCCCTGGTAAGACCTTGAGTATTGTGCAAGAGCAGTGCTTCGGCAATTTGGTCACCCACGGTTATGACGGGGTTTAGGGCGCTCATGGGGTCCTGAAATATCATGGACACGGTCTTGCCGCGGATGGCGCGCATCTCCTTCTCGGGCAGTGTCAGGATGTCTTTGCCCTCGATGAGGATTCTGCCTCGGGGCACACGGGCGGTACGCTCAGGCAAGAGCCGCATGATAGACAGGGCGACCGTTGTCTTGCCGGCACCCGTTTCTCCAACAAGCCCCAAGGTTTGACCGTGATCCAGCCGGATATCTATACCATTGACGGCGTATACGGTTTCGAGGTCGGTTTGGTATGTGACGTGAAGGTCTTCTATCTCAAGCAATATTGGTTTGCTAGACGTGGCGGTCATGAAATACCTCCATCAGGTCTTGAGTTTTGGATCCAGGGCGTCTCGTAAACCGTCCCCAACCAAGTTGAAACTCAACGCCGCGGCCAATATGGCGCAGCCGGGAAAATAGAGCAGGTACGGTGCTCGAAACATGTAGGTCCTGGCGCTGGAAAGTAACGCTCCCCATTCGGGTGCGGGCGGCTGTACTCCCATGCCGATAAAAGACAGCCCAGCTGCCGAAAGTATCATGGTCGCTATGCCCATTGTAGTGTGTACGATGATGGGGCCGATGGCGTTAGGCAACACGTATTTCACTATGATGCGCAGATCGCTTGCACCGTAGGACCGTGCGGCGTCGATGAAATCTTGATCTACCACCGTAAGCACCACAGAACGGATGAGACGGACTGTGCCCGGGACGCATGAAAGAGTGATCGCGATGAGGAGGTTGCGCAGATTCGGACCCAACGCTGCTACCACAGCCAGCGAAAGCAATACCGGCGGCACCGACATGAACACGTCAAGCAGACGCATTACTACGTTGTCAAACCTTCCTCCAAAGTAACCACAAGCCGCGCCCAGGAGGCACCCGATGATCAGAGATAACACGCTGGTGGATACTCCTATGAACAGCGAGTATCGCGAGCCGTGTATGATTCTTGCGAACATATCGCGGCCGAACTGGTCGGTGCCGAAAGGATGCCCAGCTGAGGGCCCCTGCAATCGCTCCGCACTTACCTGAGCCGTGGTTTTCTCATAAGGCACGATCAGATTTGCGAAGACCGAGACCAGCAAGATGAAGACCATGAGAACGAAGCCGATCATGGCTGCCCGGTTCTTTTTGAAACGGCGCCAGACCTCTTTAGCTTGACTGTGTTTTTTGTACTTGACGGCCCTCGTCTGTGCAGCCAACGCCATGAACTTACCCTCTTATTCTCACTGAGTGTACCTTGCTCTGATTCGCGGGTTTATGAACGCGTACAATAAGTCAACCACGAGCATAATCAGACAGAACAATACAGACAACAGCAATGTGGCAGCCAGCACGGCAGGAACGTCCTTCTGTCGTATCGATGTGACGATGTAAGTTCCCAGCCCCGGCATACCGAAAACAGTCTCGACTATGATAGCGCCCCCTAAAGACGCGCCGAAACTCATTCCCATTGATGTGATGACTGGCAATAGCGCGTTCTTGAGGGCGTGCTTCCATATAACAGTCGCTTCGCTGGCTCCCTTGGCTCGGGCGGTGCGGATGTAATCCTGCCTTATGGTCTCAAGCATGGTTGAGCGAGTTAACCGCATTAATCCGGCTGCACCTCCGGCCGATAGGGTTGCCGTGGGAAGCACAAAACTCTTCCAGGTATCAACGCCGCTTGAGGGTAGCCAGCCCAACCTCAAGGCGAAAACCATCATAAGCATCAGCCCAAACCAGAAACCGGGAATCGCCGCAAAAAACATGGCCATTACCGTGAAGAGACTATCGACAAAAGAATACTGACGGATGGCCGACAAGATCCCCTGGGAAATGCCAAAAATCGAGCTAAGAGCGATGGAGCTTAGCGCCAGGTAGAAAGTTGTGGGAAAGCGTTGAAAGATCTCTTGGAACACAGGAGTCCTCGTTCTATACGAATTGCCGAAATCGAATCTAAGCACGATATCTCCCAGGTAGTTCAGGAACCGGATCGGAAACGGTTTGTCGTACCCCAAGGCTCGGTTCAATGCATCGATATCTTCTTTTGGCGCTGTCATGCCCAAGATCAGAGTGCCCGGATCCCCAGGTGTCAACGACATTATTGCGTATACAAGGAAAATGGCACCCAACAGCACGGGGATCGTGAGCAATAGACGCCTGAGCACATACCGGTACATTACAGGGGGGCCCCCTCAAAAACGGTTCTGTATGGCTATTCATTATATATTTCACGAGATCGATATTGCAACATGAGGAGTTTCAAGATTATCATCTATGAAAAGCAAATACCGGCCAAGAACCATATTTGGTGTGGAAAGGATTTGTCGAATGCAGCGCGAGAGAGAGTGGCCGTATCCTTCTGAGATAGACCAAACTGAGACGCTGGCTTGTGATGTTCTGGTGTTAGGTGGCGGTGTTGCAGGATGTATGGCTGCAATCGCGGCTGCACGTCGAGGGCAAGAGGTGATATTGGTTGACAAAGGCGCTGTCAGACGAAGCGGTGCCGGCGGTTCCGGCTGCGATCACTGGGAATCTGCCGCTACCAACCCCTGCTCACGTGTAACCCCTGAGGAACTGCACAAGGCCATGATGGACGACAACGATGGCTATAACAATCCCATATCCCATTACATCGAATGCCGGGAAGGATGGGACCGGCTGCTGGACATCGAGAAAATGGGCGGAAAGATCCGCGATACCGAGGACGAGTTTGAAGGCGCCGATTTCCGGGATGACGCGACCAAGCTTATGTTCGCCTATGACTACCATGCCCGCTATACGCTGCGGGTATGGGGCACTACTTTCAAGCCTGCTATGGCCGACGAACTCAAGCGTCTGGGAGTAGTAGTGCTGGAGCGTGTCATGATCACCTCTCTCTTGACCAAAGATGGCAAACACGGGTCTGATTGTGTTGGAGCCACAGGATTCCATGCGCGTACGGGTAAGTTTTACGTGTTGCGGTCAAACGCCACAGTGATGGCTATGTCCCGCCCCGCGCGGATTTGGCTGTTTTCCTCGGCCCATCCCGGCTTGTGTGAATTTCGACCGCTGCAGTGTGTGGGGGACGGTCACGCCATGGGTTGGAGAATCGGCGCTGAATTCTGCATGATGGAGAAATCTGTTCGCGCTCAGTTTTCGGCCGCCGGTCGTTCGTACCCGCCGTATAGTACGGGAAATAACCATAATACGTGGTACCCCGCGACGTTAGTCGACGCTACCGGACGCGAGATCCCTTACGTCGATCGAGACGGTAACATCCTTTTGGACTTCAGAAGCCGTTGCTATCCTGCCAAAGGGCAAAAGTTTTTCTTGAAGGGCGGCAGCATCGAACAAGCCAAATACGAGTATGAGGGACCTGAGACGTTGCCCTATGAGAAGCTAAAGACCATGGGTTACAAGCTTCCGTTTTACGCGGACCTGACCGCCATGCCGGAGCACGAGCGCAACGTCATATGGGGCATGATGGTGGGGCAGGAGGGCAAGACAAACGTTCCCGTATACAGAAATCTGAAGGAAGCGGGCTTCGATCCAACGAAGCATGTGCTGCAGTGTTACGGAGTGGGATGGATGAGCGCAGAATTCCTCCCACAAGAGCGCCAGCTTTTCGGATTGCCGGGCGGGTTCATGAATGACTGGCACCTAATGACCAACATTCCCGGTTTGTTTGTGGCCGGGGACTCTCTCTTTGCGTCCAACTGCTATGGCCACGCGGCAGCCACCGGTTATTATGCAGGCAGACATGCAGTTCGATTTGCTTCCGGGCGCAGTCTGCATGACGTTGACGAGCATCAAGTCCAACGGGAACGTCAGAGAGTATATGCGCCGCTTAGAAACAGAAGCGGTATTAGATGGAAAGAACTCAACGAAGCCATCTGTAAGACCATGCAGAACTACTGTGGCGAATTGAAGGTGGATGAACTGCTGCGTGCCGGCTTAGTGCAGATTTCCCACTACGAGAAGGAAATCGTACCCCACACCGCAGCGTCCAACCCCCACGAACTGATGCGCCTCATGGAGGTGCAGGACATTCTCACTGTTGCCCAGCTGATATTGGAGGCATGTCTTGCGCGCAAGCAAGACTGCCCTAAACTGGAATTTTATCGGGCTGACGGTGACGGACAACCGCAGAAACCCTTCATTGTGATCCGCTACGACGGGGACAAGGCGGTATCCCGTGAGGTACCGTTAGATTTTGCCGGAGATGTGAAGGAGAACTACGAGCTATATAACCAAGACTACATGAAGGAGATGGGTTAGTGCAGGCGAAAAGTCAAATGGTTCTTGGAGAAACAAGGCCGGCAGAACCCCTGATCTTTGACTGCGACAAATGCATTGGCTGCAACCGGTGCCTGGAGGCGTGCCAGATCGACGTACTCATCCCGTCTCACAAGAAAGGTTCGCATCCCGTGTTGGCTTTTCCCGACGAATGCTGGTACTGCGGTTGCTGTGTGATGGAGTGTCCTACAGGCGCAATCAGTCTGCGCCATCCGTTAATGAACCAAGTCCGATGGGTAGAGAAGGCCAGTCTGGTTAACAAGGGGGTGAAATGAACTGGAACTACTTAGAGAACTGACCCAGGCGTGGGGTGTTTCTGGCCGAGAAAAGGCTGTTCGCGCCATTATTCAACGAGAATTGACGGGGCACGTTGATGAGATGATGGTTGACCCCCTTGGCAACCTGATCGCGCTGAAGCGCGGTAAGGGCGGCGGGAAGAGGATCATGTTGGCTGCCCATATGGACGAAATCGGAGCTCAGGTGAGGCGCATAGAGTCGGACGGTCGGATATCCCTGGCCAGAGTAGGGTGGCTTTGGACAGCCTCGATGTACAACGACAAGGTCTTGTTTCAAAACGGAACCATCGGCGTCGTGGGCTGCAACTGCCCTGTTGAAGAGGCCAAGAACGACATATCAAAGCTGTATGTGGACATCGGTTGCACAAGCAAGGAAGACGCCGAGAAATTTGTAAAAGTGGGCGACTATTGCGCGCTTGTAGGCCCCTACTACGAACTGAAGAATGACTGCGTTACGGCCAAATCCTTGGATGATCGCGTAGGGTGCTATCTACTTATCGAGGCCGCGAAGGGAAACGACGGAAACCGCAAGAACGACGTGTACTACGTTTTTACGGTGCAAGAAGAGGTCGGGTGCCGCGGTTCAAAGGTGGCCGCTGAGCGCATCGATCCCGATATCGGTATCTCAGTGGATGTTACTCCAGACCACAAGTATCCTTGCGACCTAACGGGCGCCAATGAGGTTGGGGCAGGGGTAGGAGTGAAAATCGGCGATCCATCCGCCATGCTGGACGAGTACTTGGTTGACGCAATGCTGGAGTGTTGCGAAAAGAACAACATCAAATATCAGCGCGATGTAATGGATCGCGGCGGTACCGACGCGTCCGGCATGAACCGTTCTGGTTGCGGAGTGCGTGTGGCCGGTATCTCTATCGTCACCAGGTACCCACACAGTCAGAGTGCAGTTGTCTCCCTGAGAGATGTGAGAGAGGCGACCCGGCTTTTGGATTTGTACACGGCTTTGGATTTCCAGTTTGAGGACAATTAATACTGAACATCGAGAGGAGACGAGTACAAGTGGGCAAAAGGCATCTAATGCTGCTGCTGGTGGCGGCCATGGTTCTGACGGCCTTCGCAGGTTGCTCAACAGGCCCCGCCCCTTCGGGCCCGTCTGGCGAGGAACCTAAGGAGACAGAGCTGGTCATCGCTATTAAAGCGGACGTCAGTACGCTGCATCCCAGCGATCACAGGACTACGTCCGAGATAGACGTGGAGACACAGATATACGACACTCTGTACAAGGTTAGTCGCGAAGGGAAAACTCCTGAACCACGACTTGCGACTTCCTATGAGATCGGCAGCGATGGCATGACTTACACGTTCCATCTCAGAGAGGACGCCACATTCCACGACGGCACGCCTGTCAAAGCCAGCGATGTAGTGTTCTCAGCCAAGCTGTACGAGCAGTCTATCTACCAGAACGCCACCGTTGCCGGCATGGAAAGCGTGGAGGCTACAGACGATTACACTGTGGTTTTCAAGACATCGTCAGTCTACACACCGTTCCTAGAGTCGATTATGGGAATGCACGTGGCTTCCGAAGCCTACTACAATTCGGTCGATGACGAAACCTTCGCCATGAGGCCTTTGGGCAGCGGCCCGTACAAGTTCGTAGACCGTGAGGTAGGCAACAAGATTGTCCTTGAGGCTTACGAAGATTACTACTTGGGCGAGGCCCCTATAAAGAAGGTCATCTATAGGGTTATCCCAGACGACACAACTATCGCAGTAGGGTTGCAGACCGGGGAGATAGACTTCGCCGAGATAGCCGAGTCCAGTTACGCCACTCTTGAGGGTAAAGAGGGCGTGACTATTGACAAGTTCAATATGTCACGCTTCGGGTTCATTTCGGTCAACCATGAGAAGTATCCTTTCAGCGAGGTTAAGTTCCGCCAAGCTATCGCCTATGCCATTGATAGGGAGAAGATGGTAGAAGTAGCCCTCGATGGTTTCGGCACAGTCAACTCCAACATTTTGAGCCCTCTTCGTTTCGGGTATTCCGAGGACCAACCCAAATACACCTATGACCCAGAACGAGCCAAGGAACTGCTCCGTGAGTGCGGCATCGAGACCCCTTACGATTTGGGTGTCATGTACATCTCAGAGGCCTTTTCTACTCAAGCTCAGTTGGTGCAAAGCGACCTTGAAGCCATCGGGCTCAACACCACGATCGAGATTCTTGAAGCCAATGCGTACTATGCCAAACTGATGGGCGGCGAGTGCGGCATCTCGGTTCTGGCAATGACGCTGGAGGGCAACACTCAAGAATACTCCTTGGCATTCTTGCCTCAATACATAGGCGGGGCCAATAACGCTCGTTACAAGAACGATCAGGTGACGCAATGGTTTGAAGATGCCGTCAAAGCAGTTGATGAGGACGAACGCTTCGAGATTTACGACAAGATCTTTACAAAGGTACAGGAAGATGCCGTCTATATTGTTCTTTACAACAGCATAGGCCTGTATGCCTACAACTCGAACCTGCAGTGTCACGAATTCGAACTAGAGGGCGCGTACCATGTTAGAGAGTTCTCATGGAAATAGGCGAACGCCCCAATTATTGTGTTAGGCCGGCAAGGCAGGACGAAGGAGGTAACGACACATGCAAAGCACATTGTTTCGCGGTGCTGAGGTGCTTTCTCTCAAGACAGGACGTTATGCTCACCGAATGGACGTGTTAGTTGAGGATGGAAGCATCGCAGGTATCGGGCGAAACCTTGACTCCGCTGATGCTTGTGTCGTTGAGTGCGAGGGACGGTACCTGATGCCGTCCCTCATTGACGCTCACATTCACATAGTACGAGAGGAAATGGGACTTCAGTGCATTGCCTGCGGAGTAACATCTGTACGACATCTGAGCGGTGGCGAAGGCGTGGCCAGATATGCTCGGGAAATTCGCGCAGGCAGGAGAGTTGGTCCGTACATCTTTGCCTCCGGTCCCATTGTGGATGGCGCTAAAGCCGAACACAGGATGCCCACCCATGTGTATGTGGATGGGCCTGAAGAGGCCGCGCAGGCAGTTCGCGACACTGTGGAGGCTGGTTGGCTTTGGGCTAAGGCATATGCATCTATGACTCGTGAGGAGTTTGAGAGTTTCCTTGGCGAGGCGAAGCGCCTCGATATAAAGGTTTCCGGTCATATGAGCTATTTTGTGGAACCGAAAGTACTGGTAGATTTGGGTTACGCTTGTTGCGAACACTCAAGCAGCCTGCCAAAGAACGATTGCGACATAGACCTCATAGCCGATGCAGGTATGTGGTTCTGTCCCACGCAGTTGGTTTGTGAGACGCTTCCGGACTACGTGTGGAAAGGAAAACACCTTTCCGAGGCTGTGGGTTACGAGTACTTGTCCAACGCCTCAAAGCAATACTGGGAAGAGCGAAACAAGGAGATCATCGAAGGGTACAAGAAGCGAGGGCTCAAACCGGATATCAATGTTATCATTGCCCGCGGACGCCGATTCATGGAGCGTTCAGAGAGGTACCTGGCGGGCAGCGATGCCATGTATCCGGGCGTAGTCGCGGGTTTTGGGCTGCACGAGGAGCTTCGGAAACTGGTGGATCTCTACGGGCTCAGTCCCCTAGATGCTCTGCGCTCAGCCACAGTCAAACCCGCTGAGTACATGGGACTTTCCGCCTGCAAGGGGCAAGTCTTGCCGGGGATGGATGCAGACCTATTGCTGCTTGACAGCGATCCGCTGGAGGACATCAGTAACACGCTTTCGATCCATGGGGTAATGCAGGGTGGGAACTTCTACGATCGCCGGCAACTAGATAGTATGCTGGAGGAACTCAAGAACCCTGAACGAGTGTTTGAAGAGTTTGAGCCCATGTTCTAAGAGCTTTCGGTTTACGTCATTTCTTCATAGCCGTGATGGCGCGGTGCATGTTATCCCTCATGTGGCGTCGCATCCGTTTCACGGCTTCTTCTATGTCGCCCGCGGCTATGGATTCGTAGATGCGCTTGTGATCACTGTTAAGTGTGTCTAAATGCTCTGTAAGGTGCTGGTATGTATTGGTGAGCAGGGTCACTTGAGCTCTAAGCTTCCTGGCCGCCGCGGTCAGACGGGAGTTGTTGGCGTACTTGTAAAGGACCAGGTGGAACTGGTCTGAATAGTTTAGCCAGGCGTCTAGATCATTGTTGGCGATAGCTTCATCGGAGCTACTGATGATTTCACCGAGCTCTTCGAGTAGGGTTTGGCGTGATGTACCGAGGTAAGCGTACTCTAGAGCGAGGCAGTCCAGATCTCCAAGCAGTTGAAACAATTCGCGGGCATCGTTTTCGGACAGTTGGACAACGCGGACACCCACGTTGGAGTAATACGTTACCAGTTCATCTTCGACCAACCGAGTCAAGGCCTCTCGAATGGGTGTGTGACTGATACCGAAGCGTTCTCGCAGCCCTTGCAGCCTGAGTTGGGTGCCACTGGGAATCTGCTGAGTGAGGATGTCATTGCGCAAGACAGCATAGATCTGTTCGGAGAGAGTCTGTTTGTTGATTAATTCCTTCATGTACTGCCACCTCCAATCGTCTCAACGCACTATTTGGTCTTCGAATCACTTGAGAGTCAGAGCCAACGTGGCCTCGGCGGACCTATAGTGTTTTGACATGTACGAGCACGCCGATTCAATGTCGCCGGATGAATACGCTTCACATATTAGCCGGTGCTCCTTTACAGATAGTCTCCGGGTATCCTGAACTCTGTGGTAACACCTGACAAGCATCTCATGGAGTATGTAGTATTGCATGTAGACATTGCGCAGTTCTCTGTTCTTGGCGTAATCGAAGAAGGCCTTGTGAAACTCGCGATCATAGGCGTAGTATGTTTCGTTTCTTACGCTCTCTTCCTGTTTGCCAAGTATGTGCAGAAGACAGACGCCCACTTCGCTTACATCGGACCGTTGTGCGCTCAGACGAATAGCACTTACGCTTAGCATTGAAAGCATTTCGTTGATCTCCAGGGCATGATCGAGATCGAAATTTTTAACCCTAGCTCCGGTTCTCGTGGGGTATTCTACAAGACCGTCTCTATGAAGATGAAATATGGCGTCCCGAACAGGGGTTGAACTTACACCGTACCGGCTCTGTAAGTCGCGGTTTGTCAATTTCTCCCCAAAAACGATGTCTTGTGTGAGAATTCTATGCTTTAGGTCCTCATAGATTTGCTCGCTTAAGGACTTTTTCACTATTTCGGTCATGTTTTTCCTCCGTGAGCGGCTAGGACACTCTTGCTGAAGCATCGTTATGATATTCATTTTGGCTCATATTGACAAGGGTTTGACCGGCCAATTACGATCTTGTGTGATGCATGTTGCACCACCATCAAATGAGTGAGGGGTGTTCCTTATGACCGACAGGAGATACCCGGCAGAGCCTTATAGGATCAAAGCAGTTGAACCTGTCAAGATGATTGACAGGACGAGAAGGGAAGAAGTGATAAGAGAAGCGGGATACAATACTTTTCTGATTAACTCCGAGGACGTCTACATAGATCTTCTCACCGATAGTGGCACAAACGCCATGAGCGACAGACAATGGGCCGCACTTATGATGGGCGACGAAGCCTATGCTGGAAGCAGGAGTTTTCATCGTCTTGAGGCCACTGTCAAAAGACTATTTGGTTTCAAACACGTTGTCCCCACGCACCAAGGGCGAGGCGCGGAAAACATTCTGAGCCGCATAGCGATCAAACCGGGCCAATATGTTCCAGGAAACATGTATTTCACTACAACCAGATACCATCAAGAGGCCAACGGCGGTATATTCAAAGACATCATCATCGACGAAGCCCATGATCCTCAGGCTATCCTGCCTTTTAAGGGCAATGTCGATTGCGCCAAACTCGAATCCCTCATCGATGAGGTCGGAGCCGACAATATCGCCTACGTGTGCGTGGCGGTTACCGTGAACATGGCCGGAGGACAGCCGGTATCCATGGCCAATCTGAAAGAGGTTTCGGCTATGTGCAAAAAGCACGGTATCAGGCTGTTCATGGATGCTACCCGGTGCGTGGAGAATGCCTACTTCATCAAGAAACGCGAAGAGGGCTACCAGGATGTGCCAATCAAGGATATCGTCTATGAGATGTTCAGTTACGCAGATGGTTGCACTATGTCCGGAAAGAAGGACTGTATCACCAACATAGGTGGATTCTTGTGTCTAAACGACGATGAGCTGTTCTTGATGGCAAAGGAGCTTGTTGTGGTGTTCGAAGGCATGCCCTCTTACGGTGGAATGGCGGGACGCGATATGGAAGCAATGGCCGTTGGGCTAGAAGAGGCCATGCAAGAGGAGTACATCGAACACAGAGTGATGCAAGTGAAGTACCTGGGCGATCGGCTTTTGGAGGCGGGTGTTCCCATCATGGAACCTGTCGGAGGTCATGCGGTGTTCCTCGATGCCAGACGCTTTTGCCCCCACCTGATTCAGGACGAGTTTCCCGCTCAAGCCTTGGCCGCGCAATTGTACGTTGAATCCGGTGTGAGGGCCATGGAGAGGGGAATCGTGTCGGCCGGTCGAGACATAGATACCGGAGACCATCATAGACCCAAATTGGAGTTGGTTCGGCTCACCATTCCGCGCAGGGTGTACACGTATGCCCACATGGATATCGTCGCCGATGCGGTAATCTCTCTATACAAGAAGAAAGACTCCATCAAAGGGCTTCGATTCGTATACGAACCAAAGAGACTGCGTTTTTTCACGGCAAGGTTTGAACCCATATAGTAAGGTAACTGGTCGTGAGCAATCGCCTTCCCTGAGTATTGGCGCGTTGACGCGGGAGGCTCCGACTGTCATTCATCAGGGCGAGCGCGCTCGTGAGGGCTCGCCCTGACGGTTTACTCCAGTTTACTAAGGTGTGTGGTCGGATAGTCTATCGCGGAGCGAGCATGCTGCTAGAGATCGCCATGTGGGTTTCGCTTCATATCAAATTGAGTTGCTTCGCCTTTAGAACTGCATCCATCGCGTTGGTCTCCTTGAGCAGAGCGAATGCCTCCTCTTGGTTCCCCGTCAACCAAAGGACAATGGTCAGCAACACAGCTTGCTTCCGCCGAATCGAGAAGCCTATGATAAGCGGTACAAAGCTTTCGGAGTTTTTCCGCGAGCGACCTCGCTTTTTCGTATTCTCCCAGGACGATATAGGCCCGCACCGTTGTAAACTGCATGAAAAGCCGGTGCAGCTCCGCTCTGGACGACTCAGTTACGAAGTGGTTTTCCAGCCATTTCTTCATCGATCTCGATACTCAACTGCCTGCTTACCCTTCTGTGCAGCATTTAGCCCTGGAAAGGCCCATCGACAGTTGACTCATTCCCACGTATAGACAGATCATAAGCACAAGCGATACGGTGAAGGTGACAATTAGGAAACGTGAGTGACACCTGTGAAAGATGGGACTTCCTCGTGAAAGAAGACATCAATGCTGCTGCAGACCTAACACCATTACGTCTAGTTCAGGTCGCCAGCATATGGTTGCCGGAGGATCGGGCTTTGTGTGTAGCGACCGAAGTTGATATGATGTGGACCTATGTTGGTGGGGCAGAGGCATGTATCAACGAGATTCTCACGAGCGATAGGCTAGAAGCTTGGCAGGCGACAACTGATGACCGAGTCGTTATTGATGGCGATCTGGTGAATCTCTAGTGTGACAAGGGAGCGTGGACAAGTATGGGAAGATTCATGGTCGTCAGCGGATTCCTAGGTGCGGGCAAAACCACTAGCATGGTTGCATTGGCGGACTACATCAACGCAAACTTGGGCAAAGCTAGTGTGATAGCCAATGACCTGGGAGCCAAAAACCTTGTCGATACCAAGTATTCTAAGGCCTGTGGCTGTGATATCAGTGAATTGACCGGCGAGTGCATCTGTTACCAGACCGAAAACCTGGTTGACAGGCTAAGACGTCTCATCAACTACGACCACAATGATCTTGTCATGTCCGACATCCCGGGCTGCGGTGTAGGAGCTCTCGAACATGTTTACCATAAGCTAGACAAGGAATACCGCGGTGAGTTTGGTCTCGCGCCATTCACCGTGATAGCCGACCCGGAACGGTTGCGCGCTATCATGCCGGAACAAGCCGACATTAACCTCCCCGAAGAGATGAACTATCTGTTTAGAGCCCAGCTTCAGGAGGCGGATGTTGTGGTGTTGAACAAGATCGATCTTCTGACAGATGCTGAAACCGAGACCTACCTCAGATTTATCGAGGGTTCTTGTCCCGATGCGGAGGTCTTTGCCATCTCCGCAAAGAATAGGACGAATATCGGTCAGCTTGCGGACTATATCATGACCCATAGCGCATCCCTCAAAACTGTGGACGTCGGGTACGGCGGACCGGAGTTTGTGGCCGCTGAGCAGAAACTGAGCTGGTATAACCGTCAACTCTATGTGACAGTCTGCTGTGGTACTCTTGATGGCAACGCTTTCCTCGGTGACTTGGTCGAATCTGTCCGTGCAAAACTCAAGGGCAAGCGTCGAAACGTTCCCCACCTGAAGGTTTACGCCGAAGGAGCAGATGGAACAGCATGCAAGATCTCACTTTTGGGTGTCGATTATGATATGGAGTTTGACAGCCGGCTCGGGCAACCCTGCGTCGATCTGCCTGTCATAATCAACGCCAGAGCCGCATGCGAATCGCAGCTTCTTGCCGAAACCATGGATGAAGCGCTCCATGAGACAGCAAACAAGCATAATCTTGACGTTGTCGTCTTTTTTACAGAATGCTTTGGGATGATGGATAGAGGCCGTATGTAGGTATCGTAATGACTACTGTTCCGGGCGGCTCTTAAGCTGGGGAGCGATTGCAGGAGGATGATTTTGCGTACTGTAACAAGACATACTTATAGCGTGTGTCCTGTTTGTCTGAAAAGGATACCAGCGGTGCACGTGTCTTATGGCAAAGAGATCTATCTAGAAAAAACATGCCCTGAGCATGGACCCTTTTCTTCAGTCATATGGCGCGGACTGCGCGACATGGAAGCATGGAGAGGGAGTCTCCCTTCGATCGCAGAAGGCGAAAATGAAGACTGCCCGAACGCGTGTGGGCTATGTGTCGAGCACCGGCAGGATACCTGCTGTGTCCTTTTGGAGGTCACAAAGCGCTGCAACTTACGTTGCCCTTTTTGCTTCGCTGAAGGCGGTGACGGAGAAGACATTCCTCTCGATGTCATTGTAGAACGCCTTAAGGCACTGGCCGTGCCCGGCAAGACGTTAGTGCAGCTCAGTGGAGGGGAGCCGACTGTCCGGAACGATCTGCCCGAGATCGTTGCCGCCGCGAAAGACGCGGGTTGCCAGTATGTTCAACTGAACACCAACGCTATTCGACTCGGCCAGGATAGCCAATATGTTAAAAGCCTTAAAGAAGCCGGTCTTTCGTTTGTATTCATGCAGTTTGACGGAATGGACGACGGCATCTACCGCACTCTTCGAGGGAAGGATCTGCTGAGTATAAAGAAGCAGGCAATCCATAACTGCGCTCGTCACAACCTTGGGGTAACACTTGTCCCCACCATTGTGCCCGGTGTCAACACGCAGGATATCGGTAATATGATACGCTTTGCCATCTCGCAATCTCCTGGTGTGCGTGGAGTCCATTTCCAACCCGTCAGTTATTTTGGGCGTGTTCCGACATTGCCGTCTGACGCCCAACGCTTTACGCTCGATGAATTGCTTGACGCCATTGAAGACCAGGCCGGGGCGCTTGTCCCCATGGATTCGCTCCTGCCGTCGCGCTGTGACCATCCGCTCTGCGGGTTCCACGGCGATTACATCGTTATGCCTGACCAGGTTCTATATCCGTTGCATAGGATCAATACTAGCTCTGGTAATGCAACCACGGCAGATCAGAACCGTTCGTTTGTCGCTCGCAAATGGCAGAGACCCAAACCTGATGAAGTCGGAAAATCGGACTCAACAGGACCCGGATCAAGTTTTGATTCTTTCACTGGATTCATCAGACGCATCCGCTCTCACAGTTTCACGCTAACGGCCATGGCGTTTCAGGATGCCGGAAATCTCGATCTTGAGCGTCTCAGAAGATGCAGCCTTCATGTATTTGATGATGGCCGATTCGTGCCCTTCTGCGCGTATTATCTGACGACTCAAATCTGCTACATGCCAGGCCATGAGGGGAGCGCCTGATACCTACAATGCGAAAGATGCTGAGCGACTGGCACGCACCGTATATCCAATCACTTGTCAGGCTCATTGAGACACAGAGCAAGGAAACGCTTGCCAGATGGGCAGTTGATTACGCCGAGCGAGAAATGCTGCCGTTGTGGAGAAAGCACTTCCCCGATGACCCGCGACCCGAACAGGCACTGGATGCCGCTCGCCAGTGGTTACTGGGGGTCGTGAAGCTGCCCCAAGCGAAAGCTGCGATCCTAGAGTGTCATGCTGCGGCCCGCGAAACAGGCGCGAACCCCGTTGCACAAGCTGCCGCAAGGGCTATCGGTCAATCTGCATCAACCATTCACTCCGCAAGGCACTGTATAGGACTTGCCTTATATGGCGCTGTAGCGGTCGCATATGATACTCTGGGATCGAATGTACCTTGGGACCTGGTGGAGGAATGCGCTGCTTCAGAGTGCCAACGCATGCTTGATGCGCTTCGTAAGGTGGCTGTGGACAATGAACCGAACCCGGCAAGAATCCGCTGGACATGCTGATTGGAGCGAAAACATGACCTTTTGAATTGGAGATCCACCTAAAGGATTTCGGGAGGGTTCGCTGTGTGGTTCTTTATGGCAATTGGCTTGTTTTTAATACTCATGGGTTTAGCAGTTCATGTGCTCAAATGGCATTTCTTAATCTCGGGCTATAACACCATGTCCAAAGAGAGAAAGGCAAACGTCGATACAGAAGGCCTCGGACGTTTCATGGGGATGTACTGTTATTTTAATGGCGGCGTATTCATCATTGCAGGTGTGTTCTACGCTCTAGGATTCAGATCCGCTTTGGCGCCTGCCCTTGTGCTTTTCGGCATCTCCACAGTCTACTTCTTGATAAGGGCTCAAAAGTATGATGGAAACATCTATGGTCAAGACGGAAGGCTACGAAAGGGAGCTTGGAGACAGCTTATTGTGCCTGCCGCTATCGCTGTCGTTTCGCTGGTGGTTGTTGGCGTTCTGCTGTTTTTCTCATCCCAACCAACTAGGGTGACCCTTCTTGATGAGGGCATACAGATTCACGGGATGTATGGAGATGTCTATTCTTGGGAATCAATCGAGGCAGCCGAGCTAATCGGCGAACTGCCCACCATCCAACTGCGAACAAATGGCTCGGCTTTGGGCTCGAAGCTGAAGGGACACTTCACCACAAGAGAACTGGGACCGGTCAAGTTGTTTGTTGATGCCGATAGGCCTCCGTTCATCAACCTTAAGACAAACAAAGGGATCGTTATCTTCAATCTGGACAATACAGACCACACAACGGAGATCTTTGAAGAAATCCTACGCCATGCAGAGTCTGGAGTACTAACCGACTAACGCTAGAACCCTGATAGACGAGACCCCATTGAGTTATGATCGTAACTAAACCTTCTTCTTGATACCCCAACCATGTGCCTCGCTTGTCTGAACCCTGTCGTCTTTCCATTATTGACATATGTCATAAATCCGCGTACAGTAGAATCGTAAGCGACATATGTCAATAAGCGAGAAACTAGTTGCTTCGGCAACGCCAGGAAGAGAGTTGATGACTACCATGCCGAGACCCATGAAATGGCGCAGGGTATGCTGTCTTCCAGAAGGTAGCAGGTTTGGCCCTTTGGACCTAACCCTGGATGGCAGGGACTGCGTGAGGATGACCGTCGATGAGTATGAATCCATAAGGCTCATAGACTTTGAGGGTCTTACTCAGGAGGAATGTGCGACCCGCATGAATATCGCCCGCACGACAGTTCAAGGAATCTACATGCAAGCAAGAAAGAAGATTGCCGACTCACTGGTAAACGGCAAAACACTGATCATCGAAGGGGGACAATACCGGCTGTGCGATGGCCAAATGAACGGGTGTGGCCGACGCGGATGCCACAGACATAGGAGAGGGCAACAAACAATCACTTAGAACGGAGGTTTATCATGAGGATCGCAGTTCCCATAGACGAGAAAGACTCTAAATCTGTTTCGATTTCCTTTGGGCGTGCGCAGTATTTCCTTATCTACGACACAGAGACAAAAGAAAGCGTCATCTTGGACAATGGCGTAGCCACAAGTGCCAGTGGCGGTGCCGGTATTCTAGCGGCCCAGTTTCTGGTCGACAACAGGGTGAGTGCGCTGATTACGCCACGATGCGGGCAAAACGCCGCCAACGTTCTAGAGGCTGCCGGTGTAAAGGTCTACAAAACAACCGGCACTTCAGTGAATGACAATATTGATGCATTTCGGACCGAAACCCTTCCCAAGAGCTAGACGAAATTCGCACAGGGTTTCGCAGACATCGATGAAGATGGCAATGTGGAGAATCTGACGAAAAGAGGCCGGCAATCTGCCGGCCTCGGCCTTTGTAAACATGGCTAGATATTAGTTGCCGGTTGCAGTCTTGAACTCCGTCCAGACTCTTGCGTGGACTTCTTCGGCCTCGGCGGATACATTCTGGATCATTTCCATATCGCCACCGAAATCTGAAGGCAGCGTAAGGAATTCTCTGTAATCGGGGTTGATGAGTTCATCCGCAGCTTCGTTGGTGCAATAGTACCCAAGCCATTCGAAGCATTTAGCTGATATCTCCGGCTCTAGCAAGAAATTCAGGAATCTGTGGGCAGCTTCAGGTTGCGGTGCGTTGGAGGGGATGAAGCCGGCCATAATTCCGAATCCAATACCTTCTGAAGGAAATACCACTTTCAGCTCGGGCTTTGCCAGTTTGGCCATAGTAACCTGGGACGTGTACATGACTGCAGCGGCTATCTCACCCGATAGTAGGTCGTCCTGAAGGTTGTCGTCCTTGATCAGGCGAATGTTGGGCGCCAGCTCGATAAGTTTTCTACCTGCAGACTCGATCTTGTCAACGTCGTTGGTGTTATAGCTTTCGCCCAAGACCTTGAGGGCCATGCCGTTGATAACCCTGTAGTTGGCGATTATGCCCACGTTATCCCTAAGTGACTCGTCCCAAAGATCCGCATAGCCCGTGATGTCTATTTGTACCAACTCGGGGTCATAGACTATAGTTTGGACGCCGGCGCCGTATGGAACCGTGTATTCGTTATTGGGATCGTAGAACTGACCCTGGTAGATTGGGTTGATGTTGCCGAAATTCCCGATTTGTGAAAGATCAAGCTTCTGTGCCAGCCCTTCTTGAATGACGGTCTCGATAATGTAGTCGTCGGCAATGACCAGGTCGTAGTCACCGCCTTTGGCAGCCTGGAGTTTAGTTAGCATGGTCTCGTCAAAGTCGAAATTACTGTAGTTGATGGTGATGCCCGTCTCTTGAGTGAACTGATCGAGCACCTCTTGTGGGAACATTCCCTCCCACGTGAACAGGTTTAGGGTGACCGAGTTCTTTTCAGGGTCTTTTGGGCCGCAACCTGCCAAAAGCGCCCCAAGTATGGTTGCGGCCAGGGCGATAGTCCAAAACTTCTTCACGATCTTTCCTCCTTCGGATTTTCCGATCGATTCTTTTTCCCAAACCACGAAGACACCATAATTATAACTAAAGTTGCCCCGAACATCAGGGTGCACAAGGCGTTTGTTTTCGGTGTCACTCCCGTCTTGAGTTGGGTGTATATCTTGATGGGAAGCGTGTTGGTGCGGACTCCGGTCACGAAGATGCTAATAACAACGTCGTCTAGGCTCATGGCGAAAGCTAGGAGCATCCCGGAGACGATTGCCGGAAGTATAAGAGGGAGTGTAATGTCGAAGAACACATTCCACTCGTTGGCTCCAAGGTCTCTGGCGGCTTCAGCGCAACTCTTGTCGATGCCAACCAATCGGGCTTTGACCAGCATGTAGACGTATGGGATAGAGAACGAAGTATGTGCTATGACCAACGTAGTCATACCAAGAGGCAGTCTTATCAGAGAGAAGTACACCAGAAAAACCATACCCAGGATTATCTCAGGGATCATGATGGGCAGTGTTGACATGTACTCTACTGCGGACTTGCCACGGAGATCGACTTTGGGCATACCCACTGCGGCCAAAGTACCCACAACGGCGGCGATTAGGCTGCTTATCGAGGCAAGTATGAGGCTGTTGATCATGGCCTGCAACATGTCCTTGTCCCTGAAGAGCTCCCGGTACCACCTCAGCGAAAACCCTTCCCAGACCGAGCTGATCTTGCTCAGGTTGAACGAGTAGATTATCACCAGCAGTATGGGCAAGTACATGAGCGCCAGGATGACACCCATATAGATATTGGCAGCCCTTTGGCGCTTCATACCAGCCCCTCCAGGTCCTTAACTCTGGACAGTTTCCGGTACAGGCCAATCATCAGACTGGTTAGGACCATAAGCACTACCGAAAGGGCCGCGGCGAAAGGCCAGTTTCGGGCCTTCATGAGTTGTTCTTGTATGAGGTTTCCTACCAGCACTACTTTGTTGCCCCCAAGAATATCGGCGATGAAGAATAGGCCCATAGACGGTATGAACGTGAGCACAACTCCTGATAGAAGGCCGGGCAGAGTCAGTCTGAAAGATACAGTCCAGAATGCCTGCATGGCTGTGGCTCCCAAGTCGCGTGCCGCCTCCACAAGCTGCCAGTCAAGTTTCTCGGCGCTGGAAAATACGGCGAAAATCATGAACGGGACGAGGGCGTAAACCATTCCGACAACCACAGCCGAGTAAGTGTATAGGAGTCTGATAGGTCCTTGAGTAATGCCCAAACTCATGAGGAGCTTATCTAGCACCCCGTTGGCTCTAAGAATGATGATCCAACCATAGAGCCTTATGAGAGAACTGACCCAGAAAGGGATCATCAGAAAAAGCATGACTCGTCGCTTCCATTGGGCGGCAAGCCTGGCCATGAAGTAACCGAAGGGGTACCCTATGACGGCTACTAACGAAGTGGTGAGAATCGCCAACTTCATGGATTCAATGAATGTCTTTCTGTAGACAGGCTCCAGGATCTGAGCGTAGTTTTTCAAGGTGAACTTATTCACGATGCCCCACACTTCGGCCCGAGTGAGGAAACTTAAGACGAGCATGTAAACCAAAGGCCCCACCACAAACAAGAAGGTGAAGGTGTACAATGGCGCGACGGCCAGGATCGCAGCCTTTTGGCTCTCTCTTCGGCCTGCCCTTTTCATGGCTGGTTCTCCAAATCCACAAAGACTGCATGATTCGGCTGCCATGTGACAAGTACCCGCTCTCCCGGCACGATATCCCAATCGATGCCGTGGCGGGTGGCCACCAATTCCCGGCCGCTTTCCAAGGACAAGATTATCTGAAGCACCCCTCCGGAGTAGCGTTTTTCTGTGACGGTTGCGCGGAGTCCTGTGCCCAAGGTCGGATCATCGCGGACAAGATCAACCATTTCCCTGCGTACGGCTATAGTTACCGACTGTCCTGCTGTGATCGATACTTCTCTCGTGAGCACAATTCCTGTCCCATCTCGGTTTTCTATTACCGCTTTGCCCTCTTGAACCGAAGACACCGTGCCCTCAATGATGTTTGCAGAACCGACGAAACTTGCTACGAAACTTGTTGTAGGCTGATAGTACACTTCGGATGGGCTGCCGATCTGTTCGAACCGGCCATTGCGCATGACGGCAATACGGTCGGACATGTTTAGGGCTTCTTCCTGATCGTGAGTGATGTATACAAAGGCTACCCCTAAACGCTTCTGAAGTCGCTTCAGTTCGATCTGCATCTGATGTCGAAGTTGCACATCTAGAGCACCAAGAGGCTCGTCCAACAATAATACGGCCGGTTCGTTAACGATTGCCCTGGCAATGGCAACACGCTGGCGCTGGCCTCCCGATAGCTCATTGGGCATTCTTCTTTCGTAACCGCTAAGCTGCACAAGCTCCAGCGCTTCTCTTACAGTTCTCTTGATGGTGGGTTTCGGTACACGTCTCAAGCGCAGACTGTAGCCGATGTTATCCTCCACGGTCATGTGCGGGAATAGGGCATAGTTCTGAAACACCGTGTTCACGTTTCGGGCGTTGGGTTCAGACCTGGTTACGTCTTGGCCCCCAATGAGCACACGACCGCGATCCGGCGTCTCTAGCCCGCCAATAATGCGGAGAGTTGTGGTCTTTCCGCACCCGGAAGGGCCCAGCAGAGTGACGAATTCACCTCTCTGGACAGCCAAATCTATGCCATCCAGGACAAGCAAATCCCCAAATCTCTTTTCGATGCCCTCGAGTTGAAGGATGATGTCGTCCATGAGAACCTCCCTTGCCTACCTACCATTTTACATCACCGCACAAATATCAGGACGAAATCCATTTGGCCATAAAAGGGGCTTGTTTGTGAGAATTGGCTAGTCCATTGCGGTCCATATTTCTGTTGCTTTGAGCCTTCCCGACTGATATAGTACATACGATAGTGGGCACATGCACAATGGTCTCGAAACAAGTGACGAGTGGCCTAATTGGCCCTTAGGTTGTGAAAACGAGCACAGGCATTTATCAAGGGGTGAGATATGATGCGGCTTGACCTGAGATCTGTTGTTCGAACCGCAGTATTTCTGGCTATAGCCGTAGTGGTTCAGAGCATGCGCATGCCTCAGCTGGTCACTGGTTCGGCTGTAAACGCTGTTCTCTACGTGACGGCGTTATATTTGGGACCTGTGTACGGTGCGGCCATAGGGTGCCTGACTCCTTGGATAGCCCTCCTCACTGGGATTATGAAACTGGCGCCTCTTCTACCTGTGGTGATAGCAGGAAACGTTACTCTTGCGCTTATGTCGGGCTATGTAGGGAAGAAGAGCCGGTATTTGGGAGTTGGACTTGCGGCGGTGGCTAAGTACTTGGTGATGACCATGGGAGTCAAGTACTTGATTTCGCTGGGGACGAAAGTACCGCCCGCCGCTTATACCATGTTTACCACTACGCAGTTGGTGACGGCGCTCATAGGAGCAGGCTTGGCCCTGATAATCTATGGGGCTATTGGGAGGGTCAAGAGGGATGGCAGTTCCTCCTGAGAGGCGCCTTCTCTGTGCATTCGATCTCAATCGGAATGATTTTCGGAAGATTGGCGACGAGTTCTATCGCTTGAAGCGGGCTTTGTTGGAGATCGGCTTCCCATCTGACGCTTCGAGGAGGGCTTCTGTGGCTGCCTACGAACTGGCCATGAATATAGTGATACACGCAGACCGAGGTTCCTTGTCAGTGTATTGGGACGACGGGACCCTTCAGATTGAGGCAAGAGACGAGGGCCCCGGGATTCCAGACGTCGATCTTGCCATGACCGACGGATATTCTACTGCGCCGGACTATGTGAGGGAGATGGGGTACGGCGCCGGAATGGGTCTGCCAAACATAAAGAGATCTGTTGACTCTTTTGAACTCCTCTCAACACCCGGTGTTGGAACTGAAGCTTTCTGCAGGGTGAGACCGGGAGAACCGGATTCGCGCCCGACGATGTACTTTCACTCGGTGACGCTGGACACCTCCAAGTGCAAGGGCTGCACAAACTGCATCAAGAGTTGTCCCACTGAAGCCATTCGGGTCATAAGCGGCAAGGCGTTCATTTTGGAGGACAGATGTATCGACTGTGGTGAGTGTATAAGGAGGTGCCCTAACAAAGCGAAATCTGCAGTATCGGACTCGTGGGATAGCCTCTCTCTTTACGACTACACAATAGCCTTGGTAGCGCCTTCGTTCTATGGGCAGTTCGGTGATTTGACACAAACTCAGGTTCGCAATGCTTTGGTTGCACCAGGTGGGTTCAACGAGGTCTTTGACGTGTCAATAGCTGCAGATCTAGTCTCCATGGCCATGAGGGAATACATCAGAGACCATGATCGCGGCACTCCTTTGATCTCTTCCGCTTGTCCGGCTGTCCTCAGACTGATCCAAGTCAGGAATCCATCACTTTTAAAGAACGTCATCCCTTGTGAAGCACCTATGGAAGTTGCTGCTTGGATGGCAAAGAGGAGAGCGATCCAGAGCGACAAGTCCAGGAACCCGACCGCCATCTTCATATCGCCATGCCCTGCAAAGATCACCGCTACCAAGCAGCCCGTGGGCAGAGCTAGATCGCTGGTGGATGGAAATGTGTCTGCGAGTCTGGCCTATGCTTGGGTGAGGCAGAGAGTCAAAGCAGGCGAGAAGGATGAGGAGACTCCGGTTTCCACAGGACTTGGCATGGGTTGGGGCAGGTCTGGGGGAGAGATGGGTGCTCTTGGGAGCGAGTTCCGTTCTCTGGCTGTAGACGGTATAGCCCAGGTGGCTTCAGTGCTGGATGAAGTAGAGAAAGGGATCTTGGACGGGCAGGTCGATTTCATCGAGGCTCAAGCCTGCTTGGGCGGATGCGTGGGCGGATGCCTCAATATTGAGAATCCCTTTGTGGCCCGAATGAGGCTACGGGATCTTGCGGTGCGCTATAAGGATGCTCCCCCGAACCCGGCGACTCACGGAATCGGGCATGATGAGCCTCACTTGTGGTACAGCCTTTGCCTTTCCCCCAGAGCGGTTTTTAGTCTCCACGAAGACCCCAAGAAGGCCGAGGAGAAGCTCTTGCGGTTGGAAGAGATCGAGGCCGGTCTCCCCAATCTGGATTGCGGAGCTTGCGGTGCGCCTACATGTCGTGCGTTGGCCGAGGACATAGTCCAGGGAAGAGGGGCGCTATCCGATTGCACTTTCAAACTTCGGGAGAGGCTGGAAGCTCTAGCCGATGAGGTGAAGAGCCTTGCTACCATACGGCCTCCGGTAATGGCTCAAAGAGGCGACTCCGAGATGCAGAAGGGATCGGTGTAAATGCTGGTAGGCGATTTCGCGTCAAAGTTTAGTCTGAAGGTTTTGGCGATGTCTCGTGAAGGCAGTCGTCGCCCGATAGAGGGAGGATTCGTGGGCGATGTGTTGTCTCATGTAATGGCCAACGCACTCCCCGGTTACGTGTGGGTCACGGTCCAGACCCACGAGAACATCGTTGCGGTGGCCAGTCTTTTGGATGTTGCGTGTGTGGTTGTGTGTCAGCGGGAGTTGCCTTCTGAGGTCATCAAGAAAGCAGACGCTCAGGGCGTGACTCTTCTGTGGTCGGGAGACAGTGCTTTTGCCTTGTGTGGCCGGATGTACGCTTCTATGAACGCGGGTGCTAGGACAGGCGAGTCTCCCACATTAACGGGGAAGGAGGGATACTGTGTCTGCAGATAAGAACAGCAAATGCCAGTGCCAAGAAGCCTATCAGGACATCGAGAAGGTAATTCACGAACACAGCGGTGACCGAGGGTCACTCATCCAGGTCTTGCACTACGTGCAGGAACGTCTAGGTTACGTCCCAAAGGACATCCAGGTGAAGGTTGCCGATGAGTTGGGGGCACCGTTGTCGGAGGTCCATGGCGTAATCACTTTCTACTCGCTTTTCCGTGAGAAACCAAGGGGAAAGTACATCATCTCAACATGCCAGGGAACCGCGTGCTATGTGAGAGGAGCGCCGGATGTTCTCCTTCGGCTCGAGAAAGAACTCGGGATAAGGGCGGGAGACTCCACCGATGATGGCCTCTTCACGCTGGAAGTCGTCCGGTGCTTGGGCGCTTGCGGATTGGCTCCTGTGCTTATGGTGAACCAGGACACTTACGGCAGAGTTACTGCCGACAAAGTACCTGGGATCTTGGAAACCTATAGGAAGTCGGCTGAACCAAGAGAAACCCGAGTAGCGGGAACCTAACTCTGGGGAGGTAGTTGTTTGGTAGACCTATCCTTGCATCTCCTAGACTTGATGCAGAATTCTGCCAGTGCCGGTGCGCACAAGGTTTGGGTTCTGATCCGTCAGGATGTTGAGGAGGATAGGCTGCAGATTTCTGTAACTGATGACGGCAGGGGGATGAGTGAGGAGGAGCTCAGGTTAGTGCGAGATCCTTTCTACACTTCAGCCAGGAAAAGCGTCGGTTTGGGATTGCCTTTAATAATCCAGGCTTCTGAAATGGCAGGCGGGACGGTCACGATACGATCCACGGAAGGGCGCGGCACCGAGGTGTCGGTCTTGTTCCGCCTGTCTCATGTAGACAGACAACCGCTTGGCGACCCTGTATCTACTATAGTGTCATTCATGGCGGGCAACCCGGATGTAGCAGTTGAGTTCACGTACAAGGGTCCTGGCGGGGAGTTTTGTTTCGACAGTGACAAAATCGTCCCACGTGAAGAAAGGGACGCCATGGGGCAGATCCCCTTTCTCTCACTAGTAGAGGATAGACTCCGGGAGGGGTTGGCTTTGGCCAGTTACCGGCCGGACGGAGGAGGGTTTATTTTTGAAGAGCATCGAAGAGCTTAAGAGGCTCAAGCGAGAGTCGGAGATGGAGATCAAGCTTCGCACCTCTTCTGGCGCTCCCAGAGTGATAGTTGGCATGGGAACTTGCGGAATAGCCGCGGGCGCCAGAGAGACCATGCTCGCCATCATCGACGAACTCAGGAAGAGGCGGGTCATGGATGTTACAGTGACCGAGACTGGCTGTATAGGCCTCTGCGTCAGAGAACCCATCGTTGAAGTAGACATACCTGGAACTGAGAAGGTGTATTACGGAAACGTAACCCCGGAGAGAGCCAGGCAAATAGTCACATCCCATATAATCAACCGTCAGCCTGTCCGAGACCTGATCATCAACAGCGTCAAGACGGAGTAAGGGAGAGGAGAGGCCAATGGAGTTCTATCGAAGTCACATTCTTGTGTGTTCGGGTACCGGTTGCCATGCTTCGGGAAGCATTGCCCTGAAGGATGCCCTTGAGAAGGAGATCGTGCGTCAAGGGCTAGACAAGGAAGTGAAAGTGGTTGAAACCGGTTGCTTTGGGTTCTGCAGATTTGGGCCCAACATGATGGTATATCCCGAAGGTGTCTTCTACTGTGGAGTTCACCAAGAGGACGTTTCAGAATTCGTTGAGGAGCACTTGCTCAAAGGGAGAGTCGTAGAGCGACTTCTTTACAGAGAACCTGAGTACGACGAAGCGGTGGTAGACTTCTCCGAGATTCCGTTCTTCAAGCGTCAAACCAGAGTGGTCTTGGAGAACTGCGGGATCATCGACCCAGAGTCGATTAAGGAGTACATCGCAAGGGATGGGTATTTCGGACTGGCTAATGCCCTGAAGATGACACCCGAAGAAGTCGTCGACACAATCAAGAAGTCGGGGCTCCGAGGGCGAGGAGGCGCCGGGTTCCCCACTGGGCTAAAATGGGATTTTACCCGAAAGGCACCGGGTTCGCCCAAGTACGTTGTGTGTAACGCAGACGAAGGTGACCCGGGGGCTTTCATGGACAGATCTACCCTGGAAGGCGACCCCCACAGGCTTCTGGAAGGTATGGCCATTGCCGGTTATGCTGTGGGCGCTTCTCACGGGTACATCTACGTCCGTGCCGAATACCCGCTGGCCGTCAGCAGACTAGAAAAGGCTATTGCCCAGGCTCGGGAAATGGGCCTATTGGGAGACAACATCCTAGGCTCAGGGTTTTCGTTTGACATAGACCTTAGGTTAGGCGCCGGGGCTTTTGTGTGCGGCGAGGAAACGGCGCTCCTGAATTCGGTCATGGGCGAACGTGGCGAGCCTCGTCCGCGTCCACCGTTCCCTGCCAACGAAGGACTATGGGGCAAACCGACCGTACTCAACAACGTCGAGACTTACGCCAACGTCCCAACCATCCTTCGTAAGGGCTGGGAATGGTTCGCTTCGATGGGTACCGAGAAGTCCAAAGGGACCAAGGTATTTGCCCTTGCGGGAAACATCAACAATAACGGTCTCGCAGAAGTACCAATGGGGACCACAATTGGGGAGATTGTTTTCGATATTGGGGGCGGTCTTCCCAACGGCAAGAGATTCAAGGCAGTCCAGACAGGCGGTCCCTCGGGCGGTTGCATACCCGTCCAGTATCTGAACACCCCGGTGGACTACGAATCTCTAGCCGCTTTGGGTACCATCATGGGGTCCGGCGGTTTCGTGGTAATGGACGAAGATACCTGTATGGTTGACTTGGCCAAGTTTTTCATGGAGTTTGTTCAGTCGGAATCCTGCGGTAAGTGCGCTCCGTGCCGGGTCGGGACCAAGCGGATGCTTGAAATCCTCAAGAGGATCACCATAGGGGAAGGCAAGGAAGGCGACATCGAACTGCTTCTGGAGCTAGGACGAACGATCAAGGAGACGGCTCTTTGTGGATTGGGACAGTCGGCACCTAACCCCGTGCTGTCCACCATTAAGTACTTCCGTGATGAATACGAAGCCCACATCCGGACAAGAAATGTCCTGCTTCGGTTTGCGCTGCGTTGTTTGATTCTCCGTGCAAGAACACATGTCCCGCTAATGTGGATGCTCCCATCTATATCGATTTGATCAGACAGGGACGTCCTGCCGAAGCCTATGAAGAAGTGCTGAGAGAAAACCCGTTCCCCGTGGTGTGCGGCAGAGTGTGTAATCACCCCTGTGAAAGGCGATGCCGAAGGGCGCAGTTGGATGAACCTATCGCCATTCGTGAACTCAAGAGGTTTGCATCTGACTACGCTGCTAGCCTTAATGGGACCAGGCCAATGCCCGTGAGAAAACCGTCCACCGGCAAGAAGGTTGGGATCGTTGGATCAGGTCCCGCAGGATTGACAGCGGCGTACTACCTGGCCTTGCAGGGACACTCAGTAACCGTTTTTGAGGCTCTTCCTGTGGCTGGCGGCATGTTGGCTGTGGGTATTCCTGATTACAGGCTTCCAAAAGATGCCCTCAAGAGGGACATCGAAGTGATCGCAAATCTTGGAGTAGAGATTCGCACCGGAACTAAGGTGGGTGTCGACATTCCTTGGGATGACCTCAGATCTCAGTACGATGCCGTGTTTGTTGCCATCGGAGCTCATAGAGACCAGCGTCTTGGTGTGCCCGGCGAAGACCTTGATGGGGTCATTCCAGGTGTGGAATTCCTCCGAGACCTTGCTCTAGGTAAGGGAGTTGACCTTAGGGGCAAGAAGGTCGTAGTCATGGGCGGCGGAAATGTGGCGATGGACGCGGCCAGATCGGCCAGAAGACTGGGAGCCGAGTCTGTCTCGGTCATATACAGGCGCAGCAAGGCAGACATGCCTGCTCTTAAGGAAGAAATCGATATGGCTGAGGCTGAAGGCATAGTCTTCAAGACAATGGTTAACCCGAAGGCATTCAAAGGCAACGGGCGACTGGAATCGGTTACCTGCCTCAAGATGAGGCCCGGTGAGTATGATTCTTCGGGCAGGAAGAGGGCTATCGAGGTAGAGGGAAGCGAGTTTGATTTGCCTTGCGATGTGTTTGTTGCCGCTATTGGGCAGGTCAGTGAGGTTGAAGTGTTTGCTGCCGCCGGACTGGGCGCGGACAAGCGTACTCTGAAAGCCGATCCTAAGACCATGTCTACCAATGAACCAGGTGTTTTTGCTGGCGGCGACTGCACCAGTGGCCCCGCTACCGTAGTTGAGGCAATTGCCGCGGGCAAGAGAGCTGCGTCTTCCATAGACAAGTATCTTGGCGGGAGCGGCAATGTTGTTCCGGAACCCAAGCATGAACGCAAGCTGTCGGGTCCCGTTATGGAAGAGAAGATGCCAAGGTGTCACGGCAGAATGGCCTCTATGGAGGCACGCCTGAGCTCTTTCGATGAAGTGGAACTTGGATATGACGCCAGGACAGCCCAGAGAGAGGCCGAGAGATGCCTGCGCTGCGATGTCAAATGAGTACACGGGTATCTCATGGTCGGGTGAGCCCCAGTGAGCGTCGAACGGAGGGATATTGATGAGTACTGTGACTCTCACAATTGACGGCAGAGAGGTAACGGTTCCAGCTGGGACATCGATTCTGGAAGCTGCCAAGAGCGTAGGTATAGAGATACCCACTCTCTGCTACTTGAAAGACATTAATGTCATCGGAAGCTGCAGGGTGTGCGTGGTAGAGGTCGAGAGAGCCAAGACTCTACAGGCTTCATGTGTCACTCCCGTTGCGGAGGGCATGGTAGTTCACACCAATAGCGCCAAAGTGAGAGCATCTCGCAAGATGATCGTAGAGATGATCCTATCGGATCATCCTTACGAGTGCGCTACCTGCCCCAGGAACCTCAATTGCGAACTGCAGTCGCTTGCCGAGAAGCTTGGCATAAGGGAAGTAAGGTTTGGGGGCAAGACTGCCGAACAGCCCGTGGATGATTCCACCCCTGCATTGGTCAGAGACCCGAACAAATGCATCCTGTGTCGGCGATGTGTCGCGGTGTGCGAGAACGTGCAAAGCGTAAGAGCCATAGGGCCATTGGGAAGAGGGTTTGAGACAGCTATCGCCCCCGCTTGGGGCGAACCAATGTCCGCAAGCCAGTGTGTTCAGTGTGGACAGTGCATTTTGGTTTGTCCCGTAGGCGCACTTCACGAGAAGGAGTATGTTGATGACATCTGGAAAGCTCTGGCAGATCCCACGAAGCACGTGATCGTCCAAACGGCTCCCGCCGTAAGGGTCAGTATAGGCGAGCCTTTCGGAATCGAACCGGGAAGTGTCAGCACCGGCAAGCTGGTAGCGGCTCTCCGGCGTCTCGGTTTTGCCAAAGTCTTTGATACGGACTTCACGGCCGATCTTACCATTATGGAGGAAGGCTCTGAGCTCCTTGATAGGATCAAGAACGGCGGCAAGCTACCGCTGATCACTTCTTGCAGCCCTGGGTGGATCAAGTTCATGGAAGAGTTCTACCCCGATCTGGTTGAGAACGTATCGACATGCAAGTCACCTCAACAGATGTTTGGGGCTTTGGCCAAGACTTACTATGCTGAGAAGGCCGGTATTGACCCTGCCGACATCGTCGTGGTGTCAATCATGCCTTGTACAGCAAAGAAGTTTGAGTGCCAGCGTCCAGAGATGAGTGCTTCGGGTTACCAAGACGTAGATTATGTGCTTACCGTTCGCGAACTGGCTAGCATGATCAAGCAGGCTGGCATAGATTTTAAGAATCTGCCTGACGAAGAGTACGACCCCCCGTTAGGCATCAGCACCGGCGCAGGCGTGATCTTCGGGGCCACAGGGGGCGTCATGGAGGCGGCTCTGAGGACTGCTTACGAGTTGTACACAGGAAAGACTCTGGCCAGCGTCGATTTTGAGAATGTCAGGGGCCTGGAAGGACTCAAGAAGGCAACTGTGGATCTCAACGGTACTGAGCTCCGTGTTGCGGTGGCTCATGGCTTGGGTAACGCCAGGGAGCTCTTGGACAAAGTCAAGTCAGGTGAAGAGCAGTATCACTTCATCGAGATAATGACGTGTCCCGGTGGATGCATTGGTGGCGGCGGTCAACCCATCCCCACCGATACAGAGATCAGGGCCAAGAGGATCAGCGCCATATACGAAGCGGATAAAAACCTTCCGCTGCGTAAGTCTCACGAGAACCCTGCGGTTAAGGAACTCTATGAGACCTACTTGGGTGAGCCTCTCGGTCACAAGTCTCATGAGTTGCTCCATACCCATTACACCAAGCGGTCTCATCACGGCACAATGGTGGAGAAGATCGACCAAGGCGCTTGGGTGCTGGACAGAGTCGCCGGCGGAACTGACAGCGACGATTAACCACTGATAAGAGATACAAGATAGAAGGCCCCCGAAGGAAACCTTTGGGGGCCTTCTGTGCTAACCCGGGTTTATCGTGTACACTCATTCTGAGCGGCGGTTGTACGGCATCTGTAATAATGCCCTACCTGTGGAGGCGAAGTCTATTGAACGGGAAACGGGCGGTAGGATTCTTAGCGCTGACCTGCATGAGCGGCGCCTTGTTCTACAACACCCTAGTCACAGCATTGCCCCTAAACACAACCGTGACTGTACTCATGACCATCGCCTGTGCGGGTCTTCTCCATGGGCTCTATCTGGAAAAAGACCTTTTGTACGCCGGAGGGGGACCTGCTGGGTTCGCCATCGCGGACCTGAAGGCCTTCTTGGCTGTGGTAGTGGGGTCTCTAGTCTCATACTACTTGAACGTGACATTGGGGCTGGGGGCCGTTTTGGGTGCAAGCCTTGTGGGATTAGTGGGCGCTGTAGTTGCGCCTGCCTATGGGCCGCCCCTATACTGCGGTTCTTTCGTGGGTATGGCATCTCCCACGGTCTTGAGATTTCCCGCGTTTCTTCTCGCAATAGTGGGAGCAGGGATTATCTATGTCTTGGCTCAAGATGTGTTCAACGGGTATGGCGGCAAACTTGGGACTATCGCTTGCGCAGGCTGTTGCCTTGCGTCGCTGGTGTCGGGCAGCACCTTCCTATCGTCTCCTGTTTCTTCTTGGGAAGGCGCTTGGCCTTCGATCTTAGTGGCAACGGCGGCAGCCGTCCTTTCGTACGTCATTAACGTACGACTTGCGTGCGGAGGTGTCATGGGATCTGCCCTGGTAGGTGTGGTAGGCGGCATAGTCTTGCCGGCTCTAGTACCTTCCGAAGGTATTCCCGGCATAGGTGTGACGCTGGCGACAGCTTGCCTATGTGGTTCCTTTACGGGAATGTCGGGCAAGAACCGGATCTCTCACGTGGCCCTCATGGCCCTCGCCGGTTCCCTTACGGGACTTGTGTTTGTTTACAGTGCTCCCGCCATGGCCGGCGCAGGCGGCAAACTGGGTACAACTGCTTTTGGATCCGCCATAGCCGTAAGCGCTTTGACAAGGGTGTTTTCAAAGCTTGTTAAGCCTTCTTAGGAGCACAGGCTCAGTACATCTTGATCGTTCGGGAAGACATGGCGCTATGTGAGATTTCGGAGGAGAGTGTGTTGCGCGACAGAAGAAGAGCGAAACGCTCTGGCGCCATGAGGATACATAGATTCGTGGTTCTCATCTGCGTGGCCATGGCCGTGACGCTTGCTATCAACGGTCACGTTCTGACCATAGCAAAGAGCACGGTCTGTGACCCTGATCCGCCACTATCCGGGGTACCCGGGCCTCCCGAATTCCGCTACGACGAGCATTATTCCATACCTATTCTTATGTACCACCAGATAGATAGCCCCGCCCGCGGATTGACAGTCACTCCTGAAGACTTTGCGTCCCAGATGGACCTTTTGAAAGAGGCCGGCTACACAACTGTAAGTATGGACGAGGTCTTGCTCGCTATGGCGGGTGAACCCGTGCCATTGCCGCCCAAGGCCGTCGTGCTAACCTTCGACGACGGTTACGATTGTCTTTACCGCAACGCACATCCCATACTCAAAGAGCGAGATTTCACCGCCACAATGTTCCTGACCACAGGGTTGATTGAACGCTCCGGGTATCTGACTTGGGAGCAGATTAGCACCTTGGCAGCCGCAGGATACACCGTAGGTTGCCACACCAGGACTCACCTTGATCTTTGCACTCTATCGAGAGCAAATCTAGAAAAGGAGGTTCAAGGAGCAAGGCAAACGCTTAGGGAAAAAACGGGGCAAACGGTGTTGTCTTTCTGTTACCCATCGGGGCGGTACAACAGCCAGGTGATCGATGCTGTCAGAGCTGCCGGTTTCATGGGCGCAGTCACGACGGAACCGGGCGTTAGCGATCTCTCCGACGATCCCTACGCTCTTAAGAGGATTCGGGTCGATGGCCGCGAGAGCCTAAAGGCCTTCGCGCAAAAACTGGGCCTCCAGTAGACTCTGTTAGTCTAATAGGCTTATTTTGGCATTACGGGGCACTATCTGAACCCAGGTTTGCCCCGGTGTAATCTCTATCGGGTCTCCATCGTCGTAGAAGAACAAAGTGGGCTCTTCTACACCATCTTTCTTCCACGTACCCTCTTCCCAACGTCCGCCCAGGAGGTACTGGGCTTCTCCTTCGCCTATGAGGTCGATGATGAGCCCTCCGTCTGAATAGGCAACTCTTGATTGGGCGACCTGGACGATGACGTTGGACACGAGCACAGGGTCTTGGGTGTCCAGCTCCTCTTGCCGCAATTCTCTGCCCCCGTCAATGACATACCGTTCGTACGCCTCATGTTCCGAGGAGTATCTGTACTCGACTCTGTAGTTGAAGCCGTAATCGATCCTTATGCCCGTCCTAGGCTCTTCTGCCCACGAAGTGAACTCGTAGCGCTTTTCGGGTGCCTGCAGAGTCTCTGAGGATGCTTTGCGAAGGTTCTCTACGCTGGTATAGAGGTTATTGGGTGCGACTCGCGATCTGTCCCTCCAGTAGAGATCTCCTCGAGCAAACTCGTCGGCATCGACTACCTTCCATTCTCTGATTGGCTCCAAGTCTTTGGGATCTCCGCCGCAGTGCCCGAATATGGCGCCCCACTCCTTGGCCAGAAGGACCAGGTATGGCCTTGCGCTCCGTATGGGTCCCACCTTTGAGGGGGCTTGGCTGTGGAAAATAGCCAAGTAGCGCGTGATGCCACCTTCGGCAAGGACTTCGTAGACCACATCGGCCTGAGAAAGACCGCTTTGAAGGCGCGCTCCCGAGTTATTGCCGATTGACACAGCCACAGGACTGCCCTCGCTCAATAGTGGCTTGCCTGTTACGGGGGATGAGGGAACCTCCACCTCGGGTAGTGACTCGTTTGCCACGGGATCAGGAGAAACCGCGCGTTTGGCGCAACCTGCAAGTGCAAGTACTATAGATACTATGACGACAAGTCTCCGCGCAAGTTTTGCCACCGGAAAGTCCCCCTTTTCCCAGGAAAGAGTCTAACGAGTCTTTTGGACCATTCTACCAGGAAAGCCCAAGGTAAGCGATTCCTTCTTGTCAAGGCAATCACACGTTGCTACCGATCTCTTGACACTTCCATTATTGTAGATAGTAGGGTTTCACATCAGTTATGACAGGAGGAGTATCATGCCTATCTACGAGTACAGGTGCAAGAACTGTGGATTGTTCGAAACAACCCAGAAGATAACTGATGAACCACTCAAGACCTGTCCTAAATGCGGTGAGCCTGTCAAGAAGCTGATCAGTCAAGGGATCGGCATTGTGTTCAAGGGACCGGGGTTCTACTGCACCGATAATCGACGCGACAGTGATAAAGCCAAAGCTAGTGAACAGTGAACAGTATGGGCGTAAGGCGGCCAGAACTCTGCCGTCTTATGCCTTGTTCATTTTGAGGACTTTGATGGGTGCAAATGCTCGGGGCGCAAATCAAAACCGCGCGCAAACAGCGCTTTCCATAGGACGAGGGTGATGACCGTATCAATCGCGTGGTGCAAGAGGGTTCCGACGCCAACGAGGATCCCTGCATCTTTCAGGGAGAAGCCGAAGAAGAGCACCAGAAGGGCCTCAAGCCCTGCGTGAATTGGACCTAGGGCAACCAGCGTTGCAGGGTAGGGGAAGCTTTTCTTCAGCATGAGGGCTCCTATGATCCCCACCGGAATGTGCATAGCCGCCCTCGATCCGACTACAAGACCCAGCTTAAGAAAGAAGCCCAAGGCTGACCCGACCCCCACAATGCCGGCCACCAGGGGGCCGTAAAGCATAGCGATGAAGGTCGGTACGTGAGACGCCAGCGTTGCCGTGAAGGGCCCCATGGCCACTCCCAACAGGCCACCCATTGACAGAGGTATAAGGATTGACATAGCCAGAAGAAGCGAACCTATAACAAGGTGTTGCACTTCAGGACGTCGCATGGTATTGTCGCCCCCGTTAGTTTCCAGCACTCCAACACGGAGATTTTACCAGGTGTCTTGTCACCTGTAAAGAGGCTCTCACATGCATGTTGATTGCCGAATACCCGTTGTCGGCTCGACTGGAATCGGCGATCGAGGAAGCCCAGGACCGTCCGGGTCCTGGGCTTAGGATTAGGATCTGGTGACTCGAAATAGTCACTGGATCAGGGTAGTTCTTAGTAAGCGAACCAGTGATTGCCGATTACGGTTGCAGTGGGCTTCGACCACAACCATGGATTGGTCACCTGATGGTAGTTCCAGTAGTACAGAGCCCCTCCCGTAGGATCATGTCCATTAAGTGCCTCACGAGCCGCCGCTATACTATCCCGAGACGGATGCGAGTTGAACATCCAGTTCCCCACGCAAGAGAACTGCCAGGGCTCGTAGATTACCCCGGCGATAGTGTCGGAGAAGAGCGTACTGTCAACCCTATTGAGAACTACTGCCGCTATCGCAACTTTACCTAGGTAAGGTTCACCTTCTGCTTCGGCGTACACGACTCTGGCCAGAAGCCACAACTCATCATCGCTGTATGATCTGGTCCAGGGGCTGTACGCTTCAGCGGTACTCGGGATCGACAGGATTGAAGTTGACGCCATCAGTGTAAGCGCCAACCCTGTCAAAAGTATCTTCTTTATCAAAGATCTCAACATGATATTTACCCCTTTCTGGCCTCCGGAGTTAGCTGTGGGTTCGGTGAAAGGGTTTAGCCCTACTGTCGTTGCAACGACAGATTCACCCCAAGATCGGTCCTCCGTACCCGCCATTTGTGCGGGATTCGGCACGTTGAGTAGGAGTATAGCATCCTGAGCAGGGCTTTTCATTAGTGGACTTGTGGCAAAGATGGAATAAGCAAATCCTCATATGGGAGGGTATTACTCGGTTAGCAGAAAGCCTTTCTTGTCCAACAGATTTACCAGCGCGTCTAGTGCGGACTTAGTTTTTCCCCTGATAGTGTGGAGGTGCACTCCATCGGTTAGCGATGAAAGAAGCCCGGCTCCTGTGGTTTCCATGACTTGGAGGAACTGGTCTACGTCTGGACGGCTCGAGAGGCTCAACTGGCCCGTTAATTGACCGTACACAGGATGATCCACGATGACGTCAACCACTTCCAGTCCCAAGTCAACTGCCGCGTAGAGCTCTTCTCTTGTTTCTTCCGCCTCATGCTGGACTGCAATAAGTCTAGTGATCCCGGGTGCCTTTACTTCCGGCATCAGCGTGTAACCGCGCGGTGTCGCCAGGATACCGGCTCCAGACGCCCTGAGTACGGCGATGTCTTGGACCACCACCTGGCGGGTAACGCCCAGTTGTGCCGCTAATAACCCTCCCGTGATCGGTTCGGCACTGGCTCGCAATAGGCTCGCTATGAGTTGTCGCCGCTTGCTTGCGTTCACGTGCATCCCTCCAATCCCCAAAAGTATTCTATACCGTGAGATAGGTTCCTTCACAGGGGGCATCGCCCGCCCCAACACGGGCTTGGAGCGGAGGATTTCGCACCCCACGTGTGGAAGATCCGGCGAGATGGCAGCAAGCCAATTCAGATGTACAGCAAAAGGAGTGTAACCCATGAGAGTGTTCATATCCTGCGATATCGAGGGGATTTCCGGAGTCGTGGCAGCCATCCAAACGTCGCCTGAAGGCAAAGACTATGGACGGGCAAGGGAACTCATGACGGGAGAAGTGAACGCTGCAATCGCGGGGGCATTCAAAGCGGGGGCTACAGAAGTAGTAGTCAATGACTCTCACGGGCCTATGACCAATATTCTCATCGAGAAGCTTCACCCGAGGGCAACACTCATCACCGGGGCGCCCAAACCCCTCTCTATGATGCAAGGCATTAATTCCCGGTTTCAAGCGGCCATTTTCGTGGGGTACCACTCGCGGATGGGGACTTCAGGCGTTCTGAGTCACACCATATCTGGGGGAAGCGTGGCTAGCGTCTGGGTTAACGATGTCCCGTTAGGGGAGACAGGGATAAATGCCGGGATAGCGGGGTTTTACGGGGTACCTGTGGTACTTGTGACAGGAGACGATAACGTTTGTAGGGAAGCTTCTGAGTGCCTCCCCCATGTTAAGACGGCCACTGTCAAGTGGGCGGTGACTCGCCAATCTGCGAGATGTATGACGCCCGGTGCGGCCGGAGCCCTGATCGAACAGAAGACCCAGGAAGCTCTCGCCGATCTGGCAAGCGCCAAGGTATTTCTGCCTGAGTCCCCTGTGACATTCAAGATCCAGTTCAAGGATTCGGGACTAGCCGAAAACGCCTCACGCATGCCCTATGCTGAGGTCTTGGACCCAATTACCCTCAAGTTCACGGCCAACGATTACATCACGGCTTTCAAAGGGTTACGGGCCATGATAGCTCTTTCAAGAGCGTAGCCAAAAACAAGAGCCACTTCCCGGATGGGAATCTTGCCTTCCACTCCCGGAGACTTCGTGCGCCTGTTAGGTAGGGGGTGCGCCCTTACACATTCAGGAAAAGACCGGCTACAATGGAGGCCCTTTCGGGTAAGCTCCCTACCAGCAAGTATTCGTCAACGGAGTGGGCGTTGTCACCGACGGGGCCCAGGCCGTCAAGGGTTGGGATCCCCAGCGCTGATGTGAAATTGCCGTCGCTTCCTCCTCCTGTGCCAGACTCAACGAGTTCGATTCCAATAGATTCCCCTATTGATTTGGCAATTTGGTAAAGGCCAAGGTTCTTCGAGTTGCGCTCCATGGGAGGACGATTCAACCCGCCTTCCACGGTTATTGATACCCGGGGGTCAACGGGGCGGAGACCCAGGATCTTAGGTACTACCCGAGAGGCGGCTTCGGGAGTCTTTACTCTCAGGTCAACTTCGAGCAAGGCATGGTCAGCAACAACATTAGAGCGAGTTCCTGCCCGAATTGTCCCTACGTTGACAGTAGTGCCTTCCTCTAGGTCTGTTAGGCCGTGCAAGTATGTAATCACGTGAGCCGACTCCAAAACAGCCGAGGCGCCTTTCTCGTAATCGGCCCCTGCGTGGGAAGCTTTACCCTTGATAGTGATGCGAAACATGCCAACGCCCTTGCGCCAGGTCTTTAGAGCGCCTCCCTGAGCCGCCGGCTCAAGGACCAATACTGCCAAGGATTTCTTGGCTTCTCCTTCTATGAGTTGGCGGGAAGAGGGCGAGCCGATTTCCTCATCGGAGTTGTGCAGTATTACTATCTTCTTAGTGGGTTTCAGGTTCAGGGCATCTAGCGCCTTCACGGCAAACATGGCTTGAACTATCCCAGATTTCATGTCGTAAGCGCCGGGGCCGTAGGCCTTGCCGCCTTCTACTTTGAATGGGCGCTTCGAGGTTTCGCCTCGAGACCACACCGTGTCCATGTGGCAGAGGACTAGGATTTGCTCATCTCCATTACCCCAATCGACCCTAAGATGGTTTCCTGTGGTTTCCTGGGGAATGCTTGTGACTTGGGCCCCCGTTTCCTTCCACATTTGGGCCAGACGAAACGAAAAAGCATCCATGCAGGCTTTGTCAGTGCTAGGCGAATCCATGTTTACCAACTCTGCAAGGGTGTTCACCATCTCTTCCCGACGGCCACTAAGGTATTCGAGAATTGTCCTTTGTTCGTCTTTGGCCATTTCCTACTCCCTCCATGATACCTAGAGATTTCGAATTAGCATAATCCAGACAGTGAGGGTGAGAACGCTACCTATGGTGCTTATTAGGGTGATCCTTGAGACCCCTTTCGGATTGGCGCCAAACTCTTTAGCCAGGATAGTGACGTTGACAGCCGAAGGCATCGCTTGCTCCAGAACCAGGGCTTTGAACGGCAAGCCTCTTAGTCCCAGAGCATACCCAACCAGCCCCGCTATGATCGGGGCGATGACTAGTCTAAACGAGACTACCGCAGAAGTCACGCCTACCGACAAGTCGCCTTTGACTCCCACAAGCTGAAGCCCAAGGACCAGCAGATAAACGGGAACCGTAGCCCCGGCCAGAAGCCCCACGGGCCTTCCCAAGATCGGGGGAATGGGAATGTTGAGAGCCCTCACCAGAATGCCCAAGGTTATGGCGTACACAGACGGCATGCGGAAGACCTGCGCTAGCGACTTCTTGGGGTCCATCTTGCTTGAGGCGGCAAGGTAGACGCCTAAGGTGTTCATGAGAATGGTCTGGGTGCCCATGACGATGACCCCAAGATCCATGCCTTCTTGGCCCAAAGCGAACAGGAGAACGGGAAGGCCATAGTTGCCTGCATTGGAGAACAGAGCCGGAAGGCTCATAGCTCTTGCCAGCTCTCTATCCCATCCAAATGCCTTTGCCATGAGAGTGAAGGCGCCAAGAAAAGCAAAGGGCATGAGGAGTCCCCCGATGGCTAAGCGCCAAGCGTCGCCCAAAGGGATTGAGGAGGTGGCCAGCGAGTTGAAGGCCAGAGAAGGGGTGAGAATGTATAGGCAGACTCGCGATAGAGTTCCTACATCCAGGTTCAACCTGTGGCCGGCTACATATCCTAGCAGAGCAATGAGAAACGCTGGCAGTACAGCGTCTATAGGCAAATTGGTCACCTTCCCGCATGTTTGGCTACTAACGATCAAGCGTGTTTCCTTAAGCGTGGCAAGTCTTTATCCATTATACATGCCCATGGGGATCTAGTGGCAGGATCTTTCCTCCGCGGAACAGAAACACCCGTAAAGGGTCCCAAATAAATCCAATAGGCGGGAAGGAGTGTTGTAGGTGATCGCCATAGTTCACGGACAAGTCCACACGATTACCGGAGACGTTCTGGAAGACGGAACTGTGCTCATTGACGGCGGTAAGATCGTCGCTTGCGGCAAAGGAGTTGAGGTGCCTTCAGATGCCGAATTAATCGACGCCAAGGGCAAAGTGGTTACCCCCGGGCTCATCGATGCCCACAGCCACCTGGCAGTGTTTGGGGAGCCTTCCGTCTGGGCAACCGCTGATGGCAACGAGACATCGGATCCTAACACTGCCCAGTTGCGCGGCATCGACTCTCTCAACCCTCAAGACCCCGCGATTCCTGACGTTGTGGCAGGGGGCGTAACTTGTGTTTACACAGGGCCCGGAAGTGCCAATATCATAGGCGGTACGGGGTTTGCCATGAAACTCAGAGGGAGAATAGCAGAGGAGATGGTAATTCCCGGTACCGAAGGCATGAAGATGGCGTTGGGGGAGAACCCCAAGAGGGTCTACGGAGAAATGCAAAAGAAGGTTCCAAAAACTAGAATGGGCAATGCTGCGGTGTTAAGAGAAGCGCTTGTGAAAGCCAGGAACTATATGGACAAGATCGAAAAAGGGAATGCTCCGGAACGCGATCTCAAGTTGGAGGCGCTCGGCCGAGTTCTCAAGCGTGAGATGAAGGCCCGCATCCACGCCCATAGGGCAGACGACATCATGACAGCCATTAGGGTGCTCGAGGAATTCGGTGTTGACTACATCATCGAGCACTGCACCGAAGGTTTCATGATAGCCGATGTATTGGCCGCCAAGAAAGTTAGGGCTACTGTGGGCCCCCTGCTTATGACCAGAGGAAAGATGGAGATCATCAACACTACGTTAAGAAACCCAGGGATACTGGCCAAGGCCGGTGTCAAAGTAGCCATCCAATGTGATGGGAGTTCCGCCACGAAATGGCTTGCTTTGCACGCAGGGTTGGCTGTCAGGGAAGGCATGTGTCCTGCCGAAGCGCTAAAAGCCATCACTATCAACGCCGCAGAGATCTTAGGAATAGAGGACAGAGTAGGCAGCATCGATGCGGGTAAAGACGCGGATCTGGTGATCTGGAGCGGCCATCCTTTCTGCACCATGACTGTGGCCGAGAAAGTGTTCATCGACGGTGTGATAGTTCACAAGAGGGACGACATCCCGGCTCCATGCCATTGAGGCTAGAATGGGAGTCTGGACGGGCAGGAGATGGTGGAAGCCATGAAGCCTTCTCCTGCCCTGCCAATTGAGGGATAATCTCAGGCAAGAGGTGTGGGCGTCACGCGGAAGGGGGTGTTGTTAGGTGGTTGCACCAGATCGCAAAGGTACGATTCTCTTTGACTTGGACGGTACACTCTTGCCTATAGACATCGAATTCTTTCTGAAAAACTATCTTTCGGCAGTGGGCTCATACTTCAAAGACTTAGTCGATCCCAAGAAGATGGTAAGAGCCATAGTGACGGCTACGCAAGCTATCGTGGATGATCGTGACCCGTCGGTTACCAACTTGGACGCGTTCGGAAAAGCGTTCGAGCCCTTGATCGGCCGACCTTGGGACGAGATGTGGCCGCGCTTCATGGCGTTCTACCGGGATGAGTTTCCAAATCTAAGGAGGTTCGTGTCATCTTCTGACGGGGCCAGAAACGTGGTTGAGAGATGCATTTCTGCCGGGTACGAGATTGTCCTGGCAACAAACCCCATGTTCCCTCAATGTGCAATTAGGGAGCGCATGAAATGGTGCGGTGTTCTTGATCTTCCGTGGCGCCTTATCACAAGTATGGAGATCATGCACTTCTGCAAGCCTAACCTTGAGTATTACATGGAGATCGTTGAGATGGCTAGACTGGATCCCGAGTCTTCGATTATGGTAGGCAACGACATCAACGAGGACATGGTGGCCAAGCGCCTTGGAATGAAGACCTACCTCGTAGAGGATCTGGTAATAGACCGTGGGGGCGGAGTGGAACCCGATTGTCGAGGGTCGCTTCAGGACTTGCCCGATTTCTTGGAGACTCTAACGTGAAGTGGGATCGGATAAAAGATCCGCCCTCGTTCTGTTCTTTGGGAGGGCGGATCTCGAAGTTCCATAGGGCTATGTGAGCGGACCTAGGGCACCGTGACTTCTACGCTCACTGTACCCGCTCTTTGGGACTCTACACTTACCAGCGCCAACTTGGCCCCGCTCTGACTATTGGAGGTTCTCAAGACTAGGCGCACTTTCTTCTCCAAGTCGAACGCCCCTTGTCCCCAGCCCGGGAGATGTGGGATCTCTTCGTATTCTTTGCCTGCCACCAGAGTCACTCCCTGCTCCAGTTTCACTCGGATCTTGAGAGGCCCGACAGACTTTACGGTTTGGGCTTGACCGGTGGATGACGTGGGCAAGTACCCTACGTTCTTCACTGCGAAAGAGAATTCGTACTGTCCTTCACCAATTTCCGTGCAGGTCATGGCTTCGGCCACAAGCCTAGGAAGCGTTCCTGCCAGCATAAGGGAGAACACAGTGTTCTTGTGGCACTCTTGGCCCAAGAGTCTTGGCGGGGCGTTCTGACGCACGAATTTCGGGTCAATACCGCCCAGTTCGACCTCGCCCAACTGAGGGTGGTTGAACGGCTTCCAGGGATGCCATCCTTCGCCGGCAAGTTCCTTGTCCACAAATTGCGCGATCTTGATGTTGTCCTCTTCTTGCTGGTCTTCAGATAGGTTTAGCCTGTTCTTTAGTTCCCGCTTTGGGATGCCTGCCCTCCCGTTTAGATCCCAGAGTTCTACGGCGAAAACCATAATGCCCAAGACATCGTAAGTGAAGTCTATGAAACTCCCGGTGGAAGGTCGTCTTTGGTCCACCGTGAACCCTTCGAAGATTGACACGCACGGATAGCCGGTTATTTCATGGCCTCGTCTGCCGATGGCCTGAAGCATCCTAAGATCCCCTGGGTTCATGTCCTTGTCGGGCCCGGCTGTTCTGGGCCTAAGGATGTCTCCGCCTGAGGTGTGGTAAGACAGGGCCATGGCAATGTTGGGGTGTGTGTGGAAGAAGTCGCCTATCGCCCTAGTCTCAGGTTCCGAGAACGGGAAGGGACCTGGTCCCGTCTGTTGACTGGCAGGGTGCCAGTTGCCCGGATAGTTGCGGTTCAAATCCAATCCCCACTTGGGTCTCGCCTCTTTGATCTCTACGCCGTTCCAGGACCTGAACACGCCTTCGGTCACGACGCGGTAGTATTCTCCTCCGATCTCTCCAGGTTTTCGTCTGGCCATGACGCGTGGATCCTTCTCAGAGACTTTCCACTGGCCTGCCGGATCCTTCCAGCGCATCTGTAGTATTAGACCGTCTCCGTCGACATCTTCTGGAATGAGTCCTTCCCCTAGATCCTCATCGGGGTAAGGGCGGACACTTGACCGGAGCAGGTAGGGCGTTGTCAGGTATAGTTCGGCGCCATCGGGCGAGACTCTCGGCACGATGTAAAACGTTCGGTTATCAAGAAGATCTTTGACCACAGGGTCTTTGGGGTAGTTTTCGCACAGGTACTCGATGGTGTAAAGGCATACTGCCGAACCTGTGACCTCACCGGCGTGGTGATTGCCATCTATGTACATGGCGGGTTTTGTCCAATGGTCTCCCGAAGGCTTGTGAGTAATGATGCACGAAAGAATGTCTCGGCCCTCAAACGATTTGCCTATGCTTTGAACTTCGATCAAGTCAGGGTAATTCCGCTGGGCCTCATTGAGGAAATCGTCGATTTCCTCATACTTGAGATACTTAGAAGAAGTCTTCGGCATGTTATCCCCCTCTTTCCAGATAGAACCAATTGGTATCCGATTAGAATCCAATTCCCGGCTTTGGTCACAAATCCTCCATTGGCGTGGTATTCTGTTTGAAGTATACCTATTTGGAGAGAAACCCGATGGCTCACGACGATGGCCTTTTTTGCATGGATTTCGGAGGGTCCATTGACCTCGCTACAACCCTCCAATGCGGACAGGCGTTCAGATGGAAAAGGACGACGTCTTTACAAGTGCCGGGGACTCTCATTGCGTTCAAAGGGGTTGTGTCTTCGTGGGGGATCGTAATCGGGCAAGAAGAACCCGGCAGTCCTCGGTTGTACGTGCAGTACGACTCATCATTTGTAAAGCGGGAACGGCTGGAAAAGGCGATTCGCGAATACCTGGCGGAGGACGATGATCTGTGTTTCATAAGTAGGAGGCTGGGGGCCACAGACAAAGTAATGGCCCAGGCCGTGGAGTATGGCGCAGGCCTCCGGGTACTGATTCAGGAACCCTGGGAGTGTTTGGCATCATATATCATATCCGCCAACAATAGCATTCCCAACGTTGCCCGGGTAGTCTCATCGCTTTCCAGAAGATACGGCGAGCCCTGTGGCTTGGGTGAGTACACTTTTCCCAGGCCTGAAGTGCTATCTGCGTGTTCTTGTGAAGACATAAGACTGTCCAAATGTGGGTACAGGGATCGTTTTCTTGTCGATGCAGCCACCAAAATTGCATCAGGGGAAGTCCGGCTAGGAGAGATTCGCAAGATGCCGTTGTCGGAGGCCCGGAGGGAGCTCATGAGAATCGATGGCGTGGGACCCAAAGTGGCCGACTGTGTCTTGCTGTTTGCCTATCACCGTTTGGAAGTGTTTCCTGTGGACGTCTGGATAGCTAGGGCCGTGTCCCATTTTTACATGGACGGGGTCGCCATAGCCCCCGGGGCCGCCAGGGCTTTCGGCATGGAGAGGTTTGGAGACCTGGCCGGATACGCCCAGGAATACTTATTCCATTATGCGCGTGGAGTCTTGTCCAAAGAGCGCTGACGGGGCAGTCGTTCCTTGGATTCTGGCAGACTCACGCCCAGAATCGATCCGATAACAAGAGCCACGCCTAGGACTTGGGATCCGGTCAGTGTTTCGCCTAACAGAAAATACCCCAGAAGACACGCAGCTACCGGTTCGCACATGGCCACTATGGAGCCCCTACTGGCATCAACCTTGTTTATTCCATCGGCGAAGAGGACGAACGCCATCAAGCCCGGCCCGATTCCCATTAGAGCCAGAAGTGACCATACTCTCGGGGAGCCGGCTGCCAGTTTCCTGAATACCGCCGGAATACTTCCCGTTACAGCCGTCGTAAGGACAGAGAGTTCAAGGAACCCGAAGGCCATCATCCAAAGATTGAGATAGATAGGACCGTACCTTCGTCCTACCCTCTTGTAGACCAAGGTTTGAGAGCCGTACGCGAGCCCCGATAAAAGGCCCATGAACACTCCAAAGAACGAGCCCGTCACTGGCTTTGCTCCAATGCCTATGAAGCCAGACACCAATGCTACACCGCACAAGGCTCCCAACAGCGAGATCCCTTTATCCCGCGTAATGGGTTGTTTGTAGGCGAAGTACGATATCACCATGACAAAAAACGGCGCGGTGTAGTTGAGGGTCACAGCCACCGCCACGCTTGTTTGGGAGAGGGCGTAGAAGTACGTAGACTGGGCCAAAACCACTGCCAGGAATCCTAAGGCCAAGAAGGTGCCCACGTTTTCACGACCCGGAAGGATTGGCTCCGGCGTACTCTCGTCGGGATGTCTTGACAGTCTCCTCTTCCTGTACACATTCCTGGAGACTACCCAGATACTCAAGAGGATGGCTGAGAACATGGCTCTGCCCAAGACGACATCCCAGGACGTAAGACCCTCGTTCTCAAGTTTTCTTATGAACGGGCCGGACAGCGCCCACAGAATGGAAGCTGCCGCCACTTCTACGTATCCCACAGGAAATCCTCCGGTTCTGTCGTTTGTCAAAGACGATGCCACAAACCCAATCATTTCACAGTGGGGTCCATAAGTCACTACCTGGAGGCAAGATGAAAGGATATCGGATCACTGTGAGAGAACTTAACCCGAGATGAATCCCTATTAAGAGGTGAAGAGCCCATGGATATGAAGTTCGACCATTATTATGTTTTCTCGGAGATGGAATCGCACCTAAAGAACCTGGCCGGCCAGTATCCGCAGTTGGCGCAGTTGTCGTCAATCGGTAAGAGTCCAGAGGGCAGGGATCTTTGGGCCGTGACCATCACTGACACCGAGACTGGCGAGCACTATAAGAAGCCCGCTTTTTACATCGATGGCAATCACCACGCAGGAGAGGTTACCGGGTGCATGATAGCCATGTACACGATCAAGTACCTCTTGGAGCAGTACGGAAAAGACCCAAGGGTGACAAAACTCTTGAAGCGCTACACATTCTACATCATCCCGAGGGTGTCTCCAGATGGTGCCGAAGTATACCTCACGACTCCCGAGACTCTAAGGTCAGTTCCCAGGTTCTACCCATACCCCGACCCTGAAGAGAAGGAGGGGCTGTACCCGGCCGATATCGATGGAGATGGACACATTCTCCTGATGAGAATAAGGGACGCGTCCGGAGAGTGGAAGGTCTCCCCCAAAGACCCCAGAGCCCTTGTAAGAAGAGCCCCCGACGAAGAAGACGGGGTGTTCTATAGGGTGTATACCGAGGGTTTCATCAGGGACTACCAAGGGGGGGAGATCAAGGTTGCTCCCACAAAGTGGGGCTTAGATCTCAATCGGAATTATCCCTATGGATGGGCGCCAGATACCAGGCAACCTGGCGCAGGCGAGTTCCCTCTATCGGAGCCAGAGACCAGGGCTGTAGCAGAGTTTATCGTGGGACACCCCAACATAGTTCTGGCTTTCACATATCACACGACCGGAGGCGTTCTTCTAAGGGTACCGGGTGCCCACGCCGCTTCCCAGAGCCCTCAAAAGGATATTCAAGCTCTCATAGAGATCGGCGAAATGGGCGTACAGGAGACGGGCTATCCGTGCATTCCTTGTTTCGAGGATTTCATGGGCGGTGGCGACAATTACAGCACCGGAGCCTTCGATGACTGGCTTTACGAGCATAGAGGCATTTTGGGTTACACTGTGGAGACATGGAATATGGCCCAGCGGGCAGGTATCAACATGTGGCCCAGGCGGCAGAAGAGTCATTCAGAGCAGACCGAGGAGTTTCTCAGACTCCTGGAATGGAACGATCGCGAACTTGGAGGTCGCGGCTTCTGCAACTGGCGGCCTTTCAACCACCCGCAACTGGGCGAGGTAGAGATTGGAGGCTGGTACAGCAAGTTTGTTGTACAAAACGCTCCTCCTTCGTTCCTTGAGGCTGAATGCCACAAGAATATGGTCTTCTCCCTCCGGGCAGCTCTTACTCTGCCCAGGCTGGAGATTCACAAGCCAAGCGCCAGAGAAGTGGGAGATGGTGTGTATGAGGTATCGGGAGTGATCAAGAACGTTGGTTACCTTCCCACCCACGGCAGTCACCAAGCACTGAAAGCCAAGAAGGTCCAGGCTCTCACAGTTACGGTTTCGGGCGAAGGTGTAGAGGTCATTGGGAAGTCAAAGATAGAGGTAGACAACCTTGAGGGCCGTTCGGGGTCTAGTGGAGCCTTTTGGATGGGGTACTTCCGCGGAACCCCCGATCTGCGAGAGGCCAGAGTATCGTTCGTAGTTAAGGCGTCTCGAGACACTGTTGTTACCATGGCGGTTTCGGGTGAGCGGGCCGGAACCGCAGAAGTCCAGATACCCCTTTCGTGAGATGGAGAGTTGGATATGACAAAGGGCAAGATCTGCATAGTGCTAAACCCAGAGGCAGGACATGGCAAGGCCCAGCGGCTCTTGCCCTTGATTATAGACGCCTTCGGCAGCCAGGGCATCGTCCCCCAAGTGATGGTTTCTCGAGGACCCCGTCATCCAGAAGAACTGGCCAGACAAGCCTGTGAGCAGGAGTACAAGATGGTAGTGGCCATGGGGGGTGACGGGACTGTAGGAGAAGTAGCCAATGGAATATTGACGTCAGGTATCCCGGGAGTAGCCATGGGTGTGATTCCCGCAGGAACGGGCAACGACTTCGCGGTGGGTAACAGCTTGGTTGAAGGGTGGGAAAGCGCCGTTCGAGTGTTGTCCAAACCTAGTTTCAAGAGGATGGATGTGCTCCGGTTCCAGGATGACGCCGGTTTTTCCAGGTATGCTACGAATTCTATCGGCATGGGCTATGATGCCTACGTTGTGAAACGGGTGGCTGAACTCGGTTCCAGAAGGTTCGGACCCATAAGCTATATGGTTGAGGCCTTTAGGGGGCTTTTGACCTTCAGTCCGGCTACGTTGGGGATAAAGATAGGAGACGACGGTCCCGGTCAAGACAGTGAAGGAGTGTGGCTTTTTGCCATAACCAATTCTGAGAAGTTCGGAGGAGGCTTGAAGGTCTCTCCTGGTGCCAGCTCTTGGGATGGCAAACTGGATTACGCTTACTTAGCAGGCGTTCGCCGTATGGCACTTATAAGGCTCATTCTTCTTGTGAAATCGGGAAACCATGTGGGCCGGCCCGGGGTTTTCCGAGGCCAGTCCTCGGAGATCACGGTGCAAGCGCCCCGGGGTTTTCCCTGCCACATCGATGGAGATACTGTTGATGCTGTTTACCCAGTTACCGTGAAGGTGTTGCCGGGGAAGTTGCCTGTCGTGGTAGATGGTGCCAACAGCCTCGAAGGGAGGGAGCCGGAAGTCTCGGCCTGATATGACCAACGGTTTCGCCGACGGCAAGAAGCTTCAGGAGTTGTTTCTCAAGCTAAATCCTTTTGATAGCGATTTGTGCCTCAAACCGGAACGGGATAGAGCGACGGTTTTGGCTGCTAACGTCAACTTTCCTTTCGAGGTCGAATTGGCGGCTTTCATGGAGGCGGCATCTCTAGACGGCGGGTCGCCTCTCTTAGTGCAAGTTAGCGGTGCAGCTCTGACTGTCGCGGGACGAGGCCTTCGAGCCTCAAAAGAGCCTCCACCCGACAAAAGCCAGAGACTTCTGGCACTCCGTTTAGGAGCCCGCCTCTTGAGAGATATCGCGGACGCATACATGGAGATGTACCGTCCGCCTCTCGTAGGACTTGGACTCGATCATTTTGCCGTACCGAGTGTTAGGGACGTCCTCTTCAGAGACAACGAACCTTCTCAGCCGGCACAAGATGCGCGTTCGATCAAGGAAATCAGGGATCGCCTGACCGAAGCGGTTCATTCTGCAAGAGCGTCCGGTGTACCAGAGCCTTCTCGTGAGGATATTGCCGCCTGGGAGACTTACCTCTCGTCAGACGAGTACCGGGAGGCTTTGGAGGGCTTTGTGACCGCAATAAGAGAACTCAAGCCTGCCTGGGCAATGATCGACACCGAGAATCTTCCGCCTGTCCTTAACTTCGCCGTAACCAGGGAGTTTGCCGATGCTGTGGATAGCCTTGACCCCGATATCATGTTGGAGGCCGAATACGGAGCTACGGGCAAGGCCGGGGACAGGCAGGGTTATGTACCGCTGGAAGGGCCGAAGCTTGCAACCTTTGCCAGGCAAGTAGCGGGCTTTGTGAAATACACGGGCGCCAGAGGCATTTCCTACCCAATAGGCATGGAGCACGCGGTTCCTAGCGGTGTGCGACACGAGCCGGACGCGGTTCGTCTGGAAGAGACGCAACGTGCCATCTTGAAGGCCACCGGTCGTTACACCCCCTTCGCTCAGCACGGAGGTACGGGGGCCAAGAGAGTAGTGCGGGGATTGGTAGGGAAGAATAACGTGAACACCCATTTTCTAGTAGTTGGAGCCAGATGCCTGGCGGCTTACGTTAACAGGAACGCCGATGACATTGCCAAAGGACGCAAGAGTGTGAGCGGCCCCGTAATGCACATAGCGGCAGGACGTGCGATCATGGAGGCGGCTGTGGCGAAAATGAAGGAGTGCGGCACTTACGGGATGTACGCTACTCTCTAGGATCGTCATCTACCGGTTCTCCACTTGAGTGTCCTCGACCTTAGATAGATCTACTGGCCCTGCCTGGGAAGGCAGGTCACGCTTGAGACGAAAGGAGCGTCACGTATGGAACCCAAGGCTAAGAGATCTCTTTCGCCTTCTACCGCTTTGTACCCGGTGCCGGCGGTGCTCGTTACATGTGGTGATCTTAGTGGGGAAAAGAACGCCATTACCTTGGCGTGGGTTGGCACTGTGTCATCTGATCCTCCTATGATCGCGATAGGTGTTCGTCCCGTTAGGTATTCCTTCGGCCTGATACAAAGGTACGGGGATTTTGTGGTTAACCTGCCCAGGGCGGAACAAGCCGACATACTGCGGTATTGCGGGACTGTGTCAGGGAGAAATGAGGATAAGTTCGCCAAGGTCAATCTGACGGCAGCTAGAGGCGACTATGTGAGAGCTCCGCTTGTGGCCGAGTTTCCGGTGAACATCGAGTGTAAGGTTCGAAACAGACTGTCTTTAGGAAGCCATGACCTCTTTTTGGGCGAAGTTGTGAGCGTTCATGCCGATCCTGACGTGTTAACCAACGGAGAGGTGGACGCAGTTAAAGCTAGGCCCCTTGCGTATTTTCGAGGCCGTTACCACTACCTGGGTGAGGTGATCCCTACGGGCGAGTAGTTGTGGGTGAATGGTCCCAAATGACCGCAAGTGTTAGCCAAAGAGAGAATCGGGAGGGAGAATCGTGGAGGGTGGGCAGGCCCTTGGGTTCGATACTCTGGATATAGACATAGAAGGGTACATAGCCACGGTGGCGGTGAATCGTCCCAGGGCTCTCAATGCTTTGAACTCCCAAGTGATTGCCGACTTAGGGAAGTTCATTGACAGTGTTGAGGCTGCGGGTAATGTGCGCGTGATCATAATCACCGGTATTGGCGAGCGGGCCTTCGTGGCCGGGGCCGATATTGCCGAAATGGAAGTTATGACTCAGGCCCAGGCTAAGGCGTTTTCGGAAGAGGGGCACCGTGTGTTGGCCAGACTCTCACATTTTCCCGGGATTGTTATAGCCGCCGTTAATGGATATGCCTTGGGAGGCGGTAACGAGCTGGCCATCGCATGCGATATCCGAATAGCATCGGAGAACGCCAAGTTTGGTCAGCCTGAGGTTGGTCTGGGAATCATACCCGGGTTTGGAGGCACCCAGAGACTGGCCCAGATCGTTGGCGTGGCCAAAGCTATGGAGCTGATTGTAACCGGTAGGACCATTGACGCAACGGAAGCGCTCAGTATCAACTTGGTTAACAAGGTTGTTCCGGTGGGCGAAGCATTGAGGGAAGCCAGGAAGATGGCCAAAGAGATCTGCAGCAAGTCGTTCGCTTCCGTAGTTTTGGCAAAGTCGCTCGTTGCGGGCTCGTTGGGCTATGGTAGGTTTGCCGGTTGCAAAGACGGATATGAGATGGAGAGAGACTCTTTCGCAGAGTGTTTCAAACATCCCGATCAGAAAGAAGGTATGCAGGCGTTTCTCGGAAAACGCAAACCCGTTTTCCTGTAGGACGCTCTATAGGCCGTTTCCTTGCCGGGTCAACAACGCTTCCAGGAACGAAAGGTCTTGCTGAGGACACTGGCGGGCTAGGCTGGCGGACCTGACTCTATCCAAGAAAAACATGATGAACCCTGCGGTGGTTCGCTGGGCTCTCCCTAGAAGAACTTCCGTCGCGGCGCGCCTGCGGTCTTCTTCGTCGGGCAACTGGCAGGCGACTTCCGACAGGAATGATGAGGAAAACTCGGCGTTGTCTTTTGCCCAGTCTTCTGGTTTTCCCGAGAATCTGTAGATGCCTCCGCGTTCTACCGGGAACTCTTCCTTGTGTGCATCCGCCCATACCTCGTACTTCTGGTGTCCCCCAAATATGACGCAATTCGAGTGGTAAGGTTGGCAGCAGTCTTGGACTATGTGCAGACAAGAGCCGAGAGCGTGGGCGGCTTTTTCGATTTTGCCCCTAACCCACAAAGACACGGCCAAATTGAACCAGTTCCGAAGCTGGTCGTTAGCTGCAGGCCACACCCAAAGCCCTCTCTTGGTACGAGGGTTAAGATGATGAGTGGCGTTTTTCCAAAACGTGTCTGCCCAATAGTTGCCGTCAACAATGGCCAGTCTGTGGTTTCGGCAAAACTTCGCCGCCTCTCTCCAACCGTCATTCTCGAGAATGCGAAACCCCTGTTCTGTCAAGAATTCGTGCGTCGCCCCCACATGGTCTAAGAGCCTTTGGAAGGGCATGCCTAGACATCTAATTAGTGTCTGGGCATTCAATCCTTTGGCAAGGCCATCTGCAAGTCGTCTGAAAGGGCCGCGTGCGGTATTCTTTGTCATCTTGCCTCCGGTTCAAGGTTTGTCGGGGCTACTGTTCAATTGTAGCACCAAGATGAGATTTCTACCCGTGTGCTATCGGAAACAGTATAATAATCGTTAACGCCTTGCAACGGAAAGGTACGAGATTATGGACTTAGCTACCCGCAATGAGAGTATCAGAAACGTGGCTGTCATCGCTCACGTTGATCATGGAAAGACCACACTGGTGGATTCGTTCCTCCGACAGACGGGGGTGTTTCGGGCAAACCAGGTTGTATCGGAACGGGTTATGGACTCCAACGAGCTGGAGAGAGAACGAGGCATAACCATTTTGGCCAAGAATACATCCATCGAGTATAGAGGAGTCAAGATTAACATCGTTGACACTCCCGGGCACGCCGATTTCGGGGGCGAGGTGGAACGCTCCTTGAGCATGGTGGACGGGGCCATCCTTCTTGTTGATGCGCGCGATGGCCCCATGCCCCAAACCCGGTTTGTGGTGCAGAAGGCGCTTTCACACGGGCTGAAGATAGTCCTTGCCATAAACAAGATCGATCGCCCAGACGCCAGACTACAGGAGGTGTATGACGAGGTTTTCGACCTATTGGTCAACCTGGGAGCCACCGATGAGGATATCGACTTCCCGGTTGTATACTGTGATGCCAGATCTGGGTTCGCAACAGTCAGTCTGAACGAAGCCCTGGAGTATGGCCGTTCCCAGGAGAGCCGGGGCCGGGTGGGTGACATATTCCCCCTACTGGATACCATTTTGAGTTATGTTCCCGCACCTCTGACCAAAGTCAATGACCCGCTTCAGATGATGATAAGCGCTTTGTCTCACGATGACTACCTTGGCCGTATCGCCATTGGCCGTGTGGAAGCGGGAGTCTTGACCAGGGGAGGGACGGTTGCCTTGTGCCGCCTGGATCACGCTGTTGTTCCTGTCCAGGTATCTCGTCTGTGGGTGTTCCAGGGACTTAAGAGGCTAGAAGTCCAAAGTGTCGCGTCCGGGGATATCGCCGCAGTGTCGGGGATAGCCGAATGCAATATCGGAGAGACGATAGCGGACATCGATAGGCCCCAGAGCCTGCCGCCAATCCGGGTGGAAGAGCCCACTGTGATGGTCACGTTTAGAGTCAACGACAGTCCGTTTGCCGGACGAGATGGCCGGTACGTGACGTCGCGACATCTCCGAGACCGTCTGTATAAGGAAGCCCAAAGAGACGTCAGTCTCAAGGTCGAAGATGGCCAGAGTCCTGACACGTTCACTGTGAGCGGAAGGGGAGAACTCCACATCTCGATTCTCCTGGAGAACATGAGACGCGAGGGCTATGAGATAGCCGTCTCCAAGCCACAAGTGATCATGAAGAGCCAAGGCCAGAAGAAGATGGAACCTTACGAATACCTTAGCATCGATATTCAGGAAGAACACATGGGAAGGGTTATGGAGGAACTCGGCCCCAGGAAGGCAGAGATTCTCGAGATGCACAGCGAGGGGTCGGGGAGGGTTCGACTGTCCTTCTCAATACCCACTAGAGGGATAATGGGGTTCAGGACGACTTTCTTGACTCTAACTCGAGGCACTGGGATTATGCATCATGTCTTCGATCGCTACGGCGAGTACGCGGGAGACATAGTCACCCGGCGCCAAGGAGCGATGATATCATGGGAACAGGGCCAGACAACTGCCTATGCTCTTGACAACGCGCAAGAACGAGGCGTTTTGTTTGTGGGCGCCGGTGAGGAAGTATACGAAGGACAGATTGTCGGCGAGCACGCCAGACCTTCTGACCTGGATATAAACGTGTGCAAGAAAAAACATCTCACGAACTTACGTTCAAGCGCTGCCGATGAGGCGCTGCGCCTCGTTCCCAAGAGACAGATGAGCCTCGAGGATTCGCTTCAATGGATTAATCACGACGAATTGGTCGAGGTAACCCCTGTGGCCATAAGACTCAGGAAAGAAGGCTTGAATAGGCACGACAGGTATCGCTTGAGAAAGAACCAGGGCCAGGAACTGTCCATGCTGGAGTGAGGCAGGATCTTCTTCTGGGCCGACGAACTATGAAAAGTGGTTCGCCTTAGCCGGAATCATCTGGACGCTTGTGAGGTGCGCTTCTGTGGAAGTAAGATTCGTAGATCCTCCCCTGTACCAGATGACATGGGAAGAAGTGGACGCGGTTTGCGGAAGTATCGCCCTTGACGCCGACAAGTCTTTCGGACCAAACATGGTGGTAGGAATCGGCAACGGCGGTCTTATCCCGGCGGCCGTTATAGCTTCTTTGCTCGGAGTGGATATGTATCCGTGCCTCCTCAGCAGGAGACGGCGCGGGGCGGTCGTTTCTTCTCGTCCAGAAGTCATAGTGCCTGTCACCGATAAAGTTGCCGGTCAGAGGGTCCTGGTGGTAGACGAGATGGTCATAACCGGCGAGACCATGCGCATGGTTTCAATTCTCTGCAAGAAGGGAAAAGCCAGAGTCGTCAGGACCGCGTGCCTTTGGGCTCATGCCGAGAGTTGGAAGCCCACGTGGTACGGGTTTGAGACTTTTGGACACATAGCGTTACCGTGGAATGCCTTGGTTGTATCCAGAGGGAGGTTGATTCCCAACCCCGCCCTGGAAGAGTATCAGGACGCACTGGAGATGATGCCCGATTGGAGCAAGTGAAGCGGTTAACCCTTGAAGATCTCAAGAATGATCCCGAGATAGAAGCGTATATCCAGGCGGGCAACGCTCATCTCGGAGCGCTAGGGTACACAGACCACGGACAACGCCATGCGGGGCTTGTGGCTGCCATTGCAGGCAATGTCCTTGAAAGACTGAAGTATCCAGATAGGGAGCAGGAACTAGCAGAAATCGCCGGCTATCTTCACGACATCGGCAATGTGGTTTCCAGGCATTACCATGCCCAAGTAGGAGCGGCTTTGGCCGAACGACTTCTCTGGTCTAGGGGAATGGATCCCAAGGAGATTGCCACCATCATAGGCGCCATAGGAAGCCATGATCCCGAAGACACTGCCAACCCCGTTTCACCTGTGTCTGCAGCCTTGCTATTAGCCGACAAGTCCGATGTGCATCGCTCCAGAGTCAGGAATTCTGACATGCTGGTGTTTGACCAGCATGACCGGGTCAATTACGCTGCCACCAAGTCGTTTCTTAATGTAGATCCAGTGTCTTCGACTATCAGTCTGCAACTTGTGGTGGACACTGACATATCCCCCGTCATGGAGTATTTCGAGATTTTCCTCACGCGCATGCTGGCATGCAAGAGAGCGGCAGAGTTCTTGGGAGCCAGATTCGAACTGGACATAAACAACGTTCGTCTGCTTTAGTGTAGGGCATCGAGAGGAGAGGGAACACTTGAGACTTCTGGACGATAGAGGCCGGGTCTTCGGCAAGTTCAGCATCATCGACCTTTTTGTGGTGCTTTTGCTGGTTGCCGGGGCAGTCTGGTTTGGTTATTCGATGTTCGGAAAAAACCTCAAGGCCGACGTGGCCGAAAGACAACACGAGACCGAGTTTACCGTGGTCACTTCAAATATACGACCCAGTACTGCAGAAGCCATAGCAAGAGGCGGTAAGATTTTCGAGTTTAAGACCGGCGCTTGTTTGGGCGAAGTGGTAAGCGTCACGACCGAGCCTGCTAAGGTCTGGTTGGTTGAAGGGGACGGCAAATGGGTTCAGACTGAGCTTCAAGACCGCGTCGATGCCTATGTGACCATCAAAGGGACTGCGCGGGTTAGCGAGAACGTAATCACTGTGAGCGGTGTTGAGATCAGAGTGGGAGGGAGTCTCAGCCTGCAGACGAAGTTATCGGCATTTCAGGGGCATGTGATGACTATGGATCTTGACCTTGGGAGCGTTACTCAGTGAAGGTTGCGAAGGTCTTGGCTGGCAGCGGCTCTCAGGCTGCCGTTAACCGGTCGTTGACAGAGTCTTGCTTGGAGCGACTGAGCAATAGAACAGCAGCGTCATTGGCCTGGCTCGGGCGAGCGATCGATAGCAGCGCAATAATTGGGGCGGTTTCTAGCCTGCAACCACGTGTATCTGACTGGGTTCGAGAAAGTCTCGCGGCCAGGTTTTTCTCGAGGTTTTTCGAGTTCTTCATTGTTCCTGCCGGCCAGGGCATAACCGAGGGTACTCTTCTGGGTATAGTGTTGGCTTTGGGAGCGTTTGTGCCCACAGAAATCCAGATGCTGGGTCTCTTTGCATTGGTGTCCGGATTGGCGTGGATGAAGTCGAAGGCTCGGTCGTTGGGGCAATCTTGGTGCCGTCTCGCACCAAGTCGTATCCCATTGCAGCTCATCCTCCCGTTTGTGCTTCTCTTCATGTTTCTCACAGGTGCCACCATTTCTTCGGTGGTCCCTGCCAGGAGTCTCAAAAACCTCGCCCTATGGTGTTGTGGGGGCTTGGCGTTTTTCCTAGCTTACCATATGACATCTAGGGGCAATGAAGACGGCGTCGTGTGGCCTTTTCTGGCAGGAACCTCCTTATCGAGTCTCGTGGGCATCTACCAGCACTTTTCCGGTTGGCAGCCTCCCAGGTCTTGGCTTGACGAGAAGTTTGAAGAAGAAATCGTGAGGGTGGTCGGCACTTTTCAGAATCCAAACTACTTTGCAGAGATGTTGGGTTTGGCGTTGCCCGTAACGCTGGCTTTACTCATCCGGCAGAAGAGTCTTCGAGACAGGGCGGTTCTCGTCGTGTTCGCTATCGTGCAAGGCCTATCGTTAGTGTACACATGGTCGAGGGGCTCATGGCTTGGATTCATTGCGTCTTTCGGGATCATGGCTATACTTTTGGACAAGAGACTTCTTGTTCTAGGCCTGGTCGTGTCTCTGGTGGGGGTCACTCTGGCGCCGCCTGTTCTCGTACAAAGGCTGCTCTCGTCCTTTTCGGTGGATGATAGCTCTAACAGCTACAGAATATCCATCTGGCGAGGGTCTATATCCATCCTCCGCAAGTACATTTTCCGCGGCGTTGGGTTAGGGGCAGAGGCTTTTTCAGAGATGTACCCTGAGCACATGATAATCCAGACTCCCGCCCTTCACTCACATAGCGTCTATTTCCAAATGCTCATTGAATTAGGGTTACTTGGCTTCCTGACGCTTCTGTGGTTCTTAGGAGCGAACGTGTGGTATTCATTGAGGGTCGTTTTTCGGGCTCAAGGGGGAGTATGGGAAAAGTGGACCAAGACAGGGGTTTTGGCAGGGTGTCTTGCGGCTGTGGCAGGGAACATGCTGCACGGAGTCATAGAACACACGTGGTATAATCCTCAGGTTATGATGATTGTTTGGGCCTGGCTTGGAGTGGCGTCTGGCGTGGCCACAAAGGAGAGTCTCATTAAGAGAGCTCCGGCTGTCCTAGCCTCCAAGAGGCGTGGGGAATGAGAGTCCTTCACGTCATCACTGATACCAACATAGGGGGAGCCGGGCGCTACCTCATGAACCTTCTGACACAGTTCGCTTCCATGGATATTGAAGCGTCTGTGGTGTGCCCTGAAGGCGAATTGGCCAAACGCCTGGACGGTCTGGGGATCGCGAGAATGACCACTTCTGGAAAAGACGTGTCGTTCTCCTTGCCCCTCACTTTCGAGTTCATGAGGCTCTTCCGAAAAGCTAAGCCGGATCTGGTCCACACTCACTCGAGTCTCTCCGCCAGAATCGCAGCCAAGTTTCTCGGTATTCCCGTGGTCTACACTAAGCACGGGCTTGATGGAGCCGTATCCCCTTTGGGGATCCTTATCAACAACCTCGTATCCAAGGTTCTTTCCGATGGAATCATTGCCGTATCCTCAAGCGTTGAGAAAGGGCTCGTTCAGTCTGGGGTTGACCCTTCGCGTATCGCATGTATCCTAAACGGTATCGATTTGGAGCAGTTCTTGGTGAAAGAGACTCGTAAAGCGGACGATTTCGGCAAGAGTGGAAAAGTTGTAGTTGGCACTGCGGCTCGGCTTCATCCCGTTAAGGCCCTCGATATTCTAGTTGACGCTGCCAAGATCGTTTTGGACTCCTTGCCTAACGTGCGATTTGTCATAGGTGGAACGGGGCCGATGGAGGGAACGTTGAAAAAGAAGATAGAAGACATGGGGTTGGAGCCCTATGTCAAGATGGTGGGTTTCGTTGAAGATGTTCCCGGTTTCTTGCACGGGTTGGATGTGTTCGTGCTGTGTTCAGACTCTGAAGGGCTGGGCTTAGCCGCTCTTGAGGCGATGGCTGCCGGGCTTCCCGTAGTGGCCACGGCGGTTGGAGGAGTCCCGGAGGCGGTCAAAGATCGAGAGACTGGGCTCTTGGTGCCGCCACAGAATCGAAACCTTCTCGCCCGGGCGATAATGAGCTTGGTTATACAGCCTGAGACGGCGGTGCGCATGGGTGTTCTGGGCCGGCGAAGAGTGGAGCAGCTCTTTGATGCCAAAGTCATGGCCAAGAAGACCCTGGACCTCTACCGCCGGGTCCTAGAGTCAAGACGTTTCTTCGCCAAGGCGTGATTTGGAGCGGGTCATCATTGAGAAGATGACGCCTGCCAAGAGAAACACAAGAGTTGCAGCGTAGAACGAGCTGCCGATGCCGAAAACGTCGCTGACAGATCCCCCCAACACAGGTCCCACGAATCCGCCCAAAGGCAGGACCCCGCTCAAAACCCCGAAGGCTCGCCCTCTAAAGTCTTTGTTCACCGAGGTTGCCACCAGTACGTTTCCTGATGCGGTGAGCATGCCGTTGAACGCGCCAAATGTGAAGCGGAGAAATGCCAGTGGCAGCAAAGCGACCCATATACCCTGAAAGAACATGCTGATGGCTGATCCCAAGATTCCAAAGAGAAATAACCGGGAAGAAGACCCGCTTTCAGTCATGGAGGTCTTTCGGGCGATTACGGTGGCCCCGAGCACAGTGCCAAGGCCGGCGATAGAGTATATCAGTCCGCTAACTACGGAGGATTCTTTGCCTCCCGCCAAATTATCGATGTAGAGCACTAGTGTTGGTTGAGTTACCTGAGTACCGGCTCGAACCAGGAACAGGCACGCGAATACCATGACCAAGCTCTTGTTGGTGAAGGCTTGCTTGATGTCGCCCATGACGTTGATCCTTCCGTGACCGCCCGTCACTTCCTCGCGCACTACCAACATTGAGATCAAGGTGATGGCCACAAGTATGCAGGCTGAGAGCCGGAAAGTCACGGCGATGCCCGTCAGTTCCATCAGAATTCCTCCCAGAAGCGGCCCGGAGATAGTGCCAGCGGCCGATACCGCTTGTAGGAGCCCCAGAGCGTAGCCCATGTGGTGTTCCGGTGTGTTGGTGGCCACCAGAGAAGTAGCAGAAGGGCTGAACCCCGACATTAGACCTGTGAGTCCCCGTAAGACTACGAATTGCATAGGCGTCTTAGCCATAGGGTACATGGCGTACAGAACGGCGGTAAGAACACCTGAACGTAGGATTTGCGTCTTCTTGCCGTACTTGTCAGCCAATGCCCCCCAGATAGGAGCCACTATGGCACTGGTCAAGAACGTCGACGAATAAGCCATTCCCGACCAGAGTCCCAGGTTTTCAGACACGTCCAAGGATTTCATTACGTAAGGGAGGAACGGGGTAACCAGAGTAAAGCATGCTTGACCCACAAACATGAGAATCAAAACTACATACAGGTTCTTCCGCCAAGTCTCCAACAGATTCCCCCAGCCTTCTCTACCTAATTGTGGCTGCGCTGCCACGGTCATCTGTTACTCGTTCGCCATAGGCGGGGGTTTTCCCTTCCGTATCCTAAACCACCCTCTTGAACTGGGCTTCATACAGCTTGGCGTACGTGCCTCCTGTCTTCACCAGCACTTCGTGGGGGCCTTCCTCGGATATTCGTCCGTTCTCTATGACCAAGATCCTGTCGGCCGCTCTAATAGTCGAGAGGCGGTGGGCTATAATGAAGGAGGTCCTTTCGCGCAGTAGGGCCTTAATAGCATTTTGTATGAGTCTTTCTGTTTCTGGGTCGATGTTTGAGGTTGCTTCATCGAGGATGAGGATCCTTGGGTTTGCCAGGAGAGCTCTGGCGAAAGCCAAGAGCTGTCTTTGGCCTGTGGATAGATTAGTGCCCCGTTCTTTGAGCACAGTATTGTACTTGTCCGGCAGGTTTTCGATGAATTCCTTGGCGCTCGCCGCTTCTACGGCTCTCTCAACTTCGTCCATAGTCGCATCCAGTTTAGCGAATCTCAAGTTGTCCATGACTGTGCCGGAGAATATGAAGGTATCTTGGAGCACTATTCCCAACTGGCTTCTGTATGAGCCCAGGTCAACATCCTGGATGTCGTACCCGTCTACCAATACTCTTCCCTTTGTGGGGGAGTAGAAACGGGCCAAAAGGTTGATGATGGTGGTCTTTCCTGCCCCTGTTGGCCCGACGAGAGCGATGGTTTCCCCGGCTCTTGCATGAAAACTTACGTCGTGCAACACGGGGTTATCGGTCTTGTATCCGAAAGTCACGTGATCGAATGTGACCTCCCCGGAGATCCTGGGAAGACGGACAGCTGTCTCGGATTTAGTGTCCTCGGGTTCCAGGTCCAAAATGCCGAAGACTCGTTCTGCTGAGGCCATTGCCGACAGCACCTGACTCCATACTCTGGAAAACGTCGAGATAGGCTGCCAGAATTTCTGCAAGTAGTTGATGAAAGCCAGTATTAGGCCCAGGGTTAGAGCTCCTCTCGCGTACTCTTTGGCGCCGTAGAGGATGACCAAAGACGTACCCACGGCGCCGATCACGTCGGTTATCTGCCAGAACCCTTGCTCTAGCCTCATTGCTCTCATGTACGAACCGAAGTATTTCTTGTTACCTCTGGAGAACTTCCTGCTGTTTGGCACCTCTCGCCCGAAAGCCTGGATTACTTGTAGGCCCTGTACTGTCTCATTCAGGTGAGCGTTGATCTCGCCAACGGCCTTTCGGGTATCGCCCCATGCGTCTTCCATGTTCCATCTAAACTTTGTCATCATGAGAACCAGAAAGGGAAGCGTCACAAAAGCCAAGAGGGCCATCTTGGTGTGGATGACCATCATTATTGCGACTATGCCAATGAGCGAGACAAATTGGCTTAGGGCGTTCACGACGCCAGAAGCCGCCAGGTTTCCCATATGGTTTACGTCGTTTGTTACTCGAGAGATGATCTTTCCCGCAGGCCTGCGGTCGAAGAATGTGAAAGGCAGTGTCTGGACGTGGGCAAACAGCTCCTGCCGCAGATCGTATAAGATATTTTGACCCAGGTAATTGACTGTCCTGATCTGTACCCTCTGAGACATGAACTGCACGATTCGTAGACCCAGCATGACGCCAAGTACCCCGTAAAGAGCGCTAGGGTTGGCGCCTTTGATGCCATGGTCGATTGCTCGCTGGAGTAGAAGGGGTTCTACCAGGCCTATGACTATGCCAACCAGAGTGAGTGATGCGGACAAGATAACGGTTTTCCGGTACGGGGCCGCATACCCCAAGATTCTCAAGAAGTACTCTTTGTTAAATGGACGTTCTTCTTCGTCTTCCATTAAATCAAGATCGTATTCTGCCACCAGGTCACACCCCCTCGAGGCTGGCGTTTTCCGTGGACTGACTGGATGAGTCCATCTCCAGAGACAATGCCCTCTGCACATCTTCCTGGGCGAACTGGCTCTCGAAAAGGTTCCTGTAGAAACCGGGCTGGGATAGAAGGTCTTGGTGTGTCCCTATCTGTACTATACGTCCCCTATCCATGATCACTATCCTGTCAGCGCCTCTAATGGTCGAGAGTCTTTTGGCGATGAGCAAGCAAGTCCGACCAGTCATGATTTCGTCCAGACCTTCTTGGATGAGGTATTCGGTTTCTGTGTCTACGCTGGAGGTGGCTTCGTCAAGTATCAGCACCCTAGGATCCATCAAAAGGGCTCTAGCAAGGGCAATTCTTTGCCTCTGACCGCCTGACAGTCCAATACCCCGTTCCCCTACCGGTGTCTCAAGTCCCATGGGCAACTCTTCTATGAAAGGCATCGCCTGGGCTAAACGGGCGGCTTTTTCTACGTCTTCAGTGGACGCATTTGCTTTGCCCAAGGCTATGTTTTCCCTTACCGTGGCTGAAAAAAGGAAGTTGTCTTGAAGGACTACTCCCATGTGACTCCGGAGCGACTTAAGGTCTATGTGTCGGAGGTCTATCCCATCCAGGATAATCTGGCCCGAAGTGGGATCGAGGAAGCGCGGCAGCAAGTTCATCAGGGTGGACTTACCTGAGCCCGTTCCACCCACTATGGCCACCCGCTCACCTGGAAAAATCTCTAGATTGATGTCGTGAAGCGTTTCTTTGGTGTCTCCAGGAAAAGCGAAACTGACGTTTCGAAACACTATATGGCCCTTGACCCTGTCCAATATGACTGGATCGGGTGCGTTCTTAATGGAAGGTTCGCTGTCCAATAGTTCAAACAGCCTTGGTGATGCGGCCAAAGCCTGTTCCGCGTAGTTCACCAGCCATCCCAGCATCCGCGTAGGCCATATCAAGCTCCAAATGAGTACATGAAAGGCCATGACATCGCCCACAGTCATTCGGCCGCTAAGCACTAGATGGCCGCCGTATCCTAAGACTACGATAGGCGATATCCCTGAGAGAAAGTCAAGCACGGGCTGAGCCTTAGATTCGATCAAGGCCCTTTCCATGTTGGCTTCATAATGGGCTCGGTTCATGGACCCGAATTTCGTGGTTTCGTGCCCTTCTCTGGAAAAAGCCTTGACCACCCTGATACCCGAAATGTTTTCCTGGAGGTTTTCCGTGAGTCTGCCAATTCTCTCGCGAACGTTCTTCCAGGCAGGTCGGACGTTCCGGTCGAACCAGAAGACCATCCGGACCATGAAAGGGAAGGTTACGAGCGTAGCTAGGGTGAGGCGCCAGTTGATTCGGAAGAGGAATCCGGTTACCACTGTCATGGTGACCACCATCTGGGTCAGGAGAAGAGCGCCCCAGCACAAGAAATCCTGCACGGCTTCCACATCGCTGGTGAGCCTGGACATGACCTGACCCGTCCCCATGCCTGAGAAGTATGACGGTGGAAGCTCCTGAAGGTGGTCGTGGATGGACTGTCTGATTTCGTAGACTACCTTCTGGCCCACCAGTTCCGAAAAGTACCACTGAGTGTAGTTGACTATGGCCCTTCCTATGGCGATGGCCACAAACCCCGTAGACAGTCTGGCGGCTAAGGCTACATTCTTGGTTTCCAGGGCGGTATCTACTATCCTTCTGACCAGGACTGCCGGGGATACCTCCAGAAAGGCCGAAGCGACCATGGCCAACACCACAAGGACCAAGAGCTTCCAATGGGGTTTCACGTATGTGAGCAGTCTAAGAAGACCAGACATCGTAATTCTCCCTCTGTGGCCGCGACGACAAAGAAAATATCGACCGACCCGGAGAATACAGTAGCATATTGTTGATGGAGCAAACAAGGGTGCGATCCCGTCATCTAAGGTAGTTGGTATAATGGGTGGAACGCTCTTCTGGGAATGAGGGATCCCTTTGTCGAAAAAGCGGATAGCCGAGGCTACTTTTATCGTTGTGATCTTGGGCGTACTTTCTAAAGTCTTGGGGTTCGCCAGAGAACAGATGATAGCCGTGTTTTTTGGAGCCACCGGCCGTACTGATGCCTACGTTGTGGCCAACATGATTCCCGTGTTGATAACGGGCCTGATCTCCGGGCCCCTGTCCACCGCCTTTCTGCCTGTTTTCGCGTCTCACGTGGCCAAAGGCGATAGAGAAGGGGCCTCGCGGTTGGCCTCATCCATGATCACCATATCTACCGTAGGAGTTCTCTTTCTTGCGGTAATGGCAATGTTTCCTGCCGATCACCTGGTGAGGCTTGTTGCGCCGGGGTTCTCGGGCGAGACTTTCTCTAGCGCAGTCGCCTTGACCAGAGTATTCCTGCCGGCAATGGTCATACCGCTCTTGTCGTCGTTCGCCAAGACCATTCTAAACTCGAACGATCATTTCGCTGTTCCCGCGTTGGCCCCATCTATACAGAACTTGGTGATCGTTGCGGTTGTAGCCCTCTTCGCGCCTACCTTTGGAGTGACGTCTTTGGCCGTGGCCGTGGTACTTGGGTACCTTGCGGCGTTTGCCGTTCAGGTTCCGTCTATGGTGAAAGTGGGAGGGTGGCCAAAGGCTACGTTTAGAGTCGACGACAGTGTTACCAAGGTGTTCAAGCTCTCGTGGCCCCTCATGGCGGGATCGTTATTTTCCCAGTTCTACTTGTTCGTGGACAGAAACCTGGCTTCTCACCTTCCCGAAGGGTCCATAGCGGCTTTGAGCTTTGCGGACCGCATCAGGCAGGTGCCCCTGGGTTTGTTTGTTGCCGCGGTGGTCACAGTGGTGTACCCGTCGCTTTCCGGTATGTGGGCACAGAAGGACCAAGATGGGTTCAAAGAGACCACCATCATGGGACTCCGCTACGTGGAGTTTGTGTGCATACCGGCAGCTTTGGGACTCATGGTGCTCGCAAATCCTGTGGTGAGGGTCATTTTCCAGCATGGCGCGTTTACTCGGGAGGCCACGGCGCTCACGGCTTCGGCGCTCTTGGCCTACTGCCCTGCACTTGTGGGCATGGCGGCTATCCAGATCATAAACGTAGCCTTTTACTCAAGCCAAGAGACCAGGATCCCCGTGCTTTTGGCGGCAGGTGTCGCTGCGCTCAATACCGTCTTGGATCTTCTCTTGATCAAACCCTTTGGCCATGTGGGGTTGGCTTTGGCGAATTCTGCTGCAAACCTTCTAGGTGCCCTTGCAGGTCTCCACGCCCTCAACAGAATGTCCAGACTGCCTCTTAGATCCCTGTTTCGTTCCTTGACCAAAATCCTTCTAGCCTCGGGGACTATGGGAGTTGTGGCTTTGGCCCTGTCTCGGGCAACAGGGTTTCATAGAGCGGCCGAGAGTATCTTGCGAGACGCTGTGAGCGCGGGGATAGTCATAGGCGGAGCGGGGCTCTCCTATCTTCTCTTGGCGGCAGTTCTTAAGTGCGAGGAGCTCTCGGCTTTTCTTGGGCTACTTAAGAGGTCAAAGGGCTCGCCATAGTCTTTAGAGAAGTCCCGAAGAATTGAAGACATGGACAGACCCGCAGGCGGGAATGTGTCGCCTTCCCCTAGAATTTCGAAAGAGAACCGGAGCGCAGAAGAGATGAAAGGAGATATGGACGTGAGAAGGATTTTGGCGAAAGATCTCCTTGGTATGCGGTGGGTATCAGACCCGCAGATATCGCCCGACGGTACGAAAGCCCTTTATTCAATCAAGGCGGTGTCTCTTCTGGACAGGGACAAGAGATACCAAGTACAAATCTACATGGCAGAAAACGGCCGGGAATTCCCTTTCACTTCCGGTCCCAAGAACGATTCGGCACCGAGGTGGTCACCTGACGGCAAGAAAGTGGCTTTTCTCTCTGATCGAGATGAGGACAAACCCCAATTGTACGTGATCTCAGCTACCGGCGGCGAGGCTCTGCAGATGACTTACAGGATGAGCGGTGTGGGCGAACCTGTATGGTCTCCAGATGGCCGAAAGATAGCCTTTTCGGCTCTTCCAACAGAGCCAGAAGATGAACCCAAAGCCAAGTCAGATGTCAGGGTGATTACCAAGATTCGCTTTAAACTCAATGGGCGAGGTTTCTTGCCCGAAAAAGCCGTTCAGATTCACGTTCTGGACTTGGAAACCGGGCACGTATCCCAAATTACCCACGGCAATTACGATTGCCAAGAACCCAGATGGTCGCCTGATGGCAAGTACATAGCTTTCGTCTCCGCCAGATACCGGCGACACGAGTATTCGTCAATAAAGGACATTTACCTGATTCCGTGTGAGGGCGGTGAAATGACCAAGATCACAGCCACAAACGTGTCTGTTGGGGGCATATCGTGGTCGCCCGATGGCAGGTCTCTGGCGTTTTACGGGCACGACGACTCGCGAAAGAGTGCCACAGTGCCCGGTGTCTGTACGATCTCTGTCAATGGGGGCCCCGTCAGATTCTTAACCAGACACTCTGAACTGGGAGTAGGTCAGTCTGCCTCAGGTGATATGGGAGGAAGTCCCGGCACTCCGCCGGCGTGGTCACAAGACGGCGAGTCCATTTTCTTCACTGCCCTGGAGCGAGGCAGGACTCACCTATACAAAGTGAACTCTCTCACAGGGGCCATTACTCAGATAACCTTCGGCGATTCGACAGTTTCGGGTTGGACTAAGGCTTGCCAAAACGACAGATTTGTCCTTCACGTGCAGTCTCCATCCCTAATAGGCGATATGTTTGTACTTGACGACAAGACTTCTTCACATGATACGAGTGCCAATGCATGGGGCAAATTCTGCGTGGCCCCTAAAACGATCCTCGGGGCATCTTCTCCATACATGGTAAGGCGCCTGTCTAGGGTGAATGAGGACCTTCTGTCTAGAGTGATCCTCAGCTTGCCTACTGAGTTCGAAACAAGGAGCAAGGACGGCACAAAGATCCACGGCTGGATCATGAAGCCTGTTGGCATCAAGGAGGGCGTCAAATATCCTATCGCTCTTGAGATCCATGGCGGTCCGCACGCTTCCTATGGGGCGACTTTTTTCCACGAGTTTCAACTCCTGGCATCCAGAGGCTACGGCGTCGTGTTTTGTAATCCCAGAGGCAGCACCGGGTACGGCCAGGAGTTCCAGACTGCTATCAGGCACGATTGGGGCGGCGTTGACTATGAGGATGTCATGGCGGCTGCCGATTATGCCGCGTCTTTGCCATGGGTTGACAGCCAACGGATGGGAGTGCTCGGCGGAAGCTACGGAGGGTACATGACCAATTGGATCGTGACCCACACTGATAGGTTTGGAGCAGCCGTTGCCCAGAGGAGTACCTGCAACCGGTTGAGCCAGTTTGGCGCCAGCGATGCTGCGTTTACCAATGGGGAGTGGGAGTTTCAGGGCGATCCGTGGGATAATCCCAAGGCTTACTTAGATCGATCGCCGCTCATGTATGTGAGAAATGTGACAACTCCCATTATGCTCATCCACAGCGAACAAGATCTCAGGTGTCCTATGGAGCAAGCCGAGGAGTTCTTCGTCGCTCTAAAGAAGACCGGAAAGCCAGTTGTGCTTGTGCGGTTTCCTGACGAGAACCACGAGTTGTCTCGCTCCGGCGGGCCCAAGCACCGCGTTGAGAGGCTGGAATACATTGTGTCGTGGTTTGACAGGTATCTTCGCCCGGTCGTTGCCGACTACGATCCGCCCTTGTCTCTGGAAGATGCAGAAACCGCGGTCCTGCCGGAGGATGTCTAGTGAAGCGACAGACCAAACCTCAGAACGGCAGTTATATATGGAGTCACCACGAGGAGACCAAGAGCGAACAGAGACTCGCCAAACTTCTGGGCAAGGCCGGTATCAGGTTTAGCAGGGAGGTTCCGATTAAGGGCTTTACAGTTGACTTCTTGATCGACCAATGGCTTGTTATCGAGGTAGACGGAGAGAGTCACCTCACAAGCGATCGGGCACGACATGACGCTTCTCGCCAGAAGGCCATAGAAGATGCGGGCTTCACGGTGCTCAGAATCCCGGCCCACGGACTGTCCAGTTCAGGAGAACAAAAGCGCTGGCTCAAGAAGATAAGAGAGACTCTGTCGTTTCCTCCACATAGGAGATCTGAAGGATTTCAGAATCAAGGTTACCTGAGGCAGATGGAGAATGTGCGTAAGGCACTTTTATTGGGAGAAAAGGAGCGTCTCAGGCGGGAGAGTCTGGCGTACAACGGACTGGGCGACCTCAAGCGGGCAGGCAATCGGCAGTCATCTAGAGAAGAGATCGAAGAGACCATGGAAGATTACTTCGGCAAGAATGGAGAAGACTTCGCCACGCTCCTATCAGAATATGACCAAGAAACCCCTGCTAAGGACAAATACGTGCCGAAAAGAACCAGGGAGACGCGGAAAAACAGAGGCAGACGCAGATAGAGACCGAGAGGAGGTTGCCCCTCATGTTGGTAGTGGCCATGGTATTCCTGCTCCTTGTGGTGGTGTTTGCGGTCCAAAACGCCCAATTAGTGAGCATCATGTTTTTTGGATGGACCCTGAGCATGAACCTTGCCCTGGTGGTTCTGGGATCGGTGAGCGTCGGTGTTCTTGTGGGAGCCGTATGGGTTTGGTTTCGCCAGATAGGCGTTAGGGCAAGAGTGAAGGAGCTTTCTAAGGAGCTCGCCGAAGAGCGTGAGAAGTCCTGCCGTCTCGACAAGGCTCTTCAGGAACTCATCGTGAACCAAAAAGGCCAAGATGCCTCAGGAGTTCAAGGAATCGCTTCAAAGTAGACTGCCGGCATATCGATGGAATCTTCCGGCTCGGATCGATGAAGGGCTCATCTTGGAGGTTTGCCGGAAGACGGGAGTCTCTCCGGTGGCTGGGTCGGTTCTCTTACATCGGAACTCTGGTGACGTGACCAAGGCGATATCTCATTTCTTGGATGAGGGCACGGCTCTTGGTGATGTCCAGAGCTGGCTGCCCGAAGCCGGAGAGAGCGCTCGCAGGATCTTGGCTGCCCGGGATCATGGTGAAACCGTGGCGATCTACGGAGATTTCGATGCTGATGGAGTGACGGGTGCCGTGGTTCTTACCGAGGCTTTTCGCGCTCTTGGCATCCAATGCGTTGTATATCTTCCGGATCGGGCAACCGAGGGCTATGGATTCCATCCCCAACGGGTTCACACTCTGGTTTCTGAAGGGGCCTCTCTATTGGTGACTGTAGATTGCGGCATCTCGGGTCACCAAGGCTGCCAGATGGCCTGCGACTTGGGTGTCGACGTCATCATTACCGACCATCACCTTCCCCCTCAAGAACTGCCGCGTACTCTAGCCATACTGAATCCCCACTTGCCTTCTTGGGCCAGTCTCGAGTTGCAGTATCTTTCAGGTGCGGGAGTGGCCTACCTCTTGGCGCTGGCTGTCTTGGAGATGGCGGGCCAAGGCGACATCATGCCTCTCCGATGGGCTCGCGATCTCTTGACGCTGTCTATTGCAGGTGATGGCCAACCTTTGGTGGGACTGAATCGTCAGTGGGTTAGGTCTGGACTGGAGGTCCTCAAGGAGGCCCAACGGCCGGGAATTAGGGCCCTTGCCACAGTGGCCGGAATTATCGGGAAAGGCGCCGACCGACGTCCCTGGTTGTTCGATAGAGATGTTACCTTTGGACTTGTGCCAAGGATAAACGCCGCGGGTCGTATGGATAGCGCTCATCTTGCCTACAGCGTCCTCGTCGAGGACGACTTCGACAGATGCATGGACCTTGCCCGCAAGCTAGATGACCTTAATCAGAGGCGTAAGGCGGCGGAACAGGAGATTCTTGTCCAGTGTCAGGAGTTGGCTGATCCCCAAGCCTACGCTTTGTGCGGATTCGGACCGAAGTGGCATCCGGGAGTAGTGGGAATCGTATGCTCAAGGCTTCGGGAGTCATATCAGAGGCCTGTGGCCTTGGCAGGGGGAGAGGGAGAGATACTCAAGGGCTCTGTTAGAGGTATCGCCCAATTCGATGCCTATCGTGCTTTGTCCCAATGTCGAGAATATCTTGTGAGCTTTGGCGGACACCGTGAGGCTGCAGGGTTCTTGGTAAAGCGGTCCCAGGTTGAGGAGTTCTTTAGAGGGTTCAGCGTCGCATGTCAAGAGATGCTGGAACGTGTCGACATGATTCCGTCTTTGGATGTGGACAGTGTGGTCGATCTCGCCCAGGTATCAAGCGATTCCATTGGCTCTTTGATGGCTCTCGGGCCGTTTGGGCAGGATAATCTTTTACCGGTTCTGGCCTCGACTGATTGTCAGATCCACCAAGTACGGCTGATTGGGGATACCCTCAGGCATCTGGCTCTTACCTTGAAAAAAGGCGGCGAAAAGAGGCGTTTCATCTGGTTTGGCCGTGGCCATATGGCAAGGTCCATAGCCCTATGGGGCGCCGCGGATGTGGCTTTTACCCCGTACGGTAGCGTGTACTTAGGCAGGCAAGAGTATTCTCCTTTAGTGCGCGACATGAGGCCCGCACGGAGCTTGTCAGGAGAGGCCTACCGGGATCTGATTAAGAGTCTCCCCAAAAGGCGTCTGATCGCCTATACGTGGTCTGAAGGTGCCGCAAGAGCTCTTGTGTCTTCGGCCCAAAAGGAAGGACGGGCAGCTGCCCTACACACCGAGACTTGTACGGGTGCTTTGGCTCACGAAGCGCGTCTGGCTTTGGCTAAGCCCTGTGGTATCGTGGTTTCTACATCCCCTTGGACTCTGTGCCAGTATCCCGGCCCGGAGGTAGCTCTTTTCTTGCTCCATCAACCCCTATCTGCCTCTGATGCAAGTCGTCTGTTCGCAATGTCCAAGGAGATAGACTGTTTGTGGCTTTACTCCGACTGGGCCGAGGATTCTTGCTTGTGGCTTGACTGGGGGTATCCCTCGAAGGAACTCTTGCAGAACTTGTGGAATTACCTGCTGAGCGCTTTCCCCGGCAGGCGGGTTCCTTTGCGGGAACTGGGGGCGCGGTGGGAAGAAATCCTCTCCGATATCCGAGTCCCCTCTTGGGGGACGCGGTATGCAGGAGCCTGGGAAGGAGCACAGGCACTCATCAATTCGTGTCTTACGATCCTAGAAGACCTGGGTCTTGCCGTATATGACCAGAGCAGGAAACAACCCGAACTGCTGCTCACAAACGCCACCGGCCAGATTTCTTTGTCAGGCTCACAGTTGTTTGCCCGCGGGAAATCTATGAGGAGCGCTTGGCAGGAGTCCTGTGAGAGGGTAATGGGTTACGATTTCTCTTTGTGGAGGGTCAGTCGATGAAGGAGGATCTTAGCGCTGAACTGGGATCAAAGCTCAGAGTCATTCCGGACTTCCCGGTCAAAGGAGTGAGTTTCAAAGATATTACTCCGCTTCTTTCCGATACTGAAGCGTTTCACAAGGCCATAGAGGCTCTCAGCGAAGAATGTGGCAAGGTGGAGTTTGATGTAATTGTCGCACCGGAGTCCCGCGGTTTCATAATCGGCGCCGTTCTCGCTTACGTCATGGGAAAGCCATTCGCTCCTGTGCGGAAGAAGGGCAAACTGCCCTACAAGACTGTGTCTGGTGAGTATGAGCTGGAGTATGGGACCGATATCCTTGAGATGCATGAAGATGCCGTCAAGCCTGGCCAGAGAGTATTGGTGGTTGATGACCTTCTGGCTACCGGAGGTACCATCTTAGCTTCCATAGACATGGTGGAGAGACTTGGCGGAATAGTCAGTGCCGCGGCGTTTCTCATAGAATTGACTTACATACCCGGCAGGGCTAATCTAGGTAAAAGAGGATATGATGTCATTTCTCTCATAAAGCTCTCGGATTAGGTCTCTTGGGCGCGGAATAGGACGGCGGCATAGTCTGGTCCGGGATGGGTCAAGACATGTCGCTTTTCTATCACGTGATCTTCTTACACGAATCCTACTTCGGAAGAGGATGAGGTTTGGCCACAGTCGAAGCGGTTGTGCAAATCGGCGACTATCTGTCGCCCGAAGACAAAGAAGTCCTTGCCAAAGCCTATGAGTTTGCGGCAAGAGCTCACGCTGGCCAGTCTCGCCTGTCTGGAGAGGATTATATAGAACACCCGGTGGCCGTTGCCCGCATCCTTTCAGAAATGGAAGGCGACGTTGAAACGCTCTGCGCAGCGCTTCTGCATGATGTAGTGGAAGACACCAGCGTTAGACTAGATCAAGTACGGAGCGCGTTTGGTGACGAAGTTGCGAGACTGGTTGACGGAGTCACAAAATTGAGCAGGATCGAGTTTCGTTCCAGGGTCGAAGAACAGGTATCGAATCTCAGGAAGATGTTCTTGGCAATGGCTGAAGACTGGCGCGTCGTGGTTATTCGTTTGGCTGACAGGCTTCACAACCTTCGTACTTTGTTTGCCCTGCCGCCTGACCGTCAGATGAGAACTGCAGTGGAGACCCTGGAGATTTACGCGCCCCTGGCCCATCGCTTGGGTATCTGGCGCCTCAAGTGGGAATTGGAGGATCTGGCCTTTAAGTACTCACAGCCCGAAGATTACCGCTCGCTGGCTAAGAAGATCGCTGCCCGTAGGAGTGAAAGAGAAACAGAAGCTAACGCCGTCATGGCCCGCCTGAGGGAGAGGCTCACGGAGGAAGGCATTCAGTGTGACGTCCAAGGTAGGGCCAAGAATTTATACAGCATATACAGAAAGATGGAGAGTCAGGGTAAGGACCTTTCGGAAATATACGACCTTGTTGCCGTAAGGGTCATTGTTGATTCTGTGCCCGACTGCTACGAAGCGTTGGGCATCTGCCACACACTCTGGCGTCCCCTTCCAGGCAGGTTTAAAGATTACATTGCCATGCCCAAATCAAATGGTTATCAGTCGCTTCATACGAGCGTTATCGGGCCTTTGGGGGAGCCTTTCGAGATCCAGATAAGGACCAAAGAGATGGACCGAACCGCCGAATACGGAAGCGCCGCTCACTGGCGCTACAAAGAAAGCGCTCAGAAGACTCGGGACCATGCGTTTGAGCAGAAAATGACGTGGTTGAGGCAACTTTTAGAGTGGCAGCGGGAGATGACCGACGCCAGGGAATTCATGGAAGCCCTCAAGATCGACGTCTTTAACGATGAGGTTTTTGTGTTTACTCCCAAGGGTGACGTCGTTGACTTGCCTGTAGGCTCAACTCCCATAGATTTTGCCTATAAGATCCACACCGATATCGGGCATCGTTGCGTGGGCGCCAAGGTAAACGGAAGGATAGTTCCTCTATCCCACAAGGTTTCCACAGGAGATATCGTGGAGATCCTCATCAACAGGCAGTCCTTGGGACCGAGCCGCGATTGGCTCGATATTGTAAAGACGCCCCAGGCCAGGTCCAAGATCAGGGCGTTCTTCAAGAGACAATTGAGGGAAGAAGAGATTGCCAAGGGCAAGAACACTCTGGAGAAGGAAGTTCTTCAGAGACTGGGGGTTTCTCCTAGCGCTATTCTTGAGATTGGAGCCTTTGATGCGGTCCTAGAAAAGCTCGGATATCCGGATATGGAGAATCTGTATGCGGCCATTGCCTACGGCGGCATCAGCCCTATACACGTCACTACCAGATTGAGAGATGAAGCTCTTCGTCTAAAGCCAGATCTGCTTCCTCAAAGGGAGGAAGTGCGCAAGCCTTCACCTTCCAGGTACCGGGGTCCCGAAGAAGCCGTCATCGTAAAGGGCATGAAGGATATCCTCGTGCGTTTGGCCCGTTGCTGCAACCCAGTTCCGGGAGATGCCATAATTGGGTACATCACCAGGGGCCGGGGAGTATCGGTGCACCGGATAGACTGTCCCAGCCTGCAGGCATATACAGACAAAGAAAGATTCATTGAAGCAAGCTGGATTGAGGTTAAGGAAGCCGCTTTTCCTGTGGAGATCGCGGTGGAGGGGACCGACAGACCCGGCCTTTTCGCCGATATCACTTCGGTTATAGCAAAACTTGGGGCCAACATCCTAAGCGCGTCGGCCAAAGGGCAGCCTAACGGTGAGGCCCGGGTTGAGATTACTTTCGAGATTCACGATGTAAGCGAATTGGAAGAGGTCTTCGGCCGCATAAGACAGATCAAGGACATTACCTCTGTGAGCCGGGCTTTTGGTCGACCGCGTGCATAGAGTCACGGGTCTAAGCTTGTTTTGGGTAAGGGTGCTCCTTGCCCTTTAGATTGGGAGGGTTCCGTCTGAGAGCGGTTTTTCAGAGAGTGAAGCATGCACGTGTAGTAGTGGATGGCAAAGAGGTGGCTTCCATTGGCGAAGGAGCCTTGGTTCTTCTCGCCGTCGGCAAAGATGACTCGGAGAAAGATGCCGCATACATGGCGGACAAGATAACAGGGCTCAGGGTTTTTGAAGAGAATGGCAAGATGCAGCGCTCTCTCTTGGACATAGGCGGTCAAGTGCTTGTGGTGTCCCAATTCACCCTCTACGGTGACGTCAAGAAAGGGAAGCGCCCAGGGTTCGATAGGGCCGCCCCGCCCACGATGGGGGAAGCGCTCTATCAAGATGTGGTCGCCCGGATGCGAGCTCTTGGGCTTTCTGTGCATACTGGAGTATTCGGTGCCCACATGGACGTAGAACTGACAAACAATGGGCCCGTTACCATTCTTCTTTCAAGCCAGAAAGAGTTTTAAAGATCCCGCGGTCTTCCGGAAGGGAAGTGGGTTCGTGAGAGTAGTGACTTTGCCCGTCGGGGAATTGTCTACCAACTGCTACATTGTCTTGGACCCCGAGTCAGGCAAGTGCATTGTAATTGATCCGGGGGCTGAAGGGCAGCGCATTGCCGCAAAGATTCGGGAGATCGGAGGCAACCTTCACTCCATCGTGCTTACTCATGGTCATTTTGACCACACAGGTGCTGCCGGATTTCTCCATATAGCAGCAGGGGTGCCCGTCATGGTGGGCGCAGCCGACGCTCGTCTGCTTTCGGATCCGGGCTGGATGGCTCCTTTCATTCGTCACCAGGGGCCCAGGGTGACCAACGCGACTACCATAGACCATGGCGACTCAGTCTCTTTTGGGCGAGTGAGCCTCAAGGTATTACACACCCCCGGGCATTCCCCGGGTAGCATTTCTTTGTACTGTCCCGGCCACCTTTTCTCAGGGGATCTGATTTTCAAAGAAGGCGTCGGGCGTACTGACCTACCTGGAGGAGACGCGGAGCAATTATTGGCTAGCTTGACCACGAAGGTTATGATATTGCCCCCTGAAACCTGCGTTTACCCCGGACACGGAGAGAATACCACCGTAGGACATGAGCAGAAACACAACCCCTTTCTGTAAGGTTATGTGGTATCGTTATTGGAAAGTCTGTGGTGTGAGGTTTCTTGGATTATGTCTGTTTGGAGGGACTCCCCGTGCTCAAGGCGCCTAGAGGCACTCAAGACATATTGCCTCCCCAGTCATCCCAGTGGATCTATCTAGAGAGTGTGCTGCGGGATGTCTGTCGCAGGTACAACTACCATGAGATTCGGACTCCTGTCTTCGAACAGTCTGAGCTTTTCTCCCGGACGGTAGGTGAAGCAACCGACATCGTGGAGAAGGAGATGTATGCTTTCAAAGACAAGACTGGGAGAGACCTGGCTCTTAGGCCGGAAATGACGGCCTCGGTTGCCAGGGCTTTTGTGGAGCACGGTATGGCATCGGGCCCTCTTCCCAGGAAGTTCTTCTACATAGGAACCATGTATAGGTATGAGAGGCCTCAGGCAGGGAGATACCGAGAGCACCGGCAGTTTGGTGTGGAAGTACTGGGCTCCGACTCGCCCTACTCGGATGTTGAAGCTATTGTACTGGCCATGGATGCCGCCGAGGAGTTGGGTTTGACCGGCACAGAACTTGTGCTGAACAGTATCGGCTGCCCAACGTGCCGTGCAGCCTATCGAAAGACACTCGTGGAACTTCTCAAAGGCAAGATAGATGAACTCTGCCCTGATTGCAGATCTAGGCTTGAACGAAATCCGCTGCGTGTCTTGGACTGCAAGAACGAATCCTGCAAGGCGGTGACTTCAGGTGTGCCCGGTATGTTGGATTACCTATGTCCCCAGTGCCTCGAGCACTGGAAGGAGATGACTCGACTACTGGGCGCTCAAGGGATTGATTTTACGGTTGACAGTTCGCTTGTTAGGGGACTTGATTACTATACGCGCACCGTGTTTGAGCTCAAGTGGCCCCCTTTAGGCGCCCAGAACGCTATTTTGGGCGGAGGAAGATATGACGGGCTTGTTGAGGAGATCGGTGGGCAGAGGATTCCCGGCGTTGGGTTCGCGATGGGTATGGAACGTATGCTCATGGCCGTCCAAAAAGGGCTGCGCCCCATAGGGACAGATGCATCTATAGACGTGTTCGTCATTGGCATGAAAGGTGCAGACTCCCTAGCCAGTGAGGCGGCCTTCTCCTTGGCCAGGAGTTTTCGCAAGAGCGGTCTCTCCTGTGAGTTCGATCCATTGCAGCGGAGCATGAAAGCTCAGATGAAACAAGCAGATAAGGCAAATGCGAGATTTGTGGCGATCGTAGGTGATGAAGAAGCCAAGAGCAGAACGGTCGCGGTGCGATCCATGGGAGAGGGTTGGCAAAAGACGGTGGGCCTGGATCAAGTGGTGCCCTTTGTGCGTGAGGAGGTTCAGAAACTTGGCCGGTAGGGAAAACACCAAGACTAACGGTATTAACGATGTAGAAGACGTGTCCAGAGGCGTAGTGAGCGATGGCCCCGCCAATGTTGGCGGCTACTACTGCGAGACACCCCTCGACGATATGGGCGATCTCAAGAGGACCATGTACTGTGGAGAGGTGCGTCCTTCTCACGTGGGCCGGGAGATTACGCTCATGGGATGGGTCAACCGGCGCCGCGATCTAGGCGATTTGATTTTCATTGATCTTCGAGACAGAACAGGATTGGTCCAGGTAGTCTCCGATTCCGGGCGATCGCCCGACGCTTTTCGGGTGGCTGAGACTGTCAGGTCAGAGTACGTTCTCGCAGTGGTGGGAACAGTCGCTTACCGGATCGAAGGTCAGGCCAATCCTGACATGGCCACAGGCGCGGTGGAAATCTTAGCCAAGGAAATCAGGGTGCTGAACTCTGCCAAAATTCCGCCCCTAGATATCAGGGACGAAGCCGAGGCCGACGAGCTTTTACGGCTTAAGTATCGGTACCTGGACCTGAGGCGGGCCCCCATGCAGAGGAACCTGGAGATGCACCATAGGGTCGCTGTGTCCGTAAGGAACTATATGTCTGAAGAAGGGTACTGGGAGATCGAGACTCCGATGATGACCCGGAGCACCCCAGAAGGGGCCAGGGACTTCCTGGTGCCGTCCAGAACGGACCCGGGGAAGTTTTACGCTCTTGCCCAATCACCTCAGCTTTTCAAACAGCTCCTGATGGTGGCCGGTGTCGACAAGTACTTCCAGATAGTGAAATGCTTCAGAGACGAGGACTTGCGTGCCGACCGCCAGCCCGAGTTCACTCAATTGGATATTGAGCTGTCTTTTGCCACCGAAGAGACTGTTTTCGAAATGGTTGAGGGCCTCGTTAAGCGGGTTTGGATGGACGTTCTCGGTGTGGAACTGGAGACTCCTTTTCGCAGGCTGACTTACGGCGAGGCCATGTCACGGTTTGGCTCAGACAAGCCCGATACTAGGTTTGGAATGGAGATTGCGGATGTCTCGTCGGCTCTCTCCGGTTCTAGTTTCGGAGTGTTCAAGAATGTGTTGGAGTCGGGCGGCACGATCCGCGCTATCGTCGTGCCGAATCGAGCGGGCATGTCCCGTCAGGAGATTGACAATCTGACTGTTCGAGCCAAAACACATGGTGCCAAGGGCCTGGTTACCATAGCTTATCTGCCTGGAGAGATAAAGTCTTCGGTCAAGAAATACCTTACTCAAGAAGAGTTCGACGAGGTCAAGGCTCTGACTCGGGCCAGCGACGGAGACATGGTGCTCGTGGTTGCCGATACTTCGGACGTCGCTCTCACTGTTCTGGGCCGGTTGCGCTTGGAGTTGGGGCACAAACTTGGCTTGATCCCCAAAAATAAGTTCAATTTCCTTTGGGTGACCGAATTCCCGCTTCTCAAGAGGAATGAGGAGACAGGTGAGTGGGAAGCCGCCCACCATCCGTTCACAAGCCCATTGGCGTCTGACTTGGACAAACTGAATGGTTCTCTTTCTGACGAAGACAAGGGTCAGATTCGGGCGAGAATGTACGATCTAGTTATGAACGGGGTGGAACTTGCTTCGGGCTCTATACGTATACACAGGAGAGACCTTCAGGAGAAAGTCTTCCGCCTATTGGGGCTGTCGCAAGAAGAAGCAAAGCTCAAGTTCGGTTTCCTCTTGGATGCTTTCGATTACGGCGCTCCCGCCGCACGGAGGCATCGCGTTCGGCTTCGATAGGCTGATCATGCTTATGGTAGGTCTCGATACCATCAGGGATGTCATCGCATTTCCTAAGACTACTAGCGGGAGTTGTCCCTTGACAGAAGCGCCCGCAACTGTGAACGATCGGCAGCTAGCGGATCTCGGGCTACAATTGGTACCAAAGCGCAAAGATGGGACGGGTGGCGCTGACTGAAGAGGATAGACCGAGAGGAAGGTTCTTTTGGCTATACCTAATGAAGATGTTCTCATACAGAAGGCAGCCCAAGGAGATAACCGCGCCTTTGAGGCTCTTGTGGAAGCCTACGAAAAGAGCATGTTCAACTTGGCTTTCCGCCTAGTGCCGGACAAGGAGGACGCCATGGACATTGTTCAAGAGGTGTTCCTCAAGGCATATCAGGCGTTGCCCAAGTTTAGAGGCGACAGTCGTTTTTCCACGTGGATATACAGGGTTTGCATGAACGCCAGTCTGGACCACCTAAGGCGCAAGCAGAGAACTCAAGTATTCTCTTTGGATGAACCCATAATGCTTGGAGAATCGCCCATTACCAGAGATATACGGGATGACGGAGACAGTGTAGAAGACCTGGTTGAGAACAGGTCACTTGGAGATCGCGTTATGAAAGTGCTTCAAGACTTGGAACCTGTCCATAGAGCCGTCATAATCCTGAGCGATGTCCGAGGGTTTTCCTACCAGGAAATAGCAGACATCATGGGGGTTTCGATAGGGACAGTTAAGTCGCGGCTTCACCGAGCTCGGAATATGGTAAGACGACTGCTGCCTCGGGAACAATTCGTCTTCCCCAGCGTCAAATCAGGCGAAGGGGGGACCACAGGTGAACTGTCGTGACTTCCAGGAACTTCTGTCGGCTCACATAGATGGAGAACTATCAGCCGAAGAGACGGAATGCCTTCGGAGACATATCCGCGAATGCAGCGAATGCCGGCAGGTACTGAACGAGCTCAGTCTAGTGAAGTCTGCCCTGTCTTCCCTTCCTGAGATCGAGATTTCTGAAGACTTACACGATAAAGTGATGGCAGCTATTGCGGCAGAGACAGAGTCTTCACGCTCCCCTGGGCAAGAATGGGTGCGAAGGTTTGAAGGGATTTGGCGTCGCTTCGCCCGTTGGGGCTTCAGACAGTGGGCACCGGTGCTGGCCGGAGCCATGGTATTGGTGATAGCCATATCCGCCGGCGGGCTGTGGCTTTCTGGCACAAAGGACCTGGCGCCCAACTTGGCTGTTCAGCCTGGCGAAGAGGTTGAGCAGTGGGGGTTGGTCTCACAGTCTTCTGAACCTCCCGCCGGAGATCGTTTAGACGACTATGGAGGTTCAGACGCCTCCACTAGAAGCCCTTCTGGCTCCCCGGATATGGGAACTGCTAGTCTGACCAAGAGTGTGATGGATCGCAAGATCGTGAGGAACGCCGTACTCAACGTTGAGGTGAGCAGGGGCAAAGTCCGTGAGGCTGCACAGCAGGCGATGAGTATCGTCCAGGTGCATTTTGGATACATCGAGCAGTCCTCAATGGCCCAGAGCACAGCTGAAGATGATTTCAGTAGTTTCTACATGACAGCCAGGGTGCCATCAGGGGAACTGGATAGTACCATGGAGGAACTTGCCGGAATTGGTCGCGTTAAGCGGCAGGATACATCCTCGTCAGATATTACCGACCAATACGTCGATCTTGATGCCAGACTCCGCAACAAGATTGTCCAGGAGGAACGCTTGCTCAAGATCATTGGCGAGGCCAAGAGCGTCGGTGAACTTCTCCAAGTTGAGGGAGAGCTGTCCAGAGTCCGGGGAGACATAGAGAGCATGCAGGCTCAGATCAACCACTATGACAAATCCGTGGCTATGGCATCTTTGTCCTTCACGGCCATGCAAGAAGGTTCAGGAGTCAAGCCTCCTTCGCCCTGGGGAGATATATGGCGGACTTTTGTAAATGCCTGGAGAAATGTACTGCTGGTTGCTGCCAGGTCCGCGCCAGGTATCATCACTCTGGGCGCGCTCGGTACGGCGGCTTTCTTATTGGTTCGGCGCAGGCAGCGTGCGTAGAGTAGTGACAGGCTTTCGCGCTGCACAATCCATAGTAGTTGATGGCAGTCTCAGCAGTCTGACATAGCAGTCTAGCAGTCTGAGAGTTTGCAGTTGCGATCTGAATAGCAGTCTTAGCGATTCACCCGGCGTCAAAGCAGTAGTCTGAAATCGACGGTCAGGATTCAACTAGAACGTTAGTGTGGCGTTGGCGTCCGGTTTGCCTCAGGCGAACCGGACTTCTTGATTTGTTGAGGTGTTCGAAGCCTGAGGGTGGCGCTGTTGAGGCATGGCGTGTCGCTGTGAGCGCAGGGGATGTCGCTGAAGGCACTTGGCATGTCGCCCTGAGCCAGTTGGATGCCGCCGTAAGCGCATGGATTGTCTCTTCGTCGTCAGCAATGACCCTATCTAAACATAATCAGCCTGACTTTACTCTCAGGCGGTTGATGGTCTCCGCGTATTCGCTAACCAGTTGAGTTATCGCCTTGGCGTATGGTCCGTCCAGATTAATGTCATTAACAGGCACTATTGGGGACAGTCTTTAGATCATCTTATGGAGAGGTAGATCTTCAAGGATGATTTCCAGAAGGGTAATGCCCATTCTCTGGCTCATTCGCAACTTGAACAAGTCTCGCTTCTGCTGTTCCTGGAGTCTTTCGGGATCTGGGCACTCCGACGTCGGTCGGTAGTGTTGATCGCCATTGTACTCTAGAGCCAGTTTGAAAGAGGGTAGTATCTGTCGTACTCTAATCGGACACCGGTCTCAGGAAACTTGAGGAAATCGGGCCTTGCGTTATCGACGTAGCAGTCGGATCGAATAAGGAAGTTGAGTTCAGTCTTCATTATGAACTCGCCAAGGTGGGGTGCATAGGGCCGGAGCATCTTTAGCTCAGCGACCAAGCGTTGTTCCGCAGCAACTGGCATTTGAGGCACGATCGAGATTCCGCTTCGCGTGCGATGGATCTTGCACCACCCGCGATCCTGGAGGTTCTTGCATAGCTTAGCAGTATACGACCTTGTGAAATGGGCAGCCTGAGCCAGTTGAGTCATGGTTTCTGGGCGCACTTGAAGAATTACCAAGTAGAGAAACCGGACCTGGGCCGACAGCCCCGAGTCTCTGTGCAATTCTTCGGGAATACGAACGCGTTCCACAAACAGGTCAAGCACCTCGTGGCAGCACGATGAGACATCTGGCGACCAAATAATACCGGTAGTGGGCATTGGCGGCAATACCGGACCCCAGATGTTGTCGAAGGGAGTCATCAGGGCCTAAATTGCCACGGGAACGGGGCAGACACTATACTGTAGGAAAGGCGGACAAGGAGTGGACGGCATGGAGGAACCCAGAAAACCTAGGCTCTTGCTTGTGGATGGCAATTCTTTGGCCAATAGGGCGTTCTACGCTCTGCCGCCATTATCCACGAGCCAAGGGGTTCAGACTGGCGCTGTCTTCGGATTTCTCACCATGCTTTTCAGGTTCATCCAGGAAAAGCGCCCCACCCACATTGCCGTCGCGTTTGACCACCCGTCGCCCACTTTCCGGCACGTCCAGTACACAGACTACAAGAAGACCAGGAAACCGTCGCCGGCCGAGTTTCGCGAACAGATACCGATCCTAAAGAACGTGTTGGAGGCCCTGGACTTGCAGTTCATTGAAATGCCAGGCTACGAGGCAGATGACATAATCGGGACCATGGCACAAAGGGCCGAAGAGAGCGGGTTTCGGGTGCTTATCCTTTCGGGAGACCGGGACTGTCTTCAACTGGTGGACCACCATGTGGAAGCCATTGTCCCCGTCAGGGGCATTACTCAGGTTAGGGAGTATACCCCTGAGAGCGTCAAGTCAGACTTGGGCTTGGAACCGTGCCAAGTCGTTGACTACAAAGCTTTGGCAGGGGATTCCTCAGATGACATTCCCGGGGTAATGGGTATTGGCGAGAAAACTGCTCGTGGGTTGTTGGATAAGTACAGAGACCTTGACGAAATCTATCGATGCCTGGATGAGATTTCCCCAAAGAGAACGCAGAACCTTCTGAGAGAGGGCCGCGACACGGCGTACCTTTCGAGGTGCCTGGCAACAATCAAGAAAGATGTTCCCTTGGATATTGCCGTTGAGAATCTAAGGTGGTACGGGCCGAATGTGGACAAGGCACAGGCCAAGTTCACAGAGCTGGAATTCCACACTCTGATACCTAGGCTGGCGGGTCTTGCGGGGAGTGGTGAGTCTCGTGAGTTGTCAGGAGATCCTGTGGAGCCCCACGTAGAGCATTCGAGGCATGGCTCTGCGCATCTAGGCGAGCAACGGCCTGAACAGAAGTTTCGATTGGTTCAGACATCTGAAGATCTTGATCAACTGGTCAGGGACGTATTGAAATCGGGACGAATGTCCATATACGCTGATGTGAGTCGGGTCGCGAAAGATTTCAAATGGCCTAATGTCATCGGCGTGGCGACGGGAGGCACGTATGCCACTGGCACTGCAGGCCGAGTGATGGTTGGCTCTGCAGATGGCACCGCGTGTGGCAATGCACATGGCTTGGCCAACGGATCCGCAGCTGGGTCAGATGGTTACGAGTATGGCAGCGCCGATGGGTCTCGAGTCGACTCTGCACATGGCATTGCAGACTGCTCCGCAGACGGCACCGCACGGAATCATGTCATCTCATATCTAGTAAAGTCACCCGATCTACATTCACCTCTCGCACCTCTTGGAGGCAGCTCTGAAGCCTGGCAGGAGACTCTCTGGCGACACTTCCAACCTCTTTTGGTGAACCCCGAGGTTGAGAAAGTAGGTTTCGACCTGAAGTGGCTGTTTGCCCTGTGTTTCAAAAGAGGTGTGAACCTAGAAGGACCGTATTTTGATGTGCTGGTTGCATCTTACCTAATGGATCCCACACGAAGCACCTATAGGCTTTCGGAGGTAGCCGGGAAATACGAGATTACGGTGCCTGCAGAAGGCTCGGGAAATGTAGAATCAGAGAGTACCTCCGACGTCAGCGAGCACTTCGCATTAGGTGCTGCTTCTTGCTTCGCCGTCAGCCAGTGTCTGAAGCAAGATCTTGAACAGGCCGGCCTTTTGGCCCTGTCGGAACAAGTAGAGCAACCGCTCGTTCAAGTGCTGGCGGCCATGGAGGCCGTGGGAGTGGGTGTTGACCTCCCACTTGGGCGCTCCATCAGACAGGAATACGGCATGGCCTTAGTTGATCTCCAAAAGGCCATCTATGGGATCGCCGGGGAGGAGTTCAACCTGGGGTCGCCCAGACAACTGTCGCGGATCCTCTTCGATAAACTTGGACTCAAGCCTGTGAAGAAGACTAAGACCGGTTACTCTACAGACGCCGAGGTTTTGGAGGCCCTAAGTCTCGAACATGACCTGCCCAACCGCATCCTTGAGTACAGGCATTACGCCAAACTCAAGTCTACATACCTAGATGTGTTAGAAGACGTGGTGAATCCCACAACAGGTCGCATACACTCAACATTCCATCAGACCGTAACCGCTACCGGACGTCTGTCGAGTTCGGAGCCTAATCTCCAGAACATACCCGTAAGGGGCGAACTGGGAAGGGCACTCCGCAGGATCTTCATACCAGCCAAAGGTAGGTTATTCATGGCTGCCGATTACTCTCAGATAGAGCTCAGGATAATGGCGCATGTGAGCAGAGATCCATCCATGATCGATGCCTTCACCAAGGGAGAGGACATTCACGCCAGGACAGCATCGGAAATGTTTGGCGTACCCTTTGACCAAGTGGATTCCGACCTTCGTAGCAAGGCGAAGGCAGTGAATTTCGGCGTTATCTATGGCATCTCCGATTTCGGACTGGCTCGCAATACCGGAGTGTCCAGGGAAGAGGCCAGGAAGTTCATTGACACCTATTTCTCAAGGTATCCTAAGGTGCGAGAATACATGGATGCGTCCATAGAAAGGGCACGAAAGACTGGGTATGCAGTAACCATCATGGGGCGCAGACGTCCCATTCCCGAAATCAACTCTAGGCTCAGGCAGAAACGTGGGTTTGCAGAGAGGATCGCCATCAACACGCCTATCCAAGGAAGTGCAGCCGACATAATCAAACTGGCTATGGTGAAAATCTACCAAAGGCTTAAGGATGAGGAACTTATCTCCCGCCTCATTCTCCAGGTTCACGATGAACTCATATTCGAGGTGCCTGTGTCGGAGGAGGCACACATGAGAGAACTGGTGACTCATGAAATGGAGAATGTGATAACATTGGATGTTCCTCTCAAAGTGGATTTGGCAGTGGGGAAGAGCTGGTACGATGTGTAAGAGACCTTGGGTCTACGTTGTAGGGCTTACGGGTGGCATTGCATCGGGCAAGAGCACAGTCTCATCCACACTTGCCAGACTGGGCGGCATCATCATAGACGCGGATGTCATATCTCATCAAGTTACACAACCTGGTTCTCCCGGACTCCGCCAAATAGCCAAAGCGTTCGGATCCGAGGTCATTTCGACCGATGGTTCCTTGGACAGAAAGGCTCTCGGGAGAATCATCTTTCGCGACGAAGATGCTCGAAAGCGCCTGGAGGCCATCATCCACCCGCTGGTATTCGAGGAAATAGAGAAGTCCCTCCAAAGACTAAGCCACAATGGGCAGATGCAGGGCGAGATCCAGATGGCGGTCTTGGATGTTCCCTTGTTGTTCGAAACCGGGGCAGACAAATATGCGGACGAGGTGTGGGTAGTGTGGGTGGAAAGGCCCACCCAAGAAGAGCGCTTGATGAAGCGCGACGGCTATGCCAGAGATGAAGCCGCGCTCCGAATCGACGCCCAAATGCCTCTTTGGGAAAAAGCCGGCCGTGCCACGCACATTGTGAACAACCAAGGCGATGTTGAAGACACAGAGAACCAGGTGACTGTTCTTTGGAGGAATCTAGAGAGGAGTCTCGCCGAGAGATCCCGAAATATTAGGCTAGGTCAATCGTTATATACCCGAGTGGAGGGGAGCAATTTGCCTTCAAGAACCGACAACTCTCTTGTGGTGGAGGCTGCCCATGAAACCTTCGAAGCACTGGTCGCGTCCAGAGAGGTTGCCATCGTGGATTTTTGGGCACCCTGGTGCGGACCCTGCAGGAGTTTTGCGCCGGTCTTCCAATCGATCGCCGAGAAGACTGACAGCACCCACCCAGGGAAAGTGTCTTTCATCAAAGTTAATGTGGACAATGAGGGAGCCCTCGCCGAAACCTACGGAATCACCATGATACCCACGGTTATTGCGTTTTCTGGAAAGGCCGAGGTCCAGCGTTACGGTGGCCCTCGGACTCCTGAGGACTTCCTACGTTGGGTAGAAGAGTTACTCTCCGGAGGAGCGCGGTAGCCATGCAGATAATAGACTTTCGATCGGATACGGTTACGAAACCGACACCCGAGATGCGCCGTGCCATGTACGAGGCTCCGGTGGGAGATGACGTCTACGGTGACGACCCTACGGTCAATAGGCTCGAGGCACTAGGGGCCGAAATCATGGGAAAAGAAGCCGCAGTATTTGTTCCAAGCGGCACCATGGGGAACCAGGTAGCGTTGATGGCCTGGACTCAGCGAGGCGACGAGATAATCCTCGAGGAACAAGCCCACATCTTCATGTATGAAGTGGGCGGGCCTGCAGTCTTGTCATCTGTCATGACCAAGACTATCAGGGGCTTTCGAGGAGCTATGGATCCCGCTGATGTCAAAGATGCCATTCGGGGCAAGAACATCCACTTTCCCAAGACTACCTTGATATGCTTGGAGAACACTCATAACCGATCCGGCGGCTGCGTGATCCCTCTATCCAACATGAGAGACATTTACGAATTGGCTCGGGAAGCATCCGTCAGAGTCCACCTAGACGGAGCCCGTGTTTTCAACGCTGCCCTGGCGCTGGGCGTTGAGGCAAGAGAACTCGCGAAGTATGCCGATTCCGTCCAGTTCTGCCTGTCTAAAGGCCTCTGCGCGCCCGTAGGTTCTTTAGTGGCCGGGTCCAAGGAATTCGTCGATCGTGCCAGGGGATACAGGAAGATGCTGGGCGGCGGGATGCGCCAAGCCGGAATACTGGCCGCAGCAGGGATCGTCGCCCTCGAGAAGATGGTGGATCGGTTGGCAGAAGACCACGCAAACGCACGGATGATAGGAGAGGCGTTGGCCCAGGTTCCGGGGCTCCACATCGACCTCGAAACCGTTCAGACCAACATGGTAGCCGTTGGCACACGAGATCTGGGGATGGATGCGGCTACCTTTTCGGGTCTTTTGCGACAAAAGGGAGTGTGGGCCAATGCCAGCCTCCCCTATGTGCTTCGCATAGTGACTCACCACGACGTGTCCAGGGAAGCTTGCCAAGAGGGCGTGAAGCGTATCACCGATTTGGTGATGGAACTGCGGAAGTAAGACGAGGGCAGAGTATTGGATCAGATCGGATTATGGGGCCAAGAGCCACCTGCAAGAAAGGCTCAAAGCGACAAGACTAACCTTTTGGACGTCCCCAAAGATGCGCCGTTGGCTTTGCGCATGACGCCACGGTCGTTTGACGAATACGTTGGACAGCAAGACGTGGTCGGTCCGGGGAAGGCTCTCAGGAAGGCCATTGAACAAGATCGGGTGCCGTCAATGCTGTTTTGGGGACCTCCCGGGATCGGCAAGACGGCGCTCGCTAGGCTTGTGGCCAGAACAACCCATTCCCAGTTTCGTCAGTTGTCGGCCGTCACATCGGGTGTCCAAGACGTTAGAAGTGTTACGGCCAAAGCCCGACAGTTGCGTGAGCGGGGAAGGAAGACCATTCTGTTTCTGGACGAGATACATCGGTTCAACAAGGCCCAGCAAGACGCCCTATTACCCCATGTAGAAAACGGCACAATTGTGTTGATAGGCGCTACTACGGAGAATCCCTATTTTGCGGTTAACAGGGCTCTCTTGTCCAGAATGAGGTTGTTTTCCTTTGGACACTTGTCGCCTGAGGACATCGCCACAATAGTAAGGCGAGCCATAGAGGACAAGGAAAGAGGCTTGGCTAGCCTGGATCCTGGCGTTTCCATAGTCGTCCAGGATGAAGCTATCGAGCACATAATAGGATTCTCCAAAGGAGACGCGAGAGCTGCCCTTAACGTGCTTGAGGCCCTCTATAATGTGGGCGAAGGGCGAGACGGTAGGGTGCATTTGACCCTTGAGAAGGCCCTGGAGATAACCCAGAGCCCACAACTCTTCTATGACAAAACCGGAGACCAGCACTACGACATAATATCGGCATATATCAAGAGCATGCGCGGCAGTGACCCTGACGCAGCAGTGTATTGGCTGGCCAGAATGCTAGAATCCGGGGAGGACCCGAGATTCGTGGCGAGACGACTTTGCATCTGCGCGGCGGAGGATGTGGGGAATGCTGATCCTATGGCCCTCGTTTTGGCCGAGGCTGCTTTCAGGGCGTCCGAGCATCTGGGTATGCCCGAGGCCAGAATTCCGCTGGCTCAAGCCACGATCTATGTGGCTACGGCCCCTAAGTCAAATTCGGCCGTTGTGGCTATAGACAAAGCAATGGAAGATGTGCGGCAAAAGCCCGCCTATCCCGTTCCCATTCACTTGAGAGGCACGGGATACTCAGGAGCGGAATCACTTGGACATGGTGTAGACTACGTGTACCCGCACAATCATCCTGGCCACTATGTCAGGCAGCAGTATCTTCCCAAAGAGTTGGAAACACAGGAGTACTATTGTCCGTCTCCGTGGGAGAAACCGAACAGGAACAGATCCCAAGATAAGTGACCCTTTGGGTAACGGTATCGGCTAAGCGCCTCCTGGGCAAAATGCCAAAGGGAGGCGTTTTGTAGTTGGTGTGCCCGAAGTGCAGGAGTAGAGCAGTGGGAAGGATTGGCCAAAACCAGTACTACTGTTGGGACTGTAACATCGAATTTGTTCCCACGAGAGACGGGTTTCGCATGTACCGCTTGGAACCTGACGGGACTGTTCTCCTGGATTCCTTGGAAGAAGCGGTAATCCAACCCGACGCTCTGGGCGCGGCTACGCCCCTGGCGACACTAGAGGCTACCGCAGAACAGAAAGAGCCGCGGTAGGCCAGGCAAAGGAGGGGAAGCCACGATCATGAGAAACCGCGGTTTTTGGGATGGAATGGCTTTGGGAGCCGGAGTCGGTGTTGCGTTTGGACTCGTTACAATGTTGCTCAGGCGTCGACGGACACCCATGGAACGTACCAGAATGATAATGGGGAAGGGCGCAAAGCGCATACTGAGGTCCGCCCAAGGAACGCTGGGCAGGGTTGCCAATCGGTTTTCTGACTGATAGGCGCAGGATCGTAAGGGCACTTTCCCGTGCCCTTATTGTCTTTGGAGCTGCCTATTTCATCTATCGCGTTCGCAAGATACTACCGCCTTTTGCCATAGCGTGGTTCATCAGTTTCATGCTTGAGCCGGCGGTTTCTTGGCTTGAAGGCAGGAAGATTCCCAGGGCACGAAGCATCCTGTTAGTTTATGCTGTTCTCCTGGTGGCCCTGAGCGTAGTCCTCTTGTACTTTGTGCCGAGATTCGTTCGGGACATCAAGGTCTTGGCCGGAGAGATTCCAAGGATCATTTCTACGGTCAAGACTTACAGGACCAGGATCCAGGGCATCGCCGCACAGCACAACTTGCCCGGAGGATTAGATCGTGGATTGGTGAGTCTCCTGGAATGGCTTGAAGGTTTCTTGGACAGGATAGGCGACAACCTGATCCCGTACTTCGCCTCATCTGCCGCGTTTATCTCGTATCTTGTGATTTCGCCGGTTATTGCCTATTACATCCTGAGAGATATGAACCGCTGGCGGCAGCGGGCTTTGGTGTTCTTGGCCCAGTATCCTATGCCGTACGTAGATCTAGTTAGGGACATTGACAAGGTTGTCAGCGGGTTCGTAAGAGGACAAACCTTGGTAGCCTTGATTGTATGGGCAATGGTTTGGGTAGCCACCGCCATATTAGGTGTTAAGTATGGGGTTGTCCTGGGGATGGTCAGCGGGTTGGGGGAGTTTGTCCCGTTCTTTGGCGCCGTCATAGGTTCCATCCCAGTCCTTCTGGCGGCATTGGCTAAGTCAACTATGACTATGGTGTGGGCGCTGGGTCTGATCGTGTTCATCCAATGGCTGGACGCTAACCTCATAGTCCCAAAGGTGACCGCCTCGAGGGTGGGGCTCCACCCTTTGTGGGTGATGTTTTCCATGCTGGCCGGAGCAGAACTGTTTGGTTTCTGGGGAATTCTCCTGGCCGTGCCGGCGGCAGGAGTCATGGGGGCTTTCTACAAGTTCCTTCGTGCCATACTTGGGAATCATGGCAAGGATTCCCTGGCGCTTCCGAAGAATGAGAAGCCTTGAGAACCATCGTGGGGAGGAACTTGTATGACTATCCGGTTTGGAGTAGTGGGAGCCGGCACCATGGGAAGGGGTATTGCCGAGACCGGTCTCGTTTCAGGTTTCGACGTTGTTCTCCTTGATATTTCCGATGAATTGGCACAAAGGGCATATAATGCCGTAGAAAAGAGCCTTGCTCGAGGAGTTGATCGCGGCCGAATCACTCCAGGTATGAAAGACTCCATGCTATCGCGTTTGAAGTGTGGATCTAATTATTCGCTATTAGCCGACAGAGATGTGGTAATTGAAGCGGTTCACGAGAACATGGAGGTAAAACTGCGTACCCTGGAAAGAGTGTCTTTGATAGTGCCGACTGCCGCCCTCATTGGATCCAATACTTCATCGCTCTCAATCACGTCTTTGTCCAAATCGGTGTCGAGGGCCACACGGTTTGTGGGCGTGCATTTCTTCAACCCGGTGCCCGTCATGAAGCTTGTAGAAATAGTGCCGGGAGAAGCGACCTCTGAGGATACTGTAGCAAGGGCCAAGGCTCTGGCGGAGAGCATGGGCAAGACCCCGATATTGGTCAAGGAATCTCCCGGGTTTGTAGTGAATAGACTCCTGTGTCCCCTCATGAACGAAGCGGCCTACCTGGTCATGGATGAAGTGGCATCACCTTCGGAAATCGATGTCGCCATGAAGCTGGGAGCCAATCACCCCATAGGCCCTCTCGCTTTGGCAGACTTGGTGGGCATCGATGTGCTGTACGCCATCATGAACACCCTGTACACCGAGTTCAAGGACCCTAAGTATAAGCCATGCCCACTTCTCCTGGAAATGGTGAACAATGGCAAACTGGGCAGGAAGACAGGTCAAGGGTTCTTCACCTACTGATTAATACTGAGACCCATACGTTGGGACCCGTATGGTCTAGAGCTTGTACCCGATCTTTCTGAGGAATGAGTGCCGCCATTGGGTGTCATCAGGGCCTTCTATGCCTTTAGGCGCACTTCCGTCTATCACGCCCATTATGCCCCGTCCCAAGGAGGTCTTGGCGATTACCACCTGAACGGGGTTAGCGGTAGCGCAGAAGATCCCGCACACTTCGGGAACATTCTTAATTGAGTTCAGGACGTTGATGGGGAAGCCTTGTTCCATGAGTATGATGAAGGAGTGACCTGCTCCCAAAGACAATGCGTTGGTTTTTGCCAGATCGATTAGACCATCGTCGTTGCCCGAGGCTCGCACCAGACAGGCGCCGCTGGCCTCACAGAAGGCTATCCCAAACTTGATGTTGCCTCCTGCGTTGGCGATCGCCTCATGTAAGTCTTCCACAGTCTTGATGAAATGACTCTGTCCTAAGATTACGTTACACTCTGCGGGTTTTTCTATGGGAACCAGTTCCCATTGGATCTCCATGCCCAAACCTCCTCAGTGACCCGGATCGACCTCAAGAGGTACTTTGATTAGTGTAGGTTTCGCCGTTCTTCCTATCTTCACCTTTTATTAGCAGGGATGGTTCCCACGCGGCTTTGAGTTTTTCGTTAGCCGTGACCAAAGTCGCGCCCAATGTTCGGGCTAAGTGAAGTGACGCCGACTGGCCGTACCCCAGTTCCGGCCTTTCCGCGGCAATTCTGGCTACCTGCATGACGTCCCATCCAGTAAAAGGGGTTACTTCACAGGGCAACTGTTCTATAAGAGCCGCCACTTCATGGAGAACCGAGTCCTCGTTGGCACACTGACCGTATACCTCCAGAAGATCCATGGGCGCTATCTTGACACGGTATCCACACTCAGCCGATTGCCTGAGAATCCGTTGCACCAAGTGGCCGCCGGGATCCCCCCGCAAGTACGCCAAGAGCGATGACGAATCCATGACAAACGCCTCATTGCCTTGGCAGTCAACCAATGCCGTCTAGGTCCTCTCTGATCTCATGTCTGGTGCGCCTCAGAAATCCAAGACCGTGGTCTACGGGATCCGAAATCTCGGGAACCAGGACTATCCTCCCGTCACGTTCGTACACACGGAGATGGGTGCCTTGGCTAAGAGAGAGGCTCTTCCGGAGTTCTATGGGGATCACCACTTGGCCTTTAGACGAGACAGTGACTCGGTACATGCGTCTCACCTTTTCTGGAGAGGTTTGCCCAAAGACTCTTCCTAGTATGCCCGTTGAATGCACGCTTGTGTAAAAACCGGAGTCTTGGGCCAAGCTTGCTCTTGCAGCCATTGAAAACGTCGAAGGTAAAGTGGAAGATACCCGTAGAACGTTTCCAGAGGTATAAGGTGATTAGGAGGTAATGGAAGATGGCAGAGCACACGGTTACGGTGTACTCCACGCCGACTTGTCCTTGGTGCACCAGGGTCAAGGCGTATCTAGATGAGATTGGCCAGCCCTACCAGGAGAAAGACGTCTCCAAAGATATCGCTGCGGCCCGAGAAATGGTCAAGTTTTCTGGACAGATGGGTGTGCCGGTTCTGGACATCGACGGCAAGCCTGTCGTCGGATTCGACAAAGCGAAAATCGACCAGATGTTAGGGAAGTAGGAGGTCAATTTCATCCCGGAGCGTCCTTGCCGGTAGTTTGGGGTCAAGGATGCTCTGGAAGACTCCATGATCGGGGGCTCGTTGTGGGCGAGCCCCCGGTTTATCTGGAGGGATTCGTGTTCTGGGCAGCGAAGTGTCTACGCTAGGACGCTTTTTGCCGGAGGTGTGACTAGTGGGAGGCGCGCTGCCCCGGCCGAGAGACCCCTTACCGGGGTCATTTCTGACTAGGGTCTTAGGTAAGGTTTTTGGCGAGGATGCCGAAAGTCGTCCTATCCTGAAAGCCACTTGGGCATTGGCCTGGCCGGTTGTTCTAGAACAGGCTTTGGCTATGGTGAGCCAAGTAGTGGATATGGCTATGGTGGGTCGCTTAGGGCAAAACTCGGTGGCGGCTGTGGGCTTGAGCATGCAACCATTCTTTCTCATCAACGCGCTCTTTATGGGCCTGTCTGTGGGTACAACAGCTCTTGCCGCAAGAGCTGTGGGCGCGGGGAACAGCGAAGAAGCGGGCCAGGTAACAGGTCAATCCATCGTCATCGCGTTCATATTCGGGTCGATCATAAGCCTTGTGGGATTCATTAAGGCTGAATGGATCGTTACATTCATGAAGGCAGACGACGCAGTAAGGGCGATAGGGACCGACTACGTAAGAGCCATGATGCCGGGCATGCTCTTGTTTTTCGTCTTCACTATCGCCACAGGGGCGCTCAGAGGAGCCGGCGACACTCGAACGCCAATGTTCATCAACCTGGGGATCAACGCCCTTCACATACTCACCAACTACATCCTCATCTTTGGACACCTGGGTGCGCCGGCAATGGGGGCCGCCGGAGCAGGACTGTCCACCTCCATATCGAGGACCTTGGGAGGGCTTGCCATCTTGGTGGCTTTATCGAGACCCAGGGGGAAACTTGTTGTCAGGTGGAAGAAAATCATGACCGGGTTCGACTGGCGCCTCTTTAGGAGAATCCTCAATATTGGAGTACCGGCCATGATGGAAAGGGTCCTTACCTCTTCGGGGCAGATAGGCTATGCTCGACAGGTGGCTGGATTGGGAACGACCTCCTACGCGGCTCACTCCCTGACTCTCAACTGCGAGTCCTTTTCTTATATGCCGGGCATGGCGTTTGCCACTGCCGCTACCGCACTTGTGGGTCAGCGTCTAGGTGCTAAGGACCCCGATGGGGCCGAGAAGAGCGCTATCCTGTCCATCAAGATGGGTGTCCTCACGATGGGCAGCATGGGTTTGCTGTTCTTTCTATTTCCAAGACAGTTCCTCAGCATTTTCACTAACGATCTTGAGGTCATAGCCAAAGGAATTCCCCTCCTTAGGATTGTGGCTTTTACTCAGATCCCCGAGGCCATGGGTTTCGTGATTCCCGGAGCTTTGCGCGGTGCAGGCGATACCAGGGTAGCCATGTACGTCACTGTGTTGGGTGTCTGGGGCGTTCGATTTGCCCTCACTTATGTCCTCATCAATCACTTGGGGATGGGTCTTGCGGCCGCTTGGGTTGCCATGTTGTTGGACTGGGTTGTCAGGGCCGGCCTGTATTGGGTGCGTCTCAAGAGAGGACACTGGAAGAAGATCCCCGCGTAGAGATTTGTAAGCAGGTGACACCGCTAGCCGAAAGGAGTAAGATTAGGTTAATGGGGAGCCGATACCTATCGGCTGAGAAAGGGCTAATGAGCGCCTGACCCTTGGAACCTGTAGGGGTAATGCCCGCGTAGGGAAATTCCGAGTCAGAACGCGCCGCCCTCTTGGTGCGGTTTTTTGTTGCCCTCCCCACACACTCTGGAGGGAGAAACAAATGCGTGACAAGCGGTTGACAGTAGTAGTTGAAGGGGCTCTTATGGTGGCGTTGGCCTTTGGCTTGAGTTTCATCAAGATTTACTCGGCACCTTACGGCGGTTCGGTGACACTTGGCAGCATGATCCCAATCATGCTCTATGCGGCTCGCAGGGGTGTAGGGCCTGGACTAGCGGCGGGGGCGGCCCACGGTCTTCTGCAGCTGGTTGTGGAACCTGTCATCTATCATCCGGTGCAAGTGATCCTAGACTACCCATTAGCTTTTGGTTTCTTGGGGCTTGCGGGGCTTTTCAAAGAACGAGTTGCATTTGGCGTAACCGTGGGTGTCGCCGGGCGCTTCGTGTCTCATTACCTGTCCGGCGTAATCTTCTTTGCATCATCGGCCCAGGGTAACCCCTATGTCTACTCGGCTTTATACAATGGAGGTTACTTGGTACCCGAACTCATCGTATCGGTTCTCATAATCAGGTTTGGTCTCTACAAGGCCGTGGAAGCGGCACGGGTGTAGGGATAGGGGTTTACCGGCAGAGGCGCACGCCGGCCTGGGCCGACTTACGCAGCAGACCGTGATGGAGGGAAGTGGCGCAGTGTTTCGGGAGACTTGTGGTGAGTACGCGGTAGTAGTGGCCGGAGGAGAGATTCAGGAGAACTCCCAACATCTAAAGCGCCTCCTTGATCTTGTGCGAGGAGCATCATTGCTAGTAGCTGCCGATTCTGGCGCGGCTTTTCTGAGTCAACACAAGATTGTTCCAAGCGTCTTAGTGGGCGATTTTGACTCTTGTGACGACTCTATAGTCAACGAAATGGAATGCCGCGGAACCGAAATCGTAAGGCTTAACCGCCGCAAAGACAAGACCGATACTGAGGTGGCCCTGGACATCATCGTCGATAGGGGCTACGGTTGGTGTTTTGTCATTGGCGCTTTGGGAGGTGCCCGAAAAGAGCATTCCTTGGCCAACGTAATGCTCATCGAAACCTATGTCCGAAAGGGGCTAGACGTGGTCTTGGACTCGGGGTCTACGGTGATCTGCTCGATCGTTGGCAAAGGCCGGAGGCGTTTTCGCGGGAAGATGGGCGACTGGGTATCTCTCTTTCCTATCACACGTGAAGTGACGGGTGTGTCCACTTGCGGCCTGGAGTTTCCGCTGCGCGAAGCCACGTTACTGAGAGGCAGCACTTACGGTGTGTCCAACGTGATGACGAAAGAAGAAGCCTTGGTTTGTATCGACCAAGGCTTCCTTCTTATCATCATCACAGACGGAGATGTCTCCTAGTGCCCGGGGAGCTCCGACATGGGTCTGCCTCTGGGATCGTCCCGCGCAGGTTTCCCCAAGGTCATGAGTTCACCCAAAGTAAGAAGGTCGTAACCTGCGGTCTTGAGGTTCTCGAATACCATGGGCAGCGCCTCATGGGTCCTTCTAGCTGAATCGGATGCGTGGAAAAGGATTATTGCTCCAGGAAATATGAGTTTGGACACTCTCTCAACAATGTAAGACGGTCCTGGGTCCTTCCAGTCAAGACTGTCAACAGCCCATATCACGGTCTCGTAGCCCAGTTCTCTCGCGGTGAGCACCACGAGGTCATCGTAATCCCCGTTGGGCGGGCGGAAATACTTGGGTGAAGTGTTGGTCAAGTTGACTAGGATGTTGTGCGCGGTCTGTATGTTGTCGGTTACCGAGTCTTTGTCCTCTTGGCTGAGGTTCACGTGATCGTGTCCGTGGCTTGCGATTTCGTGTCCCTCAGCAACGATCCTGCGGACTGTATCTTTGTAATGGTTCGCCCAAGGCCCGGACAAGAAGAATGTTGCTTTTTGGTCGTACTCCTTTAACACCTTAAGAACTTCTTCTGGAATCTTGTTTCCCCAAGAGATATCAAAGGTGAGTGCGGCTACTTTCCTGTCTGTCTTGACATAGAATAACGGCATATCTGCACCTGTGGCCATGGTCAAGGTGTACATTTCCACTACGGGTTTTTCCCGGGTGTTCCGAATCCCAATGAGGACTGCCGATAGGCAAAGCATCAGGCAAAGGGCAAAAACGAGGTGCCTTCTCTTGAAAACCATGCTCACTCCTCCAGTATCTCCCTCTAAGGGATTACGGTGTCTTGGCCCACAAGCCTTCAGACTAAAGCATATTTGGAATGACGTAACATATGACTCACAACCCGGCCGCATCCTTGAATAAGATGCGGCCGGGTTGTGGGTTGTGTGCCTGTTAGTGGGCCAGTTGTGGCCTCCCCGGCCAGTTGCGGTATATTCCTAACCCTGGCTTATGGAGCCGGGAGCGAGGTTTGCTTCGAGGTGATGATGTTGCCGGCGCCTCTTGTTTGTGGGATTCTGCAATAATCGTCTCAGAGACATCGCTATTCGGGGGCGTCTTGGCTTCAGACTTGGGTTTCATGATATCCAGTCCCGCAAGGAGGTTTAGGATGAGTGTCAAGATTTTGGGATCAAAGCCCAAGATCTGCTGCAATGGCGCAGGTTTCTCCGCGGGCGAGTCCACTCCCGCATCTTTTGCGTCAGCACCTTCTTTAGATTCGACATCTCCCGTAGCCCCGGACGTTTTTGGCTTCATGAGTTTTGGGAGGTTTGTTGCCAAGGACAAGAGCAGCCCTATGAGAGTCGGGTCTAAACCCTGAGATGAAGTACCGTCGCCGCCTGACGACGCTCCCAGGACCTTAGCCAGCGAGCCGAACAAGGATGCAGTGGGCGTCGAGTTTTCAAGACCTTCTCTCACAGTAGGCCCTGAGGGTTCAATGGCCGCCGTGGAGACGCTTTGGATTTCGGCGATTTCCGAATTCGGTTTCGGCGTTGATTCCTCGTGAGTTTGGGCCGGCTCAAGATCTTCTTCTTTGAGGCCGTCGCCAAAAAAGGTGTCCAGTATCCCCAGGAGATTAAGAAGAGCCAGAAGACCCGCTTTTTCCCTGAGCGATTTGCCATCTTGTTCTGCGTGTTCCAACACAAGAGTCCTAGCGATCTCTGATAGGGTTCGCTGGTTATCCATGAAATCCGCCCCGCCCGAAGAACTCAGCAAACTCCGGAGGAAACTGTCCACCGATTACTCCCCCAATTTCGGTCCGGAGGACCTTTCTAGCTTCCTTTATCGTGTTGTTAATGGCCTCCACAACGGCGCTTTCCAGTGCAGCAAGATCGTGAGTCTTGGCAGCTAATTTCTCTCTATCGATACGAAGGCTTCTCAAGTTGAACCAGATGTCTCCAGTGGCAGTGACTAAGCCATCCGCCCCTTGGCCTGTCACCAGTCTGTCTTGTAAACCCGAGAGTCGCGAGTTGACCTCAGATTCGATCCTTTCCATCTGCATCAAGAGCGAGGCAAGGTTCTGCACTCGAATCCCTCCAGTCAGCCTTACTTCAGCATCATATGCCGGGATCTTGACCGGAGGTTCTGGGGGCTTACTCCTAAGGGCAGTATTCTGCCAAGGACCGGATTGTAGCCTGTATTCCTGAAACTGAACCCAAGACCGCGGGAAGGACTCGCTCGGGTTCCATCGGGACTCGGTCTTGCCCCTGTTTTGCCGGCTTCGATCAACTCCTGAACGAAACTAACGGCTCTTTCAAATGCGCCGTTGGCTGCCAAAAGCAAGATGAGTATCAGGAAAAGAACGAAGGGGTTTGCCGCTTCCATGCCAAGGTCGTCTGTGTCCATCTTTATCCCTCCCGATTCACCTGACTCTTTTTGGGCTCTGACAGCACTGTCTCAAGTGACGTTCCGAGAGTTGCTGCCGCTAGAAGGAGAGACAACGATACGGCGGAATCAATGCGTTCGGCCAGAAGGCTCTTTGTTTTCTCCGCAAGGTCTTTGATTTCAAGGGCACCCATGGTGTTGGAGGCGGACTGGGCGACCTCCATCAAGGTATCTATGATCCTTCGGCCCCTTTGCCCGGCGAAGGGCCGCAAGGCCGCGATCAGTTCGAGAGTGTCTCTGGTAACTTGCCCGTCGGCCATGATAACCACCCCTCTATAAGGGAAACGATCACGACATAATATGACGTTTCGTGGAAAGTGTTCCGCCGACCATAGGCCGCGTCAAAAGGTAAACACAGGGAAAAGGGAGAACACTACTGGGGACATTCATGGAAGGCATGGCGTACGAGAGGGGTTGTAGATGTGGACATCGGTTCGGCGCTCAAATTTGGAAAAAAGAATGAAGAAACCCCAGAAGACAGGGCTCTGATGTTAGAGCGCGCGCGTGAGATTCACGCCGAGACCATCGTGGTCGACGGCCATCTAGGCACGTTTTCCGGTCTCGTTGGGGTGTCCGAGTCGGGTCAGGAGTCTGTACAAGGACGGGTTAGTTTGGCCGGGCTAAGAGAGTCTGGAGTTAAGTGTGCGGTCTTGTCGGCTTTCATCTTCGAAAGACTCTGGCCCATGAGAGGCGTCCGTACCGGGCTTCAGTACGCAGACGAGTTCAGCGCTATCTGCAAGACTCCCGGAGTCAGATCGGTTGAGAGGTCCGGCGACATAGAAGAGGCGAGACAAAACGGCGAAGTGGGCCTAATGCTGGGATTTGAAGGCGCTGAGTTTCTGGACGGTAGCATAGCCGCACTGAGAATGTTCTATCGTTTAGGGCTTCGCGTTCTACAGCTCACGTGGAACGAACGGAATGCTTTGGCAGACGGAGCTGCCGAAGGGAACACAAGAGGCGGCCTAACCCACTTCGGGCGCGAGGTTCTGAGAGAAGCGGGTACCCTCGGGATTCTGGTTGATCTTGCCCATATTTCGGAAGCGGGGTTCTGGGATGTTGCCGAGGTTTCTGAACACCCCTTTGTAGTCAGTCACGCCAACTGCCATTCCCTGTACGGTCATCCCCGGAATCTCACAAACGACCAACTGCGCGCTATCAGGGATACGGGCAGTGTGGTGGGCATTTCCATAAACCCGTCCTACATGGCGTCATCTCATCAGGAGGTGACGGTCTCCACAGTCTGTGATCACATCGAACATGCTGTAGATGTGGCCGGCGAAAGCCATGTAGCCCTAGGCACAGACATGGGCTCTTTCAGCACTCCCCTTCCGGAGGGTTTATCGGGTTCGGGGGATCTTCACCTGATTACTTTGGAACTCCTGAGGAGAGGCATGCCGGGGAAGACCATCTCCAGCCTCTTGGGCGGGAATTGGATGAGAGTCTTCCGGGCAGTGGTCGGGTGATGGGGACTTCCAGATGAGAGTCATCGCGGCAATGAACGCCTTCAAAGGCAGCATGACCAGCCAGGCTGCATCGCGGGCAGTGGCTCAAGGGTTTCGGAAGGGGTTCCCCGAGGCCACTGTGCTGGAGATCCCAATGGCCGACGGGGGCGACGGTACCCTGGACGTCCTGGTCGGAGCGCTTGGCGGACATGTAGAAACCGTAGTGGTCAAGGGGCCCTACGGGAGTCCTGTGAGTGCTCCCATCGGGTTGGTGGAGACTGGTTCTACCGCAATCATAGAAAGCGCAAAGGCGTCGGGGCTCGCACTGGCAAAGCCTCACGAACGTGATGTACGTATAGCTCAGAGTTCAGGGGTAGGCCAACTCATGCTGTGGGCCGCCAGGCGCGGTGTCAAGCACATAATAGTGGGCGTGGGCGGGACGGCCATGAACGACGGGGGTATCGGCGCTGTGCTGGCCGCGGGCGGAGTCATCCGAGATGTACACGGTTGTCCCGTGCCTCCGGGCACTTTGGGACTGGCCTCAGTTCACAGCGCGTCACTGGGCGATATCCCCAAGAACTTCAAGGGTGTCAAAGTAACGGTCTTGGCCGATGTTATGAACCTTCTAGTCGGTCCGGATGGAGCCACTAGCGCATATGGTCCTCAGAAAGGGATTACGCCTGAGGAGATCCCGAGCGTCGATAGGGACATGGGCATGTACGCCCGTATCCTGGCAAGAGACCTGGGCAAAGACCCATCTCGAATGCCTATGGCCGGAGCCGGAGGGGGACTGGCGGCCGGACTCTGGGCGTTTTTCGATGCAAGTCTTGTACAAGGCTCCCAGTACGTAATAGAGAAGACCGGGTTTCGGAATCTTCTTAGGCAAGACGTCCATCTCGTCATCACAGGAGAAGGCCGCGTCGATTCTCAGACATCCAGCGGCAAGATACCTTATGCCGTGGCACAGGAGGCTTTGGAGACGGGAGTTCCCTGTATCGTCATTGGGGGCGGCTTGTCGCCGGCCGTTGTTAAGGAGTACCCCGATGAGTTCGTGGCGCTATTTGATTCCACGATCGGTCCTATGTCAGCGGAAGAGGCTATTTCCATGGGCGCCGATACCTTGGCCTTTGAGGCCAGGCAGATCGGAAGTCTGGCGCGGGCATTTTGGCTTGCCCGTCCCACACGGAAGGAGACTTGCGCCGGAGGAATAGTGATAAGGGAAAAAGGCGGTATCGCCGAAGTGCTCCTTATTGGAGACAAGTACGGAATGATGGCCCTGCCCAAGGGACATGTCGATTCCCACGAGTCTTTCGAAGAAGCGGCCGTGAGGGAAGTCAGTGAAGAGACGGGGTTGTCTGTGACCATCACCGCGTATATTGGCGACGTTCGGTACCGGTTTCTGTCAAACGAAGAGGTAGTGGAGAAAACCGTACACTATTACGCCATGGAAGCGGTTGGCGGAGAGGCCAAGCCGCAACCGGGAGAGACCACTGTAGTGACGTGGGTGGCCCTGCCCGATCTACCCAGGGTAAGAACGTACAGGGGTACGCTTTCAATTGTCCATCGCGCCTTGCGGGTGTGGGAGCGTATCACATGAAGCATCTAGTTCCCAATCCTTGAGACACCGCCCATAATATGGTATAGTGCTACTGCGAAGATTAGCCCGGTTGGCCGTTTGCGGTCATTCCCGCTTTGCGGGGCCGGGCTTTTTGCCTGGTTCCAGCACCAGAAAGGGTGTGGAATCATGAGGGACCGGCTAGCCTTGTCCGGTAACCAGTCTCTCGGTGTGAAGCACAAGCGTAGGCGCCTCATGGCAGTCTGTCTGGTCTCTTTGGTCATGCTTGTATGTCTTGCTGTACGCTATGTGAATTGTTTTAGGGACAATTTCGTGTTTCTCACAATTGAAGAGTCCTCAACATTGGCGCTACGGTCGTGGCCACTTTTTTGGGACAGAACTCCCCAGGCCTATTATGACCCGGCTGAGAAGGTGCTGGAGATTCCTTCCGAGGTCAGTCTGATGGGTGTATCCTTGGCGGTCTACTATAGCGCTATCGGGCAAGGAGTGGAGTATTTCGATTCTCTGAAGTTTTCCCGCACAGGTAGGAGCAAAGTGGCGCTCCTTGAGCCGATATCGGTGAAAACTCGCAATTGGGAAGGTCAGGAAGTGGATATTATCGACAACTACTCTAGGGTTGTGAGGGGCGATCTGAAAGTCACTAAGACTACGCCAGACGGTACAGTACATTTGTCCTATGGGAAACGGCAGATAGTATTGGCTGCCGGTGAAACCTGGGCTGAACTGATCCTCAAGACTCCTCAAGGAATTGTCGAAGTCGACGCTCTTGAGTGGAGAGGTGCCCTCAATGAAGCATACGAAAACCAGTGGCCTGCAACCCGCTTGGCAATAACCAACTATGGTTTATGGCCAAAGGCTTCGGTGAAAGTGGGTGTGATACCTTGACTAGGATTGCGCCCATGAAGGTCACAGGAGCGATCCTGTTGTGTTTGGCAATTGCGGTGGCTACTTCCTCAGCCGGAGCAGGGTTGTGTCGTGCTGCGCCCATCCAAGACGCAACTAGTCGATTGCGCATCCCCGTTCTCCTTGTAGGTGAACCCGGTTCAGACCGGGCGCTGTGGGAAAAGGGAGGATTCTTGAGTCGCTTGACCGAGGCAGGGTACAGGGAAGGCGTTGACTTGTTCAGCATTTCTCCCCAAGAACCCTATCCCGACCTATCCGGTGGTAGCCAAGTCCTCAAGAGTATTGTGGATAGCGCTATGTCCAAAGCGCGAACCGGAGAGATAGACGTGATCGCGTACGGAACCTCAGGTCTTGTTCTTAGATATGCCTTGGAGTGGGGATATATCAGGGACGGTTCGATTCGGAACCTCATAATGATTGGCTCACCCAACAGGGGCACTTTTGTTGCCGAGTTCATAAGAGCGTTATCGGAAATCGTAGAGCAAGAGGCGATGCTAGAAAAGGCCACCCGTAGTGCCAGGTTCATTCCTTTTTCAAGCGGGCCTCTGGAGACGCCCGAATTGCAGCGGGAGCTACTGACTGCTCCCACCGAGCCTTGGGATAACGAAACTGCATGGATATGTGGGAGGGCGTACAACGTATATGAGCCGTTGTACGCACAATACGTAGCCGTACGGCACTTGTCACTGCCGTATATCCCTGTACAGTCCCCCAAAGAGACTTTCGCAGGATGGATTGCCAGTTCGTTCGCCCAGTTTTGGCAGACAGCCGTGGTTGAGGCGGTTGACCCGCCACTATTCCGAGGGATTGACACGATTCCTGACGGTGGCAGGATGCCGCTGCCAGGAGAGGACCTGTCTTGTGCCTACTACGAGATTCTCTCTATGGATGTGGCCAAGAACCTCTACGTCATGCGTACTGCATCTCGAGGAGGACTATTGGAATCACTAACAAAGGATCCGTACCTCCCTGTCGACTGGACAGATGCATTGATCCACTACGGCCAACGCTTGTTATCTTACTACGTGGGCAAGGCGCTGATTACCCTGAAGTCTCAAGCAGAGACTGTTATCTCGGACAGTGTCCTCAGTTACGCAGGATTTACTGAAGGTAAGGACTCACCGTTCTTGAGGCGTTTGATCAGGGAGGACATGGTTGTGAATCTGGGGTCTTCGTTGCGAAATCGTTTTCTGCGGGTGCCAGCCAACTGCTATCTGGCGGATCTCAACGAGGTTTCGATGGATCTGTCACATGACAGGATCACCAGATACGTCAACATAGCCGGAAGTTGTCCAAATCTCTGGTCTCTGGCTTGGCCTCAGACAGCCCCTAACGATCTTTACTGCGAGGTAGATTCGGCCATAGGGCCCGTGGGACCCAAGGATATCGTCAGGGTGTTCTCAGGGATCTTTGGAACTTCCCACAAAGGTCTTGTGGGTCAGAAGGGTGTCCACGAATACATCCTCTCGATCCTGAGCGGGCCGGACCTAGCCGCTGCAACGCTCCGAATTCAGGAAGGACAACCCCCGAAACAGATGAAGACTTCTTCATGGGTGCCGTCGCATGTAGATTTATCCAGCGGAGTGACATGTCTCGAATTCGATTTGCAAGAACCTCCGCAAGACTGGGCGTACCGGATCTGGGCGGAAAATGGCGAGTACTTGGAAACCCTAGCCAGTCCGACCAGAGGGGGTACTTTTCAGGTGCGCGTGCCTATTGGCAGCGAAAGGGTCTGGATCAGGCTTGTGCGCAAGGAACCCATGAATCCCATCATCTCTGGAGCAAAGGTGGACTCGGCATTCGCCAGAGAGATAACTCAGTTGGTGACAGTCAGAGGATTGGGCAGTGTACAGGAAACCGGTGGCCCGGGGACAGGAGGCAACCCAGGAACGGGAATTGGGGGCACATCCTGGGGAGGTAACTTGGGGACACAACCCGCACCGGGGACCGGAGACGCCACCGACGACCCCAGCCAACCGGACATTCCGCTCATTAGGGCTGTATATCGGACAAAGCGTACGACTCTTAAGGAACCCAAAGAGACATACCACCGGTTCTGGAACATAGATTTCGGCGATGGCCAAAGGAAAGTCATAGAGGACCAACCGGAGCTGTGTCTAGAGCACGAATACAGGAAGCCGGGTGACTACAGAGTGACCGCGGTTTCCTACGACAACAACGGCAAGGAGATCTTGGCCAAGACTTGGGACATAACTGTCACCGAATACGATCGCGTGCACTCATTCCAATGCCTAAGCATCCGAAGACAGCCTGTGGACTTGACACTGGAGGGGCCACAGAAATGGATCACAGGTAAGCCCGCCGAGTATCGCGCCGGCCTCCAAATGGATCTATTGCCCGAAGTCCAATTAGTAGACGCCGTATATGATCCCGGAGAAAGGTTCATGGTGTTGTGGGAACGGGCAGGAGATTTCTCTGTGGGTTGCGCAGTGACAGTCCAGTTAACCTACAGGTTGGAGGACAAGGTAGCTATCGTCAAGAACACCTATCTGACTACTGTTCCGGTGACAGTACTGACAACAGGCGTCACCAATTGAGGTTTAAGGTTTCTTCCAATTAAGGTGCTTTCCAACGGAACTCTGTCCCGAGTGACTGCGTCTACACGTGTGTGATGCCGGGGCGGCTCTTGGGGTTTGTTGCGCAGAGCCTTCCCGGTCCTTGCAGTCTCTCCTCGGATCATAGTCAAGAGGTGACGACCAGTGATAAAGGTATCGGGGCTTACTAAAAACTATAGCATGGGTAAGGTACAGGTTCCCGCCCTGCAAGGCGTAGATTTGGAGTTCCCTGCCGGCCAGTTCAGCTGCATAATGGGACCTTCCGGCTCGGGAAAGTCGACTCTTATGAACATTCTGGGTTGTTTAGACCGTCCTACTGCGGGTACATACCTGCTGGACGGGGAAGACGTCAGCAAGAAGTCCGACAACGATCTGGCTCTAGTGAGAAACCGGTACATAGGATTCATCTTCCAGGTCTTTAACCTCCTATCTAGGACCGATGCCCTATCCAACGTCGAACTGCCGCTCATATACAGAGGTATGGGTGTCCGTGAAAGGCGAGAAAGAGCAAAGGCAGCTCTAGAGGCTGTAGGGCTTTCGGACAGGTTGAGACATCGTCCCAACGAACTGTCCGGCGGCGAGCAACAAAGAGTTGCCATCGCCAGAGCCATTGCCGGGGATCCGAAAATCATCCTGGCCGATGAGCCAACAGGAAACCTCGATTCCCGTTCCGGTGAAGAGGTTATGGCCATATTTCAGGATCTTCACGAAAGAGGCATCACTCTCATTCTTGTCACTCACGACCCCGATATCGCGAGACACGCGGAGCGCGTTGTGTCCATGAGAGATGGGCGAGTAGTATCTGACGTCATGGTGAAAAACCGCTTGTATGCCCGAGAGATGTTGGCCAACATGCCCGCCCCCAGAGGTTGCCCATGCCGGCGCGGGCGACAGTGCCATCCTTGCCACTTTGCCATAAAGGAGATGGGTCGTCCTACGGGTTCATGGCGTCTCGGGCGACCCGTCTTATGAGATCCTTGCCTTCAGCGCTCTTGAGGAACGCGTCTAGGGTTTCTAACAGAGCGCTTCGAAACTCTGGGGAATTTACGGCCTCGTTGAAGAATGCCTTGAATGTGTCCTGGGACTGACTGCTGATTAATTCGGAGACTACGGCTTTGCCCTGGTCTGAGGCGAGAATTTCTTGAACCATGGCCTTGACTAACGACATATCGATGTTTGAGGTGCCCGCTGAGTTCGATCCCGTGGCAAGAGGAAGGCTGGTCAGGTAAGTAACAGCCTTGGCCCAAAGAGCCGGCGAATACTGCCTTACGCCTAATGTGATTCCCACTGTAAGTCCGATGCCGAGGCATACCCCTATGAGAACGAGGGCAATAACACGTCCTGGAGACAACTGGCAATACCTCCTATGTCTCCTATGATGCATTTACTGGTATGCGATTATTCAGCCATGTTATGATTGAGAAGGTGATTGCCTGTGCATCCAGTGCTTTTCAGATTGGGAAATATAGAGTTCTATTCATATGGCCTTATGATAGGGATAGGCTTCGTAGCCGGCATCTGGCTTGCGTCCAAGAGGGCTGAGAAGAAAGGAATCGACCCCGACTCCATGTTCTGGCTGTTTGTTCTGCTTTTGGCCGCTGGGATGGTAGGTGGAAGACTCTTTCACGTTGTGCTGAATACCTGGTACTATCAGGACTGGAGAAGTGTCCTCGATACCCGAAATGGAGGCCTCTCCATTCACGGGGTCTTGGTTGGCGGTGCTTTGGCTTTGGCTGCCTATGCCCGGTCAAAAGAGGCCAGATTCTTGGATTTGGCTGACCTCCTCGCACCCTCAGTGGCCCTTGGTCAGGCAATTGGTCGAATTGGCTGCTTCATGTCGGGTTGCTGCTATGGTGTTGAGACTTCGGGGACGTGGGGATTCTACACCAGATTTGCGCCGGGCCTCAGGCATCCATACCAGATATACGAGAGTCTGGCCAATTTCATCTTAGTAGTGGCCGTGATTAGAGTATCTGACAAGACTAAGGTGTCTGGTACTGCCTTTTGGACCTATGTGGCCGGATACTCAGGTATACGCTTCTTCTTGGAGTTTTTCCGGGACAACGATTCCTACCTGTGGGGCCTCAGCTATGGACAATGGACTTCCTTGGCAGGTTTGGCGGCGGCTCTTGTCATCGTGATTTACAGCCGAGCGAAGTCCAGAAGTCAGGTTCCTCAGGCGGAGTAGAGGTGTGGGGGCGCGTGCCGCGAATCGGGCTCAGACCGTAGCCAGAATCGCCATCATGGTGTCTCTGGCCAGCGTTCTTCACGCCGTAGAGGCTCTGATCCCTGTACCATATGTCGTCCCAGGCGCCAAGCTGGGACTGGCCAATGTCGTGGCGCTCTATGCAGTGGCAACCCTGGGACTCAGGGAAGCCTTAGCCATAAGTTTCCTCAGGACTCTCTTGGGCAGCCTAATAACTGGGACTTTCCTTAACACCGGCTACTACATTGGCACTGCTGGAGCTCTGGCGTCGACTTTGATGATGAGCCTAGTTTGGATGCTATTTCACGGGCATGTAAGCGTCGTAGGAGTGAGCGTCATTGGAGCTGTTACTCACAACTTGGCCCAGCTCTTGACTGCGGTGCTTCTACTCAGAACGACGGGGGTGCTTTTTTATATCCCGTATCTGCTTCTCTTCGCCATTCCTACCGGCGTGTTCGTGGGTTTTGTCTGCAAGAGGGTGTTGGCTTCTGGTCGCGGTTCGGGAACCTGAGAGAGGGCCAGACCAGACCCTGGAGATGCCGGGGTGACATGGGCTACATGACAACGTGCTTCGCAAAGGAGGTGAAAGAGTGTTAAGAAACAGGATTCCCGACGTCGTAATACACCGGTTGATTGGGTATCTGCGCGTTCTGCAGGAGATGCAGGCAGAGCCCGATGACTTCATATCCAGCGCTGAATTGGGAGAAAAGTCTCTCGTCAACAGCGCTCAAGTAAGAAAAGACCTGGCGTTGTTCGGTGAGTTCGGCAAACAAGGTGTCGGATACCCAGTTCGGAGCCTTCTAGATGAGTTGACGAAGATCCTGCGGGCTGATCGCGATATGGCCGTGTCCTTGTTCGGAGTTGGCGAACTGGGTACGGCGCTCGTAAGATACCTGTCTGTCAGAAAACGGTACGATCCCAGTTACAGGTTCACCATTAGAGCATTGTTCGATGAGGACAAACGCAAGATTGGTACCAAGCTTGAGGGTTTGGTCATTAACCCTTTGTCGGAACTTCCGAGGCTTACCCAGTCCGGCGATATTAAGCTAAGCATCATAACTGTTCCTGCTTCAGCGGCTCAGGAAGTAGTTAACTTTGCCGTGGCGTGCGGAATTCGAGGATTCTTGAACTTTGCTCCCGTTAAGCTGAAGGTTCCACCTGATGCGCGGGTTCAGAACGTCGACGTGACATTTCTGCTTCAAGAACTTGCTTTCTACCTGTGACTGTCATAGCTCAAGTTGGTTGATTGGCCCATTCGAGGAGTCCATGGTTACTTAGCGGACAGAATCTGTGGTAGCATGACAATCGCTTTTGTGATTCTGAAGATGGGCACTTCGTGTTATGATAGCGTGGGTGAGGAAGTGTGTATAGAATTGGCTGGTCCAAAAGCACCATAATGGTCTATAATTCCTCCCGGAGGTGACATAGTTGGCCGAATCGTTGTCGCAGTTTGAGGAGAAGCTCAGGGACTTAGCGAAACGCCGGGAAACTATTGAACAGGGTGGTGGGGCAGCAAGAATAGAACGCCAGCACAAAGCGGGTAAGTTGACTGCTCGCGAGAGGGTGGCCGCCCTTTTTGACCCGGGCACGTTTGTGGAGATTGACGCTTTCGTTACCCACCGTGCAAAAGAGTTTGGAATGGAGAAAGTACAGGCGCCGGGAGAAGGTGTAGTCACCGGATACGGCCTGGTCAACGGAAGAGCAGTATGTGTGGCTTCACAGGACTTCACCGTGATAGGCGGCTCTTTGGGAGAGATGCACGCAGCCAAGATAGTCAAAGCCATGGAACTAGCCGCAAAGGTCGGTATCCCCTTCGTCTCCCTCAATGACTCAGGTGGCGCCAGAATCCAGGAAGGCGTAGACGCTCTACGAGGTTACGGTGACATCTTCTTCAGGAACGTACAGTACTCAGGAGTTATCCCCCAGATTTCGGTGATTCTCGGACCTTGCGCCGGTGGCGCAGTGTATTCCCCAGCACTCACCGACTTTGTTTTCATGGTTGAAGGGATCTCCAACATGTTCATCACCGGCCCTCAGGTCATCAAAGCGGTTACGGGCGAGGAAGTGACGGTAGAACAGCTGGGCGGCGCAGGAGTACATAGTCAAGTCAGCGGAAACGCCCATTTCGTGGCGCCTGACGAAGAAACCTGCTTAGAGATGATCAAAGCCCTTCTTGGCTTCCTGCCCTCTAATAATCAGGAAGATCCTCCGTACTTCGAGCCAAGCGATGATCCGGCGCGGCTCACACCGGAACTCAGAGAGATAGTCCCGGCCGAACAGAACAAGAGCTACGATATGCACGAAGTGATTTACTCTATGGTGGACAACGGCGAGTTCCTTGAGGTTCTCAAGGATTACGCCCAAAACATCATAACTGGATTTGCCCGACTAAATGGCAGGTCCATTGGGATCATCGCAAACCAGCCAAACGTGAAAGCAGGTTGTTTGGACATAAACGCGTCAGACAAAGCCTCAAGGTTCATCAGGTTTTGTGACGCCTTCAACATCGCTTTGGTCACTTTGGCCGATGTACCTGGCTACCTACCCGGAGTCGATCAAGAGTACGGCGGAATTATCAGGCACGGAGCCAAACTCCTGTATGCCTACTCCGAAGCGACGGTTCCCAAGATCACCGTTATCACCAGAAAGTCCTATGGTGGAGCGTATTTGGCTATGTGCGCCAGACACTTAGGTGCCGACATGGTGTTTGCGTTCCCCACTGCGGAGATCGCAGTCATGGGGCCGGAAGGTGCAGCCAACATCGTGTTTAGGGATGAGATCGCCAAAGCGGACAATCCGGAAGAAAAGCGCAAAGAGAAAATTCAGGAATTCAGAAACGTGTTTGCCAATCCATATGTGGCCGCTAGCAGGGGCTTCATCGACGACGTCATTGATCCTCAGGAGATAAGGCCCAAGGTTATCGGTGCTCTTGAACTGCTAGTCACAAAGAAGGCCGAGGTTCCTCCGAGGAAGCACGGGAATATGCCTGTGTAGGGCGGCTTCGTATGCGAGAGAGACGATGATCAATGCTCCCGGGGAGAGGGGAGTAGGGAGGTAAGCAACATGCCTGATACTTTTGCGGGAGCATTTACGCTGATAGGCATCAATCTAGGCATGGTATTTGTGGTGCTGTGGGTTATTGGCGGGGTCATCAACATTACCCATCGGTTGGCTAACACGTTCCAGCCTCGGGAAACTCAAGAGAGTATGTCCGACAGGGAGAAACATGTGATGATCCTCTCAGGCTCCCAGTCGGATGCTCTTCAGTCGGATACTTTTCAGGAGGGAACAACGTTGCCGTCAAACGAGATGGATGGAGCAGCGAGGGCAGCAGTCATGGCAGCTTTGGCTGTGTACACTGAAAGCCCCTCAAGGCCCTCCATGTTTCTGCGCAACTATACGGACTCTGGAGCTTGGGGCAGGTCGTCGCGAGAGTATCTCCAAGGCGGCTTCGGAACCTACAGGTCAGCCGCCCGAGGCCTTTGGATCAAGTCCAGTGGTAGAGGCGGAATGTAGAGTTCCACCGGCATAGCCGGTTGTACCGTAAGCGACTGGGTGAAAAGGAGGATTAGTGTTGCGTCTATTCAAGGTCAAAGTCAACAACGAGGTATTCGAGGTTGAGGTCGAGGAAGTAGGTCAAGGCCAGCCCAGGGTTAGCCGTGCCCCTGTGCAAGTTCCCGCATCGGCCCCCAAAGTCTCCGTGTCAAGACCTGCTCCGGTGGCAGCTCCTGTAACCAAACCCGCGGCTCCGGCTGCTCCTGCGGCGGCTGCAAAGGAAGATTCGGGCAGCGGTGACGTTATTCGAGCTCCGATCCCAGGCGTGGTAAGCGAGATCAGAGTGTCTTCTGGAAAGAGCGTAAAGAAGGGCGAAGTCCTGATGCTCTTAGAAGCCATGAAAATGCAGAACGAGATACTGGCGCCTCGCGATGCAGTTATCTCAGAAGTTGCCGTTTCCCAGGGCGCATCTGTCCAGACCGGTGACGTGTTGTTCAGGTTGTAGTTATACAGTCGGTATTGGAGGTATCGGAAGGGAAGGTGCCCAGATAGTGGATGCGTCAATGGCAGTCGAGATCTGGCAATCAACGGGTCTGTCCGGGCTCGGATTAGGCGAATTGGTGATGTTGGCGATTGGAGCGCTCCTATGCTACTTGGCCGTATTTAAGAAGTTTGAGCCCCTTCTTCTCTTGCCCATCGGCTTTGGGGCGATACTGGCCAACCTCCCGTTTGCACCAATTATGAGTAGGCCGGAAGGTGCTATGCCTGGCGGCCTATTTTATTACCTGTACTCTGGAGTTGAGAAGGAGATATTCCCGCCGCTTATCTTCATGGGTGTGGGCGCCATGACAGACTTCGGGCCCATGCTGGCGAATCCGTCAACGCTTATTCTCGGGGCAGCGGCTCAGGTTGGGGTGTATGTCGCGCTTCTCCTGGCCAAGTCCTTGGGTTTCACGCTTAGTCAGGCAGCGGCTATCGGGATCATCGGCGGCGCGGACGGACCCACGGCTATCTACACTGCCATAAAGCTGGCGCCTGAACTTGTAGGACCTATCGCCGTGGCGGCGTATACCTACATGTCACTTGTTCCGCTGATCCAGCCGCCCATCATGCGAGCTTTGACTACCGAGAAAGAAAGACAGATTGTAATGACGGAAATGAGACAGGTCTCGCAGGTAGAGAAGATAGTGTTTCCAATTGTTGTGACGATCGCAGTGAGTCTACTTCTGCCGGCTATCGCTCCACTGGTAGGCATGCTCATGCTCGGGAATTTGTTCCGTGAATCCGGGGTCGTTGATCGTCTTTCAAAGACTGCCGCCAACGAACTCAGTAACATCCTGGTCATACTGCTTGGAACTTCGGTGGGTGCGACCATGAGTGCTGAGAATTTCCTCAACGGCGAGACGCTCAAGATCATCTGCCTGGGAATGGTGGCTTTCGCCGGAGGCACTGTGGGCGGCGTGTTGCTGGGTAAGATGATGTGCGTGATCACAAAGGGCAAGGTTAACCCACTGATCGGGGCCGCGGGAGTATCGGCGGTTCCGATGGCTGCTAGGGTGGCTCACGTTGAAGGCCAGAAGGCTAATCCCGAGAACTTCCTGTTGATGCACGCGATGGGACCTAATGTGGCTGGGGTCATTGGAACGGCTGTCGCAGCCGGTGTCTTTCTGACCATGCTCAAGTGACGGTAAACTTGGAGGCTCCTGACATGAAAAGTAGCGACTGTAGGAGGGCAGAATCTGATGGCAAGGCAAATTAGAGTACTGGTGGGCAAGCCCGGTCTTGACGGACACGACCGCGGTGCCAAGGTTATCGCAAGGGCCTACAGGGATGCAGGCATGGAAGTCATATACAGTGGACTTCACCGCACACCCGAAGAATTGGCCAGAATGGCAGTGGAAGAGGACGTCGACGTTGTGGCCCTGTCTATCCTTTCTGGCGCGCATTTGACTCTGCTTCCCAAGGTGGTTCAGTGTTTGAGCAGCGAGAAAGGCACCGACGACCTTGACGTCCTGGTGTTGGCAGGCGGGATCATCCCCGACGATGACATTCCGGAACTGAAGGCTAAGGGTGTCGACGAGGTATTTGGCCCCGGAACCAGTACCCAGGATATCGTCGAATATACCAAGACCCACTTGAAGAGAGACGTAGCTTAGATACGACATAGGACGGTGTATAGAATGAACCTAGACCCCGGCGCCAAGATGGCCAAACGGCTTTACGAGGGCATAGCGAAAAAGAGTCGCCCTCACCTGGCGCGAGCCATATCGCTGGTGGAGGATGGTGCCGGGGAGGCGGTTCATCTCCTGGCTGAAGTCTACAAGCATCGAGGACAGGCCTCTATCATAGGTATCACGGGCTCTCCCGGAGTGGGCAAGTCCACCGTAGTGGATGGGCTTGTGACCGCCTTGAGAGCCATCGGTCGGTCTGTTGGCGTCATCGCAGTAGATCCGTCGTCTCCCTTCACGGGGGGAGCCATTCTTGGGGATCGGGTCAGAATGCGTTCTCATACACTGGACAAAGAAGTCTTCTTCCGGAGTCTTGCCACAAGAGGTCACTTGGGCGGAGTGTCCCGTCACACGGGCGATGTCATAGCACTCATGGATGCCTTCGGCTTTGACGACATCGTGGTCGAGACGGTTGGGGCGGGCCAGTCGGAAGTCGATATCATGAAGTACGCCGAGACCGTCATTGTAGTCATGGCGCCAAACTTGGGCGATGATGTCCAAGCCATCAAGGCAGGGATCCTGGAGATCGGCGATGTGTTCTGCATCAACAAGGCGGATCTGCCGGGTGTGGAGAAGACTCGGCGGGAGATTGAGATGATGCTCAACCTCAGAGACCCCAATGAGAGGCGTCCTCAAGTAGTCCTAACTCAGGCGTCTGAAGGCAAGGGAATAGACGCTCTTTTGGCGGCTCTGCAGGACCACCGCGAGTACCTGGTTTCTAGCGGCCTTCTGAAAGAAAAGGTAAGAGCCGGGAACAGAGCGGTCCTAGAGGAATACCTGCGACACCTCACTGTGGAGAGAGTGATCGCTTAGAGCGGAAGCCGACGGGGGCCTGGAAGATGCTCTTACAGAGCTCGGAGAGGGAAAACTGGACCCGCTTACCTGTGCCTCGAACCTCATCAAGCGCTATCTCCTAGACTGAGGCTAGGAGGATCACCATACGGTTGAGGCTTTTTCTTCAGGTGGAGGTTTGCCTCTTTCTAAAGATGGGTATGTTGCGTCCGTGTAGGAGTTCCATGACGGTACCTTGCCTTGCCATAGCCCTCGGCACGTAGGTTGCCGCAAGCAGAATTGCTGATGTCACCAGCAACCCCATGAGTACAATATCCCAGGGAAGTCTTATGAAGTTGCCCGTTATTCCCGTCAGGAAACCTTGGCTTGTGACAAGGGCTAAGGTGATGCCAAGAAGTGTCCCGAGAATCCCCGCAAAGACAACCTCCAAGGAAACGGTCAGCCGCGGTATGACCATCGTCCATACCGACGGTCTTCATTATCCCCAGTTCTCGCCTTCTATCAAGAAACGACGTGAACATGGCGGCAAAAATCCCTATGGAACCCAAGCCGAACGCGTTCAAGGTATTCGTGTAGACGGGAGCGGCGATTTCTCCTGTGGCCAATTCCATCAGCGTGGAAGGCAAGTCAGGCATCCACGAGGTCTTGGGCGGAGGTATTATGGGAACCTCTGTTCCTGGGAGATCACGGTATAGAGATTTCCAGTAGATCAAGACAGCAGAAGCTTTGTCCGGGTCTTTGAGCCCAAGAAAAATGGTGTTGGGAACGGGCCAATCCATCGATATGGACCTGGGGTTTTCGGTGGGAAAGGAGTCGACTCTGTTAACGGGAAGATATCCAATGTAACCCGATATCATTGGGTTTTTGGGCCGGTATACGCCCACTACTAGTTCCCAAGTCACAGGCTCGGGATCGGGAACGTCTTCGATTATGGGGTCCTTCATGTACTGCCTCGGGAACACGGTCGCAGGCTTTTGAAGGCGCATCTGTGTACCGATTGTCGCTCCAGAAAGAAACAGGCTTTCTGGCACCAATATCTCGCCCGAAGTCTGAGGGAGGCGGCCTTCTATAAGGTCGATGTCGCTCCAAAGGGGCGCATCGGGTTCGATCGACAGGAGCTCGTGATGTCCGTACCTTGAAAAACACTCTTGGGAAAGAGCCACAGACAGGCTTGTAACCCCACGGATATTCCTGATTCTTTCGAGTTCTGTCTCGTTGAAAAGGGGAGCGTATTTCCTTGGGGGAGGGAACTCCTCGTCGGGCGATATGGGGGGATTGGCGTAGTATGCGTAGACAACCGTGGTCTTGAGGTACGGAAAGTTGAGAGGCTCGGCAGTGGCCACGGACACGAGAGTTGCGTCCCTCCAGTATGAGGCCACGATGAGATACCCCGCCACAGTGAAGGCCACCAAGAGGGTCATGATCAGGTACGACACGAGTTTGTGCCGAAAGCCGTGCCATGCCAGATCTAGGCCGTCTCTCATGTTGTCCTCACCCCAAACCCCATATTGCCTCATTGACCCCGCAACACTTCGGCGGGAGTGACCCGTAACGCTTTGGTCACGGGCAGAAAACCGAAGATTACTGCGGCCAACAGTGCGAACCCCAAGCTAGTGGTCGCGGTCGTGGCCGCCTTTCCGAGCACGGCCCCTGAAGACATGCCGTCAGAAACAAGGTTCCAGAATATTGCCGGCTGGGTTAGAAGATTGCCCATTACGCTTCCCAGGAGGGCTATCCAAACCGACTCAGTCAACACCATACAAGTTATGTTCCAGCGAGTGGCTCCTAAGGACCTTAAAATGCCTATCTCTGTTTTTCTGGTAAGCATGAGGACTGTGAGGTTGGTAGCCGAAAGGAGTGCAGCTACAAGGAAGGCTAGGGCTTCCGTAACCCTCCGCATGTCCATGGGAACTCCTGTAGATAAAGGTGTTTGACTACTTGACGCGTTAGCTAAGCCAGGAGCGGTAAACACCGAGTATTGCGGGAATTCCCTTTGAAGCGAAGAAGCCAGGTTCTCCAGACTCGACATGTTTCGGGCGGCCACACCAATGCCCCAGAGGGTATCGTCAGGCTCGAAACCTGCCATTTTGCACAAGTCGCTGAAAGTCTCGGGAGTAACAAAAATGGTTGGGTTGGCGTAAGTTGTCGACGAAGCGCCTTCTCCGTCTTTGAAGGCGACTGCGCCGACAATGCTAAGGTCCACATCAAGAGAGTTTTCGTAGTCATAGTAGGTCTTACCGTCGGCGCTCATGAACAGATTAGGTATCTGAAGGTTCACATTCTGCCCGATAGCATAGGACGCACCTTTCCAACCGCTGCACGCTACTCCCACCATGGATGCTCTATCGGATGAGTCAAGGTATCGGCCCCTGGGGTCCACGACCTCTTCAATGCGCCATGTGTCCTTGTGGATCTTTGGGTCTCTAGGTTCCAGGAAGCCGTAGTCTACCATGGGGACTTCGTCGCGGTAGTATGTGTACAGAAACGGCAGAGCCATTTTGAGGGAAACGTGTCTTACGCCCGGGTTTTCCTCCAGCCTAATTGCCAGCTCTTTGATATCGGCGGGCCCCGGTATCTGACCCGTCTGAGGTTCTCCCTGCATGCTTCCATAATAGTAGGGAGTGACGTTGAAACCCAGGGTGGAATTTGGCCTGTCGAGACTGGTTCTGCCAAAACGCCACGTCCAATTCGATGAAGCCAGGTCGTCCCTGGAGATCACAGTCTTTCCCGGCAATAGCACCAGGTCGGCCCCCAGGAGTTGCCTGGCAGGAAAGTAGGCGCCCGACGGGTAACCTTGGCTGAGAGTAGCGCTGGAAGCGAACACAATGGTGGCCAGAGCCATGCTGACTATGCCGAGCATGGTTCTGCCTCGGTTGCGCCACGCGTTCCGAAGTCCCAGTGATACGAACATCCATGAGCCCTCGTTTCCAGTACCGATGCTAGACATTTCTGCCTCGAAGGTCCTATTCCCTGCATGGAAGAATGACTGCGTAGAGTCTTCCGAGAGCCTTTTGAAGGTTAGGGGTAAGATATCCAGACGGGCTCTGTACGAAAAGAAGTGTAACGGCAAACAAGATGTTGTTTACAGCGGTCTGTGCCCGTTTTCTGAAGTGAATTTCTTCCCACAGTATTGCAATCAAGAGGTAACAAATGCCTCTGGTGAAAGCCCGTAATACACACATGAAGAGGCAAATACATAGGAGGACATGAGCATGAAAAAGTAGTGTCCTTATACTTCTGTAAAAGCGGATCTTGAGGAACAGACGGATCGGGCCACCGGCCCCTCTGGTAGACTGGTTGATTGAAAGAGATCACTAGTCAAGGAGGAGCAATGGTGACCCAATATTAGATTACACTCTCAGACGAAATCGTGCACGGTTTATTCAAGGATGACGGAGCCATGGCCAAGCTCTTGGAGCAAGTTCTGAACCAGGTGCTTGAAGCTGAGGTAACGGAGGCCTTACGGGCGAAGCCCTACGAGAGGACTGAGGAACGCCAGGGGTACCGGAACGGGTTCAAACCCCGAGCCATGACCACCCGGGTAGGGCGTTTGACGCTGTCAGTACCCCAGGTGAGGGATGGGAAGTTCTCACCCGAGCTTTTCTCGAGGTTCCAAAGGAGCGAACAGGCTCTCATCCTGGTGCTCATGGAGATGGTGGTGAACGGGGTCTCCACGAGGAAAGTGGCCAAGATTACAGAGGAACTGTGCGGGACGGAGTTTTCCAAGTCAACGGTGTCGGAACTGTGCAAGAGGCTGGACCCCATGGTGAAAGAGTGGAACGAGAGGCCACTCACGGAGGTATATCCCTTCGTGATGGTGGACGCGATGGTTCTCAAGGTGAGAAAGGGAGGACAGGTGAGGCCTCAGAGCGCCCTCATCGCCATCGGCGTGAACATGAGGGGATACCGTGAGGTGCTGGGGTTCTGGATTGGAGACAGCGAGACTTACGCCAGTTGGAGCGACTTTTTCTCATGGCTGAAGAAAAGGGGCCTTAGGGGCGTGGACCTTGTAACCTCGGACCACCACGGCGGGCTGGTGAAGGCTGTGGAGACTCAGTTTCAGGGAGTCATGTGGCAGAGATGTCAGACCCATTTCACCCGAAACATCCTGGATGCCTGTCCCAAGCAGCTGCAGGCTGAACTTCATTCGCAACTCAGGGTCATCTGGGAGGCGCCGGATGTGGAGACTGCCAGGGAGATGCTCAGAAGAGTCATAGATAGCTTTGGGAGGCGGGCGCCCAGGGCGATGACCATTTTGGAAGAGGGGTTCGACGACGCAGTAGCGGTTCTGAACATGCGTGAACGGTACCGGAAGAGGCTGCGGACGACCAACGGGATTGAAAGGCTCAATGAAGAGGTGCGGAGGCGCGAGAGAGTGATCCGAATATTCCCCAACGTCGAATCAGCAGTACGCCTGCTAGGGGCTCTACTGATGGAGAAAGACGAGGCTTGGTCTACGGACCGGCCGTACTTCGACATGAGAGACTACCTTGAATGGAAACGGGCGCAGGACATGCCGCCGCTGAGCGGACGCGAACTCGCAGTCGCAGGGAGTTAGACAAGTGTTACATAAGTCGCCGGAGGGGTTCTTACAGAAAGAAAAGGACTTGACCGTTTGACGGAACATCTGAGACGACCTTTGAGCCGAACGTAGATATGACGAGAGCCATGGTGGTAACCGTGCTATGGAGGCTGGAAAAGGAACCGAATGCCACAGTTGCGCACCTGTTTGCAGACGTGGCGGCGGGAACGTGGTACACAGATGCTGTTGCCTGGGCAGCTGAAAACGACATCGTACAAGGCTACGATTCAAGCACATTCGGACCGAGCGATCCAATTACGCGTGAGCAGATGGCTGCTATACTGTACAGGTATGCAAGCTTCAAAGGCTACGATTTGACAGCATCGAACGAGCTGGATGCATTTGCCGATGCTGGTAATGTTTCAGCCTGGGCGCGGACAGCAGTGAAATGGGCTGTTGCAGAAGACTTGATCACGGGCGTCAGCACAACCGGACTCTGCCCAGTTGGACACGCGACCCGCGCTCAGGTGGCTACGATCCTTATGCGATTCATCGATAACATTACGAAGTAGTATCAGCTACAATTTAGATTCCGACGGTATTTTGGGGAATTGCCGTCGGAATCATTTTGTTTCATTCTCAAAAGACCCCTTGATACTGCTATCTATCGTGGCATATCTTGGGATATTTCGCTTCATTGTTGACCCCTGGAAATAGTCTGCCACATAAGTCCTGCTCAGATTAATGTTGGCACACTCCTGGAATAGTTGAGGGCTGAATATTGACGGGTCGTATGAGAATACTTATCATAACCTGGGAAGAAACTTATATGACTACTGCAAGGTTCTTAACATAGGCTGTAGGGAGGTGATATTGTGGGTGTCTTCCATGGTCCCCACGAACCCGTCTATACCATTAGTGTGGCCTCCCGCCTCCTGGGCTCAACCCCGCAGTTTTTGCGTCAAGTCGAAGCAGAAGGGTTGGTCGTGCCCGCAAGAACCGAGACGAATATCCGCCTGTATTCAGATCACGACCTCAGGCTTCTGGCAAGGATCATCTATCTGTGCAGAGACTGCGGCATCAATCTGCAGGGCGTTCGCGTGATTTTGGCCATGGAGCAAGATGGTCAAAACGAACGGCCCCAAACGAGGTCGAGCATTGACAACCATGACGACTTCGTGAAGAAGACTTGATGATGAACTAGGTGGAGGTGTACTCATGTCTAAGGTTGTAGGGATTGACCTTGGTACCACTAACTCGGTTATCGCCGTGATGGAAGGTTCAGAACCCACAGTGATCATCAATGCCGAGGGTTCTCGCCTGACTCCCTCGGTGGTCGGGTTCAGCAAGAATAAGGAGAAGCTTGTGGGGCAGCTGGCCAGAAGGCAAGCGGTTCTGAACCCCGCAAACACCGTGTCTTCTATCAAGCGCTTCATGGGAAGGCGGTATGACGAGATAGACCTAGAGCGTGGTCGGTCCCCCTACGAAGTAAGAAGAGGCAAGCATGACGAGGTGAGGGTCTACTTGCCTGCGATCGATAGCGAGCTAACTCCCGAGGAAATCTCGGCACATATTCTGAGGAAGCTCAAAGAGGATGCGGAAAAGTATCTCGGCGAACCCGTCACCCAGGCCGTTATTACAGTCCCCGCCTACTTCAACGACTCTCAGCGGCAGGCTACGAAGGACGCTGGACGAATAGCAGGTCTGGAGGTACTCAGGATCATCAATGAGCCCACGGCGGCATCGCTGGCGTACGGTATCGACAGAAAAAAAGAAGAGAAAATCCTGGTTTGGGACTTGGGCGGAGGTACATTTGATGTGTCTCTTCTGGACGTGGGCGACGATGTGGTAGAGGTCCTGGCAACGTCAGGTGACACGCACCTTGGGGGCGACGACTACGATCAGCGTATCGTTAACTACATTGCCCAAGAGTTCCGCAAGGAGCACGGGGTCGATCTCCTGAAAGACCGTCAAGCCCTGCAACGCCTAATGGAAGCTGCGGAAAAAGCCAAGATCGAGCTCTCCCAAGTACTGGAATCTACGGTCAGCTTGCCGTTCATCACAGCTGTCGATGGCCAACCACTGCACCTCGAGGTGAAGGTGACACGGGCCAAATTCGAAGAACTCACTCAGGATCTAACCGATCGCTGCATAGGGCCATTTAAGCAGGTTCTCGCAGATGCCAAGCTTGATGCAAAGGATCTCGATGAGGTTATCTTGGTCGGCGGCGCGACGCGCATGCCCAAAATCCAGGAGTTGGTTCGAACCCTCACGGGCAAGGAACCCAACCGCAGCGTCAACCCGGACGAAGTGGTGGCTATGGGTGCCGCCATCCAAGGGGGCGTTTTGTCTGGCGCTGTCAAGGACATTGTCCTTCTCGATGTGACGCCTCTGACCTTGGGCATCGAGACGCTTGGGAACGTAATGACTCCGGTTATCAAGAGGAATACCACCATCCCGGTGAGGAAGAGTCAGGTGTTCACTACTACTGCGGATTTCCAGCCTCAAGTTGAGATCCACGTGCTTCAGGGAGAACGTCCAATGGCCAGAGACAACCGCTCGCTTGGAAGGTTTATGTTGAGCGGTATTCCTCCTGCTCCTAGGGGCGTACCTCAAATCGAAGTGGCCTTCGACATTGACGTCAATGGCATCCTGAAGGTGAGCGCCAAAGACATGGGGACCGGGATTGAGCAGAACATTACCATTAAAGCGTCCACTCAGTTGCCCAGAGATGAGGTCGATAGGCTGGTAGCAGAAGCTGAAAAGCATGCCGAGGACGACAGGAAGGCCAGAGAATTGGTGGACGCAAAGAACGAGCTGGAGCAGCGGATATTCACGGTAGAGAAGAGCCTCAAGGATGCAGGGGATAAACTGTCTGCCGAAGACAAGTCCCGGGTAGAGAAAGCGTTAGAGAGAGCCAAAGAGTCCTTGACGAGCAACAACGCGGAGACCATGAAATCAGCCACCAATGAACTTCTTGACGCTGCATCGAAACTGGCCGAAGAGCTGTACAGGCAGGCTGCAGCCAAACAAGGAACTCCTGGAGCAGAGGTTCCTCACGACGGGGCAGATTCCCAGCCGCCAAAGGGCGAAGTATTTGATGCCGAGTTCAAGGAGAAGGACGACAAGAAAGGCGAAAAGGACGATGGCGTTGAGGCTTAAGCGAAGATGTGACAAGAAGGACGCAAGCCAAGAAATCGATCAGACACGAGAGAATTGCCAGCCTTCTCAGGTTTCCCAAGAGGGAGAAGGCAAGTCTGCCGATGCGGAACATCCCCATGACGAGGAAATCCGAACAGATGATCAGGGAGACGAGATGGAGCTCGGCGAGGATGCTACTGAGAGTCAGGAGACTGACATCCAGTGTAAGCTCGCGGCTACTCAGGCAGAACTTAAGGCGGCTCAGGATGAACTGGCTGCTCTGTCGGCTGAGCTGGTTAGGGTTTCCAATGAAAAGGATACCTGGGCAGAAAAAGCCGCACGGATTTACGATGAGTACAAGCGCGTCCATGACGACATGGAGGGGTTTCGTAAGCGGGTCGAGCGTGATTTCGATGACCGCTTGACCAGAGCCATGGCCGGTTTCATGAAGAGCCTTTTGGAAGTAATGGACAACTTCGACAGATCCATAGAGGCCATGGAATCTCAGGCAGCTCATAGCGAGGCAGATCTTACCCCATTCCTAAAGGGCGTCACCATGATCAGAGATCAGATGCTGGGTGCTCTCTCTAAAGGCGGCGTGGAACCCATCCCTTCCCCCGTGGGCCTGCTCATGGACCCGACTTTACACGAGGCCGTTGAAGCCCAGGAGGGCGGGGGAGAACATGGTACTGTTCTTGCGGAGTTGCAGAAAGGCTATAAGTTCAAGAACCTGGTCCTCCGGGCAACCAAGGTAAGGGTGATCAGGTAGTAACCGGGTATTGTTCACAGAGTAAACCCAGGGGGCCCGTCGATCGGGCCCCTCTTGCGATTACGAGATCTCCTTAGGAAACGATCCTACAGTGCGCTTGCGCACTTCCCCAAAGACGCTCAACCCAACATGCTCAAGGGCCATGAGGTAAGCCCCTCCCGCGGGTTCCATTTCCGGAAATCGGAATGCCCCAAGAGGCACAAAACGCTGACAAGCGGTCTGAAAGGCCGTGACCATGAGCTGGCTCATTCCCCTTGTAAAAGTACTGCCCGCCATCACAATATCGGTCGGAACGCTTCCCAATCCCATACGTGCCCCCAAACGCCCGGCAATTTCGCCCATGGCGTTTCCAGTGTAGACTAAGATATCCTGGGCGACCTGATCCCCCTGGAAGGCCAATTGGAAAATGGCGGGAACTACGGGCGAAGCTCTCGTGAGAAGCTCGGGCCGTTGGGCATTGACCTGGTACAGATAGAACGAGAGGTCATCGTAAGACGAGAACCCCATGAGCGAAAGGACAGCTTCCTCCAAGAGAGTCTTCCGCCCCGTTCCATCATGAGACCTGAAGGCGCGGTGAAGAGCGGACCTAATAAGACTGATCGCGCCGCCTTCCGAGCCCCATTCATATCCCATGCCCCTTCCCGTGACCTTCCGGCCATCTGGGGATCTGGCCGCGAAATTGGCGCCTGTGCCCGAGATGACCACAACGCCGTGATCCTTTTCGCTGCCAGAACGAAAGGCTACCCACGTGTCGTTTGTAAGTTCATAAGCCAAGTCAGGGTAAAGGCGAGCGAGAGCGCCGTTCAAGACATCAAAGTCGATGGGGTAGTCGGCGCCGGCTATTCCAAATACCGCTGAAGAGATGTCATCGATGGTGAGGTTCGCCGCCGAGAGGGCTTGGGTTATGCTCTTGTCAAGGTTGGACATAGCCTTTTCGAGGCCCACGTTCTGGTAGTTCGTGGGCCCGGCCAGGCCGGCTGACAGGATGTTGCCATGGGCATCACCCACCACAGCCATGGTCTTGGTAGCGCCTCCGTCAACCCCTAAGAAGCATTTCAATGCGCACTCGCTCCTTCCAGCACGCGACTTACCTCGGCCACATCGACCCGTGAATAGTGTGCCCTGAGGCTCTGCCAGAGACCCGATTGCCCGCCTCTGTTCCATTGCCTTCGCTGTCCTTCGGGTTCATTCCTTTGGGGCCTGCACCATTCCCGAGTGGTTAACATAAAGTGTTGACGAGAATTTCGGGAATGGAGGGAAAATGCATGTCGGTGATCGAGGAATTCGTAGCTCTACAATTGCCGGGTACGCTTATGGAGAGACTCCAGCAGATGATTGGTCAGCCAGTACTGGTGTACTTGTCTGGTGTTCATATCCACTCTATGAGTTCAGTTCCGTATCTTGCCCTTAGTGAATACCTTGATGTGGATTCCCTGGGTTGGCCGTGCCCACGGCCCGGACGTCCTTGCCCACCTGGCCCGGGCCCCGGTCGCGGGCCTGGCCCGGGACCGGATCCTGACCCCTGGCCACCTTGCCCGCCATCACCGCCACCTCAACCGGGACCGTGCCCCGGACCACAACCAGAACCTTGCCCCGGGCTCGGAATGGACACAGCGGTGATTGCAGGGACGTTAACCTTTGCGGGAGTTGACCATCTGGCTTTGAGCGTTGCCCACGAAGGTGTCTGTAGGGAAATGCTCATCCCATACACCGCTATTGGCATGATTGTGGAGTTGTATGGTTGTATAAGCTCTGGCAGGGGCGATTAACCTGATAGATCGAAACTAGCGGTGGTGGCCGGGTGTGGCTGTCACCGCTAGCGCCTTAACCGGTAATGGATACGGGTCTCCTTGACTGCTCCATCACCTTTACCTACCATGAGTGATTGCAGACTGTGAACGACGTCAAACGAAGGGAGGAGTCTCCTTTGCCACCTATCAGGGTCGCCGTAGCTATGTCGGGAGGTGTCGACAGCTCTGTGGCGTGCCTTCTTCTGGTGAAAGAAGGATACGACGTCGTGGGATTGACTATGAAACTCTTGAAAGACTCGCCTTCGGGTGACACTGGCGCAGTCACGCCGTGTTGCACTGCCGAAATGGCCAGAGATGCCGCCGGCGTATGCCACCGACTTGGGGTTCTCCATTACACAGTGAACATGACAGAGGCGTTCGAGAAAGAGGTGATAGTGCCTTTCGTAAAGGACTACACTTCTGGCAAAACGCCCAACCCATGCATTACTTGCAACAGGAAGATGAAGTTCGGCCACCTCTTGAGGAAGGCAAGAGAAATGGGAGCGGACTACGTGGCCACAGGCCACTATGTAAGAGCCGTGCGCCGTCAAGATGATGTATTGGTCGACACCTTTCAAAACCCCCGGGCCGATGGCGGCCGCACGTACCTTCTCCGAGGTAGAGATAGGAGCAAGGACCAGTCCTATGCCTTGTACGGACTCACTCAAGACATGCTATCGCACTCCATGTTTCCCTTGGGAAACCTAACGAAGCGCGAAGTCCGAGAAATGGCCAGACAAGCCGGTTTCTCCGCCGCTGATCAGCCAGACAGCCAGGAGATCTGTTTCGTGAGTAGATCCGGCTACCGCAAGTTTCTGTCGGACAGGGGAGTCCATCCAGAGCCAGGCCCCATAATTGACACTTCAGGCAAGCAGGTGGGGAAGCACTTGGGCTTACCGTTCTACACCGTGGGACAGAGGAGGGGCCTTGGCTTAGAAGCCGGGACAGCCCTGTATGTGGTGGCGCTGGATGTCTCCAGAAACGCTCTAATAGTGGGAACAAAAGGGGAGGCATACTCAGGCGGATGCTGGGTGAAGGATCTCAACCTCATAGCAGCCCAGCATCTAGATGGTCCTGTAGACGGCACTTGCATGGTTAGATACCGAGGCAAAGAAACGGCCGCCCAAATGCGACCCTGCGAATTTGAGACTCCATCGGGCGCCGAGGCAGAAGTTGACTTCCAGACTTCCCAGTTTGCGGTCACTCCCGGCCAGGCCCTAGTATTCTACCAAGGTAACCTGGTGTACGGCGGTGGAGTGATATCTCAGTCCTTTGCCATGCAGGATTTGTTGCAGGCGAACCAGAAATAGTGGTGGCTGGAGGGTGGAGAACCATGTTCGTGCGAGATATCATGACACGCAACCCCGTATCTATCAGGCCCGACGCGAGTCTGGCAGAACTTCTCAGAGTGATGGCGGACAAGACTTTCGAGGCAATTCCTGTCCGAGACGATGGGAAGGTAATCGGGATCGTCACCGATTGGGATATCGTCATGAACACACCCAAGGTAACCGGAGGAGACTACTTGTCCAAGACCAAGGTTCGGGACATTATGACTCACAATGTAGTTACAGTGACTGGCGACGAGATAGTGGAAATGGCCGCCTTTCACATGTACTTCCATGACATGGATGCCCTTCCCGTTGTGGATAAGAACGGTGAACTCATAGCCATCGTGACTCAGAATGACGTGTTCAGGACTCTGGTTGGCCTCATGGGGCTACGGGCACAGGGCACGAGGGTCACCGTAGAAGGCCCCGACGAAGCGGGCATGCTTGCTGAAGTAACCGGTATTGTCAGAGACGCGGGCATCTCTATTGCAAGCCTTTCTACTTTCACTCCACCTGGTTCTGACACCATGACTGCCATTCTGCGACTGAAGACCGACGACGTACGGCAGTTGGTGGAAAGCCTCTCTTCTAGGGGCTTTCGAGTAGTACATGTGTCCAAAGCCTGGCAGTAGAGGGCTTCTCAGGTTTTGGGGTCTCAAAAGTGGAGGAGCAGGCCCCCGAATTTCCTGACCACCTGGACTCTACGGGCCCCCGACGCCTTTGAGCCTGCTCCACTATTGAACTATGAAATCGTGCTTGGACCTTATAACCCTTCCCTTAATTTGGCACAACTCATAACTCCCAGGTGGCCATCTTGGGGCAAAATAGCAGCACTGGAGATGTCTTCGCGAGGTGAGTCATGAGCGCTGTCAAGGCGTACGCTATCATCACTCTAGGCGTAGTCATCGTGGCTCTGGGGCTTCACCTATTCTTGGTACCGGGGAACATTGCGGCAGGCGGTGCTATGGGCGTAGCGATAGTGGCGCGGCAATTCCTGCCCGTTCTATCAGTAGGTCACATCATGCTTGCCGTTAACGTCATCCTTTTCGGGTTGGCTTTTATCACCGTGGGATTGGACTTTGGGATAAAGACGGTCTATGCGAGTTTGGGTTTGTCGGCCTTCCTCTGGGTTCTGGAAGTGGTTAGGCCAATAGAAAAACCTTTGGTAGACGACCTCTTGCTTGCCACAATAATGGGAGTACTCATCTCGGGACTAGGAATGGCCATCATGTTCAACCAAGGTTCCTCCAGCGGCGGAACAGACATCGTGGCGAAAAATCCTGAATCGGTACTTCCATCTTGGCATTGGGAGGGCTTTGCTCCTGACCGATGCTGTCATCACTGTAGCCGCCGCTTTCATCTTCGGGTTTGAGAGAGGAACCTATGCCGTTTTGGGCGTCCTCGCCAACGGTTTCATCATTGACTACGTAATCGAAGGGTTCAGTGTTTCCATGCAGGTTATAGTTATTTCGAACAACGCCCCGGCCATTGCACGGTTCATAATGGATGATTTGGGGCGCGGCGTAACTATCTTTGATGCTCGAGGCGGATACTCAGGTCGCAACATGAAGGTTCTTTATAGCGTTCTTCCTCGTAAGCAGTTCATTCAACTCAGAGAGCACATCAAGAGGGTCGCTCCCAGGGCTTTTGTCACCGTAAGTAAGTCACACCAAGTGATTGGGGAGGGTTTTCAAAGGATAGTCTAGGAAACCCGGTCAGTCGCGCTTAGCCCACGGAGCGAGGTTCCACGATTCGATAATGGCCGAGAGCTCTTGGGAGTCAGCGATGAAGTAGCTTCCGCCTCCTATACTGGCCGTGGTACCAGGAAGGGTGACGCTGGTTGCACCTTTCAGATGTGCCACGGCTATGGACGCAAGCAGTCCCGGCTGCTCCAAAGGCGGGATATCAGTCTCCACACAATCTTCCAACGCGAGAAGCACCAGCGGCAGGCGGATGATGCCCGCGGGGGACATGGCTTTGCGAACTGCGGCGCTCAGAAACCTCCTTTGACGCTCAACTCTGCCTAGGTCTGCCCTGGGATCTCCGCGCCACCTCACATACTCCAGGGCCTGAGTACCACTTAGGTGCTGTACCCCTGGTTCGAAATGGATGTGCAGATCCTGGTATGGGTCTCTGTAGTCCATGACCTCTTCTATCTCGATAGTTACGCCTCCCAGTGCATCCACCACTTTGGCAAACCCGTCGAAGTTGACTTTGGCGTGATGATCGATGTAGAGCCCGGTCAGATCGCTAACAGCTTGTTTGGCAAGTTCCGCGCCTCCGTATGCGTAGGCGGCGTTTATCTTCTGGTAACCATATTTCGGTAGGTTCACTCTTGTATCCCGCGGGATGGACATCACATGCAGCGAATTGTAAAGAGCATTGTAGTTTACCAGTATCATGGTGTCTGAACGACCGACATCGCCCGGGCGCTCGTCCACCCCTAGAAGCAGGATGTTTATATCACGGGTCGTGCGCGTTGCAATGCCTTCGGCGGTAGGGCTCTCACCTGGAGTTGGCCTGGGACGTCCGGCACCCAGCAGGGCTTTTGCCCTTGGGTACGACAGGAAGCATACTAGCAAGATGAAGAGCCAGCACAGGTGCCGTCGGGTTTTCCTACCGGACTTTGTTGCGGTTCTGCGTTGCTGTCTAGTTGAGGATCCTTGCTGCGTCTTGTTGTCTCTAATCTTGTCTGCAGTGTCTTGTCCCATGTGTCTCCTAGCACCCTCGCAACAATATCCTAGGTGTCCATTATATACCGTGATAGGGATTTGATGTCCCATGGTAATGCAGGAAATGCAAATGGAGCGGCGAAGGGAAAGCTCCAGGCGACCCCTACGGAGCGCGCACACTGGCGTGGCAGTATGAACTGCAGCCCCATCCAAGGCTGTTGTACTCAGATAATATGAGGAGGTCTCAAAGATGACGGGAAAAAGTGTTGTCACAGGTCCTCGTGAAACGTGGCCGGATGAAAGGGCTATGGCTCGAGCAGAAGCGAACAGAGAGAGTTTTGAGCTTTTGAGGCGAGAGCAAGAGTCTCGCATGAGTGAACTCCCCAAGGCTACTGACCTGGATCGCCTTCCGTTGGAATGGTACAAGGCCAAGGTTCGACAGCTGAAAGATGAGGCTAAGCAGCGTGGGATCGATGGAGGTATTTTTCTCACCAACCGTTGGAATGTGATCTACGCCAGTGGACTTCTGCATACCACAACCGAAAGGCCTTTCGCATGCTTCTTCCCAATGGATCAGGAAGACGCATGTATCTGGTTTTACCCGCACCTCGACGATGCAATGGTAAAGTCGTGGTGGTGTACAGAAGGCTTCGGCTACTTCGATTTTCAGCACGCGGAGGGTTCGGCTCCGAACGCCGGCATTGTGACGCAGGGTGATACGTTTAGCATTCACCGCTGGTGGGGAGAGCTCCTATCTCGGCTTGGCTACGGGAACAAAACCATCGGTATAGACATCGGCGGGATGGCGGAGATCGGCATCATGCCGGGCCAGGAATTCGCTGGTCGTCTTAACATGTTTGGCGAGTATACGATACCCCAGAAGTTCAGACCTGTGGGCGGTTCCTTCGGAGTGATGGCATCAGCCATGCCAGAGGCTCAGTTTGTAGACGTAGCGGACATTCTCATCCGGCACCGTATGGTCAAGGATGACATGGAGAACGCACTTACCCAGCGCGCTATGAACTACTTCTCTGAGATTCACGCCTTTGCCCGCAATTACATTCTTGAGAAAGGAATTGGCGTCCTTGACTGGGAAGTCGCCAACGCCGCTCGCGAGTGGGGTATGCATCTCGTAATGAAGGACATCAAGAACGAAGGATACCCACACGAGGCGGTTGGCATAGATGTCCGGATTGGCTGCAGGACTGGACGACTGTGTGCGTATCCTCATCCCAACCAGATTCAGTGGGCACGTGTCGAACCTGGACACTCGCTGCAGATTTCGGGTGTGGTTCGGATAGGCGGATATGGAGGAGAGCAGTATCGTTCTTTCCTGATCGCACCCTGGACTGACTGGCAGGAACATGTTTGGGACGTGCATACGGCCACCTATTACATCCAGGCAAGAGAGTCGTACGCAGGGAATACATGCTCCAATGTGGCGAAGGCGGTTCATGACTATCAAGTAAAGAATGGTGTGTCTCATCTTGTGTATCATCGACCCGGTCACGGCGAAGGCATGGAGGGACACCAGCCTCCATACCAGGCTCTTGGCGATTACACGGTGATGCAAAAGGGTATGCACTTCTCGAACGAGCCCGGCCTGTTTGACCCAGAGAACGGATTTGGGTTCAACCACGGCAACAATATCCTTGTTTGGAATGGAAAAGGCCTTCAGATGGGTACTGCCCCGTGCGACAAGCAGTGGTGTCTGCTAAAACTGTAGAAAAGAGTCGTCCAGCGCATCGCGAGGAGCCCGGGAAACTGATAGCCCCGGGCTTCTCACCGTGATCTTTGCGGACACGCTTGTCCTTGGAGCGCGTTTTTTCTACGCCGGTAGAGATTTCGTGGCTTTTCGGGAGGGGATATACCTGGTCGTCAGCAGAACCACTGCCGACAGGCTTCATTCAGAACCAGGTCCTGTGCGATTGGGCCCCTACTTCTAGTGTTCTAAAGAAAAAGCGGGAAAGGGAGCCTTTTCCTCTTAGAATTCGGTGCTGACTGTCCCGACTGACGTAGTCTTCAGGCGACACGCAGCTGATATTCATGCTTGACGCTATTCTTTAACGATATCTATTCTCCTGCCTAATGCTTAAGGGGCTTTAGTCATCGCCTGCTAGGTCCAAGATGTGCTGTTCAATCGAACCTATGTTGCTTCGAGGTGTCCTGGCAAAGCAAACATAGTCGGAGATGTTGGCTTGTATGCAGAACGCATTCACGTCGCACCGTTTCTCATAGCTATTGCCTTCAGCTCATTGCAGAGGGTACGAGCGGGTTGATACCATGTACCTTAGAGTCAGATTACTGGGAACGGCCTCTAGCAGCACAAGTGAACTGCCTGTGAGTTGGCCCTGCCTGATTCTCCGGCTGTCCACTGCTCGAGGCTGTATGTAAATGTGCGTCCAAGAGGTGAAATCCGTGAAACTCGATGATACCGAGATCATCATGGGCAGTCGCATGATGTTAGGGGACCCCACCCATGTGTGCGTGGTTGTGCGGGATGTCGAGAAGGCGGCGAAGGCGTATGCCGACTTGTTCGGCATCGGGCCGTTTCAGGTGAGAGTCACCGAGACACCTGGTGAGCGGGGATTGGTCCATGGCCAGCATGAAAGGTATGTTGTGAAATTCGCTTACGCAAAGACAGCTACCATCGTCATTGAGTTGGCCGAAACCGTCGAAGGGCGCACCGCCTACAAGGAGTTCTTGGACGCCTACGGAGAGGGTATTCACCACATTGGTTTCAAGGCGCCGCCGCCCCTAGACAGGGAACTGGAAAGATGGCGCAAGCAAGGGATACACCCCCTCCAGGTCAATTACCGCGATGACACGCGGTACGGGTGGGCGTACATGGATACTCGAGCGACGGTAGGCTGCATCCTCGAGATCGTCTGCGACCCCGCCTTGGGATGGTGGGAAAGCCTCGGTCTTGCACACGACTTGCAGGGCCCGCTAGGGAAGGTCTAGGTCAGACGGAAACTGTCCAATGACCCCAACAGGTCTCTTGGTTAGGGATCCTTGGGATAGTCAGTCGAAACTGGCCAACAGTGGAGGGGAGGGTGCCTGATACTACACATCAGAGCTGTGATCGCCGGCAAAGTGCGCGAGAGGTATCTGCGGGAAGGTGCTGCCGAGTACCTGAAGCGGCTTGGCCGTTACGCTAAGGTCGAGTTCGTGGAGGTTCAGGATGAACCTGTACCTGAGCGCGCGTCCGCAAAGGATCTGACCAATGCTAGAGATGTGGAAGGCGAACGCATACTGCAAGCAGTGCGTGATGGCGACTATCTAGTGGCGATGGACATCCGTGGCAAGCAGATGTCGTCAGAGGACCTAAGTAGGTGGCTGCAGGAGCGCAGTCTAGCCGGTGAATCTAGCCTGGTGTTTGTGATAGGTGGGACTACCGGATTGTCTGAAGCCGTGTTGACCAGGGCGCGGTTGAGACTCTCTATGGGTCCAATGACGTTTCCTCACCAGTTCATGCCCATGCTCCTCTTGGAGCAGTTGTACAGAGCGGTCAAGATTGGGGAGGGGGAACCGTACCATCGGTGAGATCACGGAGCCATTGACCACTGAAGGTGGCATGCGTTGAGCACCAAGAGCATAGTCGGGCCCGAAGAGCCCGTCGCCGTAACCAGTGATGGGCGCAGTTTGTCTACTGCGTAGCTAGCGCGTTTCGAAGGCGTTGAATCGCGCGTTCGTCGCACCTGCGAGCATCTCTGATGATAGCCTGAAGCTGCCTGCGAGATTCCGGTTCAGCCAGCCTGATGTGGGCCTGAGGATTGCCGTTGCCGCCTAGGACTGCCCAAGCCTTCCACATAAGGGTGTGCTCGTTGTCGTATTCGGCAGCGGCCGCCAGCAGGTCGTGGGCCATAATCGGCTCGGTTTTCGCCATCTCACTCAAGAAGATGTGCGCGTACCAGCGGCATTCGGCTACGTCGCCGACGGCGATGTCGTGCACGTGATGCCGCTGCCGCAGCTGATCGACGTCCAGTGACGCGAATTCTTCGTCGCCCAGATGATCCGCCCAGGCGGTATATGCCTCGAATCCGCTATGGCAGCCGTTGACTTCGGGTGTCGTAGCTACCTCTATTGCCCACTGCAACGTCTCACGGTTTCGCTCCCGTAGGTCGGGGCGAGATGTCTTCTCACCTATGGAAATGGCGCTAATTGTATCCCGGAACCGATCCCGTTTCCGAAAATATCCCTCAGGCTCGAACTCTACTCCGGCGCCGAAGACCGGATCGTCCTGAAAGTAGTTCCAGCCGATAAGAACCCGTCCGTCGTCGTCATACCCCGTGATTAAGCAGCACTCAGGCGGGCTGATCACGCCGAAGGCCAGGACCGGGCGGCCGTTATCCACTTCAGACTTGATCCGCCTACGCATGATGTCCTCATCGTCTGGACGTCCCTGCTTTTTTATGATCTCGTATCCATACCCCGCGTGCTCGAAGGCGCGCCGGATGACCTCCCGTGGATCGGCGATGAACATCACGTCGGTGTTGTCCTGATGCTAGCCATCACGCCGGAGCAGGCCGAAAGCTAGTTCAACCGTAGGTGGGCGGTATCCTCCTGGAGTGCTTCTACCGGTGCCTAAATGGAATTCCTGCGACCTTCGCATCTTTTCCTGTCCTGACAAGCGGGGCCTGTCGCGCACCCGGTCGGACGGGAGACCGCAAGGTCAACGCGCCGCGGACGTTGCACCCATGGTTCGCCTATTGACTCGGCAGGGAAATTATGGTATATTTGAAGATTAGACCCCAACGCTTGATCGGATGGAGGCCCAACCAATGGCATCAGATATAGCGCTGTCGTCCGGATCACTTTCGACGAAGCAAGCTATCCTCGAAATAACAAGGCAAAATGAACTTACTGTATCCCATGGGTTGTTACTAACCGAAAGACAAGCGATGGAACTCCTGGAGACCCGTTCATGTTCTCTTAAGGACACCGGTAGGTTGGAGTTTGGTGCCGGCGCCATCGGGAGACTGATCCAAGAATTCAGCAGTTCGCCGTATGTGTCTCCGGACAACTACCTGGAGACCCTCCACGAATTGATTGAGATATTCTACTACTTCAAGAATGAAACTCTGGACCTCATAAGCGACGACAACCTCATCCGGTTCATGAAGAAGTGTTTCGACGGAAGGTGCGGAGGCTCTCTTGAGATTCTCAGATCCAGGGATCTCGAGGAGATGGCTCGGAGCATCAGAAGCCGCGTCGGCGGCAGTGTCGACGGGCGGGAAGGATGGCGTACGGAATCTCTAGCCGCGACCCGAGATCAGGAACGATCGGCCGAGAATGGTCCCTTCAATTCCGGTCCGGGAGTCGTTGCACAGGGTGGTGCGGACGGTGCGGCACTAAGCCAAAGCCGTGAGAACTGCGAGTTTGGGGATGCCTCAGCTTCGGTTGAGGCTGCCATGCGCCCGGTCAACCGACCTTCTAGGATCACGAAGACAGCGCTCAGCGCGGAGTTCTACCTACGATCGCTCCTGACGGAGGCTTACTGCCAAGGTGAACTGGACGCTCCGCAAATGGAGGCAATCTTGATGCAGTGCCTCAGCGTTTTGGCTGCCGGCGTGGAACGACTGAACAAAGGTAAGAGCAGTTCCGTGAAGTGGGAGGCGGCCCAGACACTGGCGGAGTCCATCTTCTACACTATGGGTTTGTACTTGAAAGGCCAGCCCGAAGTTTCGCTTGCGGTTCAGACCCTCAAGATCGAACCGTTATCTGAGATCTATCGCAAAGGTCGCCATGTTCTCGATTCACAGCTGGCCTTTGCCAGAGGCCTGTACGAACTTGTCCGTATGACTAAGGTGTCCACTCCAGACTACGCGTATGTCGAGACTATCGACCGGGGCATAGAAGACTTCTTCCGCTGTTACGACCCGGACTTTGCCGCGCACGAGGTTCCGGGGTCCATCGATTATCAATTGCTAAATCCGGTTATGGGTCTGGCCGGCGTTGAGTATATGATCCGCTATCTCCAAAGCCTTTACCTTGAGAATCAATTCTGCTCTGCGTTTGATGCAGCGGTCATCGACGAGGTTATGCGAAACTACTACTTCGAGTACGAGGATCTGCTTGACAACATTTGTGGCCAAGTGCTCCGAAATGCCTTGGGGTGCGCTATCTTGGGCGAAAGTGTGTTGTCCCTTAGACTGTCCCGGGTCGATGTCCAGAGACTGAAGGGTGTTCTGGCCCACAAAGACAGAGAATACACCCGCGATATCTTGAAGTGGGCCCTAGAGACGGCGTTGGACAGATTATCACTCAAGAGTGCGCCGTTGAAGGCCTACCTGACAGCAAGCCTCACGGAATTGATGTCACGGATAAGTACTGCTAAGGATACAGGTAGGCTGGACAAGATATTCGTCCCAAGCCAGATTCCTTGAGTAAGTGTGCGTTTGCGCCTAAGGAGACCAGTCTCTTATCTCTTCAAGAACCGAGTCCGTGTTGGATACAAGGTCCGAGAATGACGGCTCAACCAGAATGTCCGGATATAGGCTTTCGGAGTCGTCATCCGAGAACCTGAAGTACTTGGTGGAGTATCTGACGCTCAGCCCGGAGTTGGGGAGGTTAAACGATTTCACCTCGCCAAAGTGGTTGGGCCGTCCTCCTGTTGGCTCGCCTATGAATATCGCTTCGGTGTTGTTTTTGAGCGTTAGGGCGTTCAAGATCGCCGACGAGAAGGTGGACCGCCCGATAACCACGAACAGGTGACCCTTGTTGTTGATCTTCTCGGACTTCGCTAAGGCACTAAGCAGGGGCTCTATGACCCTTGAGTTACCTCCGCCGTTGTTCCTTAGGTCCACAACGAACTTCTCTACATCGTGGGAATCCACAAAGTCCATCAGCTCTCGCGTTAGCGCCTTGACAGGCTTGTTTTTGTCTTCTTCGCAGGTATTGTACTGGAAGTAGAGCATTTTCTCTGAGTCCACGTATTCGTACCAGTAGAATTCCTTAGGGTTTCGTTTCCACAGCGGGGTGGTGGGCCTTCCTAGAGCGTCCTCCAGTCGTACAACGTTGATCTTTGCGTTGTTCGGCACGGACTTCATCACGATGGCCTCTCGGCTACCGTCAGCGTCCTCGAACTCGAAGGTACCTTCGGCAAGACCGTCAATGTACCCGAAGTGTTTGAGGACTTCGGCGCACCTTGCCGCGTTAACGAATTCTGACTTCAACGTGGCTTCGTTCTCGTGCGCGATCAACGGGATAAGACTCTGGTAGACTTCTTCCGTGGCGACTCCGCCGATGCTTACCAGCCGCTTGCCAAGGAGTGCCGCGTATTCTTCCGCCACCGCGGTCACGTACACGCCTTCTTTGAACCAATAGGTTTGCACCGGAAACCAGTGCAAGGGTATGGAGAAAGACACGAAGGTATGGGCATCGCCAACGCTCGCCACAAGCTTCACGAATTCTACGAACCGTCCCGGATCATCCAGGTCCGGCAAAGCGTCTCTCAAGTTAGCGACGGCGGCAGCGAAGTCTTCCTTGGATACCCTATGGTAGAGGTTCTTGTGCCGCCTCTCAAGCTGCATTGTCAGGTATTCCAGGTCTTCTTCCCACTTCTTGACCTTAGCGTCGTGATACGCATTACTGCACAGCATCTCCCACTTTTGCGCTACCTCCTGAGAGGAAAGGACTGGCCCGGATGAGCCGGAACATGCGGAAAGGCTCACGACAAGAGCCAAAAACATCGTGAGCAGCGTTGCGCACTTACCTATGAGACTTGTCTTGTCGCGGTCGAACGTCATATGAAGTCACCCTTTTGCTCCTGTTTCTTCCTGGAGTCGAGCTCCAGTTCAATCCACGGTCCACCCCTAGGACTCTCGCTTCAAGAGACTGCGCTCGGTCAATCATACCAAGCGTAGTTCAACTGGAGATACGTGCTATCCTCGCATGGATCGAGGCGGGAGAAATCGGTTCATAAGGACAACATCTGGCTGTCCCCAGATGTCGCCCCGGCAGATCCGGACATTCATTAGTATTCATGAGTATTCATGTATAGCGAGAGGCTGTCAACGCCCGGTCTACTTCCGCTCAGGTACGACCTCCAGCCAATACCCGTCGGGATCCTCGATGAAGTAGATGCCCATCTGTGGGTTCTCATAGCAGATGCAACCCATCTGTTTGTGGAGTTCGTGCGCCTCTTCGAAGCGATCCGTCCTGAAAGCAAGATGGAACTCGCCGTCGCCGAGATCGTACGGCCTATCCCGGTCCCTAAGCCAAGTCAGTTCCAGCAGGAAGTCTGTGGTGTCGTTTCCGACGTACACGATGATAAAAGAGCCGTCCTTGGCGGTAATCCGCTTCTTCTCGGTGAGGCCCAACGCTTGCTCGTAGAACTTCAGCGATCTCTCAAGGTCGAAGACGTTGTAGTTCTCATGAACCATCTTGAACTTCATAAGAATCCTTCCTTTCTTGTTGTCTTTGCAGACATTCCTGTCACGCGGATCTTCTTGTCATCGCAGGTCTTCTTGTCGCTGCAACTCCTCTTGTTGTCCAGATTACAGGTCGATTTCCCACTCCTGTCCGGCCCGCTCTATATCCATAAGAACTGTTCCACGAAGATTCGCTTCCCGTTCGCGTTTGTATCGCTCGATCACCGAGACCTCCCGGCCAAAATGCATGGGGAAGGCGCGCTTGACCTTTGTTGTGTTCAACAGCGCCTCGAGGCCCAGATGGTAGTATTCCTCCTGCCTGGGGTCCAAGGGCACAAATGCAATGTCGATTGGAATCCCCCTCAAATGGTTCATTTGTTCACTAAACGCTGCCGTCATGTCATCGTTGTACTGCTGAGTTTCCTCTTTCCACACCCAGAGGTTCAAGTCGCCGGCATGGTATACGGTCTTTTCGAGGTAACTCAGAAGAAACGCGACGCCCATGTCGGTTGACTTGAGTGTCTTCAAGAGCACCGTCCGGTTATGGCCGTCGTCGAACTCGTATCGTTTTTCGGGGTTTACGAGTGTGACCTTCTCGGATACCCAGTCTCCTTTGGGCGGCTCGATATCGGAGGACAGCACGTATTCGATGTTAGGATATTTGTGACGTAGATCGAGAACCTTGGAGCTGAAGTGGTCTCCGTGACTGTGGCTCACAAAGACGAAGAGTTTTTTCTCAGTGTCCATCTGTGGGATATCCCCGGTGAAATAGTCGAATAGCCAGTAGCACGCATCCCATTCCACCAGAAATCCGCTATGACCGATGTACCGGACCTTCATCTGAAACCTGCCTCCCCCGATTGCAGTATGGTTGGCGAGTTGCTCCGGTGAGGAAACCACGGTGATTGTTTCCGTTCGTTCATGGTTTTCTCCTGCGTGGGGCAGTTGGGGTTAGTGGTTTTGGGTATACGCCGTGGGAGGAGAACCCCCGTCAGTGACTAGGATTGCCCCAGCCCCTTTACGCCTGAGCAGGATTGCCCTTGCACCTCAAGGTCGCTGTATGATGGATGACGAAATAGACAGCACTGAAGAAGCAGAAATGATGGCGAGCAGGAGCGCTGGCGAGCAGAGACGCAGGCGTAGAAGTGTCGGCGACGTCGAAGTCCCTCAATCTATGGGACTACTGGAGGTTAGTCCTTGAAACCCACCGATCCAAAGTGGCTGTATCAGAGAGTGGTCCGGGAACTGGAACGTGATGGCGAGGTCCTGCGCTGGTGGGACTTGACGGGCGGCGTATCGGCGCAACTTACCGTTGTTGAGATCAGGGTGCCCCACGGACCACCGGAGAAGGTGATCGTTCGCAGGTTTGGAGAAGCGGATTTGAGGCGTAACCCGGACCTGGCTCAAGACCAGTTCAGTCTACTGCTTTCCCTGCATAGGGCCGGCTTGCCCGTTCCCATACCGTATCTGGTCGACGCGAGCGGTGATGTCTTCTCTGCTCCGTACCTGGTTCTAGAATACGTCGATGGAAGTACCGAACTCGCACCTTCCGAGATAGAAAGCGGTATCTATCAACTTGCCGCGCACTTGGCGGAGATCCACAAGATTCCGGCAACCCATAAGGTGGTGTCAAGGCTTCCGAAGGTCGAAGAGCTTTGCGCCGCCGAATTGAGGCGCCCGAAGGCTTACCATTCCGGTGGCGTGCCAGGAGGCGCGAATGACAGGGCGATGGAAAACCCGACTAAGGGCTCTGCCGAGAACTGCGACAGCAAAGAGCGGATCCGCGAGATGCTGAGTGCCGCGATGCCCCTTCCAAAGCGGAACTCTCCGGTACTACTCCACGGAGACTATTGGCCGGGGAACGTCGTGTGGCGGGAAGGCCGGGTCGCGGCCGTCATTGATTGGGAGGACTCGGCGGTCGGAGACCCGCTTACGGATGTATCCAACGCCAGGCTGGAGATACTGTGGGCTTTCGGCCCTGAGCGCATGGATGACTTCACCGAGCATTACCGCACGTTGATGCCGCAGACCGACTTCACGGATTTGCCGTACTGGGATCTGTACGCGGCTCTCCGACTGGCGCCGTCCAAGTTCGCCGCTTGGGGACTCGAGCCTGAAAAGGAAGCCATCATGCGCGAAAGGCACGGCTGGTTCGTCGTTCAGGCGCTTGAGAGGCTATAGCGGGGCGGACCCGAGGTGTCTTCTTGGTGGCTGCCCTTGAGGCTGAGGCGCGGATCTACGGTCAAGTCTGATTTGTGCCTGTGGGCGAGATGCTCCACATCTCCGTTCCGGACTCTCGATAGCCGGGAGAGGCCACGTGTTTCCGTCCAGCTAGTCCGCGGGAGTCTCAAGTGTGCTTGTTTGGAATCAACTGAAGGGAGACTTAGTACCAATGGATCACATCGTGTATTGTGACGCGAAGGCCAAGGAATTGCCGAGGCTGCTGGCAGGCGAGCAGACCATGGTGATCAGCGACCGGTCGAAAGCTGCCTCATGGCAGAGTAGCCGTGGGCGACAGCCTGTACTTCCTGGAGAACGATGGCAGTGGACTCATCGTGGCTGAGGGCCGTGTCTCCGTTTTACATACCGACAAGCTGACACCCGAAGAAAAGAATCGGAGCGCATCATCGAGGAAAACATGCCCCGACTGAAGCTGAGTGACGCCTTACGCATTTCCTGATGCAGGCTCGACCAGGTCCTTCAGTGTCACATCCTGCATGCTAATGTGTTCGAGATCATGCCACAACACATCTGTTTTCTCGTTTTGCCTAGCGATTGCAGGTAGGAAACCCTCCTCTGTACTGCCCTGACCGTCGACGAAATACGAGACAGTCTGCTCTTGGGTCGAACTGTAAGATGATTCGCAGTAGGTGATTCTGTGGAGTATGTAGCCACTGTCCGTGAACTCCAGCATGCCGAACCCGCTATCTGCGGCACCGCTCGAGAACGAAAACGTCCCATCGGCCTTTAGGTTCATAAGGGCTCTATACGGGAAGGCGTATCCGTACACCACTCTGTCTCGATAATGCAAGACCTCGAATCCGAAATCTTCGTTGTCGTTTACGGCAAGCCCCAAGACAACTTCCGGCGTCTCATCGCCATCGAGGTCAACCACGGCCAGCTTTGTGACCCTGGTTTCAACGCTTCCGTCGGCGCTCAACGCCTGACTTAGCTGGCTAATGTACAGGTCTTGTGCTGCGTCGACGCTGAAAAACTGCGTCTTGCCCTGAAGCACGGACTCATACGCACTAACTGGCGATAGAGCCTGTGGAGGAGAGTTGCTCGCCCTCCTGGACGCACAACCTGATACCAGGGTAAAGGTAGACATCATGACAAGCCATGTGAAGAGCGCACGTCTTTGTGTCGCAGGCTTTCGCGCGGGAACCATTTTGGCCAAATGCTCCTTTGAGTCTTGTTCAAAGTGGCTTCTGAGTCATCTCATCTTCATCATGTAGACGATCACGTCCGCATCTGGTTCCCTGACACGCCGGTCCCTAGTGGGATGGCACCAAGGTGTCCGAAGTGGCTAGAAGCTTCCTGGCAAGACGAGTTCGCTGATGCATCGTGAACCCATGAGGTTTTGGCCTGCCTTTACGAAGTCACCTTCGGTGAACACCCTCTACTCACCGAAGTACCGCTTCAGGATTTCGCAGCCCGTCGTACCTTTTGTGAACAACTAAGTTTGAGGAGTACAGGTGTCCGGCGCGCCGTGGATACTATGGGTGGCTGAGTGATTCAGAGACCGCGATCCAATGAGCTCATCTAGATGATGTGAGCCCAGGAATACTGTCATCAGGTTGACACGGACAGCGTCTCACCAACGATGTTTTCGTGCTACAAGCAGGCCGGGACGAGAACCCTGCCGGCGCTTACTCACGAGTCATCATTGAGAGCGCCGCGATTTCTTTCATGTTCTCTTGCGCGTCTATTCCAAACGGGCACCGGGCCACACACTGGCCGCAGTCAATGCAGTTCTCACCGTGGCAGGCAAGGGTGGCGTACTGCCGGCGTAGTTCCGCTGTGACCCCTGTCTGCCGCGCTTCGTCCAGGATACGAGTGACTGCTGCGATATCTATGCCTGCAGGGCAGGGCAAGCAATGATTGCAGTACATGCACTTGGGCTTGGGCGATCCGGTGATCCGGGCAACGACGTCCGCGTAGGTTTTCGCTTCGTCCGGTAACTCGTCAAAGGATGCCGCCTCAATCACCTGCTCCACGCTGCCACAACCTACCAGCACACTGGCCACTGCCGGGCGGTTAAGAGCGTAAGCAATGCATTGGGCAACGGTGAGAGGAACGCCGAAAGGTGAGTCTGCTTCAGTCAACAAACAGCCCGCAGCCAGGGGCTTCATTACCGTGATGCCCACACCCCTTTCGGCACAGAGGGCGTACAGAGCAGCCCTATTTGGGTCAATATCGAGCGTCTCGGGGAACGCTTCGTCGTCCTTCATAGTGAAGAAGCGCTCCATATCGTTGAACACCAAATCGAACAGGGGATTGATGCTAAACATCAGCACATCGATAACGCCGGATTTCACCATCTCGGCGGACACGAGCGGGTCATGGGAGCTGACACCTATGGCTCGAAAGACTCCCGCCTTTTTCTGGGCTATCAAGTAGTCGATGATGCCCTTCTGAATCGCTGTGTTCCATTCCTCGATTTCGTCCACGTAGTGGAGCATGCCGATGTCGATGTAGTCTGTGTGAAAGCGATCCAGGAAATCTGCGATGGCGGATTTGCACTCCTTCAGATCGCGGGAACATTTGTACTGTCCGTCAGCCCATACGGAGCCGACATGCCCTTGTAGGATCATCTTCTCGCGCCTGCCACGGAGAGCTTCTCCTAGGTTGGAGCGGATTTCTGGCTGGGCCATGAAGACATCCATGATGTTTACGCCGCGGTCCATTGCCTCATCCATCATGGCGTTAACAGTGGCTGCATCTTTCCCGGCAAAGTACTCACATCCTAATCCTACTTCGCTGACCAAGAGTCCGCTATTGCCGAGTGCGCGGTACTTCATTTGGAAAGCCTCCTTCACAGGAAAGACTAGCATCCAGATTGACTTGCTTGATATGGCATGACGGTCATAGATCGTTCGGTGACGGCACGTCGATAACCTCTTTCACCAACTTCGGCCGGTGCGAAACGAGTCTGAAGCAATATCAGTCTAGGATGCACTTTGTGGAAAGACTGTAGAAGGATTCTGAATGCAACCGTCAAACATTTTTACATGGCTAGCGTTGCTCTGTAGGCCTATGCAACAGTTTCTGTCAACGGGCAGATCCGCTGCACGCTACGGGCCTAGTTGCGCTAAATACCAGGAGTGCGATTCTTAGTCAACATGATCATCGCAACCATGACCATGAGTCTTCATGCTCCGTGGGTTCACTCCCTAAAGGAGAAGCGCATGGAGGTCAAGAGCTTGCTCACCAGAATACGTCGCCAGTTCAATGTATCTGCGGCCGAGGTGGGCGACCAGGATATCCATCAATCAATCACCATTGGTATCGCCGCCGTTGCTGCCAATGGTGCGCAGGCAGATAGCATTCTCGATAGCGTAGTCCGCTTCGTTGAGGCGAACACCGAGGCTCGAATTGTCTCGATCGATCGCGAGCGCCGATAGCAGTTCCCATCATCCAACTCGAATCCATCAAGTACGAGACGGACTATGAACGCTCCTGGCAGGAGGAACTAATCTAGCAGCGAATCTCACTGATAACGGGAATGCTGAGTACGATCATCCTGTCAGGGAGTGGTTGCCGTGAATAAACTAGACTATAAGAAGGATTTCAAAAACCTGTACCTCCCACCTGCAGAGCCGGTTTTGGTAAACGTTCCACCCGCCCTGTATGCCGTGGTTGACGGGCAAGGCAACCCTAACGATAGCCCGGTGTTCCAGGCCGCCATAGAGGCCCTCTATTCCATTTCGTACGGCATCAAGATGTCGCCAAAGAAAGGAATTCAGCCGAAAGGGTACTACCAGTACACAGTATTTCCTTTGGAAGGGCTTTGGGATATGTCCCCTAACCCAGGGGCTCTGGAGGCTGTGAAGGTTCGGGAGTCTGCCGAAGTAGACCGACCAAGACCGCTCCTGGACAAAGACAGGTTTGTTTGGCGTCTGATGATCCGCCAGCCCGACTTTGTCACTCAGGACTTCTTCGACATCGTGAAAGACTTTTCCGCCAAGAAAAAGGAAGCTCCCGATCTCTCGTCGGTCAAACTTGAGACCATAGCCGACGGCCTCTCTGTCCAGATGATGCACGTTGGCACCTTCGACTCGGAACCGGCCAGTTTCGCCAAGATGGATGAGTTCTGTGCGTCCGAGGGACTTGTCCGGATCGGTCACAACCACCGCGAGATTTATTTGAGCGATCCAAGGCGGACATCTCCCGAAAAACTGAAGACGGTCCTACGATACTTCGTTACAAAAACCTAGGAAGTCACCTTCCTTTTGTAGTAATACCTTGTATAAACAGGCATGGGAGTTGAGCGAATGTCCTCATATGAGAAACTGGGCGTCTTTTACCTCGGTCGCCCCTATGACTTAGAAACGAGAAGCCCTCGGGAAGGGAAGTTCCTTTACAGTTCAAAAGACTTGGTTACCCACGGCGTTTGTGTCGGAATGACCGGAAGCGGCAAGACGGGTCTTTGCATTGGGCTCTTGGAGGAAGCGGCGATAGATGGAATCCCTGCCATTGTGATTGATCCAAAAGGCGATATGACGAACTTACTTCTCACGTTCCCTGAACTTCGCCCCGAGGATTTCAGGCCGTGGATCAACGAGGACGACGCTCGACGAAAGAACATGTCCCCAGATGACTACGCATCGTCCCAAGCCGAACTCTGGAAGAAGGGCCTGGCTTCTTGGGACCAAGACGGTGAACGGATCCGGCGGCTTCGGGAGTCCGCCGAGTTTGTGATTTACACTCCGGGCAGCACGGCCGGCGTCCCGATATCGATTATCAAGTCCTTCGCGGCTCCGTCGCGTGCCATAGTAGAGGACTTAGAGCTCCTAGGTGAGCGAGTTAGCGGTACCGCCAGTAGCCTCCTCGGGCTCATAGGCATCACGGCGGACCCCATAAGGAGCCGCGAACATATCCTCATATCTACGCTCCTTTCCCACGCGTGGCAGGGAGGGCAAGATCTGGATCTTGCCGGGCTGATACAAGGGATAAACTCTCCACCGGTCAGCCAGATCGGAGTGATGAGTCTTGAGTCCTTCTATCCAGCCAAAGATAGGTTCGATCTGGCCATCAAGTTCAACAACCTGTTGGCCTCTCCTGGTTTTGCACCTTGGATGCAAGGGGAACCACTCGATATCGACGGTATCCTCCGTACGCCAAGCGGGAAGCCTAAGATTTCCATCTTCTCCATAGCCCATCTTTCCGAGGCAGAGCGGATGTTCTTTGTAGCCCTTCTGCTTAACCAGGTTCTTAGCTGGACTCGGGTTCAGACTGGTACCACGAGTCTGCGCGCGATCCTGTACATGGATGAGATCTATGGATACTTTCCCCCGGTGGCCAATCCTCCCACGAAGCCTCCCCTGCTGACTCTTCTGAAGCAGGCCAGGGCCTTCGGGCTGGGAGTGATGCTGACAACTCAGAATCCCGTGGATCTGGACTACAAGGGTCTTTCCAACACGGGTACGTGGTTCATTGGGAGGCTGCAGACTGAACGCGACAAGATGAGGGTCTTGGAGGGACTCGAAGGAGCGGCCTTGTCTCAAGGCGGGCGGTTCGACAGGGCTAAGATGGAGGCAATACTTGCAGGGTTGGGGCAACGAGTCTTTCTGATGAACAATGTCCATGACGACGAGCCGACTGTGTTTGAGACGCGGTGGTGCATGTCATATTTGGCAGGCCCGTTGTCCCGAAATCAGATAAGCAGTCTTGTGCATAGTAGGAAAACTGCGCAGCCCACTGAATGGCAGGCGGTGCAAACGCCTGGGCATCCTCAATCTCAGCAGTTCGCCCGGACACAGGGTTACGAGCCGATACAGCCAAAGCCGCGAGCACAGACCTATGCGCCGGTTCAGAAGCCAACATGGGCGCAAGAAGAACCTGGGTCTCATTCTCGGAGTATGGCGGCCTCTGATGTTCCTGTGCTTCCGCCCGATGTCAAGCAATACTTCGTTCCCATTCGAGGACGTGGGCGGCCCGATGAATTCATCTATCGCCCCGCCATACTGGGCAATTCTCTTGTGGGTTTTCGTGATGGCAAGAGCGGAGTCAATTTGACCCTAGAACTATCCTTCGCGGCTCCCGTTCCAGATGATATGCAGGGTATCAACTGGGATGCTGCGTTCCGGTTTGAGGGCAATGCTTCAGACTTGGAGCCATCGGGCGTGTCAGGCGTCTCGCACGCACACTTACCGAGTGCCGCAGGATCGTCTGGGAACTACGCTAGGTGGTCCAAGGACTTTGCTGATTGGCTTTATAGGACTCAGGAAATTGTCCTCATGTACAGTGAGGTGGCCAAGACCTACTCCGAGGTAGGCGAGTCAGAAAGGGATTTCCGCGTTAGGCTTGACCAGGACTATCGCGACAGGCGCGAAGAAGCTGTGGACGCCCTTCGAAAGAAGTACGCGACTAAGATGGACTCCCTGATGACCAAGATTCGTCGGGCAGAGGAGGCCGTTCAGCGTGAGAAGGCCCAGGCCGATCAACAGAAGATGCAGACGGCGATTTCCATAGGTTCTACTCTCCTCGCGTCTTTTCTCGGAACCAAAGCCGTCAGCAAGTCCAACTTGGGGAGAGCTACTACAGCCGCCAGAGGCGCAAGCAGGTATATGAAGGAGCAGGCCGATATTCGGCTCAAAGAAGAGTCCTTGGTCGCTCTGCAGGAAGAAATGAAGGCGCTGGAAGATGAACTTCAGCGCGAGATCCACAAGCTCACGGAGAGGATCAGCCCACTGAATGAGTCCTTCCAACAGCATGTCATAAGACCTTACAAGAAGGACATCAATGTGAAGTCAATGGCTTTGGTGTGGATACCTTATCGGGTAGGCCCGGGTGGCGCGGAGGAGAAGGCGTGGGACTAATTGGGTTCTGTACTCCAGTGCGTTAGGCTGAACGTCTTGCAGACCATCCGATTGAATACTGTGCAAAAGGAGGATCTCTGGATAGGAGGGGCACACGGTGGATTTCCAGGCGATGTACCGGGACAAACTGGCCACTGTCGACCACGTCTTGAGCCTCATCAAGTCAGGTGATGAGATAGTTGTCGGCCTCGGACCTTCCGAATCAGTCGCCTTACTGGAGAAGCTCCATACCATCTCCCATAGAGTTCAAGATGTCACTGTGTTGAGTTGTCTTCCCATGGGGCCATATGAGTATTGCACAGATGTTAGGCACAAGGGACGGTTCTTTCAGGAATGCTCTTTCTTTACCCAAGGTGCGCGTATGGCCCGTGATGTTGGTATGGCTTCGTTCATACCGACGCACCTACAGCTCGTGGCTCGAAACAGGCTCAGTTTTAGGAAACCCAGGGTGGTTTTTGGTACTGCCTCTCCCATGGACCGATGGGGAAACATGAGCCTGTCGCTGGGAGTCTCCTATATGAAGCATTTCATGGAGCACGCCGACTTGGTGGTCATGGAGGTTAGCTCCAAGTACCCTGTAACTTACGGCGACACACTGGTGAATATCCGCGACGTTGACTATGTAGTTGAAACCCATCGAGTGCCACCGGAGTTGCCTTGTGCTGAGCCGTCGGAGAAGGATCTCGTAATCGGTGGATATGTTAGCGAATTGGTGGAAGATGGTGCCACAATCCAGCTGGGTATTGGCGGTATTCCTAACGCAGTCGCCCAGGCGCTTCTCGACAAAAAGGATCTCGGCGTCCATACCGAGATGCTCACTGACAGCATGGTGGATTTGTACGAGGCGGGTGTCATCACTGGAGCCAAGAAGACCTTGCACCGGGGCAAGATGATCGCCACTTTCGCCTATGGGACCCGCAGACTCTATGATTTCCTAGATGGTAACCCCATGTGCGAGTTTTACAGGTCGGCATATGTCAACGATCCTGTTGTGATCGGTCGTAACTACAAAATGGTCAGCATAAATACGAGCCTTCAAGTGGACGTAACGGGACAGTGTTGTTCAGAGGCACTGGGAACCAGGCAATACAGTGGGACCGGAGGGCAGACAGATACGGCTGTGGGTGCACAGTTGTCCCAAGGGGGCAAATCCATCATCGCCCTGCATTCGACCGTTAAGGATGATACTATCTCGACGATAGTTGCGACCCTGACTCCGGGTGCGCCTGTGTCGTTATCCCGTATGGATGTGGACTACGTGGTTACAGAGTATGGCGTAGCCTCTCTGCGAGGCCGCTCCATCAGAGACCGGGTAAAGAGCCTAGTCGCCGTGGCTCATCCTGATTTTCGGGCAGAGCTCCGGGCACAAGTCAGCCAGGCAGGGGTCTAATGATCCGGCTACCAACAGTCTTGTCTCATATTTGGACGGTGCGCCCAATTGGACCATGCTGTACTTCCTGGCCGGCCATGGATGAGGAAGGAGCCAAATGATTCACATTTCTCACAGGAGGATTGTCAGAAGGATTGGCGGAAGGATAGATGTGAGCACTGAAAGGAGGTTTAGGAGATTTGACTGTGTGGAATAGCGTGCGAACCGACGCGTATGAAGGGATGCTGGCTGAGACAGTTGTCATGCCCGGTCACAACGGCGACAACATCTATGCCTACTTTGCGCGTCCGCTTGGCGAAGGGCCGTACCCGGGCATCATCTTGATTCCGCATGTGCCGGGTTGGGACGAGTTCTACCGAGAGACGACGCGCCGTTTCGCTCATCACGGTTATCTGGCTCTTTGCCCCGATATCTACTTCCGATTCGGGCACGGAACGTCTGACGAGATCGCTGCAAAAGCCCGTGCAGCAGGCGGCGTCCCCGACGACAGCGTGATGGGGGATTGCGAAGGTGCTCTGCGCTATCTCAAGAGCTTGCCCTATTCAAACGGCAGAGTTGGCGTGATAGGTACGTGCTCCGGCGGTCGCCATGCGTTCTTAGCGGCGTGTAGGATCAACGGTATCGATGCTGCCGTCGACTGTTGGGGCGGCGGCGTGGTTGCTCCCAAAGAGCGCCTGACGCTTGCCCAACCGGTGGCACCCATCGACTATACCCATCAGATGGGTTGTCCGCTGTTAGGCATCTTCGGAAACGACGATCAGTCTCCTATGCCCGAAGATGTCGATGTACACGAAGAGGCACTTAAGAAGCACGGGAAGGACTACGAGTTCCATCGCTACGACGGCGCGGGGCACGGGTTCTGGTACTACCACACCGACCGCTACCGCCCGCGACAGGCGATGGACGCCTGGGAAAAGGTGTTTGCATTTTTCGGCAAGCATCTCGGTGGTTGAACGTAGCGGATGATTCCTATCAAGGCTTCGGAACCGTTTACTGTCATGGCAAAGCCGGTCGGGCCACGGTGTAACCTGACCTGCAGCTACTGCTATTACTTGGAGACCGAGGATTTTTACGGCGGTCGGCTTCCTCCAAAGATGTCTGACGATCTTCTAGAGACCTATATCCGGCGATACATAGAGGCAAGCCCCGGGCCGGTGGTGTCGTTCATCTGGCACGGCGGAGAACCCACCCTGGCCGGGCTTGACTTCTACCGAAAAGCCGTCGAATTCCAGAAGCGTTACCTTCCGCCCGGGTGGAGTTGCTGGAATAACCTGCAGACAAACGGCATCCTGCTTGATGATGAATGGTGTTCTTTCTTGAAGGCTGCCAATTTCGACGTCGGGATAAGCATCGATGGCACACTGCGCACCCATGATACTTACAGAAAGGATCGCGGCGGCCGCGGCACCTATGAGCGGGTGGTTGCTTCTGTCCGACGTCTACAAGCCCACGGCATTCAGCCAGATCTGCTGTGTACGGTCACATCTACGGCGGCGGAAGAACCCGTGGCCGTCTACAGGGCTTTACGGGATCTGGATACCGGATGGATGCAGTTCATTCCCATCGTTCGGCAAGGGCCCGACGGGCGGGTGACGCCGGATTCAGTGACTCCCGAAGGGTATGGTGACTTCCTCTGCGCTGTCTTTGACGAGTGGCTCAGGAATGACATCGGACGTCTGGAGATACAGCAGGTGGCCGAGATGGCGCTCGTACGGTCGGGAGGATGCTCCAACCTATGTTGGATGGCGCCAACCTGCGGTCGGGTGCTCGTCGTTGAGCAAGATGGCTCAGTCTATTCTTGCGACCACTTTGTTTCGCCCAAGTACCGCATTGGCGACATCATGACATCGTCGCTGGGCGCGTTAGTCGACTCGCCGGTACAGCGACGGTTCGGCTACGCCAAGCGTGATGAGCTGCCAGAGCAGTGCCGAGATTGCCCGTGGCTTGCGGTTTGTAATGGTGCGTGCCCCAAAGATCGGTTCGCGACCGCGGAGGATGGCTCTACTGGGCTCAACTATCTGTGCGCGGGTCTGAAGAGATTCTTTGCCCACGCCGAAAAGCCTCTGCGGCGCATCGTGGAGCTCAGGCGACTAGGAGGGACGCCAGCCGCCATCAAGGCCCAACTGCGAGCTGAGTCACAGGCCCGATGGCGTGGGATCGGACGAAACGACCCTTGCCCCTGCGGAAGTGGGCGCAAGGCGAAGCACTGCTGCTGGGACAGGCGGATGTAGCGCGGCAAGATTATATGAACGACCGAACGAGTTAGTTACGCAGCCGCAGACAGTATCTCTTGACCTGGGCGATGGCTTCTAGTAGGTCACGAAGCGTTCGCGCTTTTGCTTTGGCATCCAATCCGTCTGATTCGGCAGATGCGCGATGGATGGCTCCTCTGAGTTCATCGACCTCTAGGATGGTGGCTGCTATGCAGTAGTAGCTCTTGGATCGGCCGTCGTTGAAACCGAACAGCATCTCGCCGAGAAGGTTCCTCCTGGTTTCTTGCTCTTCGATGAAAGGGTCTATTCCGTGGGTTCGTATGAACAGGATATCCTCCTCAAGCTTTTGATAGCACTTGAACGAGTCGGACCGTTTGCCCGCATCCCGGTGGGCTTGCCATCGTTCGCAGGTGTCGCTCTCTTCGCATTCCCAACAGAATTCGATGCGCCTACCTCTCACGGCACTTGGCGAAGCTTATGCACCAGGAAGTGTTCATCGCACCTCCTGCACCGCAGTCGGCTTACCGATGGCATCCGCGAACCAGCGGGCCGTATGCTCATGGAAGATGGCCAGTGAACCCACGTGCGTCTCGCTCCTCCCACGATCATACTCCCCATGCGCCTATCCTTCCAGGCGGTGTGACCGATGGGGTGTTGCGAGACCCTAGCCTAGGATCTGCGAGGCTGCCGATATTGCCGCAACAACGGCGTTAAGGCAGCAACCATCCTTGAAACCTCCGGCTGCGTACCTTTCCTTGCCGCCTTCCTCTTTGAGAGTGAAGCCGATGATGTCTTTGCACAAGCTTGACCCCATGACCTTGGTGAAGACTTCGGTCAACTCCTGTCCCAGCCTGTAACACTCTGCTTTGGCGGCTTCATCTGCAGGGTCTTTTCTCCCCACTTTGGCCCCAATGGCTAACATGGCGCCAAGCAAAGCCCCGCACGGTCCTCCTCCGCGGGCGACCCCGCCTCCGAGGACGGTAGCCACGGAATACGGTATGTCGATTTCCCAGTGTTTCGCCAACGCCCAAAACGCCGCTTCTGCGCAGTTCAAACCTGCCAAGTACTGGCCTTTAGCTTCGCCGATGATTTCCTGGAGAGACGGGTTGATCATGAAGAAACACCTACCTTTAGGTAATCTCTATGCGTGCGCTTAAGCCGCTTGTCATCTCCCCAACGAGATTGAGTCATTGGAGATGGCCTTCTGCTTGCCACAATAGATGATTATGCTGACCGGCGGCAGAGTTCCTCTGTCAAAGGGAGTTAGGGCCCGTCTTTCTCGATGTCTATTGCCGGCGATGAGTACGGGCATGCCCGTACGTTTAGCGCGATCTAGAGTGCGCTTTGAGTACGCTTGGGGCATCTGAAGGCAGACCCTCTTCCAGCACTGAGCCGGACAGGTGTCTGTGCTAGGATTCCTTAGGAGACTTCTCTTGGCCTTCCCGGTGCGCCTCGGTCAGCAAATCGTAGGTACCCTGGGTAATGTAGGCGCAATAGGTGTCCTTTGTCTTGTGGACAGTGAGTTTTCTGTTGGCTGCAACCTCAATATACATGAGGGTATCTTGCGCTCCTTCGCCATACTCCAGGATCATCAAGAAAACGGGATAACGTTCAAACAGGTTGGGTCCCTTGGTCCCGCGTAACGCGGTGTCCCGGATTTCACTGAACAGGCGGTCTATCACGTCTTCGGAGTCTATTCTAACCCTTGGTAGGTAAGCTACTGCATTCGGGTTTCTGCTCCCCCTGTCTTCAAATAGGTAAGTGCTCATGGCGATTGGCACGTCAAGTTCCGATGTATCCAGAACGCGAGTGTAGAGCACGAGTCTGGACAAAAGTTGCGCCACTGCGAAAATCGCCAAGTACAGGCCGAACGTCTTGAGGAACCGTTTCAAAAGGTACACTCCCCAATCACATGATCCACTCCATTCTAGACTTTCAAACGCCCTTAGTCCACAGTCCGTGCTTCAGGCAATCAGGCCTTCCGTTGGCCGGGACCTTTCTCAGGTCACGTTCCGAGTTCGGTTTGTTCGTAGGATTCAACGACCCGCGAGGAGAAGGTACTAATGAGATGGTCGATTCCCTCTACGGAACAGCTAAGGGCCACCGAATCGGGAGGAGGATGTTGATATTGGACCAAACCTATTATGCGGGTAATCGCCAAAAGATCTACGAGGGCATGGAAGACGATTCGTTGTTGGTGCTCTTTTCGGGACAAGCGCCCCGACAGAGCTCTGATCAGAAGTACGGCTTCTTCTGCAATCGCAACTTCCTTTATATGACGGGCTGTGAGGAAGAAGGAATCATGTTCCTTGCCGAAAAGCGGGCCGGTAATGTCACCGAGACAATATACCTTCGGCGACCGAACTACTTGATAGAGCGGTCGTCCGGTAAACGTCTAAAGGCCGATGAATGCACCGCCATCTCGGGTGTGACGCGCATCGCCTACGTCGATGAGTTCAGGCGCGAGTTCCATACTCGCATTATGCGAGGAGGCTTTCAGCAGTTATACCTGGATCTGACCAAACTCACCGAAGACGAGCCGCCCAACATTGAGCATCGTTTTGCCCATATGATGCCGAGATGAGTACCCTGCCCTGGTCATTAAGAACATTCACTCCATCTTCGGTCAGGCGCGTTTGATCAAGCAACCATGTGAGATCGTTGCTATGCGCGAGGCTGTTCGGATTACCGGAGAAGCAATAAAGGCGATGATGCTTGCCTCGCGTCCGGGAATGTGGGAATACCAGTACAAGGGCATCTTTGATCATGTCCTAACGGATCACGGTGTCTTGGAGCCGGGTTTTCCGCCCATTATCAGCGCCGGTGCCAACAATTTCTGCATTCACTACTATGCTTACAGAGGTCAGGCCCAAGCCGGCGACTTAGTGTTGAACGACGTCGGCGCACGCTGGGAAGGCATGGTCAATGATGTCTCACGCGCTTGGCCTTGTGATGGCAAGTTTACTGAACGTCAGAAACTCTTGTATCAGTGCGCCCTGCGCACATCGGACCACATGTTTTCCATAATCCGCCCGGGGATGCCTCATTTGGATGTGGACCGCCTTATTCGCGAGTACAACTATGAACTTCTGCATGAGATTGGCGTTAGTTGACAGCTATGAAGAGATCGGAAAAGTCATGTGGCATGGTGGTGCACACCACGTCGGCCTTGACGTCCACGATGATGTCCCTGGAGGTGGCCAGCTGCAGCCAGGCATGATCTTCTGCGTGGATATCGGCATCTACCATGAGGAATGGGGTATAGGGTTCCGCCTTGAAGACAACTGCCTTGTGACCGAGGACGGGTGCGAGAACCTATCGCGGGATATCCCCAGGACAATACAAGAGATCGAGGCTGTTATGGGAAAGTAGACTGATTAGACTTGGTCTAGATTGGGTCGCAACACCATATCCTAAGTGGAGGTAAGAGGAGGTAAGACAGTGAAAAAGAGGATTGTGTCGTGGGTACTCGTAGTGTGTCTGGCGTTGGCAGTGTTCCCAGTAACGGCTTTTGCTGATCCGGTTGATGATGGGGGCTCTCCCGAGACCGTAACCTTGTTGGAGATCACTGACGCTATTGCACCCATCAACGGCGGGGTTCCTGTTACTGCCATCGCAGAGACCGCTCAGTATACGGGAACTGTAGCCTGGCAAGGCGAGTTTGATGACTCAAAGTTTATTCCCAATAGCGAATACACGGCGACCATTACGCTGACAGCCAAGGAAGGCTATACTTTTGAAGGGGTAGCGGAAGACGCGTTCACGGTTGCCTGCGCGATGTCAACCCATAATGAGGCCAACTCTCAGGTAATTCAGGCGCACTTTATCTCGCCGCCAAACGGTTACATAACCGACGGTAACGGTGTGATGGCGTACGCGTATACCATGTCAGACTGGTGGGGGTGGGACAGCGAAGTTGAGACTTTTGACATCAAGGGGTTTTTCCATAACAACTGGAAAAGCACTACTTACTCCGATGATGGTTATACTACGGAGTTTGAGATAGACGGCGAGGGCACATACATCGTTGCGTCCGGGAGTCCGGAGCAAATAGGAGATACCGACCTCACGATGGACATAGATTTTGCTTTCGTGAGCAATGGCAGGGCGCTTCAGGTCAGATATACCCTGTATAACCCCGGGCCAGAATCCGCCGTCATCTCATTTGGGAGTCATGCTGACATACAGATCGGCGCAGACGACCAAGCACCTATTTCCGTGTTTGACGTAAACCTGCCGACTGCTGAGAACCGTGGCTTCAAGATGGTTTCATCTAGATCTGAAGACAGAAACGAAGAAGGCGACTATGTTCAGTTCAACTTCTTCGGCAAACGCTCTGTAGGGGTCACCGATGTGGATACTTACTGGTACGGGGCATACTTCGACGCATATGGGCACTATGCGGAAACCCAAGGCGGCGAGTTTGGCAACCTGTTTACGCAAGTGGAATACAAGTCTTTAACATCAAAAGACTCGGGTATAGCCTATTCGTGGAAGAACAGGATCATCGGTCCCGGCCAGACCCAAGTCTACACTGTAGTCATTGGTATCGGCGGTGCCGACAGCGGAGACGTGTTAGGTTACAGCGTGTCTTATGACGACAATGTAGACGATGCGGTGTTGGCAGTCCCGGATACCCAGCAGAAGATCGAGAATGTTGCCCTTGAGATCAGCAGGTACATACCTGTACGCAATGGGTATGTGTTTGATAGCTGGAATACAGAGAGAGATGGTTCCGGTACGTCTTACAGTCCCGGAGCGGTGTATACGGAGAATGCCAGCCTGATTCTCTATGCCCAGTGGCGTGAGGCTCCCCAGTTTACAGGCCCTTACGTTTCCTACAGGATCACTGCAAAGGCAGCGGAGGGTGGCAGCATATCTCCATCAGGAGACGTGATGGTCGATGAATGGCAAGACAAGACCTTCACTATCACACCAAATGAGGGATATGTGATTTCTGACGTATTGGTGGATGGTGAGAGCGTTGGGCCAGTCGATAGCTACGTCTTCAACTATGTGACGAGTGGCCACACCATCGAGGCTATTTTTGTTCCGCAGGACAGTCCGTTCGTGGATGTTGGTGAAAGCGACTGGTTCTTTGATGCAGTGCTCCATTCCTACCACAGGGGCCTATTGCGTGGGACGAGCGAAGATACCTTCGACCCCCACGGCTTCTGCACACGTGCCATGATACCAACCTTCCTGTACCGCCTGGAAGGGAGCCCGGAAGCCCCCACCGGCGGAGGAATTACTGACGTCGAACCGGGAATGTGGTACACAGATGGGATTTTGTGGTCGGCGCAGAACGAGATCGTCCTGGGCATGGGCGACGGTACATTCGCTCCCAAAGCCCCCGTCACTCGCGAACAGCTTGCGGCTATGTTGTTCCGTTACGCCCAATACAAGGGCTGGGACGTGAGCGCTGTCGGCGACTTGTCTGTTTTCTCCGATGCAGACCAAGTGTCGGCATGGGCTTTGGAGTCTTTACAGTGGGCCGTAGGTTCGGGCCTCTTGCAGGGGAAGGGCAACGGTGTACTTGATCCGCGTGGCACAGCCACCCGAGCGGAGCTTGCCACTCTCGTCATGAATTTCCTGAGAACGTACGATCCCGGTCGTGTGGTTCCTTCCGACGGTTAGTAGTTGGGATAAGGGTCCGCACGATTTCTTTTGGAAGTGAATGGTCAAGCAGGTTTGGGTTGTGGGTTTGAAGCCGGAGCGCGGGCGTTCTCTGAGCCCGCGCTCCATTCTTGTCTCGCGGTTTTGTGTCAGGGTCTTGTTTCAGGTTGTGGCCGATGAGTGTCCGACACTGGCTCCCGCATTGTTCCAGGATATCTTTCACAGATCGCGCATCTTTTGGAGTTGGCTCGCCTAACCTCCGGTTCGCTCCCGGATGCCTTACTTCCTAAACACTATCTTTCCGTCAATGAATACCATCCAGGCACTACCGGATATCTCCAAGGGGTCGCCATCGAAGATGGAGAGATCGGCATCTTTTCCAGGAGTCAGGCTGCCCAGTCTGTCATGTAGCCCCAGAATCTCCGCCGCATTCAATGTGATGGCTTTGATGGCTTCTTCTCTGTCCATGCCGGCCTGCACAGCCATTCCGGCCATTAGCGGTAGTGACGACAAAGGGTTCACGGGTGAGTCTGTCATTATTGCCACTTTGACCCCAGCCTTGGCGAGGGCACCCGCGGTTTCAAAGGTCTTATTGGTCAACTCGAACTTGCTCTTGTGTCCGAAAGACGGTCCTACGATAGCTCTGGCTCCGAGCTTTGCGAGGTCGCCGGCTATAAGGTGGCCTTCTGTGCAGTGATCGAGGGTTATGTCGAGTCCAAACTCCTCGGCAATCCGAAGGGATGTGAAAATATCATCTGCCCTATGCGCGTGGGCTTTCAGCGGGATCTGACGCCTAACCACAGGAAGCAAGGCTTCCATCTTGGCATCGTATGCCGGCAACTTGGAGGGATCATCTCCTGCACGCTCGATCTGTTCCTTGTAGCGCACGGCTTTGGCTAGAGCTTCTCTGATGATGGCCGCTGTTCCCATCCGAGTCATGGGCGTCTTTTGTTTTGGGCTATAGACTCTCTTGGGATTCTCCCCGAACGCGATTTTCATTGCGAGGGGGTCCTTGACTACCATGTCATCCACCCTGTGGCCCGCCATCTTGATGACCATGAAAGTCCCGCCGATGGGGTTAGCGCTGCCGGGGCCCGTGGCAGCGGCGGTCACTCCTGCGTTGCGGGCTTCGGCAACAGTGGCGTCCATGGGGTTGAACCCGTCTATTGCCCGCATGTCGGGCGTTACGGGATCGGTCATCTCATTGACATCGTCGCCTTCGAAACCGATTGCGCTTTCCTGCATTCCCACGTGACAGTGGGCATCGATGAACCCAGGATAGGATGCACGGCCTCCGGCGTCCACAACCTCCGCTTCTTCTGGGATACGGATATCCCTGCCGACTGCCGCGATCTTTGAGCCGTCTATTAGGATTGTTCCGTTTTCGATTGGGGGGCCGTCTACAGGGTAGATCCTGGTGTTCCTGATTGCGATCATGACCTTCTGTCTCCTTTGCTTAGGTAATGACCTTGAATGAGTTCAATTGATTACCCTCGCATTCCTTCAGGGAAGGTCTGTCTTTCGCCGCCGGGGGCGCGGATTGAAGCCTCATCCAAGGAGACGGCGAGGTGGCGCATCTGTCGCGGATGTGGTGTGCACAGGGCCAGGTGCGTCGCTGTTTGGCTGTCGGGGTGTTTCAGGGCACGGCTGTCGGGCAGTCAGGAAGTCAGAAATCTGGTGACCTTCCGTCGGCTGCCGGGATTTCCGACGTGTATCTGCGGAAGAGTCGGGATTTCCAACACGGATCCGCCCGGAGAGTCGAGAATTCTGACATGTTTCTGCCAAAAAGTCGGAATTCCCGACATTCGTGCCCCGGGCGCCCGGCCGTAGCATACTCCCCCAGGCACCGAACCCCGAGCTCCCAATCCCCAAGCACCTGAACCTCGAACTCCCAAGCCTCCCCCCAGACACCCCATCGACATAAACATGCCAACGTGGTAATTTTGACAGTATGCAGCAAGGGATATGCCCCCACCTGCGCCAATTCGCGCCCAGTGTTGATGCAAGATCCAGATAGAAAGCAAACTTGCAAGATAAGGGCGGTGACATGCCATAGAAAGTAGGCGAGGGAATGTCGGATAAGAGACACAGCATTATTGGCGCAATGTGCCACTACGCGGCGCGGAAGCCGATAAGGATGCACATGCCCGGCCACAAAGGCAAGAAGGCCTTTTCCTCTAGCTCTGGCGCTGAACCAACGCCTCAATGGGCAAACGCACTGCTAGACGAACTTCGAGCCATAGACATGACCGAGTCGCCGGGACTGGATAACCTGCACTATCCTACGGGATGCATCCGCGAGGTGGAGAGACGTGCCGAGAGACTCTACGGTTCGGCACGAACTTACATGCTTGTGAACGGTGCCACATCAGGTATTCAGGCGTCCCTGCTTGCCACGCGAATGACGTTAGGCGCCGGGAACATAATACTGCCGCGGAACGTTCACAAGTCTATGGTTACTGCTATGGCCATGTCGGGGCTCGAACCTGTGTACGTTTGGCCAGAGTATGATCGGCGTTTGGGAGGACATCTTCCTCTCGATGCCCATGGAGTGAGGAAGGCGCTGGAGAGCCAGATGTCCGGGCAGATCGAGGTCTCGCCCAGAGCGGTTCTTGTGCTCAACCCAACTTACAGCGGGTTTGCCAGGAATCTTACGGAAATTGCTGACCTAGTTCATTCCTGCGGCGCTCTCTTGATAGTTGATGAGGCTCACGGCAGCCACTTTGGGTTGGGCAGTGGCCTTCCTCCTTCTGCGTTGGAGTGCGGCGCCGACCTGGTCGTTCACGGTGCCCACAAGACTACTGTGGCTTTCACCCAGACCGCTTTTCTTCATGTAGGTCCCCAGACTCCTGAACGCTTTCCGGCGCTCCTTCCCGCTGTTGAAGAAGCCCTCCGGGCGGTTCAGACTACTTCTCCGTCGTACATCCTTCTAGCTTCTCTTGAGCAAGCGATTGCCAATTTGGAGAAGGATGGGGGCGCCTGGGTAAGCCGAGGCGTCTCTTCCGCTCTTGAGGTGTCCAGAAGACTTGCCAAGATACCCGGGCTTTCGGTCGCCGGATATGACCCTTCTGCCCCGATCCCCCAAGGACTCAGCCACGATCCCGGCAGAGTACTGATTGATGTGAGCGGGCTTGGGATTTCCGGGCCCGAAGCGGCCCACTATCTGATCACAGAAAAGAAGATCGACCCTGAGATGACTGGTCCTCAGTTCCTTCTCTTGATCTGGACCGGCGCCGATGGTCTGGAGTCTGTGGAAGCAGTAGAGGCCGCCTTCAAAGATCTGGCTGCGAGGTTTTTTGGGTCCGACACAGAAAGGCAGGCAGCTGAGGCTCGGGATGAAGCGGCCACAGCCGAGGCCGTATCCGACGAGGACTGCACTCACTCGCTTCTTCTGCAGGAAGCGCCGAGACCCAAGAGAGTCATGTCATTGCGCGAGGCTTTCCTGTCTGTTTCTGAGCCGGTGCCTATCCGCGAATCTGTAGGTAGAATATCAAGCGACACAGTGGTCATCTACCCGCCTGGTTCACCACTTATCACCCCTGGTGAAGTGATAGATGGGGACACTGTGGAGTACATCCTTCAAGCCAAGGAAGCCGGTCTCAACGTTCTTGGTAGAGGGGTTGACAATGGACAAAGTCAAGTGAACGTATACTGTGTATCCCATGCCTACGAAAAAGCTTCCGACTGTGTGGCCTCGTCCTAGGCGACTACACACAGTGCATGGTTGGCGACTGAGTGCATCACCGGCTTGCTTGGGTTACAATGTTTCGGTGGTAGAACGACATGTGAGTCTAAGTCTCTGGAGTGAGCGTCTTTGCAGCACATAATGCGTCTTCTTGCAATATCCCGTCGTTACTGGCCATGGATGGCCCTGGCTTTTGTGGCTATGCTTGGTGTGACCGGCGCGGTCCTAGCAGGGCCATGGCTTTTGCGTCTGCTGATAGAGGTTATCGAGGACGGCGTAGGCAAGGAGCCTGTCCCAATTGAAGAAATCGCCAGACTCTCCCTGGCACTCATAGTTGCATATGCCCTTAGGCCTGCCATGAGGGCTTTGCAGACTTGGTCTGCCCATGTGGCCGGGTGGGGCGGCGTTTCCGCTGCCCGGGAAGCCGTCTACAACCACCTTCAGACCCTGTCGCCCAGGTATTATTCGAACAATCAGACTGGTCAGATAATGTCCAGAGTAGTAAACGACACTTCGAGTTTCGAAGCCTTGATTGCTCACGCAGTCCCTGAGGTTGCTGTAGCCGTTTTGAGACTTGTGGGCGTGTCCATCGCTTTGTTGCTCATCAATTCCAGGCTCGCGCTATACACCCTTATCCCGATTCCCCTGATTGTGCTTGGTTTTTACTTTTACAATCGGCACGTGAGACCCCTATTTCGGCAGTCTCAGAAAAGACTTGGAGATCTGAATGCTTGCCTTCAGGACAACCTCAGCGGCATGAGGGAGATTCAGGTTTTCACCCAAGAGGTTCGCGAAGGCCGCAAGATAGCAGAACGAGCCCAAGCTCACGGAAGCGCTATTACGAAAGCGGTCTCTGTCAGCGCATGTTACCATGGAGCGATCGATTTCTTTGCAGGGCTGGGAACTGTTCTCGTCATATTCTTTGGAGGAAAGATGGCCCTAGCCGGAGATATGTCCATCGCGGACATAACCGGTTTTCTCTTGTACGTTGGTTCCTTCTATGAGCCTGTCGTGCAGCTCAATCACATCAACGAATCGTTTCAGCAAGCTTTGGCGGCCGCAGATAGGTATTTTGAGGTATTGGATACTGTCCCCGAGATAAAGGACGCTCCGGACGCGGTGCATATTTCCCAGGTCGAGGGACGCATCGAGTTCGAGAACGTGTCCTTTCAATACGGTGAGGATATTCCTGTCCTGAAAAACATCAACTTGGTGATCGAGCCTGGGCAGATGGTCGCCTTGGTTGGGCCCACCGGAGTTGGCAAGACAACCATGGCCAACTTGATTCCCCGCTTCTACGACCCGACGGCGGGGCGGGTGCTGATTGACGGCCGCGACATAAGAAAGGTAACGGTTTCTTCATTGCGACGGAACATTAGCATGGTGTTGCAGGATGTGTTCTTGTTCAACGGGACTGTTCTTGAAAACATTGCCTACGGAAGCCCCAACGCCACCCGAGAACAAGTTGAAGCCGCCGCTCGTGCTGCAGGCGCCCACGAGTTCATTGAAGAGATGCCCAATTCCTACGATACGGAAATCGGCGAGCGGGGAGTACGTCTTTCGGGTGGGCAGAAGCAGAGACTGGCTATAGCCAGAGCCCTACTATATGACGCTCCCATACTGATTTTGGATGAGGCGACGTCGTCTGTGGATACCGAGACTGAGGCGAAGATTGCCGGAGCGCTGGAGACTTTGATGGCAGGAAGGACTACCGTTGTAATAGCTCACCGTCTCTCCACCATACGGAACGCCGATAAGATCGTTGTTCTGAGAGAGGGCGAAATCGTAGAAACCGGTACTCACCAGGAACTGATGGCCGCCAACGGCCTATACGCCAGATTGGTGAGAACCGACTCCCCGAAGGTCTTTTCCAGCGTTAGTTGTTGAGTTTTTTGACCTGCTTTTGCTCTGCTTCAGATCATGTCTTCAGATCCTGTCTGAGATTAAACTACCGTAACCCGCATCAACTACCTTCAACGCCGGCTGGCGTTGTTTCTCCTTCGCACCCCTGGCTTCAACGTAACATAACATGTCGACGAGAACGAATGGGATTGGAGGGAGAGATGTTATGTCTAGTGCAGACGAGTTAGATATCCTTCAGATGCCAGGCACTTTCATGGCACGATCGGGTGGATGTGTGGGACAGACCATTGTTGTCTACCTAAGGGGTGTGCATGCGCCCCTCGTGGTGGAGATGCCCGGACCTTGCCCGCCGGCACCTTGTCCGCCAGGAGTGCCGGGACCTTGCCCACCGGGAGTTCCTGAACCTTCTCCGCCGGAGGTTTGCCCGCCGCCTGTTAGGCCTACCGGGCCTGGGATGACTGGTCCGGCTGGTAGTTCTCCGGGAATCGGTCCGGGGTTTGGTGGTCCTCCGCTGACGCCTGGTGTGCCACCTGGAGGAGGGCATGTAACCCCCTTTGAACTTCTTGCCGGGCGATGGGAGTCGGCGCCGTGTCCCGAATCTGAAATGGGTACAACCATTCTGAGCGGCACCTTGGCTTTTGCCGGTGCTGATTATCTTGTACTGAGGATCGCCATGAACGGGTGTTGTGCCGATATCTTGGTCCCGTACATGGCTATCGGTATGGCCGTGGCGTGCGGTATGGCTGTTTGACCGAGGCGGCCGTGCCTTTTTGGGGTGGAGATGACGGCGCCAGGCACCCGGTCTCGTCCAGTAGAGTGCGCTTGATACGCTCGGTGGGGCACATCCCTGCTCTTCCGAGCCTCACTTTTCGGTTCCTGATGTTCATGGAGGGTCTATTGTGACCGGCCATGGAAAGCCAGTTGTCAAACCTCGGCTGGGGTCACAGTGACATTCGGTCAACATATTATGGTGAGAACCCGGCACAGAATGACGCGTCCGGGGTTTTAGAAGGAGGTTGAGGTCGCATGGGTATCCCATCTCAAGGCGTTGTGGCATTGTGGGTTTTCCTGTCTTTTGCGGTCGAAAGAATCGTAGAGGTAGTCTTAAAAGTGCTTCCCTCCATAGACAAGAGAAAACTACTGGGTGTTGAAGTATCCATTATCCTTTCGTTCGTGTTCTCCTTAATAACAGCAATTGGGGCGAGTATCAACTTCTTTGAGGTGTTTGAGATCCACTTCCGTTGGCCCTTTGTGGGTTATGTGTTTTCAGCTCTGGTAATGACCGGCGGGTCTAATCTGTTGCACGACATAGTCGAATGGGGCAGAGCGGGCAAAGAGCTTGCCCGGGTCCGGCTCAGAAACGCCGTCTACACGGACCTTCTTCCACGAAAGGACTGTGCCGACGCTGACTAAAGGACGGACTGTGGCAGGCCAGCAGATGGATCGTCACGGGTAACTAGAACCGTCTTGTTGACATAATGTGTTGACGGGCAGTCTCGACCGATTCATCTGGCGCAGAAAGGAGGGTTCTGCTCATACATGAGGCGACGATGGAATCGTCCGTTTTGGAGGTATAAACGTCCCGACAGTCGCTTCCGGCGGGGCCGATTTGGACGCCGAATTGAACACAGATCATGCGCTTCCGGTTTACGCCTCAGGCCCGCGTTGGGTTTTCGGAAATTCTTGGGCGCCGCGTTTGAGAACCTTCGCGCATCGATGCGGCGTACCCGGCAACGCAAGTTCATCCCAAAGCCATCATCAGTCAACTTGCCTTACGTGCCGTTGTTGGCAAGGATCCGGACTTGGAGGACCAAACACAGGTCTTGCGGGAAATGCAATACGAGCGCATGCAATACCTATATAATCATTCAGATACCAAGATGCCCAGGCAGACTGGCGTCGCGCAGGATAGCAGCTGCACTGAGGAAAGGCCTCGAGAGTCACAAACGGAGAAATGAACCCGGGGAAGGAAGAAACGGACTGTACCTCATGATGACTGAACGGGTACGTCTGTTTTGTCGCTGACGAGGATAATCAGCGTAACGAAAAGGAATCGTTGCCAAAGGAAGAAGTAAGCCCGATTAACCGGGCTTACTTTGTGGTGTAGTGTTAGTGTCGGTTACTCTCGGCACGATCTCCTACTTTCGCAGAACTCCCAGTCCTCACAGGCACCGTTGTTTATTGTGACGCACCTGCAGAAGATGAAGTAGAAGACTTGGTCTGGGGTTTCGCAGTCTTCGTCATGACATCTCGAAGAACCTCTGTTGCTTGATCGGGCTGCAGCAGTAGCTCCAACCGCATCCAGGACGACCTTTACAATGTCATTGTCGGGCATTGTGGCACCTTCTCTCGGGCCGAAGGTTGATTCCGTAAACAAATTATGTTAAGCGGCTCTGAGGTGTGCCATCTGCTTGGATGTTTGTTCTCTTGGCTCCAACCTTGAATCTAAGAGGTCCCATGGGTGATCCCCATGGGACCTTTCGTTATTTCGTTGCTGTAACTTAACGACGATTTGCGGGCGGTTACGGTACTACCCGCGAGGTAAGAGGCTGTCGAACCTGGTCAGGAACCGCTTTCTGTCGGCCTCGCTGAGGTTTAGGAAAGCCTCGAAGCTCTTAAGGCTAATCCGGCCTGGGGCGAACAGGAGCTCAGTGAATGACTTATTATCGTAGCCGTGCTGGGCTTGGAGCTCCTCAATTCTCTTCATCCCGTAATAGTAGGTGGTGAAGTAACCCGGGCCGAGTCCCGTAACGCCGACTTGACCTAGTGCCTGGCCAGTTGCGCTCTTCTCGCTGAAGCCCATTTCATCAATATACAGCTGCATTGCGTCCTTGAACCCGCGGTTGTAATAGTGCAAGTAAAGGTCAACCTTGATACGGGTGGCGCCGTGGTGACGCCTGTAGGCCACAAACAGCGGGTAGAATGGATCTTCAGGGAATACGAACTCGAACACGCGCTCGGTACGGAGGCAAGTGCCCTCTTGGAGAGGCGTTGAACGAGCACCTTCTCTTACTGTCTCAGGAAGCGGATCGGAAGTAGTTCTCACGAACTGCACGTGGTGGCCCGGATAGGCCTCGTGCAGGGCGTTGATCTTGATCCAGCCATCGGTGATGGCGGGGACGTTGTCCGGGTTCAGAACCATCTCGCCTATGAGAGGCTTTCTTCGTGGGCACCCGCCGCGAGCGCCGCCCCACGGGTTAACTGCTCGGCCTTCTTCTTCCATGGGGACTACCCGACAGATCTCCTCGGGCAAGAGTACATATCCCCTCGTGCCTTCTCTGGCTCTAGCAAGGTAAGACCTGCACCGGGCGAACATCTCGTCGGCTGTCTTGGCCGGGCCAGCGTACTGGTTAAGGGCATCCACAACGCCTTGTACTGTTCTGGGGATCTTGACTCCAGGAATCTTCTCGGCGATGTCGAACATTTCTTCACGGGTCGCGACAACCTCGTCTTCGCACATGGCTACGAGTTTGTCGAGGCTCACGCCGTACTTGTTGGCCAGAGTCTCACGATACTTATCTACGTTGTAGTCAACAGTGAACTCATCGATCTGGTCGGCGTCAGGTCTTTCCTCGAGGGCCTTGCGGGCTTCTGCGCTCCATGCGGTTGCCTTGGCTGCCAACGTGTCGAGAGCCGAAGCGATTTCCTCCAGTTGCTTGTCGGGAAGTCCCGCATAGAATTCAGGTACCTTGGGTTTGTTGATGCCGCAGATTTGCACTAGCATGTCGCAGGCCATGACGAGACCCTTAAGATGGACGGTCTTGGTTACCGGGATAAGGGTCCGGATAGCGTTCCACAGCTCGTCGACTTGACCAATTCTACGCGTGAGAATTGCCGCACGTTCTTCGGCAAATCGCGAGTCTTTCCTGCTGATGAAACCTACGAACCTGGTGACGGCTGAGATGAAGCCGGCAGGAGCTTCGTAGCTGGCGTCAAGTGCACCTATCTTACCGTCTAGATATTCTATAAAGTGGTTTTTCAGAAGCGCGTACACATCATCGGGTGCAGGGAGTGCCTGAGCCCTGGTCATCAGACTATCGAGTAGCTTCGCATGTTCTTCCTTGGCTGCGTGGGTGGGTATGAACAAGTATGGCTCATACTCGCGGCCACTCCGGAGCTTGTCGGACGCACGACCGCACTCAGCGTCCAGCCTCCGGTATAACATTGTCAGTTCATTGTCGGTCATTTCTGTGCCTCCCCATGATTTGTATAGGGTGTGAGAGCATTCGTATGGAAGCTTCGTAATGCGAATGACTCTCTACCTTATTCTTCGCCAAAGCCATTCAAATTCCTCTATCCCCACAGCGGAGTACCTCACGAGTGCGGGACGAGGGCAGGCGCCGATCTTCATAGCCTGGACACATGGAAACAGGCCGACCCCAAGATGGCCTGGGATCGACCTGCGTTCATTCAGTCCTTGGGCTCCAAGAGTCGCTATACGGCTCCTATTTTCAGCCAGTCTTGGATGAGGAACTGGAGCCTTCCAAGGAGCACCGAGATACGGCTCATGACCGTCGACGCGAAGGTTGCGCCGAAGCACACCAGTAGGAACGATCTACCAAGAGTAGTCGCACCCTTCATGGGCGTACTTGTAAGGGGTACAGTGAAGTAGAAGTACACCACTGCAGTCACGACGCCTATCACGAAGATGATGTTGTTGATGTTGTTTAACGACAAGAAAGTAGCCGAAATCTGACTAATGAACACCGCCGGTGTCCTCGTAAAGATGTAACCTGCGCCGACGCCAATCCAGAAACCCATCGGGATCCTGGACAACCAAGATATCGATCTTATGAACCTGGTATACATCAAGAGCCCGAGGAAGATAGGAATTACCTGCAGGTACTTGTGGTTCTGAACGATATCCACAGCTATAGCGGGCTTCAAATAGTTGTGATACGTCAAAACTATGCCGTTAGCGGCAGTGATTCCCACCAACACGGTCTCGGCAAAGCGGAACACCTTATTGTCTTTGTAGAGAACCAAGGTGTAGATAGCGATTGTGAAGAAAGCTGCCATCCATGTTTGCAGAACAGGATTCATCTACTTGTCACCTCCTACAGAGAGGCCCTTTGTGTTCTTTCTTTCGCTAAGGAAGTAACCCAGGTTGCCAAGGACGATAAGCAATATGACCAGGATGTGAGCGGCAGACTGAGCGTCCATGCCCACCATGGCCGAGCCGGGGCTATTCAGCAAGAACTCATACTCAGCCGCTCCTCTGAGGCCAGAAAGTAGGCCTTTGTACTGGCCTGACGAGTAGTAGGGCATCTCTGTGGGCGCCTGAATGGCGGTGGTTCCTACAGCCATGGGAACTTTGTGAGGTATGGCGACCATCTTCAGAAATGCCTCAGCAGGGCTAGGAACGACGGCCATCATGTTGATCAAGAGGTCGGCGTCCTTGAGAGAGTTGAAGCCTTGCATGATCGGAAGTTGATCCAAGGGGGTGCCATTCATGTCCACATAGGCGGCACCTTCCCAGAAGTTGTCCACCATCTTGACCTTCGTGGCATCGCCGCCAGGCTTAAAGCCCAGGTTGACCCAGTGAACGCCATAAGTCTTACCCAACTCCTCGCCGATCTGCCTGGTGATGGGTTCGGTAACGTTGGCGCCTTCATCAACGTTGGACCACATGATAATCTTGATGTCTTTGGCCCACGCGTGGCGATAGATGCACAATACCTGAGGGTTCAACTCGACTATGCAGTCGCTGCGATAGTCGATGGCAAGGGCGATTGTGCCTCCGTTGGGCACGGCCTCTATTGCGTCGTAGAAGTCCTGAGTACTCTTACTAACACGAATAGGAAGCCCCCAGGGCTTGATAATGGGCAGAGCCACAACCAGAATGAGGACCACATAATACGCTCGTCTGTCTACATTAGCTAGCCGATCCCAAATGCTCATTTCTCCACCTCCTATTCGCCTGCGCTTGCGTATGGTCGGTCAATACCGAAGAACATCCTGATAGCCGTAATGAAAGACCCGATGGTCGCTCCAAAGATGATCGATCTCATGGCAGCTGTGTTAGGGATATCCATAATCCATGTTGAAGCGGTACCAAATCCGGGGTAAATAACCTCGCCTATGGGTGCATTACCTAAGAGCACGATAATGCCTGAAATCAGCAGTATTGCGGCATCCCGAGTCTTTGCCCTAAAGGCGCGGTAAGCAGCGGATACAATATAGAAAGCCAGGAGGGAGTAGAACGTGGCTCCCAGAGGCTCTGCAGTGGCATTGAATATCGCTGAGTAGAGCGGGGCTGCAGGTGTTGTAAACACGCCAAGGGCGAGATAAGCATAGGTAATGACCAAGAGGATAATAGACAGATCCCAGTCAGAGCCTTTGCGCTTGATGTTACGCGTGTGGACCGAAGTCAAGTTCACAAGACCCGCGGCACAAACCGTGGCTATGCTTAGCGAGTACCATTTATCGACTTCCTGTGCTAATCCGGGCGCAACACCGAAGAACGAACAGATCATGATAATCATGGCTGCGCCGAAAGTCATCACGAAGGGTATGGTTCTCTTCACCAGTTCTCACTCCTTTCCTACTTGAGTAGGACTTCATTGAGTTTGTCGACCTGACCAACTGTCTGGAGAATGGCTCCCAAAACGATGAGGCCGGTGACTACGAACTTAGCCCAGTCTTCAGCCACAAGAGTTGCCACTCTGATCGGATCTTTCGTAAGGTAGGCCGCAGCCGCGTAGATTTCCTCACCGATAAGGGCGTAGTCGCATGCCGCCACAAAGAACGGGATCTGAGTAGTTGCAGCGGTTCCACCTACCTGGATGGCTCCGGCTTGGTTTGCGGCCTCGGCGTACATAAGGGCGTTAAAAGCAAAAGTACCGATCATGATGTTGGTGGCCACACGCTCTCTGTGCATCAAGGCGATAATGGCTATTGCGTTGCCGAAGTAGTGGTCTGAGAACCATCGTACGTCGTCGGCGCGGAAACTGTCGGGCCTACCCTCTGTGATGTAGGCCTGTCGGACAACCTCTTGGATGACAGGGTAAGTCGCCGATGCGGCAACAGTGACGATCAGCCTCGTATCGTAACGGGCTGTTATTTTCGCCACTTCAGCCAGAACCGCTAGCGCGGCCAAGAACTGAGGATCGGCGAAATCTGTGCCTCCTGGTACGAAGAAAACGGGCCTGTTCATCTCTGTTGCACGGCCGATACCTTCTTCGATTGCATCCAGGCCTGCGATTTTCCTAATCTCCCAACCCTTTTTGCCGTCCTTAGCCCTACTTATGGCAAAGGCTACCGCTGCCATAAGGAGAACGATCAGAAAAAAGTCGACAGTCATTCCCTCTGCGAACACTATCTTCACCTCCGAAAGTCCTTTGAGAAATGCCGACCCTGGCCTGCTCAAGGCAGGTCAGGCAGTGTTGGGAACAACAAATGTGTGCCCCAATCACCTCCTCAGGATTAAGCGATACAAGTAGCAAGGGTTTGACGTTTTCCAGCAGCGGGTCACTATAGGCCCCGTCAATCAGACAGTCACGCTATATTGTGTGGTATTGCCTCATGGTGACGGCCATCCGGGTTAAACACTAGAGGCCTATGGGACGTACATTGCTTGGCGAAACTCGATACCTCTTGCCGAAAAGTGAAACATGTAGTAAGACATCAAGGACCGACAATAAAGGGCACTTACTGCGTCAAAAGCCAAGTATTGTGCTATAATGTTAGATTGCGTCCGTCCTCGTCCCGTTACTTACTCCGCCAAGAGCGCCAATCCCTTCGGGATAGTGTCACAAAGTCCGTAGTAACAACCTAACAATAGGTCGACCTATAGATACTGGTGTCACCGTGTGCTTTGTTGTGTTACCGAGGCTCTCTTACAGACAAGATACGGTCCCATGCTGTAAGGAATATCCTGCCGCAATTAGAGAGAAGACGACGAATTTCCAATGATACGTCGGGTCATAACCGTTCAAAGGATTTGGACGTATAGGCCGTGAATAGAGAGTGGAGAGTTTTGGAGGTGGCAAAATGCGAATCGCCATCGCTGGTTTCTCCGATGAAACGTGTACTTTCTGCAAGGAGCCTACTACTGTAGACCGCTTCGAACCTGCCACTAGACGGGGTGAGAAGATACTGGACGCTCACAGGGAGATGCCGACGTACATTAACGGATATCTCCAGGTCTTGGAATCCGAAGGCGTTGAGGTTGTCCCCCTTGTAGATGCTGTCAAGACTCCGGGAGGTTTTTCTAGCTGGCTAACCACCGATTGTTTCGACAAGTATGCCAACGAGATAGCCGACCGAATCAAGGCCGCCAAGACACTTGACGGTGTGCTTCTGTCGCTTCATGGGGCTCTTGCCGTTACGGGCGTGCCCCGTCCTGAAGCCGAAATCGTTCGTCGCGCCAGGGTCGCCGCGGGTAACATTCCCATAATGGTGACGCTTGATCTTCATGCTAACGAAGACGAGGAACTGTGCAAAGTTGCAGACGGGGTTTTCGTGCTCAAGACATATCCCCACGTGGATTTGGTAGAGACGGGCATGATTGCGGCTAAGTGTATGGTTCGTACCGTGAGAGGCGAATTCGTACCTACTATGGCATGTCGCAGGCCGGGAATCCTCTCGGCTAGCATATATCAGGCTTCCGACTGCCATCCAATGAAGGATATCTACGATCGGTGCCGAGAGTGGGAAGCCAAGCCGCGAGTGTATTGTGTTTCTGTGGCACCCGGGTATGCCTATGCGGATGTGGTGGATGCTGGGATGTCGGTGTTCGTTGTCACCGACAATGACCAGGCGCTCGCCGAGAGAATCGCTCAAGATGTTTCTGATTTCGCGTGGAGCCTCAAGGAGTCTTTCACGTCGCCTCTTCCCGGGGCAAAGGAGGCCACCGAACTGGCAATAGGTATGGTTGCCCAAGGTAAGCGTCCGGTCATCATCGCTGATGGCGCAGATCGCATAGGTGACAGCACTCACATGCTAAAAGAGCTCTTGAGGCACCCAATTGGAAACTGGGCGATTCCTGGGATCACAGATCCTAAGATTGCCAAGGAGTTGGAGGACACGGCCAAGGCGGGAGACACAGTCACAGTGACCGTAGGCGGATGGTACGATGAGTTTTCAGGTACTCCCGTGGAGATCACCGGAAGGGTGGAATATATAGGATATCCCACATATCGCTTGGTGGGGCCCATGGGCAAAGGCGCTAGGGTTCGGGAGTCTCTTGTGGTGAGTCTTGACCTGGGGAACAACCGCCATGTTGTGATTTCCGAGAAGATGCGAGGCGCCAACGATTCTACCGGCTTTACTGCTTTGGACATAGACTATACGACCCTCGACATCATTGTTCTCAAAGACCGCGTTCATCACAGAGCGTTTTGGGACAGTGTGGCCAAGGCCACTATTAGGACTAGCGTTCCCGGACAAGGGCCTGCGGATCTCAGTCTGCTCAGTTACCAGAATGTGCCCGAAGACTTGTACCCGGTTGGCGCCAAGTGGAGAGTACCCATTTCTTTCGGTCATGTGGGCTTGGTGGTTCAGGACATAGAGAGATCTATCAGCTTCTATCGCGATGTCCTGGGACTGAAACTGTTCCAGCGCTATCCTGATACTGGCAGGGGCGTTGAAGTCGCGTTTCTTGGCGATCCCGTTTGTGGCAGCGCTTTGGAGCTCCTATGCTATCGGGATATGGCTGAAAGGTCTGGGGAAGGGCGATACGATCACGTGGCTTGGTATGTACCGGATATAAAATCTAAGATGAAGAATCTCAAGTCGAGAGGCATCCATTTTAGAGAAGGAGATCCAGTCAGAGTCTTAGACGGGCGACTAATAGCCTTCTGCTACGGTCCAGATGGCGAACGGATAGAACTCGTGCAGAAACCTCCGTCCGAGACACGTACTTAGGTTTGTGGGTTGGCTCAGTTTATAGCCCGCCGTACCAACTATTGCTTTACGCGCGCCTCAAAAGTGCCTCAAAAGCGTTTGTTCTCGACGTGGTCCCACCGAGACCCATCGCACCGGGATGCCCGTTTCGTCTTGAACGAAAGAGACGTAGTCTTTAGCTTCGCGGGGAAGATCCTCAAAACGCCGGACTCCTCTTATGTCAGTCTTCCACCCGGGCATTGTCTTAAACACAGGTTTGGCGTGCACCAGAAGCGGAGTGACCGGAAATTCGTGAGTCTTGGTTCCCTCGATCTCATATGCCGTGCACACGGGTATCTCATCGAGGTATTCCAATACGTCCAACAAAGTGAGGGCAATGGATGTGGCTCCTTGCACCTGGCAGCCGTACCTTGTAGCAACGGCGTCGAACCATCCGACACGCCTTGGCCTGCCTGTGGTAGCGCCGTACTCTCCTGCGTCGCCTCCGCGTTCTCTGAGCTCGTGAGCTTCTGCTCCGAAGAGTTCTGTCACAAAGGGCCCTGCGCCCACGCAGCTTGAGTAAGCTTTGACCACGGCAACTACCTCGGTGATCGCATGGGGTGGAACACCTGCGCCGGTCGCTCCGTAACCGGCCAGCGTAGATGAGGATGTAGAGAAAGGGTAGATACCGTGATCGGGATCTCGTAATGCGCCAAGCTGCCCCTCAAGTAGAATCGATTTGCCGGAAGCTAGTGCGTCTCTCAGGAAAGCCGTAGTGTCTGCCACAAACGGTTTTATGAATTCGGCTTCTTGGCGAAGCTCTCTTGCCATGTCTTTGGCGCTAAAGCCGGGCTTTTCGTAAAGGTGTTGGAGAAGTACGTTCTTGGCTTGTACCGTGGGCTCGAGTCTTTCGCGGAGGGCTTCTTCGTCGAATAGCTGGCACACCTGTATCCCAACTTTGGCGTACTTATCGGAGTAAAAAGGAGCGATGCCTGACTTGGTGGATCCGAACTGCCTGTCGCCCAATCGTTCTTCTTCATACTGGTCAAAAAGGCGGTGATAGGGCAGCAACACCTGAGCCCGTGACGAGACCAAGAGGCGGGGAGAAGGGACTCCCCTCGATAATAGTTCCCTGTATTCTGCCGCCAATTGGTTTATGTCTAAGGCAATTCCCGGACCCAGCACGTTAGTGACTTCCGGGTAGAAGACACCTGATGGAAGAAGATGCAGCGCGAACTTGCCGAATTGGTTTATTACTGTGTGGCCCGCGTTGCTTCCCCCCTGGAATCTAACCACAACATGGGATTTTTCGGCCAGATAGTCCACCATCTTGCCCTTGCCTTCGTCGCCCCAGTTGGCACCCACCACAGCTGTGACTGGCATACGGATCCTCCTCGCGGCCAGGAAACTGTACCTGACTCAACTCATTCATAACTTGCCACCTGCCCGCCATTTCATCATACTGATGACCCGAAGATAAGTACAGCTTCGGGTATCGGAGCCGAGCATCATGACGGGTGACCATATGCCGTGCATAGCGGTCAATTCGTGGATCTTGCGGAAGCCTCTAGACCAGCGGATCGGAACGCACCAGAGTTATCCTGGTGTAAGCCATACTGAACCCGGCTCTCACTATGTTCCGGTGTGAAGGGTTTCCCGGGTTAATCATGACCGTGGCCAAATCGCATCCTGCAGTGGCCGCCGCCTGGAGACGGGCTCTCAGAAGCCCACTTTGTACACCGTGTTTTCGAAATGATGGCAAGGTTGCGGCTGTCGACAGCATGGCGGTATGGTCCACTATTTTAAGGGCTCCTCCGCCGGCTACTTTGCCATCAACTTTGGCCAGGAAACAAAGTGTACCTTCGGTCCGGAACATGCAGCGAAAGATGTCCAGATCCGGAGGTGTTCCATCGTCCATGCCGGCGAAACCTCGTGCTACGGTTAAGGCCCAGGTTTCGCCATCTTCCACGCTGCTTCTATCCACCTGAGAGATTGATATGTGGGGGATTGGGGCGAGGTGCGAGGGACCGTTCTTGCTGACCTCAGTCACGAACAGATTCAGAAAATGAAAGATCTTGTAGTTTCTGCGTCCAATGATCTCCACAAGAGAATCGTCTGCAAATGGGCACACGTCTATAATGGCTCTCGAGCCCCGGTACCAAAAGAATTCCTCTACCGTGTCAAGATCGGCTTCGGTAACGGGATGGGCCATGCCAAGGCCAACGGCCCTGCTTAGAGGCGAACGACTTCCCGCAAAGGAAACACAACCGCTGCTGAGAGTCCGGACCGTAGCGCCTGAGCCAGGAAACAGCTCAGCATAGGCCCGGGCATACCTGGCGGTTACTTCGGCATCGGCTAATTCCAGACGAGTAGATAAGGATTTGTCAACAATTAGCTCCGGCATGGCGTTCACCTTTCTCCCATTGCCCACTGGGTCTCTCGGGTTGGTGATTTCTATACTATATTAAGTTGGGAGCCTAGCACAAAGTACTTAGGGACGAGTTTGCCGTTTACTTGTGGGATTGTTATGGTATTCACGGTATGATAGAAGGGCAACAAACTAAACAGGGAGGGGCTGAATCCACAACAATGGCTTCCACGCTTCTTCAAAACGTACAGGTTTACTTCGGCAAGGCAGCTGACAAGCTGGGGCTATCGGAGGAACTTCGCGATCTCCTTTCGAAACCTCAGCGGACCGTTCTGGTCAACATACCGGTGAAAGTCGGCGGCAAGACTCGCGTGTTCCAAGGCTATAGGGTCCAGCACAATAACGCCCGCGGACCGTACAAAGGTGGCTTGCGTTATCACCCCGCGGTTGACCTCGAAGAGGTCGAGGCTCTGGCGGCTCTCATGACCTGGAAGTGCTCACTCCTCAATGTCCCTTACGGCGGAGGAAAAGGTGGAGTGGCGGTAGATCCCACTACCCTAACCGAGAGCGAGCTTGAGGAACTCAGCCGCAAGTTTATCCGCGCTCTTATGCCGGTTGTCGGACCTCAGGTGGACGTGCCTGCGCCTGACGTAAACACCGACGGCAGGATTATGGCCTGGATGATCGATGAGGCAGAAGGCATGACCGGGCACAGCATGCTTCCGCTTCTAACCGGGAAACCCGTAGATCTAGGCGGGTCTCTTGGACGTACCGAATCCACAGGTTACGGGGTGGCCATCACAGGCATCCATGCTCTGGAGAAACTCGGTATCGACAAGACTAAAGCTACGGCATGTGTGCAAGGCTTCGGCAAGGTCGGAATGTGGACCGCTGTGAGGCTCCACAGCGAGGGAGTCAAGGTAGTGGCAGTCTCCGACATCTCCGGTGCCATCTACTGCAAGGATGGACTAGATATTCCGGCACTGCGGGCGTACACCAACACTTCTGAAAGGCACCTTATTGCCGGATACACCCAGCCCGGACTGAAGTCCATGGATCCCAACGATTTGTTGACGCTCGAGGTAGATCTCGTTTGTCCGGCTGCTATGGAGAACCAGATCGACGCTGAAGTGGCGAGGAAGATGAGATGCAAGGTTATCTCCGAGGGCGCCAACGGACCGGTAGTGCCAGAAGGCGATGAAGTCCTTCATGAGCGCGGCATCGTCTCGGTGCCTGACATTTTGGCTAACGCCGGTGGAGTGACCGTGTCCTACTTCGAATGGGTGCAGAACCTACAGGGCTACTACTGGAGCTTCGATGAAGTCATCGACAAGATGGACACGATGATGCTGTCTTGTCTAGATGAAGTCTGGGAGCTGGCCAAGGAGCTAGGGACTAACCTGAGGACAGCCGCTTTCATGGTTGCCATAAAGAGGGTCATTGCGGCAATGAAGTGCAGGTTGGCTCTAGAGTAGATACGAACCAAGCAAGGTTTTATTGTGATTTGTGGGGAGCCAGACAACGATCTGGCTCCTCCATTTTGGCGTCGGTCAGTAAGATTTGGTAGAAAGAGGCCCAAAAACCTCTATGTTGAATTGGAGACGCTTTTGGCAGAAGGAACTGGCGAGTCAAAGGTGAAAATGCATAGATGAGGAGGGGTCTAGTGTGAACAGCGAACCCAAGCAAGGTTCCCTTAGTTTCATAATGAATCGGGCAACCGTGAGATCGTATCTGGACAAAGATGTGTCCGACGATACCCTTGTGACTTTGGCCAAGGCCGCTCAACAGGCGCCTTTTACCGGTCAGATGTATGCGTTTATTTACACGCGGGACAAAGAGAAAAAAGAGATCCTTGCCAAGCACTTGGGCGGGTTTGTCAAGAATGCTCCGGTATTCGTTTTGTGCTGCTTGGATTTTAGGAAACTTGAGAAGTTTATCGCCTTCAAACAGAGGGAAAACAAAGCTCGCGACATTCAGATGCTGTTCCTGGGTATCCAGGACGTGTCCTATGCGGCCATGAACTGGGTGTTAGCAGCCGAAGCCCTCGGCCTGGGCACGTGTTTCTTCGGCGGAGCTCCCATGATAGCGCCGCTTCTGACCGAGATGTTTGAACTTCCGGACAGAGTGTATCCCGTTGTGGGGATGATCGTGGGCTACCCTGCCCATAAACCAAGTCCCAGACCGCGCATACCCACTTCATGTGTCCTTTTCAAAGAGCGCTATCACGACCTGAGCGATGCGGAGGTTGCCGCCGCCATGGATGTAATGGATGCAGGGCTGATTCGCGAGGGGTACTATCAGAAACTTAATGTGAAGATCCCCAAGCCGGAAGAGGGAGAAGACCGGGTCGGGTTCGACCAATATGGGTGGAGCGAGCATGTTTCCCGAAAGTACGCCAGCCGCGGAGGAGGCGAAGCACTCAAGGAGTATCTGGCCGACAAAGGTATACGTCTCTAGTGTTAAACAATAGGCCCGTATCTTTCGGCTAGGCGACAGAACGGGTTAAGAGGGATAATTCAATGGTGACCAAGCGCTTGTACTGGGAGAATCCGTACGATACGGCGTTCGACGCAGTAATCACCAGGGTAGGCTTTCGGGAGGGTGACCCATTTATGGTACTTGACCGCACCCTCTTTCACCCGGAAGCCGGGGGGCAACCGGCGGATCTTGGCTCAATACAATTGATCTCCGGCTATCCCGACGCTTTCGAGGTGACCGCCGTGTTGGAGGACGGGGATGAGGTCGTACACGTCCTCTCGGTCGCTTCCGCCCCACGGGCCCTTTGGCCAACCTTGAGGGGCAGAAGTGTGAGAGGAACTATCGATTGGGCCCATCGTTTCGATATGATGCAACAGCACACCGGTCAGCACATCCTGTCCAGAGCCTTCGAAAAAAGCCTCGGCGCCGAGACTGTAGGCTTTCACCTGGGCAGGGATTACGGCACCATAGATTTGGACATTCAGAAAGTGTCCCCGGAGGCTTTGGCTGATGTGGAGCGCTTGGCCAATCAAGTGGTTTTCCAGGACGATCCGATAGTGGTTAAGGAGTATGAGGCCGCAGGACTACCCGGGGACATTCGAAGCAGGTTCGCCATAGACGCTCCCAAGATTCGCGTCGTATACATAGGAGACTACGACGCTTGTCCCTGCGGAGGGACCCATGTCTCGTCTGCTGGGCAGATAGGTCTCATAAGGGTCAATGGGGTCGAACGGGCACACGGGGGCGTCCGGGTGGTCTTCCGGTGTGGGTGGCGGGCTCTTGCAGACTACAGGCACAAGGAAAGCCTGTTGGCTGAGTCTGCTCGGTTGGTATCGCAGGGTCTAGACGCAGTTCCCGGGGCCATTTCTGATATGAAAGACAAGATCCTTGAACTCGAAAAGACGGTTTCGGTCATGAACGAGATTCTATTGGATAGAGAGATCGCCGAAATGGTGCGCCAACACGCTGATCGGCCACCGGAGATTCTAATAGAGTGTCTTCAGGGGAAGGAGATAGGCGATCTTCGGGTTTTGGCAAAGAGGGTTAGTGAAGGCATTGGCTCTCCCGTAGTGTTTTTTACGGTATCGCCCAACTTCCAGGCCATTGTCGTGTGCCCGTTTGGGGGACCGGATGCCCGAACGATCGTCAGCGAAATTGCCGGGGTTTTAGGGGGCAGAGGTGGCGGAACTCCGCAACTGGCGCAACTTGGATCCAAAGAGCCCTTGGGTCTCTGTGAGCGCGAGGCTGTTGAGGCAATACAGACGTGTCTTCGGGACAAGGGTATTCTGGATAGATAACAACAAGGCCGGGCGATCCATTGGGCATGGTTTCGCTCGGCCACTGGAATTGCGGAGGTTTCTACGTCTTCTTTCGTAGGACGCGGCCCGCGAACACAGGTTTAACGCAACCGTTTTCAAAAGCCACTTTCCCGTTCACCAGGACGTAGTGGATGCCCTTAGCCCGAAGGTATGGTTGTGTGGCAGTCGCTGTGTCTTCCAGGACGTCGGGGTCGAACACGACCAGGTCCGCCCAATAGCCGGGGAGGATCTGCCCGCGGTCACGGAACCCCATGGTGATTGCAGGCAAGAGAGTCGATTTCCTTACCGCTTCCTCCAAAGTGAGGACGCCTTCTCTAACGAATCTGCCTATAACTCGCGGGAATGTCCCGTGATGTCTTGGATGAATAGGAGTCGGATCTATGGGATCGTCCAGTGTGAAGCCATCGGTCCCAGGCATGGAAAAACAGGCTTTGATTATGGTGCGCACATCGTCCATGCTGATAGCAGACGCGCTCCACACACCTAATCCATCTGCGTGGACGAGATGGGCAAAAACGTCAATTACGTCCGCTTTCAGTTCCTTGGCGTACTCGCCCAGGATCCGCCCCTCTGCGTCGGGGAAGGAGGGGGCTCTCACTATCACAGAGTCCACTATACGCTTGGTGAAAGCTCCGATATCCGGGAGCTCTTTGACCTCTGCAACTACATCATTCTGTCCGAGTCTGCGCCGGATCGTTTCTACATCACGCTCGTCTACCAGCGATACCCGCTTTCCGCCCCCGTGGATCCGTCTCAAGGCTTCTGGGGGAAGGAAGCCCATCATTGAGCTGGCTTGAGAGAACTCGTAGGGATATACATCCACAGTAATCCTCAAACCCCTTTGCCTGGCCTCTTGAATCATCTCAAGACTCCTGGCAACTTTCCCGAAATTCCTCTTGGCCAGGACCTTATGGTGAGAGATCTCAGCGCGGACCCCGGTCTTGGCTACTATGGAAATGACTTCATCCACTGACTCAAATAGCGCGTCGCCTTCGTTCTTCATGTGCGTGGCGTAGATACCATCGTATTCGTTCACTACTCGGGCGAGCTCCGTGATTTCAGAAGTAGGCGCGAACCTGCCCGGAACGTAGGATCGTCCCGTGGACATGCCCCAGGCCCCGGCTTCCATGGCTTCTCGAAGCATGCATTTCATAGCTTCGATTTCACCCGGTGTGGCCTCCCTCTTTTCGGTTCCTACCACATGTGCTCTTAAGAGGCTCTGGCCGACTTGGGGGGCCACGTTTGTACCAATCCCGGTCTTGTCCATTTTGTCCATGAACTCACCCAGAGAATGCCATGTCCAGTCGATTCTCTCAAAGACACAGCGGTGTACGAGACCGGACAACAGATGTCTTAGGACGGAGTTCTTGGTTTCTTCCTTGACTGGGGCCATAGACCAGCCGCAATTCCCCACAACTTCGGTGGTGATACCTTGCGACAGGGCACCTTCACCCTTCCTGTGGGCCAGTAGTGACAGGTCGGAGTGTGAGTGCATATCGACGAAGCCGGGAGAAACGCACATTCCCGACACATCAAGCGAGGCTTCGCTTTCGGCATCCGGAAGGTTCTCTACCGCAGCGATCACACCGTTCTTTATGCCGATGTCGGCTCTGAAACGGGGGCGTCCGGTACCGTCAACTACGATGGCGTTTCGGAGCACTAGATCCAGCACGTGAAAACCTCCTTTCAATCAGGTAAAGGTGTTCTTTACGGGAGCCGAATTACCTTCCGGTGGCCTCCAAGTTGAAAGAGATTCCTTCATTGGGTCTGGTAGAATGTTCTTTAGACTGGCGAGTCGGTCGGATGAGACTAAAGTGGGCACCCGGCGTACTCATACCTATAGATGACGTTAATTGAGTATGACGCCAGGTATGCCTTGGGAGGCTTCCTTCCCGGGTGGAAGACAGGGAGTTACTGGGTAGAGCCCAAAGAGGCGACAAAGAGGCTTTTGCGGAGATCGTGCGCCGGTATCACAGGAGCATTTACAACCTGGCCTACCGGATGACCGGGAACCGCGAAGACTCTAAGGACATAGTTCAGGAGGCCTTGCTGAGGGCGTACAGGGCTCTCCCTACGTTCGATTTGGAGAAGCCGTTTCTGCCGTGGGTATACAGGATAGCGTGGAATATCTGCGCCGACCGCGGAAGGAAGATGGGAAGGACGCCCCAGGAAGGTTCCTTAGACGACAATGAGAGAGAGTCGGCGAGTCTGGCTGCACAGGACCCCGGTCCGGCCAAGATCTATGAGGCTAAGGAGACTAGAGAAGCGCTCGACGATGCCATTAATAGACTTGCTGATGGCTATCGCGAACTCATTATCATGTTCCACGTTGACGGGTTGTCAATAAAGGAAATATCTGAAGTGACAGGCATGAAAGAAACAGTCATCAAGAACAGGCTATACAGAGGCAGACAGAGGCTGAGGAAGATTCTAGAATCGGGTGGTACGACATGTGGAGCTTAACAGGTAACACTCCTTGTCCGGGAGTTGGGGGTGCCGGGCCATGAAGGTAGGCAGTTGCCCAGACGACAGTATGATCGAGAGTTACTTCTACAATGATCTTCCGTTTCGCAGTACATTTCTATTGCGTCTTCACCTGACTTTCTGCCGAGACTGTCGGAAACGGTTGGGTCTCGTGAAAGACTTCCATAAGATTCTCTCGGAGACGTCCATCTGCGAGCCTCCAGAGGGTTTTCTAGAAGATCTGCTTGCTGCCGTCCAGTCGTGGGAACGCCCAAGCCTGCCGGTTCCTTCCTATGACGGACCTGTGGTTGGGGCCCCGTTATCCCGGACTGAGGACTCCCCGGCAGTCAAGATACGGTGGGCGCTCGGCATGGCAGCGTTTGCCGTCGTCAGCGTGCTTCAGTGGCGCCTTGGTGATAATCTTCCTGAACTTATGAGGGGGCGCTACTTATTGTCTTTTTCCGATATCCAGAGCGTATGGACGTTCCTATCATCCGGTCAGTGGATTTCCAGCATGAAGAGCGTCATCGATGCGATTCGGGCGGATGGCCTTGCCTCTCTCATAATACTGGGTAGTACAATACCTTGGCTGTTAGCGGGCGTATTAATATGTGGCGGTGTTGTCACGGTTATGTTCATCCAGGGCTTGCGGCACCGCGAGAGTGGAGGAGATGGATGATGAAGCGACTTTATAGATCTAGGAGTACGAGGATTCTCGGAGGTGTCGCGGCAGGGACGGGCGAGTATTTCGGGGTGGACGTCACGGCAATAAGGCTCGTATTCGCCTTGGTGTGCCTGCTCACTCCCCAAGCGATATTGGCGTACCTATTGGCATGGGTGATTATCCCCGAAGAACCGATAGGATATAGAACCGGCGACGGTATTACAGAGCCCGTGTCCGAAGGCCAGGCAGCTGTGGACCAACCCGTGGAAGGTGTCGAGCCTGCTTCCAAGCCTTCACTCGAAGAGCCGGCCAACCGTGTGCCTGTGAGTACCTCCGAGTCATACCGCACCCGTCAGTTCTTGGGGCTCGCTCTCATAGGCGTCGGCGCAGTTATCCTTATGAAGAGATTCATGCCGTCATTCTGGTGGGGGTATCCCTTGAGGCTTGTACGCGAGTGGTGGCCTTTAGGCATCATTCTCATAGGCGTGGCCATGATTCTGAGTGTCATTAGGGGAGGGAACAGGCATTGACCGGTCGCCTTCTCAGCGGGCTGATCATAGTCATGATCGGCGCTTTGCTGTTGCTCAACACCACAGGGTATCTTCCGTGGAGCATATGGGCTTCTGCCATGGAGTTTTGGCCCGTTCTGATCATTGGGCTCGGCGTGCAGGTGGCACTATCCAAATGGCGAGTGCCAGGGTTAGCGCTGGCCGTAGTGGTTGTGCTCATTCTGGGGGCCATGTACCCATACGCCGGTTCAAACACGTGGCTTAGGAGGTTTGGCATACCAACGAGAAGGTCCAATATTGAGTCGGATGAAGACTTTACCATATCCTTGAGGCCCGACGTTTCAGGTGTGGCCCTGTTCCTAGAGGCTCCGGCTTACAGAGTTCTGGTCAGAGGTGACTCTGACCGGAACTCTCCTGATACAGCCCTTCGGGCAAGACTCAAGTGGACCACGAGCGAGCCGTCCATATCAGAGTCAACAAACGGGCAAAGATTAGAAGTGAGAGTAACGGCGCCTTCGTCACAACCGGTCCAAGTCTTTGGAAATCAGAACTGGGATATTGCTATTAACCCTTCCCTGGTTTCGACTCTTTTTCTGAATGGCGGCGTTGTTGGTCTGGGGTTGGATTGTACAGAACTGTACGTTGATACACTCAACGTAGATGCCGGCGTGTCAGACCTCGATCTAAACATAGGTCAGTTGGGTAAAGAGACGAAAGTGATGTGTACGGGCGGAGTAGCCAATGTCACGCTGACGGTGCCCAAGGATGCGGGAGTTCGTATCAGCATTGCGGGCCCTTCTGTGATTCCTCACGATTTCTCAAAACAGGGTCTGACTAAAGCGGGCGGTGTGTGGACAACCCCAGATTACCAAAACGCCCGTAGCAAGATTGACCTTTCTGTTTCTTCCGGCGTATCCCGAGTGTACCTCGCCCGCAAGTGACCCTCCCTGACTAACCTGCGCTTCTTGGGGGCATATTACCCTCAGCATCTTTGGGAAAAGGTGGAACCATGAGGGTAGGCTTACCGAGAGTTCTCAGCTTCTACTATTTGTTTCCCTGGTACAGAACGTTTCTAGACGAACTCGGGGTTTCGTGGGTGGAATCTCAGTACACTTCAGAAAACGATCTGGGAATGATGCATCTGTGCCCCACCGATGAACCCTGCATTTCGGTGAAAGTGGCCTTTGTGCATGCTCACAATCTTCTGCAAAAAGCAGACTGCTTGTTTGTTCCCAGAGTAGTGTCTCTCTCGGAGACCGCCTACTGCTGTCCCAAGATGATAGGCTTGCCCTGTATGCTTCGAGCCGGACTGGAACTGGGAAAAGACCGATTAGTAAGCCCGCTCATCGACTTTAGGGAGAGTCCTGGGCGTTGGCGAGAGACTTGGATTGAAGCCGCCAGGGTACTGGGAGTCAGAGATCGGGCACGGGCCGTGTTCGCACTCGATCAAGGTATCATGGCTTGGGAAAAAACACGGAAGGCTTCCGTGGATGCATCCAGTTTGATCGACTCCGGGTCTAGATTTCGGGATACCAAGCCCCCGTATGACGAGAGTGGCGAGTTGCCTTGGGAAAGGACCAGGCTCACAATCGGCGTCATGGGTCACGGGTATATTCTTCACGACTTCTTTGGGCAAAGGATAGTCCAGACTGCCAAGAACTATGGGCCCGTGATAACGGCTGAAAACGTCCCGTTGGACCATATTGAGGCTGCACTTGGCACCATTCCTGATGGCCACAAGGCGTGGACCATTGAAGGACACATCCTGGGAGCAGCCCTTAGCCTGCTTCGGTCAAAGAAGGTGGACCGCATGGTATTTGTATCGGCTTTCTCGTGCGGGCCGGCCTCGATCATCGAGAACTACATTGCCTTAGAAGCTGAGGCTCAGAGAATTCCTCTCCTGAACCTAGCAGTTGACGAGCACTCGGGGGATGTTGGGCTCATTACCCGTCTAGAGGCTTTCATGGATGCAGTCGGCCCCCGCGTCACGAAGACCCGTAAGCATAAAAGTGTCGTCACTTCTACGTCTGGATTATGGGTCCATGGGCGGACCGAAGGCCATTTACGATCCACGGGGCCAGTGGGTCTTGTGAGCATGGGCAACCTAGAGATTCCGATGATAACCCTATTCAGTGAAATGGGAGTACCGGCAGTGGCCCCTCCTCGTCTTACTGAGGATATTGTGAACAGTGGAAAAGAGCTGGCTCCAGAGTTCATCTGTTACCCGATGGTCACCCTCTTGGGACAGATGAGGAAGCTTGCAGACGACGGAGTGGACAGGATCATCATGGTTCACGGGAAAGGACGCTGCAGGCTAGGTTGGTATGCCCAGGTTATGGAGACTATTCTTCATCGTGCCGGCTACAACGTCCGAGTCCATGCGGTAGACTCCCCGTTTCCGCTGAGAGACAAATGGGGCGATTTTGTGAACTCCTACAGGGAAGTCGCGGGTGAGTGTGGCGCATTGAAATCCCTCAGAGCCCTGTCTTTGGCCCTCAAGAAACTCCAGGTCTTAGACACGGCTACCGATATCTTGTTTGACCTCCGGGCATACGAAGAACACAGGGGTGGCGGCGACAGATTGTTTGGCGCTCTTGTGCGAGATGTCGAGAAAGCTTGCACGTTTGGGAGCGTTAGGAGGGCCATGAAAGAATTCAAAAGACGTGCAAGAGACTTGCCAAGGATTCCGACCGATCCACTGAGAGTGGCCTTAGTGGGTGAAATATATGTTCTGAACGAGCCTTTCGTTAACAAGGATGTTGAAGCCATTTTGGGATCTTTGGAACAGCGGGTCAGGGTCCACAGAAACCTTACGGTGACAAACTGGCTGGCCTATCACTTGTTCAGGACGCCCAAGTCAGTCATCTCGCGCCGGGAAGTCATACAGGCGGCAAGGCCGTACCTTGATGTCGATGTCGGGGGTCATGGACTCGAATCTGTGGGCGAGACGGTGCAGGCTTCTCTACACGGGATGGATGGCGCCATACACCTCTTTCCCTTTACCTGCATGCCAGAGATCATCGCTCAAAACATATTGGTCAAGGTTTCCAAAGATAGAGATTTTCCGGTTCTTTCCTTGATGATATCGGAGCAGACAGGAGTGCAAGGGCTTGTGACCCGACTAGAAGCCTTTTGCGACTTGCTGGCGGGCAGAAAAAAAGGAGAGGCGGCCCAGGGGTCTCACTACGGGCCAATTCAAACACGGTCTCGCAAGGAGAGAAATAGTGTGACGTGTCGTGGACAGAACCAGAAGGCTTTTCTAGGGGTGGACGTGGGCAGTGTGACTACCAAGATCGTCCTGGTCGATGAGGATTGGAGCGTCATATTTGAAGACTACCAGAGAAACGATGGTGGACCCATAGACGCTATTCAGAAGGGGTTTAGACGTCTTTGTTCTCATGGTTACCTGGACAGAATTCTGGCTGCGGGCACCACAGGATCGGGACGAGAACTGGCAAACGCCATCATCGGCGCTGACTTGGTCAAGAACGAGATTTCGTGTCACGCCAGGGCGGCTTCCCATTGTTTCCCTGACGTGGGAACTCTCATAGATATTGGAGGTCAGGACTCAAAGATCGTGTTCTTTCGAGACGGCTATCCCATCGGGTTCAACATGAACACTGTGTGCGCGGCGGGCACCGGTTCTTTTTTGGATCACCAGTCGGCCCGGTTGGGGATACCCATACACGAGTTTGGTGAGTGGGCTCTAAAGTCACGATCTCCCGCCAGAATAGCCGGTCGTTGCGGTGTATTCGCCGAGTCGGACCTGATACACAAACAACAGATGGGGTACAGAAAAGAAGACCTCATAGCGGGTTTGTGCGCGGCCTTGGCCGCTAACTACTTGACCAACGTTGCCCGAGGGCAGCCCATTAGACCCAGAGTGCTGTTTCAAGGAGGAGTGGCGGCTAACGCCGGCATCCTCAAAGCTCTTCAAGACAAAATCGGATTTCCCGTGACAGTCCCGCCCCATTTCCGCGTCATGGGGGCGTGGGGAGTGGCCATTATGGCGGCAGAGAAATGGGAACATGGGAAGGTTCCCAAGACCAATTTCAGAGGGGCCGAGAAGATCGCCCGGTTTTTGGCCGAGAGCCGGGGCTTTCCGTGTTACGATTGCGCAAACAACTGCGAGATTCAGGAAATCCTTATTGACGAGTCCCCGGTGGCCAGGTGGGGTTCTAAATGCGGGAAATGGCAGGACCTCCGCAAGAGAACGCCTTGCGATGGGAAAGCCTTGGCTACCTCGCTTTCCTGAGGAAGGATATGGGCGCTTTCGAATCGAAATGTCACCCTGTATACAGACGCAGAACTCTGCCGGAGGGTAACTCTATATGCCCAAAATCTTACACTGTGCCGACCTGCATGCGGGACGGCCGGCTTCTCGCGACCTCAACGAGGGAAAAGGGTCCCTACGAAGACGTGAGATTGAAACCAGCCTTCACAGGATAGTCGATCTTGCCGTTCTACAGAAACCTGATCTCTTGATCATCTCAGGCGATCTATTTGAACACCGTTACGCCCGACCGTCTTGGGCTAGAGAAGCAGCCGCAGTACTTGCCTCAATCCCCAATATCCGCGTATTCATAGCGCCTGGGAATCACGACCCGGCGCTGCCCGATTCGCTGTATCGAAGCATCCAATGGCCAGACAATGTACATTTATTCTTGTCCGGGGAAATCCAGGAAGTTGTCTTGCCCGACCTTGGCGTCGCAGTCTACGGACATGGTCAGTTGGCCTTTACTGATAGGGAGCGACCCCTTAAGACTTTTCGGGCTCCTAGACAGGATTTCGTCAACATAATGGTGATTCACGGCGAGATGATCCGTCCGGGATTGCCCGAGGAATCCGTATATTCGCCAATTCTCTGGGACGACGTGGAGAACTCAGGCATCGATTACCTTGCCTTGGGTCACATCCACGTCCCCGGTACAGTGACCTGTGGCAGGACCCTGGCAGTGTATCCGGGATGTCCAGAGCCGCTGGATGCAGGAGACGTCGGTAAGCGTGGAGTTTATGTTGTTGACCTCATAAAGGGATCCAACGAAGAAGCGAGCATAGAGTCGGAGTTCATCCCCATGTCTCTACGAGAAGTGCGTTCCGAGACGGTTGACGTCACCGGGCTCTGCACCCACGAGCAGGTCAGGAACGCGCTGTTGGCGGTTGCTCCCCTGGAGGAGCGAAAGAGGCATACCTGGACCACGACTCTCACCGGGAGGGTTGAGCCGGAGATGAACTTGGATATACAGTCGTTGGAGAGGGAGACCTCAGAAGATTTCTTCAGTCTACGAATCGTTCCCGAGTATGTACCCGACTATGATATCGACGGCTTGATAGACTCGACGAACCATAGTCTGGAGGCCCGTTTCGCAAGGCATCTTGTTGAGGTCGCCAAGGAGCGTGCGGCTCGTAACGATCTTCGGGGCGCTAAAGTGGCCCAACAGGCCATCTATTATGGACTTGATGCTCTCAGGCAAGGCAGAGTGCTTCTTCGAGGGAGGCGGTGGAATTGAGACTCAAGGCCCTCTGGCCTACGGCTTTTGGCAAGTTCCACGCCACAAGTCCCATCCAACTGGAAGATGGATTGAACATGATCATGGGTGACAACGAAGCCGGGAAGTCTACGTTGCAGGCTTTCATCCACGGGATGTTTTATGGTTTCAAGAGGGAGGGCAGGTCTCGGGTTTCCCGGATTCCTGAATTCGAGCAGTATAGGCCGTGGACCGGTTCCGAGTATCGCGGCATCATCGTCTACGAGCATGAAGGGCGGACTTACAGGATTGAGCGTTCGTTCGACCCAGATAGTGTCAAGATAATTGATGATGACACGGGAGAGGACCTTACCAAGACCTTCACCCAAGACGTGCGGAAAGAGTACAATTTTGCCCAAAAACATCTGGGGCTTTCTGCCAAAGAGTTCAGGAATACGGTGTGGATTAGACAGTTGGGAAATGCCCAAGAACCAGGTTTGGGCGCGGAGATCCAAGGCAAACTTCAGGACTTGCTTCAAGGTGGAACCGAAGATGTGTCGTTTGCCAAGGCCCTTGCCGTCCTAGGAGACGAGCGATCCAGGATCAAGACACCTCGCAGCACCAAGGCTCTTCTGGACCAGGTCACCGAGAAACTAGAGGAACTTGATAGAGAAGCGGCGCTCGCCGCCGCCCGGGAAGCCGAGGTTAGAGAATGGCTCGTTCAACTGTGGAATCTGGACAAGTTGCGGCAAGAGACTCGGGAAGACTTGGAAAAGGGTCAGTCGGAACTGGAACGCGTGAGACTTACCTTTCTGCAGGGGATATTGTCCAGGGTTACCGCCCTTGATGCCGAGGCGCGCCGGCTAGAGGCAGAGATCGAGAATTGTTCTTGGGCGCAAGATGTGCCGGAAGGCGCAGAAGAAGCTTACAGGCAAGCGAGCAAGGAGGTGGACGACCTCCGGAACAGGTTTTCGGAAACCGAAGCCGTCCTGCAAGACCTGTCAGCAAAGAAGGCTTCTGTCCAGTCCAAGCTCCTTGAATTGTCCGCTGTTCAAAGTACAGGCCTTGATGAGACTTCGTTGGCGTCTCTTTACAGCAGATACCTATCATCTAAGGCCACAGCAACAAAAGGTGAGAGGATGGCCAACGAGGCCAGACGCGAACTGCGTATGGTGGAAGACGAAGTTGCCGCACGGGATCTCATATCTAGAGACTTCAGCGACGAAGTCATCCGACAGGCAGAGGAACACCGAGAGACCTGTCTTTTGGCCGAGAGAGAAAAAGGTAACCTGGATATCGAGGTTGAACGAGCCCGCGCTCTGGTTGCCTCGAGTAATCCTGGTGGGGCTTCTGGCTGGCTCTATTCTCTGGCCCTAGGGGTGCTTGGAATCGCCATTCTTCTGACGCTAATGGGTTTGCCCCTGAGTATTCCGGCTTTCGCAGTAGCCATTGCCGTGTTCGCTATAGGCCTCGTCCGCCAGAGCAAGATCGCCAAGATCAAGCGAGAAGACCAAAAGGCGCTAGAGGAAAAAGAGGCACAGGTGCAGATGCAGGCGGCCAGAATTGAAGAGGCCTATAAGGTGGCGTCTTCATACCTGGCTTCCCTGGGTGTGTCTTCGGTTGAGCAACTCAGGGCTTTGGCCAGGGAAGCGCAGTCCCAAAGGGAAAGGCTCAAAGCCGCCAAGGACAGATACGAGGTGGCTCATCGTTACTGGTTCGAAGCGTCTCAGGATTTGTCGCTCGCGGAAAAGGAACTCCTAAGTGCTTTACGGACAGCCGGATGTCTACGAGGCAATGAGCCCGTCAGCGATGGGGCGGTCGACCTACTGAAGAAGCGCCTTTCTGAAGTGGCGTCTTTGACTAGAGAGATAGAGCGCTTGGCCCTTCGAGAAGCAGAAGTCAAGGCTTTCTTGATGGACCTGGATTCTCGGAAGACTCTGGCCGAGGCTCGAGAAGAAGCGCTGCTTGCCGAGGCCGGTGCCCAAGATAGGAGCGAGTTTTTGGAGAAGGTCAAGACCAAGGTTCAATACGATGATCTTACTCGATCTCAAAGAGAGATCACCGAAAGGTGTGCCGCTATCCTGGCCGGGCGAACTGTGGAAGATATTCAGGAGGAGATGGAGGTTCTAATCGAAAAGGGCGTCCGGACCGAAGAGGGTGATGCAGCCCACGAGAAAGACTACGAGGAAATAAGGGGAGATTTGGATCTGAAAAGAGATAGGCTGGCCAAACTGAACGCCGAGATAGCGGCTTTGGAGAAGGGAATCCGTCTCAGAAGCGCCGAGGGGCGCCCCTTGGCCGAGATCCTAGAGGATATAGATCGCCTCAGGGTTCTCGAAGAAGAGCTTCTCTTTGACAAAGACTCCTTAGATTTGGCGTATACGGCTTTGGACGAATTGTCTAAGAGTATAAGGCGAGAGTTTGCCCCAACTCTGAACCGCAGGGTGGGCGCAATTCTAGGGCACATAACTCACGGCCGCTACACGGATGTCAAGATCTCTGCTGATTTGGAAATGAGTGTTGTGCATCCTGCGACATCTGAGGTTACCCCCATCGATCTTCTTTCCGGCGGCACTTTGGACCAGTGCTATTTGGCTTTGCGTGTGGCTATGGCGGAGATTATTGCCGGTAATACAGAGTTTCCACTGTTCTTAGATGACTCGTTGGTTCAGTATGACGATAGAAGACTTGAAGCGGCGTTATTGACTCTGTCTTCTCTTTCCGACCGTCACCAGGTCATTCTGTTCTCCTGCCATGACCGCGAAGAACTATGCGCCAAGAAGTTGGGGCTCAGGTGTAACGTCTTGCATATCTGAGCCATCTGAGTTACTCTCCGAGATTTCGTCAAGCCGTTTTGATAGGTAGGAACAGGCGATGTCCAAGATTTGAAAGGAGACAGCCAGTTCCTTGCTCGTCACCCTTTCTCCACAGTATTCTCGCAGGTAAATGGCGGGGTGTATGAAATTCCTTACCATTCGGACGATCTCCACCAGATCTCCCACTTTGATCTTCGTAGGATCGAGTTTGTCGTTTCGGTCTTGGTTGGCGGGAAGCCATTGCAGGTCTCTTGCCACCAGCAAGAACTGGGATAGTCCCCACTCCCCAATGGGTCGAGAAAACTCTTTTGCCCGGGTTTTCTTGATGTAACCGGCAACATCCGGCCAACAGCATTTTGTCATAGCCATGAGGGCGGCTTCCAGGGCAGACGCTAAGAGCGCACACCCGGCTAAGTTGGCGCCGGCCCCGGCGCACTTGGCGGCTTCGTCACGATACATTTCGAAAGCCTCCAGAGCTTGAGTGATGTCTTCCAGGGGGATTTTGGTTTGCCTCCTACTCTTCCTGAGCCTGGTTCTCACATAGATCCTGTCACCGAGATGACCGGAGCTATCCGCGAGTGCCGGAAAGGTATTGTGTAACACAAACGGGTGCGACACCATTGTGATAACAATAAGGTATCAATCTGATGTAGGAGGGGTTGAGATGAATCAGAGATTCTCCCAGGAAATAGAGGCTAAGGCCACCAGCGGAATGCCTGTGCTTATACTCAGCATCGCTCTTATCCTAGTGAGTGTTGCCAATATCGTGGGGGCGGCAGGCTTCGGCTGGGGTAAAGATGGCCCTGTCGGGGGCCTCATGTTAGCCACCGGAATTCTGTATCTATCTGTTGGCTGGATTCCTTTCCTCGGGCTAAAGGTGCTCAAGCCTCAAGAAGCTCTGGTACTCACCTTGTTCGGAAAATACATCGGTACTCTCAAAGGAGAAGGTTTCTTCTTCGTCAATCCCTTCGTATCCGCCATTAACCCAGCTGCCGGCGCCGGAATGTCCACGGCCACAGAAGACGAAAATCCGATCACGGCATCCGGCAGGCGGCCGATGAGCACCGGCATGCCTTTCCCCAAGAAGACTATCTCGTTGAAAGCCATGACGTTCAACAACAACAAACAGAAGGTCAACGATCAACTTGGGAACCCGGTTGAGATAGGAGTTGTAGTGATCTGGCGCGTAGTGAATACTGCAAAAGCTGTTTTCAACGTGGACAACTACAAAGCGTTCATTTCGATTCAGTGCGATGCGGCTCTTAGAGATGTTGCGAGGCTGTACCCCTACGACGTAGAAGATGACGGGGAGATGAGCTTGCGCGGAAGCAGTCTGGAAGTCGCGAAGAACCTTCGGGATGAGCTCCAGTCACGGGTGGAAATTGCCGGCCTGGAGGTAATGGAAGCTCGAATCACGCACCTCGCTTACGCACCCGAAATCGCGGCCGCCATGCTTCAAAGACAGCAGGCTTCCGCGATTATAGCAGCCAGAAAGATGATCGTGGATGGAGCAGTGGGAATGGTCGAAATGGCCCTCAGCAGGCTCACAGAAAACGATGTTGTTGCACTGGACGAGGAAAGAAAAGCGGCAATGGTCAGTAACCTACTTGTAGTTCTTTGCGGAAGCAGGGATCCTCAGCCGGTGGTCAATAGCGGGTCGATCTACTAACGTGGATATGGACAGGAACACGGCGAAGGAACCAAGGGCAGACAAGGGTAGGAAGCAGGTGTTGTTGCGCCTGCCGCCTTCATTGTGGAGAGAGCTGGCGGCTTGGGCCGAGGCTGACTTTCGCTCGATTAACGGGCAGATTGAGTACCTGTTGACAGAGGCGGTAAGGCGGCGCAAGAACAAGGCTTCGAAAGAAGAGCGGCTTGTGTAGACTTGTCCGGCTCGAAAAGAGTATTGTATGAGTGCATGCCTTCGAGGAAATGGAGTGTTTCTTGATGCTGAAGTTCGCCCATGTTTCCAAGAGCTATGGCGGCCCGGTCAAGGCAGTTGACGATCTCAACTTGCATGTTCAGTCAGGCGAGATCTTCGGCTTCTTAGGACCTAACGGGGCCGGAAAAACAACCGCCATCAAGATGGTAATGGGCATTTTGGAGCCCGACCAAGGCACGATCTTGGTCAAAGGTATCGATACCAGGAAAGATCCCATCCAGTCTAAGAGGCAGATAGGTTATGTTCCCGACGAAGCGAACCTATGGGAGAAACTCACCGGGGCCGAATACCTGTCGTTCATGTGCGACGTCTATGGTGTTCCCGGAAACCAAAGAGATGAGCGTGTCAGACCTCTCTTGGATGCTTTTGAGATGACCGGCGCTCTTGCCGATCCCATCGGCAGCTACTCCAGAGGAATGCGACAGAAAATCGCTCTGATTGGCTCACTCCTTCACAGGCCTGCCCTCTGGGTACTTGATGAACCTATGGTAGGCCTAGACCCCAGATCATCGTTCTTGCTCAAGGAACTCATGAAGTCACACGCTGCTCAGGGTGGTTCGGCGTTTTTCTCAACACACGTTATGGAAGTGGCGGAGAGGCTTTGCGATCGAGTGGGAGTGATTCACAAAGGCAAGTTGATCGCAACGCACACCGTCCAGGATATGAAGAGCCTTTTCGCCAGAGAAGGCGATCGAACTCTGGAAGAAGTCTTCCTGAAGATAACCGAGGCCAAGTTGCCCGAAGACCAGCTTGAATCCTTAACTAGGTAGAGTGAGTATTGTGCCGATTGGAGGTTCGTTCGTATGAGCCGTGAAGGTTTGCGCCTTCTGAAAGGTAAGGAGCGATCCCCGTTCGGGGCTCTGGTGGCTACCCAGATAAAGAGCGAGTACGGGTTCAGGGGACTATCAGAGAAGATGGGATTGGGGAAGCATGGTCGCTCGGTGTACCTTTATATCGGGCTCTTGGTTATGAGTATGGTTCCGGTGGTGGCCTTGGTCTCGAGATTTGCCCAGTCTCTGGCCAGACTGACGGTGATGATGGGGCAGCCGGGGGTATCCGTTGTGTTGGCTGTTACCGCAGGGCAGGGTCTAGTACTTTTTGTGGGAATAAGCGGTCTCATGTCCATCTTGTACTACAGCGATGATCTAGAGTTGCTTCAAGCCTTGCCTTTTACCCCAAAGCAGATCATGCTGGGCAAGGTGATAGTGGCCTATGTGGCCGTACTCATCGCATCCAGCATAGTAGCACTTCCGTTTCTTGTGGTCTTGGGCTTAGAGATCGGGTCTTTGGCATATTGGGTCCCCTCGATCTTCGTGACTCTTGCGGTTCCCGGGATCCCTCTTGCCCTAGGCTTATTGGCGGTCGTGCTTATCATGAGGGCCACCGGGCGCTCCAAGAAGAAGGACCTCTTTCGAGTTCTTCTTGGTCTAGTCATCTTCGCGCTGATTATGGTGTTTCAGTATCTGAACATGAACATGACCCGGTATGGACCCGAGGCCATGACGGCGATAATCATGGAGAAAGACGGCCTCATTCAGGTTCTCACAGCGTACTACCCGCCTCTCAGGTGGGCCGCTTGGGCACTTACTGGAGACAGCGGGATACTGCGTTTTGCAGGTTTGACCCTTTTCGTGGGAACCTCTGTAGGGCTCTTGCTGGTGGTCTCCGGAGTGGCACAGCGGTGGTTTCTTGGCGGCATCTCCAGGAGTGTAGTAAAGACAACGGGTCCCTCTGTACTACCGGCAGCACGTTCCAAGGGGAAAGGAACTTCCATCGCCCTAAACGGGAACTACAGGTCGCCCACCATGGCGGTGTTCTTCCGAGAACACAGAATGCTCACAAGAACTCCCAACTTCCTCTTAATTTCTCTCACCAACTTGGCCATCTTGCCCATCATGTGGATAGTGACCTCGTTCACCGGCGGCCAGGCAGGGTTCGACATGATGCCCATGTTGCGAGGGATGATCCCCAACGACATTTTGGTATTGGGTGCGGTTGGCGCCCACGGTATACTTGTGGGAATGAACCAAGTGGCCTCGACTGGAGTTAGCAGGGAGGGGCCTATGTTCTGGTTCAGTAAGGCTATTCCTGTGTCACCCAGAGATCAAGTAAGGGGCAAGGTCCTGTACGGATTGGCTTTCGCTACAGTCCAGTTATGCATCGTGTTGGCTATGGCCAAGTTTCTTGTAGGTGTTGACTTGATTCATCTCGGCCTGATCGCGTTCTTTGGCCTCTTGGTCGCTTGGCCGATTACTGTCATCTGCATGCTCAATGACCTGACGATGCCGAAGCTTCAGTGGACTAACCCGCAACAAGCTATGAAGGGCAACTTCGCGACCCTCTTAGCCGGGATCTTGTCTGCAGCGTACCTTGCCATGTTCTTCGTGATAATTAAGTTCGCGTACCCTAAAGGTCTAACCGATTGGTTGTTGTACGGCGCTGTGGCGGTCTTGTTGGTTGTAACCGGCGTCTTACTGCAAAGACTATTAGATTCATGGGCGGTTACTAGATATCGTCAGATAGAAGTCTAGAAAACAATACGCCGAAACCGAATCGGGGGATGGTCATGGACTTTGTTCAGCAGGCCAAGCTCATTGAGCGGGATATTGTGTCTTGGAGACGTGAGGTCCACAGTTATCCCGAGTTGGGGATGGATACCCCAAGGACACACGATTTTGTTGTGGGAATTCTCTCGAGTCTAGGCCTCGAAATAAGGACTCACGTGGGGGGCACTGGCGCGGTCGGGCTCTTGAGAGGAAATGGGTCATCTCCCAAGACTTTTGCCATCCGGGCCGATATGGATGCACTGCCCGTAACCGAGGAGACGGGGTTGCCCTTTGCGTCACAGGTGCCGGGCCGGATGCATGCCTGTGGGCATGACGCCCACGTTGCGATGGCGTTGGGCGCCGCTGCCATCCTGTCAAAGACCAAATCGGAGTTGCCCGGCAACGTTAAGTTCGTATTTCAGCCTGGCGAGGAAGGCAGCGGAGGCGCCAGGATCATGATTGAGGACGGAGCCCTTGAGAACCCAAGGGTAGATGCCATAATTGGCGCGCATGTGGGAACTCTGTGGCCCGTCAAGACAGGAGCAATTGGAGTCAAGTCTGGAGCCTTAATGGCTGCGGCCGATAGTTTTGCTCTCACCATAAGAGGAAAAGGCGGCCATGGCGCGGCTCCTCACCAGTCTGTAGATCCCGTCGTTGTAGCCTCCCACGTCACTCTGGCTCTTCAGACCATTGTTTCCAGAGAGATCGCCCCTGTGACACCTGCGGTGATCACAGTGGGTCTAATTCGCGCCGGTACGGCAAGCAATGTTATCCCTGAATCCTGCCTTCTGAGAGGAACCGTAAGGTACTTGGATAACGACCTGGCTTCGTATATGCCCAAGCGCATCGAAGAAATCGCCAAGGGAATAGCTGCCGGCATGAGGGCTGAGGCCGATCTAAAGTATACCCCCGGGTATCCCCCGCTCATTAACGATACCGAGATGACTGCCTTCTTGAGGGCTTCAGCTTCGAGACTGCTGGGCCCCGAAAACGTGGTTGAACTGTCGGCGCCTTCCATGGGCGGTGAGGACATGTCTTACTACCTGCAAGAGGTTCCCGGGTGTTTCTTTGCGTTGGGGAGCAGCGATCCAAGGGCCGGTGTCGTCTATCCAAACCACCATCCAAGGTTCGATATCGACGAAAACGTCCTTCACGTAGGAGCGGCAGTATTTGCCCAGGCGGCGGTGGATTTCTTCCGTCAGTAATACCTAGTTGCCGGAAGGTGGGAGTCCATCAAAGAACGACCCGTGCTGCTTCTACAGATCATGTTGTCACCTCCCCAGTAGTCCTATGCCTTTTTCGACGCCGTAAACCCGGACTCACACGGCTAGAGTATAATTGAAAAGGGGAGGTACTCATGGACACCTGCAAAATGACACCTCTATACATAAACGCCGAGAGGCTATGGAAGGACCTTCACGATCTTTCTACGATAGGCCGGGACAGACGCGACCAAGACCCCACCGACAGTCGGGACCGGAGTTGCTCGGGTGTATCCCGGGTGGCTTACACTCGGGCCGATATGGAGGCACGAGGATGGCTCTTGAATCGCTTCAGTCAAGCGGGACTGGAAGCCACTATGGACTGCGTGGGCAATGTAGTGGGACGGCTGAATCCGCGAACTCCCGGGGATGGGGGCGGAGACCGCGGGTTGCCGGTCAAGGGTGCCATCGCAATGGGTTCCCACACCGACACGGTGCCCTCCGGCGGCATGTTTGATGGAGCCTTGGGGGTTTTGGGCGCATTGGAATGCGTTAGAACCATCATCGAGGGCGGCTTGTCGTTGAGGCATCCGGTGGAGGTCGTATCTTTCGCCAACGAGGAAGGCGGCCTGTTTGGAAGCCGGGCGCGGTTTCTGGGGATTTCTAGCGAGGAATGGAGGAGTACCCTGCCGGTTCTGTATCAGGCAGGATTGGGCCCGAGTCTCTCGCCAGAAGGACCAGAGTCGCCGCCTTTTCCAAGACCGTCATCTGACTACGTGGGGTATCTGGAACTCCACGTGGAGCAGGGGGGAATCCTGGACGCCAACGGCGAGGATATCGGCGTTGTGCAAGGGATCGTGTGCATCCACTCCTTCACCGTGAAGTTCTTGGGGGTTGCAAACCATGCCGGTACAACGCCCATGTACGACAGGAAGGACGCGCTATTGGGTGCGAGCCGTATGGTGCTTGAGATTCCTAGGGCTGTAAAGGAATTGGGTTCTGGAGCAAGCGTTGGGACTTGCGGACAGATTAGCGTCCGTCCAGGAGGGCAGAACGTAATACCCGGGGAAGCAGAAATGTCCATAGAGGTTCGGGACCTGGATGACACCATAGCCCGGCGCATCGTATCTGAGCTTAGAGAGCGAGCTTGCTCGATAGCCGCTGAAACGGGGCTAGGCATTCGTCTGTCAGATGTATCGGAGATACCGGGAGCTTTGACCCACAGAGTGTTCCAGGACGCAGTGGAGGGTTCGGCCCGGGAGATGGGCCTTGTGTGCCGGAAAATGCCTTCAGGGGCCAGCCACGATTGTGTGAGCGCGGCAAAGGTCATGCCGGCTGGGATGGTGTTTGTCCCCAGTAAAGGGGGAATCAGCCACAGCCCTCAGGAGTGGACTGAAAAGGAACAGTGCGCTAATGGTGCTAACGTGTTGCTTCGCACTCTGATCAGATTAGATGCCCTTCTGGAGTAGACTGGTTGGTGTCGCGGTCTGGGCGTGGGTCTGCGGGACATCACCCTGTGCAGAAGCCCGAGTGGCGGCTAAGGATATCGAGTAGGAGGGCTACGCAACGTGCGGCATACGTGGCCTCGTCTTGGTCAAGACTTGGGTCTTGAAGGTCGCCCCAGGCTGCCGAGAGATAGACACTTGCATCGTGAACCCATACGCCTTTTGCTCCCATGAGATCGAGGCCCAACTGGAGAAGATTCGTGCCGGACCGTGTGTCTTGTTCGGTAAAAACCGGTAAACCAATGCCGTGGCGCCACGTATCCTCATAGTTCAGTTCCACCGCCATCATCCCGTAGGACGCCGTGACCCTGAGCTCTTCCTTGATTCTTGCGGGACACTGGTCAAGGGCGGTGAACACGATGCTCGACAAATCGTTGACGGGCTCGGAAAACCTCTGGGCGCGCTCTTTTAGGAGTCTTAGGAGCTGTACCTGACTCCACAGAATGCCTGGAACCGGGACACAAGAGGCGAAAGGCGCTCCTCGAGCCGCGTAACTCAGCAGGGGAGGTGTCCGGTGGAGTCCGGCTTGTTTGAGGAGAGGCGTCACCAGGTCTTCCTGACCGATAATGATGGCAGGTGACTGGGAGCCCAAATCTGGCCCCAACCGGTATACGGTGATGCTGGAATCTGGCAGAATCCCCCCCGTGCTGAGAAGAGGCAGAGAATGCCCGGAATCCACCACATAAGGGACGTCGAACTCAGACGCCAATTGACCGAGTCCAAGCTGCAGCGCCGGAATGCCGGATTCGTCTCTAATTCCCCCGGCTAACCCGGGGGTGTCATATCCCTGGGAGATGAAGCCCACCAAAGACCTGATGTGAGCCTCTGCTGTAACTGCCATGACTTCTATAGATGATTCCGGTATTACCTCAGTGAGGAAGGGTATTCTGGTGTAGGCGATTCCGTGGTTCGCGTATACGGCGCCTTGCAGGGGTACTACCACGGCATCCAGATTTTCGATGCGCTGGGGAGATAGCCCGGCCCAACGCGATTCGTCCCAAAGGAGCCCTTCATACCTGGGCGGATGCACGCACCCGAAAGACGACAGCTTAGAAGTCCATTTCTCCCAGGGCATCAGGTAAGAGGCCCGGAGTTCTCTGCCGCTCGTTCGCCTCGATGGATCTAAGACCGTCCGGCAAACCATCCACATGGCAGCGTCCACGGAACTGGCAGGGCACGCATCGTAGGCATCCCCGTAGACATCTTTGACGATCTCCCGCATTTCCCCTATGAGGTTCTGTACTGAGACGTTCTGAGGGAATCTCATTTTGCCGAAGGGGATAGATGCCTCCATTTCGTCTTGCGATCTATCGATTACCGTAGTCCTCAGTTCATCCGCTGCCTTCTGGACTTCGGCAAGAATATCCCCAGAAACCTTTCCCAAGTGTTCGTACATGCGAAACCGGTAGTCGAAACGTTGCACGGGCATCCTCCTCTCGCGGCAAGCCGCATCGTGATTTTTCCCGCCCAGAAGACGCTGAATACCCAGGCCTATTCGAGTCATGGGCATACGGGGAGCATTGGTCCCTTCACCTGGCGATGTCTAGTCGTTTTTGTGCTGTACGAAGCCGCTTTCCTACCTGGGTGGCAACTGACGCCTTGATGATGTCTCCTGGAAGGAAAGGAGCAGTACCCAACATAAACGCCTTAGCCAAAGGCATGCGGGCGGACCACGATAGATAGACGATGCCTGACAGATTGAGTACGACCACGGCTCCCACTATATTGGCCAGAAAGAGGTGCTTTCGAGTTCTCGTCCATGTGGCCAGGATACCGGTGGTCCATGCACCGATGGCAAATCCCAGCAGATATCCTCCTGTTGGCCCCGCTAGCGTTGCGAGTCCACTCTGGCCTCCTGCGAACACAGGGAACCCAAGGCAGCCGAGTGCGAGGTATCCCAGCATGCTGAGGGCTCCGCCCCAGGGACCGCATATGGTCCCCGCAAGCATGACTCCCAACGTTTGGCCGGTTATGGGCACGGGGCTGAAAGGAAGGGGTACCTGAACCAGCGCTAGCGCACCTGTCAGGGCAGCCATCATGGCTGCCTTGAGGGTGGTGGACAAGGGGACCGATAACGGTGACGGTCGTCGTTTGGGTGCAGCAGAGATCACTTGTGGTTTGTATGCATGCACGGTCGTCGCCTCCGCTCTTGTTAACCTACCATATAGTCTAGGTTAACATACAGGGACTGGGCAAGGGCATATGGTGTGGATCAAGGAGGATTTCGTGAGCGGGGCAAAGAAGGCGAAGCGTACCTAGCCCCAACGATTCATGTGAGATAGGTACTGAATGGAGGGAGTCAGATGAGGGTCTTCATCTCCGTAGACATGGAAGGCATCTCCGGGGTTGTGGATTGGAAGCAGACCGAATACGGCAAAGAGGATTACGGGCGATTTCGAAGGTTGATGACCCAAGAGGCTAACGCCGCCATAGAAGGAGCGCTGGCTGCAGGGGCCACATCGGTAGTGGTGAACGATTCTCACGGAGGCATGCGGAACCTCATCATCGAAGAGTTGAATCCTGAGGCCAAGCTCATTTCCGGAGGGTCAAAACCCATGTCCATGATGGAAGGAATAAGCGATGGTTTTGACGCTGCCTTTTTTGTGGGATACCATTCTTCGGCATCGTCTATGGGCGTTTTGAACCACACCTATACCGGACGGGTGACTCATTACTGGGTGAACGGCATGGTTATGGGGGAGACTGGAATGAATGCTCTCATTGCCGGGTACTATGGCGTGCCTGTGGTGCTAGTGACAGGAGACTCGGCTGTGACCGCCGAAGCCCATAGTCTCTTGGAGAGAGTCGAAACCGTTACAGTCAAAGAGCCTCGCAGCCAGTTTTCGGCTTTGTGCTTGCATCCAACCAAAGCACGCGACCTGATACGGGCAAAGGCCGAGGCAGCCCTCTCCAATCTTGAGGCTTTCAAACCGCTGATCCCCGAGGCTCCGTCTACAGTCAGGCTTCAGTTCCATACGTCGGGCATGACTGATGGGGCGGCCATCATGCCGGGTGCGATGCGTATTGACCCCGTCACCGTAGAGTTTACGGCGCCGGACTATCTATTGGCTTATCGGGGAGCACGAACCATGATGAGCCTGGCGTAAGACTTGTATTACGGGCCTCTTAGAGCCGAGTTGATTGACTTCGCAGGGATAGGTCTCCCGCGGATATGGTTCTGGTTTCTCCATGGGCAGTCTCCAGAAGGAGTCTGCCTTCGTTGTCTATGCCTCTCGCGATCCCAGGTAGGTCAGGGCTTCCGACAACGCTTGCGTTCTTCACGATCACCGGCTGGTTTAGGTGAGACAGGATAGCGGATATGCTGCCTTTCATATTGGAAAGACCGTGGGCCACGAAGTCTTCGTAGATTGGTTCCATGCAATTGAGGATTGAGGCTATGAGTCGGTTCCTATCTACATTTCTGCCAAGCTCAGCCTGAAGTGACGTGGCGGTGGATCTTACGTCCACGGAGAGATCCATAGGAGTCAGGTTAGCGTTGACACCAATACCTGCTATGACCCAAGAGACCGCGTCGATCTCAGCTTTCATCTCGCACAGTATTCCGCACGCTTTGCGTCCACCTATAAGGATGTCGTTGGGCCATTTGACCTTGGCATCCAGGGCAAACAAGTCCCGCAGGACTAGACTTATCGAGTAGCCCACCGCCAAGGCAAGCGCCGGAACTCTGGCGGGGGATAGCGGAGGGCGTAGGATCAAGGACAGGAATACCCCACCCCGGGGCGAAGACCAAGCCCTGCCAAGCCGACCCTTTCCCGAAGCCTGGGTTTCTGCAATCACCGCAGTCCCATGAGGGAAGCAATCTGTCATATCGGCTAGTTCTTTGGCGTCGCTGTTGGTGGATCCCGTTTCCGGCGCATACATAATGACCCGTCCTAAGGATTTCGTGCGTAGGGATTTCTGTACTATCGACGGTATGATCAGATCTGTTCCATCTGCAAGACGGTAACCTTCGTTCTTAACGGCTTGGATAGGCACGCCGTGTTTCTTCAGTGACTGAACATGCTTCCAGACACCCGGCCGACTGATGCCCAAGATGCGGGCCAGTCTTTGTCCGGACACGGTAGCCCCGCCCGATTCATACAGTATGGAGACTATCTCATCTTTTGGAGATGAGTCTTTGGGTATTTCGGTGTACCGTGCCCGGACATCCACACCTACTACACCGTCCTTCTGAATTGATCCAGGACTTTTGACGGAAGAACCTTCATGACAATGCAAGACAAGATAGTGTTTATGCCTGCGTGTATGAAATTGAACGGGATTATGGCGGGTACGATCATCTTCATAACCACAGATGATGAAGCGCCGGTGTAAATGGGCGTGATCAGCATATTGAGAGGCACCATAAGTATTACTCTTGTGGCAACTCCAGCGATCATCGGAATCCATCGCTTGTCGGTTTTCCTAGATACCCAGCCAATCACTAACGCCATGCCGCCCGACGAGGCGAAGTGCATTAAGGCGCCCCAAGGGCCCCCTTTTCCGGTTAAGAGGACAAACAAAGAAGCGTTTATGAAGGCCGCCGTCAATCCTGCCGCGGGTCCTATCAGGACGGCAGCCAAAATGATGGGTACGTCTCCAGGTGAGTACAGCAGGAAATCAGCCGACGGAAGCAACGGAAAATGCACGAACAACTCCAGCACCAAAGACATGGCTGCCAAGACACCAACTAATGCAAGGCGCTTCAGATCGCTGTGGTTCTCACTGTGGGTCATTGTGACTCCCCCTTATACCGTTCTCAAGGGGGACCCCCGGGGGTAATTGCGTACGATCTTCTCTCATCCGGACTGTACCGTCGGCCCCGGAATTGCACCGGGTCAGTCGCTTGCGCGAGTCGCGGGCTCTAACCGCCGGTGAGGAGTTGTGACTCCCTCTGGGGTCACTCACCTCGCCCCGAAGATCCTCTCCATCTATCCAATCTACCACTTGTAGATAGCGAGTTCAAGCGCGGACAACTCGTACCAGAAGTTTTCTCCATGGAGAAGACTCGTCTAGATCCAGTCTTCTCGATTGCAGGTGGATATCTAGTCTGATCAGCGGGTCTTTGGCAAGGATCCTCCAGGCTTCCAACACTCTTTCGCGGAAGTCCGATCGGAGTTGGTAAGTATCAGGATTCCTGACGATTGGACACACGAGAGAGCCGGTCAGTGTGTCAATGCGTACCGTCAGCTCGCCCAGATCATCCAAGTACGGCATGAGGGGAAATGTGCGGCACTGAATGGGTCTTCTATCTCTAGGGCAGGTCGCCTTGCACATAACGAACTGCACCATGCCCTGCCACTCAGGGGGAAAACCATGTTGTCTCGCGTCCTTATAGGTCCATCGAAGCCAATCTTCGCTACCGGTGAACATACACTCCTCGCCCGGCAATAGGTAGATGCCGACGCCAGGTTCGTACTCTTGGCAGCACAGTCTTCCGCACAAGTCGCCGCAGTTCCCGTCCAGCGCCGGAGTGTCCATTAGTGCGTAGGCATCTTCAAAGTCCTTCTTGGTCAAAGTGGATGGGACCAACAGGCCTTTCAGAGTGTTTCCACGACCCGAAGCCAAGGGCGCACCTCCAGGTTCTGAGGGTTGTCATTCCGATATTACCATACAACCGAAATCCCGGCCCGACTGTGCAAGTCGGGTTCTGACCTTTGACCTGCGGTAATTTCTCGAGTCATTCGAACTTGACCCTTGAGGCTCCCAAGACGAAGAAAACCAAAGCAAAACCCCCGATGGCCGCAAGAGACCCGAACGCCGAAGACAGCCCTCCTCCTCGGGAGATTACTTCTTTCAGACCCATCATGGCCCAAGCCTGGGGAGTAAGCTTGCCTATGAGCTGAATCACATCGGGAACCAGCTCCAAAGGCCAATAACAGCCTCCGAGCATGCATGTGGATACGATGACCAAAGGACCCAAAGATTCCAGCTGGGCATGAGTTCGAACCAGAGTAGACAGAAAGATGCCAAGGCCCGTGACGCAAAAGAGGAATACGGCAAGGATAACGAACACTGCGGCAGGATTGGGACCGTAGTCCATGCCAAAAAGGTACCTGCTTGCCACAAGCAGAACGGCCATCTGGAGAAGCCCAATGGCGTAGGCCCCCAAGATCTTCCCGGCCAGGATGCCTTGCCTGGAGATCGGCATAGTGAGAAGTCTGGCCCAGGTACCGTCTTGCCTTTCTTGGAGGATATCCCCGGCCTGAAACACCACTGTGAACATGGTAAACATGATAAATACGCCCAATGCGGCGTGTTTTGTGGATTCAAGTGCTTCTGTGTTGTTAACCTGCCTGGAAACCGCCTGGTATGCAAGAGACACCGCAGGATTGTCCCGCAATTGGGCGCTCACTTCTTGAGCTGCGACTTCGGCGCTCACCCTTCCGCCAATCCCCAGAGAGTCGGCTGTTACGGAAGTGACCTCTTTCACGGCCATAGCCAATACATACTCTGACACGGTCTTTTCGATTGCGGCGCCTGTAGCCATGGCAAGTTTGGAGCCGGAAATGCTTATGGCCCCAATCCCAAGAGGGTTGGGGCCCGAGAGGGATTCCTGAAAGCCGCTAGGAATGACGAAGCCTACCTCCAGTTTGCCTTCACGCACCTGGGACCTTATCTCTTCTTCGGTCACGGTCCATACCTTATAGGCTTCGGAAGACTCAAGTGCCGCGATGATATCGCGCGACAGGGGAGAGTTGTCATGATCTGCAACGGCCAGCGGTATCCGGGATGGTCCTGAAGCGGAGCGAAACGCAACTCCGAATACTCCTGCGAACACCAAGGCCGCTGCCATCATTACCAGTAGAAATCCTTTTTCTTTGATTGATTTTAGAAGAGAAAGCCCTGCTATGTGCATGGTTTTTTTCACCGAAGACGCCCCCTACTCAAGGCGGATTCGCGCAAGCCCAACGACGAGAAACGCCGCACCCATGGCCGTCAAAACTGCTATAGGCTGAAACACAGCGGAAGCGCTGCCGCCTTCCATCAGCGTAAGGAACCCCAATAGTGCCCAACGGGTTAGGGTGAGTCTGCTCACAGACTGGAGCGCGGCGGGGAACATATAGAAGGGCAACTGACATCCGCCCAGGAAAGCCATGATCTGGACGCCGATGTTCCCCAAGGCGTCTGCCATACGTTCGGTCTTGGCAATGGCCCCAACAAAAACGGCAAATCCGGTGGCGGCGAAGGACAGAGACGCGGCGATCCCCAGAACTCCCCCCAGTGACTCACCCCAGTTCACTCTGTAGACCCCCCACGTGAACCCGATCAAGATGAGGATCTGGATGAGGGAGATGGTGAAAGTCGACAAAGTCTTTCCCAGAAGGACGTCGGCTTTGGTGGCCTTTGACACAAAAAGCCGTTGCATGGTGTTGAGCTTCCGCTCCTCTATCAATGACCTAACGCCCAGCATGCCGCCATACAGGACGAACATGCAGGACATGCTGGCCGAATAGTACTGAAGTGCCGAAATCCATGTCGAATCCATAGTGCTTTGGGTCAGGATAGCTCTGGCACGGACCGTCTTCTCGGTTATCTGATTTGAGATGGACGATGCCAGCAAACCCATTTGCTCCTGGCCTAGCTCCATCCCGGCTTCCAGTGCGGTTCTAGTCAGTGACTCTGTAATGCCGCCAGTAGCAGCGTGGACGGCTGAGTACTGGTTGGCAAATGAATCGACTATGCTCTTGACAATCTCTTGGCGAATAGAGTCTCCCGGGTCACCTAGGACCAAGATTTGCCGGGAGGCGGCCGCCTGAGACTCTTCTGGAAGTACGATAGCGCAGCTGACGAGCCCATCCAGGATGGCTTCTCTGGCCGTTTGGGTGTCGGGCGCATCGATGAGGACAATTAGATCCTTGAGGCCTTCTGATGAGAGAACTTGGCGAAGATATGTGCCCAGATCCCCGTTTCCCGGGTCCACAAATACGACCTTAAACGTGGGTATCCTGTCTCCCCGGGTGAACATGGGGCCCAAAGCAGCTCCAAGGATCATGATAAGCACTATGGGCATGCCAAGAATGAGGGCCAACCCCTTGTAGTCACGAGCCACTGTTTTTACGTCTTTGAAGGCTATCACGAGAGCTCTCATGCGCAAAAACCCCTTAGTCTCTCAGAACTCGGCCGGTAAGGCTCAGGAACACGCTTTCCAAGTTGGGTTCCTGGATACTGATTGACTTCACCTTTGAGCCTGCTCTTGACAGCACCTCTAGAATATCCGGTAGTCTCTCATGGCTGTTCTTGAGTAAGACAGTGATGGTTCCGTTAAGGTTAGCCGCGCTTTGCACCCCGGGCATAGATTCGATTTCCTTCACGGCACCTTCCGCGCTCTTGTCAATGGCGATCTCAATCTTGTCTGCATCCCCTACAGTCTTTCGGAGTTCTTCCTTTGTACCCAAAGCTATGATTTTGCCGTGGTCCATAATGGCGATACGGCTGCAAAGGTGCTCAACTTCTTCCATGTAATGACTGGTATAGATGACGGTTATGCCTTCTCGGTTCAGGCTTTGTACCGTGTCCAAGATATGATTGCGAGACTGAGGGTCTATGCCCACCGTGGGTTCGTCCATGATCAGGAGTTCCGGTTTGTGAAGAAGCGCGGCGGCTATGTTGATGCGCCTTTTCATGCCTCCCGAATAGGTGTCAATCCGGTCACGAGCCCTACTGGCCAATCCGCAGTAGTCCAGCGCTTCCCTTACCCTCTCCTGTAAGAGACTACCTCCTAACCCGTGCATGCGGCCCCAAAACAAAAGGTTTTCTCGGGCAGTCAGGGACGGGTACAAGGCGATGTCCTGGGGAACCAGACCCAATACGTTCTTTATCTCTCCGGGTTTGCGTGTGACTTCGGTGCCCTTTAGGAAAATTGCGCCCGCAGATGGGCTGACAAGGCCGCAGATCATAGATATTGTGGTTGACTTACCTGCGCCGTTCGGCCCCAAGAGGCCGAAGACTTCGCGCTGAAATATGGAAAAACTCACACCGTCCACGGCAACCGTGGTCTTGTACTCTTTTCTAAGGTCTCTGACTTCTAGGAGAGTCATCTGTTTCCCCCCCCTGTCAATGCAGCCTGTCTGGACAGGTCCGCGAGGATTCGACACAGGTCAAGAGTCAGTGTACCATAGCATTTGAAGCTATGTAGGGCAATTTGGATGAAGCCAGTGTCTCAATGTTAGGAGTCGGATTCAGCATAATGTCACCCATCGCGGCAGATATCTTACTCATCCTGGTCACGATCGTCTGGGGAAGCACCTTTGTTGTGGTTAAGAACGCCATCGAAACCATGGGACCGCTCACGTTCATTTCCGTGCGATTCTTCATAGCGGGAGCAGTGCTGTTGGTTTGGCACGTGGCCACAACGGGGCGGTCCTGGCGTTCGGCGCCTCGTTCCTTCTATGCGGGAGCGTTCTTTACAGGTCTCGCTTTGTGCTTCGCCTATATTACCCAGACACTGGGGCTTGTGACAGTCAGTGCCGGCAAGGCGGCATTCATTACCGGGCTATATGTGGTCATCGTGCCTATAGCTTCCAGAGCGCTCCTCAGAACAAAGCCTGACGTGGGTTCGATCATCGGAGTAATCCTTGCCACTATAGGTTTGGGACTTTTGTCTTTGACTTTTCCGTTCAAAGTAATGCAGGGAGATTTCTTGGTGTTCCTGTGCTCCATTGCTTTCGCGGCACACATCTTGATGGTTGGCGTGTACGGAGATCTGGGGAGTCCCGTGTTTTTCACAGCCATACAGCTCTTGGTTGTAGCGGCCATCGCTTTGGTCTTGGCACTTTTGGCCGAACGCCCTCTGGCCGTGCCGCAAGACGCTTGGACTGCCGTTATTTACATGGCCTTGGCTGGAACGTCTTTCGCTTTCCTCACTCAGTCATCGGTTCAGCGATTCACGTCTGCAACCCACACCGCACTCATTTTTGCGGCTGAGCCTGTGTTCGGTGCCCTTTTTGCCTGGCTCATGGCAGGAGAGACACTTAGCGGCAGAGAGATTGCGGGCGCTATCTGCGTCCTTGCGGGAATGGTCGTATCAGAAACCGGAGCATTAGGGATCAGGCGAAGGTCGCCGAGTCAGGTATAGGAGTAAGTTGCCTGCATGGCTGCAGGGTAAGTCTTAGCACTGGGTACGGCATGGCGCCTCTCCATGACGATGTCATCATTGCCCGGACGCAGGCCTGTCGTATAGAGTTGGGTGCGGTAGAGTCTCATAAGAGATGTTGCGTTTGGGGGTGGCATTGTGTCTGGCGATACTCTCGGAGAATGGGGCGGAGTAGCCGCCCGAATTCTGGCTATGAGCATTATAGCGACTCTGGCGGTTAAACTGGGCGACTCGCTTATTCAGAAGCTTTTCCTTGGGACCGCTAGGCTCAGAGGGGGCCAAATGACGGATAGCAGAGCCAAGACTCTGTCGGGGATCCTGACCAGCGCTCTCCGGTACACAGTTGTCACAGTATGGTTTACTACTGCATTGGAACTCCTCGGCATTGACACTAAAGCCTTGCTGGGGGGTGTGGCTATCGTAGGCCTTGCGGTAGGGTTTGGGGCACAGAGCTTGGTTAAGGACGTAATTACCGGTTTTTTCATCATATACGAGCGTCAATACGACGTTGGGGATTACATAACTGCTGCGGGGCTGTCTGGGGTGGTTGAGGATATAAGCCTTCGTACTACTCGGTTGAGAGACTGGTCAGGGGATGTTCACGTCATTCCCAACGGGATGGTTGACAAGACTACGAATAAGAGCAGAGCAGATTCCAGGGCTACGTTCGAGGTAATCATCAGCCATGAAGACGACGTAAAGAAGGCCACGGAGGTCCTGGAAAAGGTCTGCCAGGACCTGGCGGGACACCCATCGGTGACAGAAGGCCCGCGAGTCTTGGGGATAACCAGGCTTGACGCCACAGGAGTCGGCTTGACCCTGTGGGCAAGGACCAAACCCCTGGCACATTGGGGTGTGGAGCGGGAGTTCAGAGTTCGTGCCAAGGATGCATTGAGTGCGGCGGGGATTGAGATTCCCTACTCCAAAGTGGTTGTCATGAGGCCGCGCGAGCCAAACGACGGCTAGATGAAGCCAACAGAGCAAAGGAAGGGGCAACTCCGCGGAGAATTGGGAAATCCCAGAATAGCAGCCAGGGTAGACTTGGGAGACTTGCGGGAAGCCACAATAGTGAGCCGCCCAAACAGGTTTGTTGCGATAGTGAAAATAGGCGAATCCGAGTTCAGGGCCCACGTTGCCGATTCGGGGAGACTCAAGGAACTGGTGTATCCTGGGAACCTTGCCATGGTTCGCGAGGCGGCGGACAACAGCACTCTGCGCGGGAACGCTCCCGTACGTTCTACATCCCATGATCTGGTTCTGGCTTCCTCGGGGACGGGCTCTGATGGTTCTCATAGGTGGGTATCCATAGATACCAGGTATCCTAACAAGGTTTTTGGTCTTGCCCTCAGAGAGGGGACCATAGAGGCATTCCGCGAATACACGCGAGTCCACCGAGAGCATTACTACGTCCACGTTATCCCAAATACCCAGGAGCCAGAGGAAAAGGTGCAGACATGGCGTTCGGGCATGCGACGGGCGAGAGCGCCTCGCAGCCGTTTTGATTTCATGCTTCTTGCAGAGGACCAACCGCCCGCTTTGGTTGAGGTGAAGTCTGTCACTTTGTGTGTTGACGGCGTTGGCCTATTCCCCGATGCGCCTACCGCAAGGGGAGCCCGTCACGTCCGAGAACTGACCAAGTCTGTGGGCCAAGGATACCGGCCATTCGTAGTGTTCATCGCCCAAAGGGATGATGTCAGAGTCGTGCGGCCAAACACCGACACAGATCCCGGTTTTGCCAGTGCCGTAAGAGAAGCATACGAGCAGGGCGTGGGCTTCCTTGGCTACAAATGCGTGGTTAGTCCTTCTGAAATCGTCCTAGACTCCTTGCCGGTACCTGTGGAAACCGTGTAACACCAAAGCTGGCCCGCCGACGGGCCAGCTTGCGCAACTCGTTTTCAGCCGGAGGACACCTGCCGCTCTTGGCCGCTAGTCCTAATATCCCAAACGTTCTCCCACGACTATTACTACGAATTTCTTCTTCCCCGAAGGAGGGGCTTCGATGATGGTGGTAACCTTGCACGCCTTAGGTCCAGATTGCCCGCACTCGGAGCAGCAGTCGCCCTTCTGGCAGGGTGTATTCATGTTAAGTCGCCTATAGTTTACCGGCGCGACGTATTGGCGGATTCTCTCCTGGGCTTCCGGTATTCCGCTTACTATTTTGTTGTAGCCAACTACCAGTATTGTGGTTTTTGGCCCGAAGATCATGGCAGCTACGCGATTGCCGGTACCGTCTACGTTTACTAACGCTCCTTGCTGGGTTACAGCATTTGAACTGGACAAGAACACATCGGCAAGCACCTGCGAGTCTCTCGCTCGTTCTCTGCCTTCTGTATCAAGAGACGTGTCCCAATGATCGTAGACCGTGTGCCCGGCTTGTCTTAGAGATTGTGGGAGTCCCAGCTCCCTTACGGTCACAGAACCCCCTATGCCCACGGAGGCACTCGGGGGTACTTGGTCCAGTACTGTCTGAACGGCCTCTTCGCGATTGTCTGCATAGTATGCGGTAAACCCAGACCGCTTAAGGCCTTCCACGCAGGCTTTCGCTTGTTCTTTTCCGAACCATGTTTCATGTTGATGTGGATCGCTCACGAATCAAGAACCTCCTGTAGTCGAATCCTGTTGAATAAGTGGTTTGTCCTACGCAAGCCCGTAGTAGTCGGCCAAGTTGGCTTTCTCTACCTTGACGGGGCGGATCTTCCCGTTAAGGGCGGTAAGCAGGCTCGTCACTCCGGGGCCATGGCCCGAAATGTTGGAGTCGCTATGGACTACGATTCCGATTATCACGGCGCCCCTGCGGTAACTCCTACCGTAAAACGACGAAGAGTCTTGAATTGCCACAATGTCGCCGAAACGGATCTTGTCTAACCCCAACTCATGCAGACGTTCCTTTTCCATGGATGTAATGTCGTAGTCTCCTCTTTCGGCAGATCCGGCTCCAAGACCGCTTCCCATGAACTCAGGTGGGACGATGTGTGCGACCGGCACTTCTAGCACGCCATCTTTCTCCACGATACCCAGTTTCTTCAAAAAACCGGGGTCGAGGTTCATGCATTTGACATCGGGGTAATCAGTCAGTTCCAGGCCCTGTCCATACGCCCGTACGTTAATCTTGTCTCCTATCTGAAGTTTCTCCAAGGTGTCGCTGTCAAAGTGTATAAGAACGTGTTCTATGCCGCCGTGCTTGCCGGTTACTATGCCTGTGGCGCCTTTGGCGTCTCCAGAGATAACGTAGGCGGTGTTGCCGACGCAAGACAATACGTTGTAACCGGAATTGGCCCGCTCATCTTTGTTCTTGGTGCTGACTCCGGGCTCAACGTGGTCTCCGGCAAGGCCGAAGGCGGGGTCTCCCACTTTCACGTTGTAGGTGATGCCGCCGGTGCCCGGCGAAACCCTGACGACGCCGTCATAGCCGACGCGGGGAGAGGCCGACGGCGCAGAAACCTCACCTTGCACTGAGATCATCGCGAGACGATCTTGGTTAGTCTTTAACACTCTGTGAACCCTCCTTAGTGTTCTCTAAGAGTTTAGAGACATCATGTTTCCAGCAACTACCTGAAGTTCGCGGTGTTAGAGGCCAGGGTCGTAATCCTCCGGGTTCTTCTTGATGTGACCGTCAAACCACCTCAGAATCTGGTTGAGCCTAGCCACTCTGAGCACCGGCCTGCCGCTTCTAGACAACTCATGGTTAGCCCCCGGGAACCTGGCCATCTCCACGTCTACTTTGCGCTTCTTAAGGGCAACGTAGAATTGCTCACCCTGTTCTATTGGGCACCTCATATCCTGCTCCGAGTGGATGATGAGGATAGGCGTCGTGACGTTGTCCACGTACGCTATGGGCGATGTCTCCCAGACTTTTTGGGTATCTTTCCATAGGTCGTACAGGAGTTCTCGCTCCAAGAACGTGTAGCCGATGTCTGATACTCCGTGAAACGAAGTCCAGTTTGAGATAGAACGCTGGGTAACTGCCGCGGCGTATCTTTGGGTATGACCTACGATCCAGTTGGTCATGAAGCCTCCGTAGCTTCCCCCGGTTACTCCCACACGCTTCTCGTCTATGTAACCTTGTGAAATGGCAACATCGGTCCAGGTCATGATGTCTTGGAAATCCATGCCGCCGTAGTCTCCGTTGACAGCTTTGACAAATTCTTGTCCGAAGCCTTGGCTGCCCCTGGGGTTAGTGTAGACGACCGCGTAACCCCTATTGGCCAACAGCTGGAACTCGAAAAAGAACCCGTAACCGTACATAGAATGAGGACCGCCGTGAATCTCCAGGACGGCCGGATACTTCTTACCTTCTTGGTAACCTACCGGCTTTAGAACCCACCCGTACTCTTGCCATCCGTCCTTGGCTTTGAAGGGGATCAGTTCAGGGGACCCGATGAAAGTCTTGTCTAGGAGAGGTTTGTTTACTTCAGTCAGCATCTTTTCGGTGCCGGACTTCAGGCAGTAAGAGGCAATGTCTCCGGGCAGGGTTGGTGTGGAGACTCCCAGAGCCATCTTGGTGCCCGATGCATCTATGGTAAATCCAAAAATGTGACGGTCGCCGCCCACTATCCTGGTGACGTTGCCGCCTTCTGTGGGGACTGACCAGACGGAAGTGCGCCCTTCGTCGCTGGACAGGAAGTAGACAGTCTTACCATCGGGACTGACCGTTGGGCCTCCGTTGGAGCCCCCGAACCGGGAGTCTGTTGCGGTGCTATCTCCCGACGATCTGTCAAACGATCCTGTCAACAAGACGGGTTCGCCACCTTCGGCGGGAATCTTCCAAAGCTTGATCAAGGTGGGTCCGCCATGCTCCATGTTGTGGCCCGCGTAAACGATATACTTACCATCGGGAGTCCAGCAGGCTCCGCCTGAGGGACCCTTGGAAGGAGTGAGTCTCTTGGCTTCGCCGCCGTCCGACGGAATCACGAAGATGTCCGAGAACCATGGCTCCCAGTCGGCGTCCTCCCTCATGTTGCAGCTGACTGCGAGCTTGGTGCCGTCAGGCGACCACGCCGGCGATGAGAAGTTGAAGTCACCACAAGTAACCTTCTTGGCCGGGAGCTCTCCCTGAACATCCTTGACGAAGACGTGAGAAAAACGGTTGGGTGCCAGACCCATAGTGGCATCGGCCTTCACCCGGAGCCTGGAAAGAATAACGGGTTCATTCTTCTTCTTTTTCTCTTGGGTCTCTTTGGCTTTCTGATCCAAAGGAACTTCATATTCTTCAGGTTTGTCGTCGGGGTCAAGTGCCACGGTAAAAGCCACTTTCTGGCTATCGGGCGACCAGACAGGTGCACCTGCGCCCCGCCGCATGTTGGTCAGCTGACGGGCTTCGCCTCCAGTGGTGGGCATGATGAATATTTGCTTGTCACCATTGCGATCCGAAAGAAAAGCAAGTTTTGTTCCATCAGGAGACCAGCGTGGAGATGTGTCGGCCTTAGGTCCGGAGGTGTACTGCCTGGGCTCTCCTCCTTCACAAGGCACCATCCAGATATTCGACCTATACTCCTTGGTTTTTTCATCAATGTGTGTTCTGACGTAAGCAATACTCTTTCCGTCGGGCGAAATCTGATGGTCAGATACAAACACCAGTCTGTACAGGTCATCTGAAGTCAGACGCCTTTTTCCCTCCATAGATTAACCTCCCCCTGGGGTAATGTGGACAGATCCATCTAACACTTCATCGAGGAAAACTGTAATCCCTTCCTAGGGTTTTGCCCCGGAGAAGTCGAATTCTCTATGTGAGTAGCGTTAAAGATGGGGGGATTTGCGCGATGGATACAGCCAAAAATCCGGGGAGGACTTTGGTGGCATCCCATGGGTTTCAGTGGATCAAACAGCATGAACAAGACCTTATTGACCTAAGCGACAAGATATGGACCTACGCAGAATTGGGGCTTCATGAGGAAAGGTCAGCCCGGGCTCTTCAGGAGTATCTTAAGAAGCATGGCTTTGAAATCCAGGCGGGGGTAGGCGGTATGCCCACTGCCTTTGTGGCGACTTGGGGCAGCGGTAAACCCGAAATTGGGTTCTTGGGAGAATACGATGCTCTCCCCGGAGTATCTCAAAAGATCTCGCCCGTAAGAGAGGAGCTTGTCCCTAATGGTCCGGGTCACGGATGCGGTCATAACCTATTGGGCGTGGCCGCCATGGCAGGGGCGATAGGTCTTAAAGAAGAAATGGCGTCAAGAGGCCTGTCGGGCACAGTGAAATACTATGGATGTCCCGCAGAGGAGAACTTCTCAGGCAAGGCATTCATGGCCCGGGATGGTCTGTTCAAGTCCTTAGATGCTTGTCTGACTTGGCATCCGGGAACCATGAATATAGTCAGAACCGGGAGTTCTTTGGCTGTCAACTCTATGAACGTGAACTTCCACGGGATTACGTCCCACGCTGGGGGCGCCCCACACTTGGGTCGAAGCGCTCTTGATGCCGCTGAGATCATGAATGTCGGGGTCAATTACTTGAGGGAACACATTGTAGAGAAAGCGAGAATTCACTACGTGACCACGAACGGCGGATTGCAGCCCAACGTTGTCCCTGCCGAAGCTTCGGTGTGGTACTACGTGCGAGCGCCCGAAAGATCCCAAGTGGAGGAGATCTATGCCCGGGTTCTCAAGTGTGCGGAAGGCGCAGCTATCATGACTGAGACAACTTACGACGTTGAACTCCTAGAAGCCATCTACAATGTGCTACCTAACACAGTGCTGGAGAACGTGCTGGCAGGTGCCATGCAAGTGACAGGGCCGCCTGTGTTTTCTCCTGAGGATTGGGAGTTTGCCGAGGAGATAAGGAAGACTTTCCCGGGTAGCCAGGACGAGCATCTGAAGGACGATAGCCTGCCCGATGAGATCAAAGAGAAACTGAATGGAAAGGCCCTCAACGACCAAGTGCTTGGGTATCCTTCCAAGCCTCAGGAGATGCGCGGGTCAACCGACGTGGGCGACGTTAGCTGGTGTACGCCTACCTCTCAGTTCTCTATGGCTTGCGTTGCTTTGGGAACACCGGGTCACTCGTGGCAGTACACTGCTCAAACGGGCATGGGAATAGGACATGCGGGCATGATAGCTGCCAGCCGGACCCTGGCTCAAGCAGGACTCATCCTCATGACCGACCCGAAAGTACTTGAAGACGCCAAATGCGAGTTTCAAAAGAGGACCGGTGGCAAGGAATATGAGTGCCCGCTTCCTCCCGAAGTGGGACCGGCATTTCACCAATTCACCAAGTAGACTACTAGCAAGGCGCCTTTCATTTGGAGAGGAATGGCCGGGGACCGATGACTCCCCGGCCATCAGATTAAGTTGAGTGTGTCTTCTCCATAGCCTTGGTTACCCAAAGAGGATCACGCAGAAGGGCTCTACCCACGCCGATAAGGTCTGCGTGGCCATCTGTGAGGACTTTGTTGGCGAACTCAGGCTCCGTTATGCCTCCCGTCACCATGACCGGGATGTTTACAGCTTTCCTAATCATCGCAGACTCAGTAACGAAGTAGCCCTGGCCTGCGTTGGCGGGCCTTGAGCCCATGAACCCCCCGGACACGTCAATCATGTCTGCGCCGGATTCCTCCAGCATTTTGGCCACTAGCGATGCGTCTTTCGGTGAAAAGCCTCCCTCAATGCCGTCATTGCACCCTAGCCTCACGAAGACCGGGAATTCGCCACCTACTTCCTCCTTGAGCCTAGCCACGATCTCAAGAATGAACCGGGCACGGTTTTGCAGACTCCCACCATAGATATCAGTTCGCCTGTTGGTTAAGGGCGACAAAAACTGGGTGCCCAGGTACCCGTGGGCTGAGTGAATCTCCACGGCCTGAAAGCCGGCGGCTTTTGCCCTGGCTGAGGCAAGCGCGAAAGCCGTTTGTACCCTTTCAATGTCTTCGATTGTCATGGCCACGGGTTTGCGCGTGGACCTAGGGTGGGCGATGGCGGAAGGACCCAGCGCGTCACACCCTGTGATCTCCGGGTTTGCCACCGAGCCTGCGTGATTCAGTTGAATTGCAGCAACCGCGCCTCCGGCCCTGATCGCGGCAGCCAGTCGGTCAAAGGATTCCACTGCACTATCGCTATGCAAACCCAGTTGTCCCTTGTGGGCTTTCCCGCATTTGGATACGTAGGTGTGTTCCACGATGATCATGCCTACGCCATTCTGCGATCGTTCCCTGTAATAGGCCAAGGTTGAACCGCTGGGAATGCCATCGTCCGACCTGGCGCCTCCAGGCCCCTCAATGGCAGTGGCCATGGGCGGCATCACTATACGGTTTCTGGTTCGAAGCCCCGCGAAAGATAGGGGAGAAAACAGTTTTTCTGAAGACACTGGACAAGACCTCCTCGCAAAACTCGGACCGGTTCATTCTACTCTACGGGCGAACGAGCTCGTACAGACTGGGATCTATTCGCGCAAGGAAAGGCGAAGGGTCACCTGAGCAAAAAAGGAACAGCCTGTGGAGGGCCCTAGTGCACACCATGTGAAGGAGTTTCCTATCGTCTGGGTGAGCATAGTGCTCACGGTCGGCGCCCGATACTAATACGGCCTCAAACTCGATCCCCCTTGCAAGATACGAAGGTATTACCACGACTCCCCTGACGAATTTGGAGTCTTTGACTCGTACCAGGTGGATCTTGGGGATCCCAGGAGTCCTCCGGAGCCTTTCGCATATTAGTTGGCCTTCTCTGGCAGTCTTACAGATCACCGCCACAGACTCGATGCCTTCCGCACAAAGAGACGCGATCTTTGCGGCCATTTCTCGCTCTATGGAAGAGGTAATAACTATCACAGGTAAGGGACCCGGACGATCGATAGACTCTATGGTCTCCCCGTCGGGCAGGATCATTCTGGCAAACATAGCGATCTGTTTCGTAGACCGATAGCTCTTGCGGAGATTGACCACGGTAGGAGGCTCGTCGGAAAAAACGTGATCGAGTGCTCGATATCCCGAGATGGCCAGGTGGGGATGCAATGATTGGTTCAAGTCGCCTAATACCGTCATGCTCGCGTTGGGAAAAGCACGCTTGAGCACCTCAAATTGGGCTAGGCTGTAGTCTTGAGCTTCGTCAATGATGACGTGTCTTACTTGGGAATATGCTATGGGCTGAACCTTCTTAGCACTATGAACGTATAGTTCTCGGGTGTTGACGGGTTTTTCTGGGAACCCTTCTACAAGGCGTTTCAAGAGAAGAAGGGGGGCTAGATCTTCGTACCGCACGTAGTTCTTGGAAAGACTGGACACCGTGTCTTTCCTAATGTTGTCCATGCCTTCTAGACTGCCGAAAGCAGCAGAAAATGCGCGATCGTCTTGAAAAAGCCTAATGTACTCCTTGAGCACGTTTCTACTGGCCCAGGAATCGAGTTTGGCTCTGATGGGACGGAATTCTTCGCTGGCTTTCTGTCTTGCACGAAGACGTATGTCGTCCTCGAAATACCCTGCGTACTCGGGGTCGCCTTCCATGAGTTGAGCGATTTCTTTGCGTCTTTGTGCTTCTACGGGTCCCATAAGCCACCATACCCGCCGGCGTATCTTATCTAGCCTCTTATGAAGTGGCAGATAGGTGTATTCGGTCTCAAAAAGGTTTAAGAGTTCTTCTTTGGAGATGATAGTCTTTCCCCCATGGCATATGGTTTGGAAACCCTGGTCTTCTTTTTCCAGGAACCGGGCGAAGTTCTTGATTCCTTGGACAAACTCGGGAGATGACTTCCACTGCACTGCCTGCATGCGAGAGCGGTAACGATCTTCAGTCCACTTGGAGTCGCTTGTTCGATCGTACACTTGAGACACTAAGACTGGGCTACGGGCCGTCAACATGTACTCGAGATGGTCGTGGACATCCTCAACTGCGATGGGGATATCCAGGGCGTCTTGGGCGAAATCTCGAAAAGTGGTTTGACTTATGTTGTTCTCGCCCAGTTCCGGGAGGACTTCCGAAATATAGTCGTTGAACACCCTGTTGGGCGAGAATATGACGATGCTTTCGGACTTCATAGTGTCCCTGTGCTTGTAAAGAAGATATGCGGCTCTATGCAGCGCAATGGAGGTCTTTCCGCTTCCTGCCACTCCCTGGACCGCTAGGATTCTGGCTGTCTCATTCCGTATGACCTGGTTTTGTTCCTTTTGAATGGTGTTGACGATCGCTCGCATATGGTCGCCTTGCGCCTGGCTAAGGACTTCCTGCAGGATATCGTCGTCGATGGTCAGGCTGTTGTCGAACATGAAGACTAGGCGGCCGTCTTTTATCTTGAACTGGCGTTTGAGAAGCAGTTCTCCCCGGATCACGCCTCTTTCGGTGGAATACTGTGCGGGACCAAGCTCGTAGTCGTAGAACATGCTGGACACCGGCGCTCTCCAGTCAAATACTAGATGGGTACCGGTCTCTCTATGTACAAGGGATGATATTCCTATGTAAATCTGTACGATCTTTCCGGTGGGAGAAACCTTGAAGTCGATTCTAGCGAAATAGGGTGACGATGCCATCTTCTCAAGCTTGCGCAGAATTCCCAGCGACAGGCGGTAATACTCCTGGATAGCCGCTACCCGCTGGGTCTCGCCAGCCAACACGGCCAGGTCTTCAGTACTTCGAACCACGGTGGGAAGCTCCTCTTCCCATTGACGTCTGGATGCAGCGATTTGGCTCTCCCGTTCCTGTAGAAGTTGTGCCCGGCGTTCTTGTATCTGGCCCTTAACTTCCGAAAGAACCATCTGGAGTCTCTTTTCCTCATACTGGCGGTCGCTTATCTCCATTCACGAAGCCTCCCAAAGACGCGACTCAGAAAAGCCCCAGAGCCTTTCGGAGCAGTGGACTATTTCTCCCGACAGGGTATGTACTTGCCGTCTTCCACAGAGATTCGAGATTTGGATCGAGTCATGTCTGTGATCCGGCCTACGAGTCTCTCAACATCGTTGTCATCTACGTAAGCCGCGATGGTTACGTCTTCTCCATAGAGTACTTGATCTATGATGGCGTTCCACGCCTCAACCTCTCGCTGAACCTTACCGTACTGATCGTAGGCCAGGTTCACCCGAAGGAGCCTGTGATAGGCGTACTTGCGGGTGCCGGCTTGGTCTAAAGCCCCGCTGGCCGCTTTCCCATATGCCCGCAGCAATCCGCCCGCCCCCAGTAGAGTACCCCCGAAATATCTGGTTACAACGCACACTGCGTTTCGAAGCTCTCGTTTATGTATTACCTCAAGAATTGGGTATCCGGCGGTTCCTCGTGGCTCCCCGTCGTCGCTTACCCTGTCAACCGGGGTACCAGTGCCAACAGAAAAGGCGTAGACGTTATGTGTGGCGTCAGGGTATTTTGTCCTTATTGAGGATATGAACGTTTCAGCCTCGGAAACAGAAAAAGCCGGGGCCGCAGTTCCTATAAACCTTGACCGCTTTTCTAAGATCTCGAACTCGCCTTGACGGGCGAGACCCAAAAACTCCAACTGCGAGGCTCCCTTCTCTCAATTGGCGTCTCTTAACATTGTTATCGGCGGTGGGCGAACCGTCAAGTTTGGCGGAACATATTGCAGGGAGCATCGTCCAAAATACCAAGAAAACACACAATCGGAAAACACATTAGCCTAAGGAGTGATAGGTATGTTTTCTGGTAGAGTCGGAACCGTTCTGTTGGCAGGGGGGGTGCTGTTGGTTTTGGCGTTTTCGTTGGTGTCTACAGTACCCAAGCCCGTTGTGGCTCAAGATGCAGCCCTCAGACTGATCACCGTTACCGGGGAGGCCCAGACACAAGTCAAGCCCGACAGCGCTATCGCCCAGTTTGGGGTAGAGAACATGGCCCAGACAGCCCAGGAGGCTCAGCGCTACAACGCTCAGAAGATGACAGAGGTAGTGAACGCTCTGGTTGCGAGCGGAGTGGCCAAAGACGACATTCAGACCTCCAACTTCAGCCTATACCCCCAGTATGAATGGCAGGAGCGAGAGACAGGGTCTAAGCAGGTGTTAGTTGGTTTCAGATGCAACAATACCGTTTCAGTCAAAGTGCGGAACATATCCAAGCTGGGCGATATCATCGATGCTGCCGCCAATGCAGGGGCCAACTCCATAGGAGGCATTTCTTTCGGTTTGGAGGATTCAGAGGCAGTGAAGAACCGCATGCTGGCCGAGGCTGTGAAGAACGCGAGAGCGAAGGCAAACGTTATGGCCGAGGCTGCAGGTGTCACAATCATTGGCGTGCACTCAATGTCTGACGGTCAGTATTGGGTGAGGGATCAAGTTCAAGCAGAGTCCATCAGAGGCGTGTATGACATGGCTAAGGTCAGCACTCCAATAGAGCCCGGGAATCTGACCATCAGTGCGTCTGTGAGGATGGAGTTCAAGTTCTAGGTCCAGTGAAGACTTGGTTCAAAGGGCGGGCTCTCTCGGGTCCGCCTTTTGCATATTCGCTCAAGGTGCGCTTCCGGAATTCAGCACCTTTAGCACACGAAACCCGCCACCGCCCATCCAGCCGACATCACGGGTAATGCCTCTTGGGTCTTTGCCGTCACAAACCCTCTTCATCCTTTGGATACACATGTCAAGGGGTTTCTCCAAAGCCTCAATCATGATCCAGCGCCTCTGCATTTTGTGGGCAACCGCTCCAGTTGTCCCAGAGCCTGCGAAGTAGTCAAGCACCAGCTCACCCTTCTTGCTAAAACACTCAACGATCCGCTCAAGAAGACGCTCTGGTTTCTTGCTTCGTTTCAAGGTTACTCCGCCTTCACCTGCGATTCCTGTGGCGGGGATCTCGTCGTGAGTCCACAAGTTGTTTAAGTCCGAGATCCTCACTATCCCGTCTCTTTGCAGTTGGGCCACTTCACTCAGAAAAAGGACTATCTGGCCGTTGAGGTAGTACCTGGTCCGCTTACCTTTGTACTTGCCCCTCGACTGAATGAAGTCAGCCGAATAGAGGAGATCTCGCTCAGTCATTCGAGACAAAAGCTCTTGCTGAAAGGAGCTTTCTGCTTGCTGATTGGTTAGCCTTGTCAAGCGGGGGAAAACCGGACCTAAGCGATGCCACCATCTGTGACCCTCTGTCTCGTTGGGCATGTCAAAAGGTTCCATCTTGTACCAGTCGTGTTTAAACACAGTTGCGGGGTGTCCTCTAGAATCTATGAAAGAGTCCACAACCTCTCGCTGGGGAGAAAACGAGAGGATTCTAGAATAGGACCTGAAGGTTCTCCAAGAGAGTCTTTCTTGCTTTTGCATGGGTGGCAGATCATCTCTCATTCTGCCTTTTGAGTAGACCAGTATGTATTCTAAAGTGTCATTGATGGGGGTTTGGCCTTGGCCGAGCAGTGTTCTGTCAGGCGCCCTCTGCCACGATATTTGGGATACCAGATTGCCGGGACCAAACAGAGTATCCAGGATCACCCTGGCATAAGGTTGACCGATGGAATTGAGATGCACGCAGAAGATACGCCCCGGCTTTAGGAGTTCGGCAGCCACTTTGGCTCTCTCGAAGAACACGGAGAGCCACACGCCGTCCTCCAGAGCATCGCTAGAGCGACGTTGAGGGTGCCCCATTTTGAACGGGGGATCTATATATATGAGGTCAACCTTTTCGCCAAACTCAGGTAAGAGGTTTCTCATAGCGAGCAGGTTGTCTCCAAAGATAACAAGGTTGTCCCGGAGCGAAGGCTGGTGCAATTGCAGAATGGGGCTTTCGTATACGAATTCCTGACGAAGTGTAGTTACCGGGATGTCGTCTCCTTTCACGGAGAACCACCGACCGGTTTTGGGGTCTATCAGGAAGTTCATTCCTTTTGACGGCCATGATAGAGTAACCTGTCGGGACATGAATACTGCCTCACCTTCACTGCTGGCAGGGCACGAGTGCGGTAATTTGTCTCCGGGACAGGACTTCTACCTCGTCTGGGTAATGTCCTGCCCCGGTTGTCGAAGGTTCGGTTTACTTATTTCCCAGCATTTCGACCAAGTCTTTATCTGGGGTCGATGACAGGCGAAGGTCGAATGCGTCTTGCAGTCTTTCAACCAGTCCGGGAGTAAGCCATGCCGGAAGCGTGGGCCCCAGGTAGATGCCCTTAATACCTAGGGAGAACAGGCTCATGAGGATGGCTACCGCTTTCTGCTCCATCCAGGACAAGACTAGAGTCAATGGGAGGTCGTCAACTGTACACCCAAGGGCCTCGGCCAACGCGGAGGCCACCCGAATGGCGGATATGGCGTCGTTACATTGACCCATGTCTAGGAGACGGGGTATGCCTTCGATTTCTCCCAGGTCTAGGTCGTTGAAGCGGAATTTGCCGCAAGCGAGCGTCAAAACGATAGTGTCCTTCGGAGTGTTTCTAACGAATTCCCTGTAGTATTCCCGGGCCTTTCCAGGGGCGTCACATCCGCCGACCAAGAAGAAGTGGCGAATTCTGCCGGCCTTCACGAGGTCAAGAATCTTGCCTGCAAGAGGCAATACCACGTTGTCGCCGAAGCCCGTTGTGAGCACACAGTCTCCTGGCTCCTCTGTGAGAATGGGCAGGGATTTTGCCTTTTCAAGGAGCGGTGTGAAATCGAAACCGTCAATGTGGGCAACACCTGGAAGACGAGCTATCCCGCACGTAAAGAACCTGTCCTTGTACTCGGGCAAGGGAAGCACAACACAGTTGGACGTGCCCAAGATGGCGCCAGGGAATTCTTTGAACAGTTTTCTCTGATCAAACCAAGCTTTTCCCAGGTTGCCTTTGAGGTGAGAAAACGCTTTCAAAGCCGGATATGCGTGGGCCGGAAGCATTTCCGAGTGAGTGTAGATGTTGATCCCGCTGCCTTCGGTCTGTTTCAGCAAATCATGTAGGGCCTTAAGACTGTGGCCCGTAACGATAATGCCATGTCCCGAAAACGTCCCCGTAGGGACCTTTGTCGGCTCCATCTGACCGAAAGTCTCATTGTGAGCTTTCTTGAGAAGGTCCATGGCCCTAATAGTGATAGTTCCGCATTTTAATGACAGGTCCAAAAGGGCGTCGGGGTCGAAATCCACGTTGGTTAGAGTAGCGTATAGACCTTCTGCCAGGAAAGCGTCTATTGTTTCATCCACATAACCGAGTTCCCTAGCATGGTAGGCATAGGCGCTGATGCCTTTCAGAGAGTAGATTACGTTCTCTTGAAGCCCCTGCACGTCTGGGTTCTTTCCGCAGACGCCCAGAGTGGTGCAAGCGATTCCTTTGAGAGTCTGCTGGCATTGATTGCAGTGCATTGACAACCCTCCGCATGCCCCAGATTACTAAGTAAATCACTAAGGAATATATACCGCGGTTGCGAGAAAATCAATAGGTATGAGATGGAGTGTTAACGCAACTCTGACGAATTCTGCACGCCGGCTCATCGCACCAGGAATCTGATTAGAGGGTTCAAGGTCATGAGTACAATCACGGCGACTGTAGTGGGAATGATGATTGAAGCGGCAGCCAGTTTTCGACAGCCGGTCTCCTTGTAGATGGTGTACACTGTGGTACCGCATGGGTAGTGGAGCAGGGAAAAGATGATGACTGACAGGGCGGTCGTCCAGTTCCACCCGAAAGATATGAGAACTGATCCCATGGCTTCAAGGGACTCTACGTTGACCACAGCCCCTTGAGAAAGGTAACTCATGAGGGCCACGGGAAGGACGATTTCATTAGCTGGGAAACCGGCCAGAAAGGCCGTGAGAATTGGTCCATCGAGTCCCATGAGCCTGGCGAAAGGGTCCAGCGCTGTAGATACTCTGGATAAGAGGCTTACGTCATGTATCTTGGCATTAGCCAGGGCCCATGTGACTATCCCGCAAGGCATCGCCACAGCCACAGCACGTTTCAGGACCCATATCGTCCTGTCTTTCCAAGAACGAACCAAGATACCCCAGAGATCGGGCTTCCTGTAAGGGGGCAATTCCAGAACAAAGGATGTGGGCACTCCTCGGAGGAATGTCAAGGACAGTATTCTCGAGACCACCAGGGTAGTGATAACCCCAACTAGGATCGTGCCGGTAACGGCTATTGTTGGGGTCAGGGCTCCCACAAGACCCCGGCCTTGGAAGAAGATCGCCGAAAGGGCGATGATTGTAGGGAACCGTCCGTTGCACGGGACAAAACTGTTGGTCAGGATTGCGATGAGTCTTTCCCGGGGCGATTCTATGATTCTCGCGGCCACAACTCCAGCTGCATTGCACCCAAAGCCCATGCTCATGGTGAGCGCCTGCTTGCCGTGGCCCCCGCTCTTCTGAAACAGATGGTCGAGGTTAAAAGCTATTCTGGGCAGGTATCCGAAGTCTTCTAGAAGAGTGAAGAGGGGAAAGAAGATGGCCATAGGGGGTAGCATCACCGATACCACCCATGCTACGGTGCGATAGATCCCAAGCACCATCACGCCGTGAAACCATGACGGTAGGCCCAGTGCGGACATCAACTGGGACAGTCTGTCTTCTACGAAGAACAAGACGGCGGCCAGTATCTGCGATGGGTAATTGGCCAAGTAGATAGTGATGGCGAAAACCAGTGCCAAGAGTCCGAGCATGATTGGAATACCAAATCGCTTTGAGGTAACGACATCGTCAATACGTTCAGTGAAGGTTTTTCGAGACGGTGATCCTGCCACAACTACTGATGCCGCAATATCTTCAGCCTTCTTGTATAGAGCGCGGACTTCATCATCCGATGGCAATCGAGGGCTGTCAGCACCCGGTCGTGGTTCTTCCCGCCCTGAGCGCCGTGCAGTGTCGTTACCTTGGTTAGACCCAGAACTCAGTTCAGTCACCATCGTATATATCGACGCCAACAAGGTTTCCAGACCCTCGTTTTTACGGGCGGACGTGGGTATCACGGGGATGCCCATGAGAGATTCAAGCCGCGCAACATCAATTTGGATGCCTTTCTTGGTTGCTTCATCCATAAGGTTTAGGCACATGATGCATTGCCGCGATACGGACATAACCTGGAAGACCAGACTCAGGTTTCGTTCCAGGCAGGTAGCGTCCACTACACACACGGTGACATCCGGTTTTTCGTTGACGATAAAGTCGCGGGCGGCTTCCTCTTCGGGGGAATTTGTTCGTAGGGAGTATGTACCCGGTAGATCCACTAGTCTGAATTGTGTGCCGCGGTAAACTACTGTTCCTTGGAAAAGGCCAACGGTTTTCCCCGGCCAATTGCCGGTGTGCTGATTAAGACCGGTGAGGCCGTTGAATACGGTGCTTTTGCCAACATTGGGATTTCCGGCTAAGGCTACCAGGTGGCTGGCAGTATTCGACAAGGACGATCCCTCCACATCTGGAATTATGCGGGTCTGTTAGCCAGTGCCAGTCTCAAGCGGCAATGGGTCAACTAGGATCTTGCTTGCTTCGAGCCGTCGCAGGGCGATCATCGTGTTACGTATGTTTACGGCGATGAGGTTGTCCCTTGGTCCGCGTCTTACCACCTTCATGCGGGTCCCAGGCGTGAAGCCCAAGTCCAACAATCGCTTCGCCAATAGAGTGCCGGTTTCGTGACTTAGGAGTGTTGCCTCTAGTCCCGGGGCTACTTCAGATAAGGGTGTCATGAAATCATCTCCCCGCACACAGATTGTGGGTTGAACGATCTTATGCAACCTAAGGGCACTTTGGGACAGCTAAGAAAGTTTGCCAGGGGAAACAAGAGGTGTGGGTGCAAGGGTGCCGGGCAATGGATTTGATGAAGATAATATCTTTCGGGAAAGTAAAGGAATCACGGCTTTGCCGGTCTTGAGTGGGGGTCCGTAAATGAAGACGACTACCTCGGAACTTGCTACCTATTTTCGACTTCTGACTGCAGTTCACCCTCTGGTCTCTTCGGAACTCAAGTCGTGGACGCTCAAAGCGCAACGGATTCCGGATCCGGAGCTTAGGCATCAAGCGCTGTCTAGTCTGGCCAGGAAACGGTTTCACTGTGTGGGCGGAGCTTCACTTGCCCTTCTTCATCGGCCAAGGCTCGGGGAATTGGTGAAAGCCATTGTAGCTGTGCAGACCATAAGTGACTACCTTGACAACCTCTGCGATCGGGCAAGGGCGTCCCGGGGTTTTGCGAGACCGGTAGTGGGCCGTACGAGACTCTACGCTGGTCAGAAAAGTCCCGGGTTCCTGGCATACATGAGGTTGCACGAGGCATTACAGTGTGCTTTAAACCCAGATCGCCAGGTTTCCGATTACTATGGACTGTACCCGGTTTGCCATGCAGACGGCGATGGAGGGTACCTGTCCAACTTAGTGGAAGAAGCCCAACGAGTCGTAGGCACGCTGCCCGGGTACGCCAACGCCCTTTCCCGAATATCTGAGATGGCCCTTTGGTATTCGGAACTGCAATCCATAAAGCATTTGTCTCCCCTCTACAGAGATGAACTAATGAAGGAGTGGTTCGAAGATAAGCGGCGTGACAATAACCTCGGACTGTTAGGGTGTGATTCCCTGAAATGGTGGGAGTTTGCCGCGGCCACCGGTTCAACGCTCGGCATATTCAGTCTCATGTGCGGTTCTGCCGGAGCCAAGTTTGACCGGGACCATGCAGAGGCTCTGTTCACCTGCTATTTCCCGTATGTTTGCGGGCTCCACATATTGCTCGACTATCTGATAGACTTAGAAGAGGATGAGGTCGGCGGAGACCTCAATTTCGTAGCTTGTTATGAGTCCACGGACGAAGCTGTCGGGGCAATCGAGCGTTTCGTTCAAGAAGGACTAGAAAGGACTTCCAAGCTTCCAAGTATCATGAATCCCGGTATCCACCGAGCGGTAGTCCGAGGATTATTGGCTATGTACCTGTCTGACTCCAAGGTTGCCGGGCAGGGAATGGATGGAGAAGCCCGGAGGCTGCTTTCGGCCGGCGGCGGTTTGACCCTCGCTCTCGGGCGGGCGTGCGGCAGCATCAGGCGGGTTTTTGACTTCTGAGTCTTTATGTATTTCGGCAGACTTTCCGCTTCAAGTGCGTAAGTGTGTATTAGGAGGCGAATTCCTTGCAGCACTGGCTTTCTTGGGTGATAGTGGCTATCATCTGCGCGGTGGCCGAGATATTTACCGAAGGCTTTTTCATCATTTGGTTCAGCGGCGGCGCCCTTGCTGCTGCTTTGGGTGCAGGGTTGGGTCTTGCCTTGGAATGGCAGTTCGGTGTGTTTGTTGTAGTATCCGCGGCTTTGGTCCTCTCCACGAAGCGTCTCGTGGAGAGACTTCACAAAAAGGATGCCGGAATCGCGACCAACGTTCAGGCTCTTATTGGCAAAGATGCTTTGGTAATCATGGAGATCCCTGAGAGAGGTTCGGGACAGGTTAAAGTCGGGGGCGACATTTGGACTGCCAGATCTGTATCCGGACGTCGTATACCGCAGGGTGTTACCGTTACTGTGACAGGAGTTGACGGCGTTCATCTTGTAGTCCGGTCTCCGGAATAGATAGAGGATTGTCAATACGAGAGGAGAGATTGCTGTGCAGTTTCTTTTTCCGATTCTTATCTTGTTGGTGCTCGCTTTTGCCGCAACGTCTATCAAGATCATCACTCAGTCCAGGGCGGGTATCGTTGAGAGATTGGGGAAGTTTCACGGCGTAGCGGGAACCGGCGTGAACGTGTTGATCCCGTTTATCGACAAAATGCGGGCCATCATCGATTTGCGCGAACAGTTGGTGGATTATCCCCCCCAGCCTGTGATAACCAAAGACAACGTGACCATGCAGATAGACACCGTAGTGTACTACCAGGTGACCGACCCGATAAAGTACACCTATGAGATAGCCAACCCCAGGGCCGGAATCGAGTACCTGGCGGTTACGACCCTTCGAAACATCGTGGGGGAAATGGACTTGGACCAATGCTTGACCTCCAGAGACGTCGTCAATACGAGACTCCGACAAATCCTGGACGAGGCCACCGATCGCTGGGGTATCAAGGTCACCCGTGTAGAGATCAAGAACATTGCGCCTCCCAGGGACCTTCTGGATGCTATGGAGAAGCAAATGAGAGCCGAAAGGGAGCGTCGGGAGGCCATTCTCAAGGCTGAAGGCGACAAGCGATCTTCTGTACTGCGAGCTGAAGGTGAACGGGAAGCCCAGATTCACTTGGCTGAGGGTCAGCGACAAGCGGCCATCCTGAGGGCCCAGGGTGAGGCAGAATCTATCATTGCCGTCCAAAAGGCCAAAGCTGAAGGCATGAGAATGGTGTTCAATGCGATCAAGGAATCGGCCCCAACTAAGGAAGTAGTGGCAATAAGGTCACTTGAGGCTCTCGAGAGAGTCTCTGACGGAAATGCCACGAAGATCATCGTACCCACTGAAGCCGCCGCTATCCTTGGCGCGCTGTCGGGCCTCAAAGGCATACTGGAGGGAGAACGCGAACCAGGAGTCGACCCTAACGCTTCGGAGGAGTCGTCGGGTATGCAGGATTAGGAGGCAGCGTAATGGAGATAAGAACCGGCCTTTGCGACTTGCTTGGAATTGAGTATCCAATCATCCAAGGCGGAATGGCGTGGATTGCCACTGCCGAACTTGCAGCCGCTGTCAGCGAAGCCGGGGGTCTTGGTATTATCGGCGCGGGCAACGCTCCTGCGGAGGTAGTTAGAACGGAAGTGCGAAAGGCTCGGGCTTTGACATCTAAACCTTTTGGGGTAAACGTCTACTTGCTTTCGCCTTTTGCTCAGGAAGTCATCGGCGTCCTGATAGAAGAGCGCGTATCGGTTGTGACCACTGGGGCGGGCAACCCGGCGAAATATGTCCCCGCCCTTCGAGAAGCAGGTGCTAAGATCCTCTCTCTGGTTGCTTCGGTTAACCTGGCGAAACGCCTGGAAAGAACCGGGGTGGACGCCCTAGTGGCAGAAGGTATGGAGTGCGGGGGACACGTGGGCGATATTGCCACGTTCCCTTTGATTCCTCAGATAGTCGACGCTGTGAGAATTCCCGTGGTTGCGGCCGGCGGCATCTTTGACGGAAGAGGGCTTGTGGCGGCTATGGCTCTGGGTGCCAAAGGAATTCAAATGGGCACGAGGTTTATCTGCGCCAAGGAATGTACAGTTCATCCTAACTACAAGCGAGCCATAATTGCCGCTAGGGACCGGGATACCGTAGTCACGGGCAAGTCTACAGGACATCCCGTGCGAGTGCTGAACAACAAGTTTGCCAGGATGTTCTTGGAGGCCGAAGGTGCAGGCGCGACTCGCGAGGAACTGGAGGCCTTGGGGGCTGGGAAGCTTCGCGCGGCCGCGGTTGACGGGGATGTAGACAACGGGTCGGTGATGGCGGGTCAAGTATCGGCTATGGTCGCTGGGGAAGAGACGTGCGCCGACATCATTTCCAGCATAGTGCAGGGTGCTCGGGCTGCGCTGGCAAAGGTTGGGGCTAACCTGACCGGTCTAGAATCCGGGCCTTTTTCTGGATGGTGAAGGTCTGAATATCGCAACAATGCGCCTACGGTACTTCCTAATCGGCTCAACGACGCTGGGCCGATCTTTGAGCACATGAAGCATCTGGTCATTGCTCACCACAACTCCTATGTGGGTGTACCCTCCTGGCAGATTCATTAGCACTATATCGTCGTTTTGGGGCACGTTTATCTGCTGACCGATTTTCTGCAGACCCTTTATGGCTCTCTCGAGGAAATCCTCTTGGTTGTCATGAAGCATCGGGAGTCCGTCTCGATCGGGTATCACATACCCACGGGATCTGAGATACATCCACATGAGGCCGAGGCAATCGGTTCCCTGTTTGTCCCTACCGCGGAATTTGAAGGGAATGTTAAGATACTCATGGTATGGCACTGACCTGAATCCTCCTTGAACGTGCAACATGAATAGGTAACCCATTCTATGCGGATGGGTTCCACAAGGTAACATAATGTGGGGCGTGGATCTGTGTGCGGTTGGTATGGTTCAGCCTGGCAAAGAGATTTCCGCCAACGGACACGGCAAGCGGGTTATTGGCTGCGAGACAGGGCTCTTTGCAGTACCGGCCCCAAGTATAGGCCTATAACGACACCTGATGCCGTTTGGACTACGTTTCCCAGGATCTCTGCGCCGACTGCGGCCACGGAGTACATCTTGGCTGTCCCAACAGCGTAGCCGGCGATAATCCACAGAGATGCGACGATAGCCGAGATCAGTTGTGAGCTTCTCTTGTGTCCATGGCCGAGGAATCCTACGATCATGCCGGCGACGCCCTTAATCACAAAGGTCCATGGCGCCCATATGGCGTAAGCAGAGAGCAAATCAGCGAGACTCGACCCAATGGCACCTGCGGTTGCGCCTATCGCCGGGCCGAAGGCCAAAGCAGTGCCGAAGATGACCCCATCCCCCAGGTGTATGTAACCTGTGGCAGTTGGGATCTTCAGAAACATGGTGGCCACCATTACTAGAGCAGATAACAGCGCTCCAACAACCAGACGCAGGAGGTTGCCGTTTTTCACACTTGTCCCCCCAAAGCACAATGAGTGTCTTCGGCCCATCTGTTACAGTATAGCACTCACGATGGGTGCTGAAGTCTACCTGGTAAGTTGGCTCATTCTACACCGATTTTTGGCTTCGTCGGGAGGGCCGCCATAGATGGGGCTTTAGCGCACCACTATTAGGTGTGAGAACTTGGCGTAAGTCTTTTCGCCTATTCCCGACACGTTCACTATGTCTTCAGGTTTCGCAAAGGGACCGTGCTCAGTTCTGTAGGTGATGATGGCGCCTGCCAGAGCGGGACCTATACCGGGCAGCCAATCCAGTTCGGTGGCGTTGGCGGTGTTTATGTTGATGGGAAACCGGGGAACCGCGAGCGAATTCCCGCTACTGAATCGACCGTCTGGGCTCCCTGTCTGAGGAGGATTCGCCGCCGTCTCGGTTTTCGAAGGCACATATATCTTATCTGAGTCTCGCAGGAGAGAAGCCAGATTGAGAGCATCAAGGTCGGCATCGATCAGGGGTTCGGCGATCTCCAGTGCTTCGTAGACGCGTTGCCCCTCCTTGAGCCGGTGTACGCCAGGATTGCGAACGCACCCTGCCACGTGAACCCAAATCCAGGCATCCTGGTGCCGGTCGCCGTTGGGTCCAGCCGATTCCTCAACGGGATCGCCCGATAGAGCTTGTGGGTTTTCACCCACATTCAGTCGCTCATCCTCATCGGTGATGCCCGTCAACCGCAAAGATGGGCGAACCCCCTGCCACCATATGCTTGCGGCGCCAAGCAAGAAAAGGGCGGTCAGCACGTACACCATCAAATCGGCTCTTCGGCGCATGAAGCAATTTTACAACAAGTTAGGGCAATTAGCAATACCTGGAAATCGCCCGTGCTCTTGTATTAACGTCCCATTATTGTTATTGTTCCGAACGGTAGAACTCGGAGCGCGATCCTGCCATGGATACTTTGGCCCGAAATCGAAATTACAAACGGAGGACAGTCTTTTGAACATGGAGACAATCGTGTATGTCAACGGTCGACTAGTCCCAAAATCGCAAGCCTTCATTTCTGTGTACGACAGTGGCTTCCAGCACGGTGATGGAGTATATGAAGGCATACGATGCTACGATGGCAAGGTGTTTATGCTTGACGAGCACATAAAGCGTTTGTTCGAGTCTGCCAAAGCTATCGGCATTGACGTGGGCATTACTCCGGAGCAGATGAAAGACATAGTGTTGCGGACTCTGCGGGCTAACCCCATAAAGACGAACCTGCATCTTCGGCTTCAGGTTACACGGGGTCGCAAGACCGTGACCGGAATGAATCCCAAATTGTGCGTAGATGGCCCTTCGATCGTCGTGTGCGTAGATTACAAGGAACCCATTTTCAATAAGAGCGGCGTTAGGTTGATAACTTCGACGTTTCGGAGAACCAGACCCGACTATCTGGATCCGAAAGTTCACAACACAAACCAGCTAGGACAGATATTGGCCAACATCGAGGCCAATAGACAAGGGGCCGATGAGGCCATCATGTTGGATCCAAATGGTTTTGTGGCTGAGACCAACGGTACTACGTTGTTCATGGTGAAGGACGGCGTGGTGAACACTCCGACGACAGACTACATATTGGTCGGCATAACGAGGGGGCTGGTCATAAACCTTGCCTCAGAAGGTGGATACCGCGTGATCGAGAGAAATATCTCGCTATCAGAGTTTTATAATGCTGACGAAGTGTTCATGTGCGGCACGGTTGGGGAAATCGTTCCCGTGTCGGAAATAGATGGCAAGCCTATTGGAGCCAAAATCCCAGGGCCCTTTACTGAATGGCTTATGGACGAGTATCGCACCCTCACGGAAAACCTTGGCGTCCCCGTCGACTGAAAGTGTTGCCAGACGGCGGTTTTCAACAAGGTTTTGCAGTGAAAGACAGTTCGACATATACCTGGTGAAAGCGAGGAAGCCGGAGTTGGGAAGCATACAGGCGGCCACCATATGTGAGGTGGTGAAGGACCTTTGCATAAAGGCTGCGACAGTCCTTCCTGACGATGTGGTGGAGGCCCTCAAGACATCAAGACTCCAGGAAAGCGAACCTGTTGCAGTGGACGTCTTGGACATGATCCTGGAAAACGCCCAAATTGCCCGTACTGAAGGGATTCCCATCTGCCAGGACACAGGGGTGACCCACGTCTTCTTGGAGGTCGGTCAAGACGCCCGAGTTGTGGGGGACCTGTACGAAGCGGTATCCATGGGGGTAGCCAGGGGATATACTCAAGGATACTTGCGAAAATCAGTGGTGCGAGATCCCCTTTTTGCCCGTGCCAATACCGGGGACAATGCTCCTCCCGTTATCCACGTAGACTTGGTACCCGGGAGGTCTGATGTCAAAATCACAGTAATGCCCAAAGGGACTGGCAGCGAAAACATGAGCGGCATAGCCATGCTCACTCCGGCTGCAGGACCAGAGGGCGTAGCCCAATTCGTCATAGACACTGTTAAGAAGGCGGGGCCCAATGCCTGTCCTCCGCTGGTGATTGGGGTTGGCATAGGCGGCATGATGGACTACGCTGCTCTCCTCGCTAAGAAGGCTCTTCTTAGGCCGATTGGACGGCGAAACCCCGAGCCTCGGGTGAGTGCTCTTGAGGAGGAAATCCTAACTCAAGTGAACCGATTGGGTATTGGTCCTGGAGGGTTGGGAGGGCGGACTACCGCCTTAGCGGTAGCCATAGAGACCTATCCGACACACATAGGTGCCCTTCCTGTGGCTGTGAACCTGCAATGTCACGCTGCAAGGAGTGCTTCCGCTTCGATCGGCGGCTTGCCGAATACCGAAAACGATCGAGATCGCATATGAAGCGGCAAACCGGGCGCAGTGCTTTTTCCCGCGCCAACAGACTATGGAGTAGGTGAAAACGTCAAGTGGCAGCACGAGCCGCACACGAAGACACAAACGGGGTGTTTCGGGAGGCGAAGCATTCCCCTGGCGCTTGGAATGACGCCGCCCGAATTTCTATGCCTCTAGCTTGCCGGGGCAACTTGTTCCTCAACGACCTACGAGCAGGCCAAAAAGTGCTCCTCACAGGGACGATGTACACCGCTCGAGATGCAGCGCACAAACGGATCGTAAGTGCGCTAGACCGAGGGACTCCGCTTCCTTTCGACCTTCGAGGGCAGTTCATCTACTATGCGGGTCCGTGCCCCCCGGCTCCAGGGCAGGTCATAGGCTCTCTGGGCCCAACCACTAGCGGGCGGATGGATCCCTACGCAAGGAAGCTCATGGAAGCGGGACTTGCGGGTATGGTGGGAAAAGGCAGGCGAAGTGCGGAAGTTGCCATGGCAGTCAAGGAGTTTGGCGCAGTGTATTTCGTGACCTTGGGAGGGACAGGGGCCCTCCTGTCCAAACGGGTCAAGAGAGCAAGAGTAGTGGCTTACGGTGACTTGGGGCCTGAAGCGGTGTATCGGCTCGAAGTAGTTGATTTTCCAGCGATAGTCGGTTTGGACGTTCATGGAGGAGATGTCTACGGTGAGTCCGACCTCCTGTCATGAGAAGACTGTATAATTGAGGTCATAGGAGTGACTATCCGGAATGACATTGAGAGACGAGGCACTTGAACTACATAGAAAGAACAAGGGCAAGATTGAAATCCAGAGCAAGGTACCTCTAAAGGATCGACGTGACCTTTCTTTGGCGTATACGCCCGGAGTAGCGGAAGCGTGTTTGGAGATAGCGAAGGATCCGTCCTTGGCATACGAGTATACGTCCAAAGGAAACACCATAGCCGTAGTCTCGGATGGTTCTGCTGTGCTTGGGCTGGGAGATATAGGACCCGAGGCCGCCCTTCCCGTAATGGAAGGCAAGTGCCTCCTGTTCAAGAGCCTGGCTGGGGTTGACGCCATACCGATTTGCGTCGGGACCAAGGACGTCGGGGAGATCGTCCGGTTCGTCAAGTGGCTTGAACCTACCCTGGGGGGCGTCAATCTCGAGGACATATCTGCGCCCAGATGCTTTGAAATCGAGAGGCGTCTAAAAAAACAAACCAACATCCCCATTTTCCACGATGACCAGCACGGCACAGCGGTGGTAGTGCTGGCAGCGCTCCTTAACGCCCTGAAAGTCGTGGGAAAAAACCTGCGATCCGTCAGAATAGTGGTTTCCGGTGCCGGCGCCGCGGGAGTTGCCGTTTCCAACCTGCTTCTTGACTCGGGTGCGCCGGATGTGGTCATGAACGATATCTGTGGTCTCGTCTATCCGGGTCGCCCCCAAGAAATGGATCCGTTCAAAGAAGAGACGGCCAGAAGGGGCAACGTGCGAAGATTAAAGGGGCGACTCAAGGATGCCATGAAGGATGCCGATGTCTTGGTGGGTGTTTCGGCGCCCAACATCGTGACTAAAGAGATGGTGGCGTCCATGGCCCCAGGCGCAATCGTCATTGCCATGGCCAATCCTGTACCGGAGATCTTTCCCAACGAGGCTATAGAAGCCGGGGCCAAAGTAGTTGGCAGCGGGCGGTCCGATTTCCCCAACCAGGTCAACAATATCTTGGCGTTTCCTGGGATTATCAGAGGGGCCCTTGACGCCAGGGCAAAAGACATTAACGAAGCCATGAAGCTGGCGGCGGCAAAGGCTATCGCCCAACTCGTATCGCCTGAGGAACTATCGGCGGAGTACATAATACCGGACGCATTGGACAAGAGAGTCGCCCCTACTGTGGCTAAAGCAGTGGCCCAAGCCGCGATGGATTCAGGAGTCGGCGGAGTTCGAGTTGACCCTGATGCCGTATACAAAGATACTGAGTCCCGGGTTAAGTGAGGTGGGCGCCGTGGAGGAGAGACCGCTGTCTGTCGGAGGAGACGAAGGGGTCGATGAAGAAGATATACAGTTGGGGGAGAGGTTCCTCTCAGCCTATGGAGTCATAGAGAAGTGTCTTAGGCGAAAATGGGGGGCGCCCGCCGGGAAGGAGAGTTTTCGGCACCTGGTGAACGTGCTGTCCAAGGAAGATGCGGTCATAAGGCGCTTCAAAGATGATCTTTGCGAATATGCCGAGCTTCGCAATGCTATCGTCCATGAACGCACAAGTCCAGACTATCTTATCGCTGTTCCCAGGCTAGAGACGGTTTTGGCCATTGAGGAAGTTGCTCAGACTCTCGCCAATCCTCCAAGGGTGTACCCGAGGTTTGCCAAGGAAGTAGCCATATTGCCACCCAGCGCGGTTGTTGCGGACCTGTTCAATCTGATGCGCCGCACTGATTATACTCAGTTCCCGGTATATAACCGCAACACGTACGTGGGGCTTATTACTGTAGGTGGCATTGCCAGGTGGGCTGCCCAAGTGGCGATGCTCGATCCTAAGGCTAGAATAGAAGATGTTCTCAACTCACCTGTATCGGATGTTCTCGCCTGTGAGAAGGCGAACCGGGCTGCATTCATCAGCAAGAAGGCTACGATATATGAGGCAGTGGACGCTTTCAGAAGCCGCCCGAGAGACGACAAGTGGGGAATTGCCGCGCTTCTCGTTACCGAGTCCGGAAAGCAAACAGGGAAGCTCCTTGGAATCATCACGCCTTCCGACGTGCTGAGATTCGAAAAGGGAGGTGAACGGCCATAGCAACAGTCTATCTCATCGGGCATAGAAATCCCGATACAGACTCTATATGCTCCAGCATCGCCTATGCCTATCTTAAGAGTGTGACAGAACCGGGCATGGATTATGTCCCGGCCAGGCTCGGGCCCATAAACCGAGAAACCGCATTCGTGCTCGACTGTTTCCAGGTAGAAGAACCTATATTGCTCGATAACGTCTATGCACAAGTTCAGGACGTAGCCTTTGATTCTGCAGTGAGCGTCAATGGTTCAACCTCCATGCGAGAAGCGTTTGAACTTATGTCCCAAAAGGGCACAAAGACTATTAGCGTGATAGATGCCCACCAAAGCCTGGTTGGTGTGGTTACCTTGGGAGACATCGCAGACGCCTATTTGGTGCCCAGGAGGGCTTTTGGACTCAGACCCGTACCCATAGACAACATAGCGGCGGCTCTGGACGGAGAGGTGTTGTCTAGATGCCACCGGGACTTCAACGGACCGGTGTGGTCCGAAAGAGTGCCCGACGGATGGTCTTTGCCCCAACGCTGCGGGCTCGTCATCGTCAGTAACGCCGAGGATGCGGAGAACGCCATTCGCTCGGGAGTGGCAGTTGTAGTTGCAACAGGCCCGCTGGCGTTCAGGGAAAGCTTTGAGACTGATACGAAGGCGCATGAGCAGTATCAAGGTCCCTGCCAGGGCCTTACTGTTGAACCCAACAGGGGGCCACAGAGCGAGCAGAATGGAGTGCGGCGCAACGTATCAGAGCGTGTGGTGGAGATGGCCAGTAAGGAGGGCGTTACTCTGATCGCTGTGCCATACGATACTTACGAAACCACTCGTCTCATTAGCCAGAGCGAACCCGTGTCGTCGGTAATGACCTCCCACAATGTGATAGCCTTCGACCTGGACGACACCATTGATGAAGTCCGCGAAACGATGCTTCGCTACAAGTACAGGAATTTCCCGGTGCTGGATGAGTCGGGCAGGCCGGTGGGGATGCTCGCTCAGCGGCATATCCTGGATTACACAGGCAAGAACGTGATCCTGGTGGATCACAACGAGAAGGCCCAGTCGGTAGAAGGTGTTGAACAGGCCAGGATATTGGAGATAATTGACCATCACAGGGTAAGCAGTGTAGAAACAGACCAGCCCATAATCTTCATCAACCGTCCTGTGGGGGCAACGGCTACAATAGTGAACAGCCTTGTTGAGGAAAGAGGCGTTACGCCTCCAAAGGCTATGGCCGGGATAATGTGTGCAGCCATACTCTCAGATACGCTGGCTTTTCGATCGCCTACCTCCACTCCCGAGGATGTTCGCGCCGTTGAGAGGCTGGCTCCTTTGGCAGACATCGATGTAGAGGAGTTTTCAGGCTTCATGCTCGAGGCGGGCACCTCTCTTGAGGGCAAGACCGAAGAGGACATTCTCTTCGGTGACTTGAAAGAGTTTCGTAGCGGTGGATTCAAGGTTGGGGTTAGTCAAGTCAACATCTATCACCAGAACCTAGAGCCTCTCAAGGAAAGGCTTCGGCCTTTCATGGAGAAAGCCGTCCACCAAAAGGAGTATGACCTTCTTATCATGATGCTTACTGATATCGTGAAAGAGGGTACAGAAATGCTCTTGGCAGGAAATCGCCTTGACATAGCCGAAAGGGCATTCGGCGATACCCCTAGAGGCGGCGTTTTGCTCTTGCCGGGAGTGATATCCCGCAAGAAGCAGGTTATCCCAAGGCTGATAAGAGCCATAAACGCAATGTAGTCCCCAAGGAGGAATTTGCATCATGGCAGATAGGGATCTTGACCGGGAGGCATTGGTCAAAGATGGTCTAGAGTACCTGGATGGATGCTTAGAGGAGCTTCTCGCCCTAACTACCGAAATCGCCGAGATACCTGCGCCCAGTAACGATGAATCTTTGCGCGGAGCCTTTGTGCAAGAGACCATGCTGGAATACGGGTTCCCCACGGTGAAGATGGATGCAGTGGGCAACGTTCTGGGATTTCTTCCAGGCAAAGACCCGTCTCGGATCATCGTTAGCATGGCGCATTTGGATACCGTGTTTCCCAGGGGCACCGATCTTACGGTGCGAAGGGAAGGCAACATCCTCAAAGCGCCGGGCGTTAGTGACAACTCAGCATCAATTGCTCAGATGCTCCTTCTGGGGAGAGTTTTTGTGCGGCACCTGCCGCTTCGTCATCCGATTCTTCTCATCGCCAATGTGGGGGAGGAAGGTCTTGGAGACCTTAGAGGGGCCAGGCATTTCTGCGAACACGTTGGGGAATACGAGTTTGACGGATTCAAACTGGAACCGGACAATCTAGTGTTTTTCAACATTGACGGTGGCTCAGGGCATTTGACTGTGGCAGGCGTAGGCAGCCGACGACTCAGAATCAGGTTCGAAGGGCAAGGCGGCCACAGCTACGGCTCATTTGGGAACTCCAGCGCCATCCACGGTCTTGGAACTGCAATAGCGGGAATCGCAAAGATTCAGGTACCCAAAGACCCCAAGACTACTTACAACGTTGGAGTCATCTCGGGAGGGCATTCGGTCAACTCCATCGCTCAGTCGGCAGAGATGCTTCTAGACTTGCGCTCTGTGGATGGCTCTTTGCTGGCGGGTCTGGAGGAGCAAGTGCGAGCCATTTTGGACACAGCCGCCAAAGAGACCAATACGACTTACGTTTTGGAAGTTGTGGGAGACAGGCCTACCGGATCTATACCCATCGAGTCACCTCTAGTTCAAGGTCTCCTTGCTGTGGGTAGGGATCACGGCTATGAGCTCAAGTGCGGCGCGGGCAGTACCGACTCGAATATCCCTCTCTCGAAAGGTTGGCCCGCAGTAACTATCGGGTTCAAATCGTCTGAGGATGCCCATAAGGTGTCCGAATACTTGATGATTGACTCGCTGGTGCCCGGAATCAAGTTTGGGTTTCAGTGCTACGTGGCGCTCCTGTATGACATTGGTTGATTCTGCGCCGGCTCCTGGAAGTGCATCTTTGATCCAAATCCCCCAAGAGCCCGCCGGAGGTTCTGTTGCAGCCGGTTACAGCGTCTATCTAGCCGAAAGCGGGCTCTGAAACCAACAATACCGTACATCCTACTTCTTTCCAGCACTTATGGATTATATCATTGTTGTGACACCTTAATGAAGAACGAGGCACCTGTGCCCCGAGTTGGGAGGATTTGGCATGGCATTTGACAGTAGGTACAATAGGGCTGTCATGGGGCGTTCGGGGATGGTGGCGGCAGCTCATCCTCTGGCTGTTTGGGCAGGACTTGAGCTGCTGCGCACAGGCGGGAACGCCATGGATGCCTGTCTCGCCATGGCGGCCGTTACCAGTGTAGTGTTGCCTCACATGTGCGGTTTGGGCGGTGACGCCTTTCTCATCTACTTCGACGCCAAATCTGGAACCGTTTCGGCCATGAACGGCAGCGGGTTCGCGGGGGATGGCGCTACAATCGAGCGTTATCGCGATCACGGAAGGATACTACCGCAAGATGGCATTCACTCTGTAGCCGTGCCCGGAGCTCCACTGGTGTTCCAGATGGCAGCCGAACGTTTTGGCAGCGTTGGTCTAGAAAGAGCCTTTCAGTACGGCATCTCTTTGGCCGAGTCCGGGTTTCCGGTTTCTCTGGAATTGTCTAGGGCCATTGGTGCCGAAGAGAGGAAACTCCGAAAGTTCAAGGAGACAGCCAGTGTCTACATGCCTGGTGGCTATCCCTTGAGACCAGGCGACACTCTTAAGATGCCTGAGTTGGCGCGAACTCTTAGGGAGTTCGTTCGAGGGGGAGCCTCGTATTTCTATCGGGGGGATTTTGCCGAAAGGTTCTACCGCCTCAATGACCGGACAGAAGGTCCCTTCACAGGGAACGAGTTCGAGCGTCATTTCTCCGATGGAATTGCCTCACCCTTAGTATATGAACCTTTGCGCAGTGACTACCGGGGATATACGATTCTAGAGACCGCCCCGGTCTCCCAAGGGTTCATTGTCTTGCAGACCATGAACATACTTGAGGAGTTCAACGTGAGAGACATGGAGCCGGGCAGTGCCGAGCTGGTTCACTTGATGGTTGAAGCCAAAAAGGTCGCGTTTCACGACCGCAACTCCTTGGCGGGCGACCCCGAAACTTGCGCTTTCGATGTGTCCAGACAGATCTCCAAGGACTATTCGAAGTCCGTGGCAGGAGATATATCTCTCAGCCGTACACGAGATGGGGCTTACGGGATGAGCGGGCGGGGAGGCGACACCACTTCGTTTGTGGCTTGGGATGTCCACGGGAACGCTTGCACTTTCATCCACAGCATCGCTTTCCAATTCGGATCGGGATTGACCGTGCCGGGAACTGGCGTGCTGCTCAACAATAGAGCGGGGCGGTCTTTTGTGCTCACCCCGGGGCACCCCAACTGCCTCATGCCAGGGAGACGGCCCGTGCACACCCTTAACTGCTATATGGTGCTGAAGGATGGCAAGCCTTTTGTCATCGGTGGTACGCCCGGTGGCGATGGCCAGCCTCAATGGAATATGCAGATTCTTAGCCTCATGCTGGACCACGGCGCCGGTCCCCAGGACGCTGCGGATTTTCCCAGATGGACATCGACTCCAGGGACCGATGTCGTAGGGCTCACTAATCCTCCTATGGTGCGTTTGGAATCCAGGTTTTCCGACGATGTCCGCCGCGGACTCCAAAAGCGCGGACACACGGTCAATATCGTCAGCAAATGGGGTGGAGGCGGGGGAGCCCAAATAGTCATGAAGGACCCGCGTTCGGGCGTCTTGTTGGGTGGGTCCGACAGAAGAGTGGGAGGCATGGCGCTAGGTTACTAGGAAGCAAGTGTCAAAACCTGGGTTCTCAGCGGGCGCGGTCCGCTGCGGCCAGGTAGTCCAAGGTGGTTTCGTGCATGGATTTGACAAGGGCGGTCTGTGCCTTTTGCCACACCGGCAGAAGGACACAGTCCCCCTTAGAGGGGCACGAAAAGGTTTCGCTTACACACTTCTTGATAGTCAAGCCATCGCCTGCCACGTTGATGACATCGTGTACCGTTAACTTCTGAGGATCAGCCGCCAACCTGACGCCGCCTCTTGCGCCCCGTACTGACTCGACCCAGCCCTCCCCAGTTAGCACAGCCATGAGCTGGGGCATGTACTTGGGAGGAATATTCCTGCGCCGGGCGATGTCTCTTGACAGCACGTATTGCTCGGGTTGGCAGTTGGCCAGGTCAATGAGTATACGAAGGAGATACTCAACCTTGTTGGTTATCACAGAGCCAAAGACACCTCCGCATTAAGATGCTTTCACTATTAACTAAGCATCTATACTCTGCTCATTCATGTGTCATGTCAACTGTCCGCCTTGAGCCTTTTGGATATACGACCATGTGACCGCAAGTCCTAGCCAGGCGTGTCACGCTGGAGTATCCTAAGAGTATTGAAGGTATATTCCCATGCGGCCCTGGGGCGGCCCACATGTCCCGAACACAAAACTGGAGGCATTACATTGCAGAAATCGTCAAAGAACTGGATTACAAGCGTGCTTGTGCTCGCTTCGGGATGGCTTCTTCTCTATGCCACTCGGACTGTTCTCTCATCTGCTCTGAAGGATATCGGCGATTACTGGGGTTTGTCCCAGTCATGGTTAGGCATCTTGAGTTCGTCGTTTTTCCTAAGCTATACCGTCCTTCAGATTCCCTCGGGTTTCCTCGCGGACAAGTTCGGTTCTCGTGCCATGCTTGTAGCGGGATTCGCCGTGCAGTCAGCGGGACTAATACTTGGGTCATTGTCACAGAACCACATTCAATTTCTGGCATCTCGCCTTCTCACGGGTATGGGTCAAGCCACGTATTTCGCGTGCCAGCAGGCTATAGTCAGTATAATAGTTCCTAAAGCAAAGAAGGCCTTAGGAACAGCCCTCGGTGTGGCGGGTGCAGGGGTAGGGGGAGCCTTGGGCTTCTTTGTGGGAAAAATCCTTTCTGTAGGGAGTTACGGCTGGCGAATGCCTTTCATCGTGTTGGGCGTCACTTCAATGGCGTTCGTAGGGGCTGTGCTCTTGGCCGTCCCTGAACCGAAGTCTTTCCTTCAGTCGAATGGGACCCGCAGGGGTGGCAGAGATCATGCTTTGGGCTCTCTGCCGGACACCTGTCAGCATGACATTGAAGCGAATGCTGTAAGAGCGAGCAACGCTCAGTCATCGACGTTCTTTATGGTCTCAATGTGTATGGCTCACTTCATGACCATGTATGGGTTTTATTTGATGCTGACGTGGCTACCGTACTACCTGGAAACGGTGAAAGGTCTTGACGTGGGCCTTTCCACCACTATCCCGGTGATTATGTCACTTGTTATGTCTCCCGCTACTGTGTTGGCAGGTTATTTGTTTGGCAGGTTGAAGGATAAGACTCTCATATGCAGAATCGCCTTACCGGTTTCTGCGTTGGCGGTAATGTTAGTGCCATTGGCGGGGAGCACCGCAATCCTGGCGTTGGCACTTGCGACATACGGAGCTACCGGAAAGCTGGTGATAGACCCGAGCTTCGTGTATTACGTTGGAGAGAGCTCGCCTCCCGAGAAAAGAGGAACCGTGTTTGCCGTGTTCAATATGGCCGGCGCAGTGGCCATGACAGTGGCGCCCGCTGTGACAGGGTTTGTGGCCCAGGCGACTGGGTCTTTTGACGGCAATTTCTACGTTGCGGGGGCGTTCAACTTGGCCGGTCTGGCGTGCTTCCTGGCCGGCGTCCGCATGTTTTCACAAGAATTGGCCAGGGAGACAGAGCCATGAAGAAAGCTGTTGTAGTGGTCTTGGTCTTTGTCATGGTGGCGAGTTCTTTGGCCACTGTCCTCCTTTACCTTAAGGCCTGCCAGTGAAGCCTACCGCCGCACCCAATGAGGTGTATGACGCTTTGGAAGACACAGACCGCCGTATAGGGTTTCGGACTCACGAATCCCCGGGGAGTTCTGTAGGCTCTGAGACCACGGGCATAATGACGACTTGATCGCCGGATCGAAGCACAGTGGACTTGTCCGTTACAATTATGCCGTTTACCACTATCGCCTCGATCTCCGGGACGGGTATGTCCAGCAACTCAGGAAGATGGCCCACTGTGATTCCGGGGCGGAATACCTTGCGCGCTCGGGGGCCATCCCGGTATTCGCCTGAAAGGTAGTATATGAGGTGGCCGAGCACCTCAACTGTTACGGGCATCTGTTCGGTCTTCACCATTCCTTTGGGCCTCCGCTATTGGATATGGCTAGTATTTTATCTTTGGCTAGCGGGGATTCCTCCTGGTTTCCGAAGACTTGTCCCCGTGCCAAGGACGATCGCCGACTCCCGCTCTATCCAGGAGTTCTCGCATCACACGGTCAGAACTCTCCTTGCCAGTAAGGAAGGAAGGCTTTCGCAGGAGATCTTCGTTGCCGTACCCCGCACTGTCCTTACCTCTGGGCCCCGGCGATTCGCTTCCTTCTGGAATGACGATTCTGGACTCAGAGGGTGTGGGAGCGGGTGTGCTTGATCTTGGAGATTGTCTGGTTTCCCCGTACTGGGATGGGGCTTCTTCGCTAGGGTTCTCCTCAAACCGCCTCATGTATTCTTGTATGGAGATACGAACTTCCCTGGGCTTGGAGCCTTCGTATGGCCCCACATAGCCTTTGCTTTCCATAGCGTCTATGAGCCTGGCAGCCCTGCTATATCCAATGGGCAGTTTGCGCTGAAGCAGAGACACAGAAGCCTGTTTGGCCTCGACTACTATTCGGAGAGCCTGAGCGAAGAACGGGTCTTCTTGTATCTCTGTCTCGCGTTCAGTCACTTCAGGTTGAGACAGAATACCGGGAGCAAACTGGGGTTTGGCTTGGCTGGAAACGAAAGACACCAGTTCGTCGATTTCGCGCTCAGATACATAGCACCCTTGCGCTCTCACAGGCTTGGTTGCCCCCACAGGAGCAAATAACATGTCACCGCGTCCCAGGAGTTTCTCGGCGCCCCCCATATCCAGAATCGTTCTGGAGTCTATTTGGGAGGCCACAGCAAAGGCAATCCTCGACGGAATATTGGCTTTGATGGTGCCGGTTATGACGTCCACGGACGGTCTTTGAGTGGCCACCACCAGGTAGATGCCCGCCGCTCGAGCCATCTGGGCCAACCGGAATATGCAGTCTTCTACTTCTGCCGGTGCGACCATCATGAGGTCTGACAACTCATCGATGATAATGACTATGTAGGGCATGGCGGGCTTGACGCTGTCAGGCGGCGTCGCCACTTGGTTGTACCTTTCGATGTCTCTTGTACCTACCTTGGTGAACTTCTCATATCTCGACTCCATTTCTTTGATTGCCCAGCGCAAGGCCCCCGAAGCCTTCTTGGGATCTGACACCACGGGCGCTATAAGGTGTGGTATTTTTGCCCACACCGAGAGCTCTACTCGCTTGGGGTCAATCAAGACCAGCTTGACCTGATCGGGTCTGGCCTTAAAGAGGATGCTGGCTATCATGCAGTTGATGCAGACGCTCTTTCCGGCTCCGGTGGCGCCGGCTATCAGTAAGTGAAGGCTGCGATCCAACGTGGTTATGACCGACCGGCCCGATATATCTTTGCCCAGCGCAATGGTCAAGGGCGATTTGGATGTCCTGAATTCTCTGGTTTCCAGCACGTCTCGAAGGTGTACAAGAGAAGTCTCGCGGTTCGGTACCTCTATGCCCACGGCCGATTTACCCGGGATCGGCGCTTCCATCCTGATGTCTTGAGCGGCCAAGGCCAGGGCGATATCCTGTGACAGGTTTACTATGCTGGATATCTTGACGCCCGGGCCCGGTTGGAGTTCGAATTGTGTGACGGCGGGCCCCTGAACGTAGTTGACCACCTTGGCTACAACTCCGAAAGACAGGAGCGTTTTCTCGATTATCCGGGCCCGCGCCTCGAGATCCTGAGAAAGGCGTTGTCGCTTCTGGGGCTCCGACTTCTGAAGAATGTCGAGACTGGGAAACTCGTAAAAAAGCTCTTCGTGAAGAGAAGGCTGAACCAAAGAAGCAAAGTCCTCGGCGTTTTCTGTGGTACAGGTCTCGGCTTGAGCTTTATCGTCTGAGGGTTGGCGAGAGACTGTGGATCCCTGGACATCCGAAGTGCGGAGGCGTTCCCTGATATCTGCTACGGCCGACGAGAAACCGGCCTCTCCAATTCCTTGAGAGGACTCGTCTCTGGTGCTTACCCTGTCTGTCTGCGTGTCTCCCTCAAGGAGTGCGGCCAGCTCGAGATCTTTGTCGTGATTGTCTCCTTGTTCGAAATCGGTCTCGATCTCGTCAGGCGAAGGTCCATGTGCCCTGAAGAAATCGGCCAAAAACTTGCGGAACCACTGCCATCCTGAGAGGCTCGCCATCCATATTAGGGAAAACGGCGCATACGCGGTCTTGTTAGCAATGAGGGAGAGACCCACCGTGACTCCAAGTCCCATTGCCACCAAGGCCAGTACACGGCCCAGAGCTATGCGGAAGAACCAGCTGACGCACGCCCCTGTAACCCCCCCACCCCCGCCGGTTCTGGCAAAGGCGAACGTATCTTCCCAGGGTGCTTTGATACTGTGATATATGCCCGAAGTGAACACAAACAGGACCCACATGCCCCATACGAACCGGGGCAAAGGTTTGTCCGGACCGGCCAATTTGACCAAGCCACTAAGGATGAGCAGGAAGCAGAACACCATGACCAGAGCTCCAGATACATATGACGCCCCGCGAGCCACCCATATGGCCATGTTTACCCATAGGCCCTGCCCAACAGGGTTCGAACCTGAGACGCCTATGGAGATTATTAGGAGCATACCCACAAGACATAAGGAGAACCACGGCCAACGAGAAGGTTTCGCGGTCTTGCCGTCTTTCTGGGAAGCTCCTCTCTTGACTCGGTATGTTCTGCTCACGGTTTGAACCTCCGGAAGGGTGATGGACAGTACAAGTATAACAGATGGAAGGATATCCAAGAGCGCGGCAAGAATTTGTTCGTGCCCATAAGGATTCAGTTGTACCAACTAACGTTTCGGGAGGAGTCTCCATGACTCAAGTTGCCAAGAAGGACCTTCGCGGCTTAGTGATGGTCTATACCGGCGATGGTAAGGGTAAGACTACCGCCGCTCTGGGGCTTGCTCTGCGTCAAGTGGGGTGGGGGAGAAGGGTGCTCTTCATCCAGTTCATGAAGGGCAAAGGCAACGTGTACGGTGAGAGGATAGCGGCAGAGAAGTACTTGCCGCTCCTAGAGATAGAGCAGCACGGGCGAGATGATTTTGTTGACCTGGCGGATCCGGAGAGTATGGACAGAGACTTGGCAAAGAAAGCCATGGAACGCGCCCACGAAGCCCTTATGGGCGGATACTACGACTTGGTGGTTTTGGACGAGGTAAATGTGGCTGTGGCCTGCGGGATGGTGGAGGTTGAGGATGTCCTTGCCCTCATGGCTAAAAGGCCTCCCCACGTGGACTTGGTGCTGACGGGCAGATATTGCCCCGAATCCATAATGGAGAAATCCGACATGGTTTCCGAGATAAAGGAGGTCAAACACCACTACAAAAAGGGGATACAGGCGAGGGAAGGCATCGAGTATTGAACCGGCGTCTATAGGCGACGGTTCGCACACGACGGACTGTTGCCTAGAGGGCATCTAGAACGGATTCTATCGTGATGAGAGGAGGAACTAGCGTGCAGAAACCAGATTTCTCAAAGTACCTGGATTGTGCCGAGTTGAACGAGACTCTCAGAGCCCTTGTTGATGAGAATCCCGATCTGGCTACCATGTATTCAATCGGGAAGACCTACGAAGGCCGCGACATGTGGATGGTTGAGATCACCAACAAGAAGATAGGCAGTCCGGACAAGAAGCCCGGCATGTACATAGACGGAAATCACCACGCCGGAGAAGTGACGGGCTCTATGGTCTGCCTATACACCATCTGGTATCTCCTGTCCAACTACGGAGAAGACCCGTTTGTAACCGGTCTTCTTGATGACCGGGTATTCTACATTCTCCCCAGAATCTCTGTTGATGGAGCCGAGGTTTTCCTCAAGACGCCGTATCAGCTTCGTTCCAGCGTTCGGGAGTATCCGCCCAGAGATGACGAAGACGGCCTGAATCAAGAGGATATCGATGGCGACGGGTGGATACTGCAGATGAGGATAGAGGATCCCGACGGTGACTGGAGAGTGTCTTCCAAGGACGAGAGACTCATGGTCAGGAGACAGCCATGGGACAAGGAAGGCCCTTTCTACAGAGTCTATCATGAGGGGATTCTCAAGAACTGGGATGGCGGAGAGATAAAGATGGCTCAGTCAAAATGGGGTTTGGATCTCAACCGCAACTACCCGGCGAACTGGGAGCCAGACGTGATTCAGCGGGGAGCGGGGCCATATCCCCTGTCGGAGCCTGAAACGAGAAACGTGGCCGAATTCCTCTTGGCCCACAAGAACATCGCCGGCGGCATGTCTTACCACACCACTATGGGTGCCATACTTCGCCCATGCTGCAGTAAACCCGACAGCAAGATGCCTCCGGAGGATGTCGCCATCTACAAGACCATTGGCCAAAAGGGGTTCGAGCTTACCGGATATCCCGCCATTTCTACATTTGAAGACTATGTTCAAGACAAGGAACACCCGCTTAAAGGCGTTTTTATGGACTGGCTTTACGAGCATCTTGGCATCATCACATTTTCTACAGAGTTGTGGGATGCCTCGGTGAGAGCCGGTAACGATGTGTTTGACCGCAGGAGCCGAACCTCCGAAGAAGGCCAACTCAATCTTCTGACCTGGAATGACCGGGAGCTCGCCGGTCAAGGGTTTGAGAGGTGGCGCGAGTTCGATCACCCCCAGTTGGGCAAGGTGGAGATCGGCGGTTGGAAGTCCAAGTTTGTGTTGACAAACCCGCCACCCCAGTTCCTCGAGGGCGAGTGTCACAAGAACTGCATGTTTACCCTGTACCATGCCCATTGTTTACCGCAGGTGAGTCTCGCTAAAGTAACGGCTCAAAAGATCGCGGAAGGTCTGTACAAGGTCAAGGCGGTTGTAGAGAACAAGAGCTTCATGCCCACGTCTGGGTGCCGACAAGCCGTGAACGCCGGAAGGGCAAAGCCTGTGGTTGTGGAGATTTCGGCCCAGTCAGGGGGGATCGGCTTGATAGCCGGTAAGGCGAAGGAGGAGGTTGGGCACTTGCAGGGACTCGGCAGCAGTCCGGGCGGCATGGGTTGGTACGGTGTCAGTTCGGACGCGAACAAGAAAGAGGTCCAGTGGGTGGTGCGAGCCCAAGCAGGCACGGTTCTGGCAATCGTGGCCGGTTGTGACAGGGCTGGAACGGACCGAGCAGAAGTGACCCTGGACTGAGTGCGGGCGGGTATAGTGTTGCATCCAAAGTTGATTTGGCCACAAACCAGAACAAGACAACCGGAGGGGGATCTTTTTGAACCTGTGTTTCGACCATTATCACACTAACGCAGAGGTCAGGGCTTTTCTAGAGGAGTGCCTCCGGGAGTATCCACGCCTGTGCAGACTAGAGTGCATCGGCCGGTCCTATCAAGACCGAGAGATCCTCATGCTGGAGATCACCAATAGGGAGACTGGTCCCGGTTCAGACAAGCCCGGCGTATACGCCGACGGCAACACCCACGCGGGCGAAGTAACCGGGTGTGAGGTAATCCTGTATTCCATCAAACAACTTCTAGAAGGCTACGGAAAGGACCCGAAGATAACTAAGCTGATTGATACCCGGACCTTTTACTTTGTCCCCAGAATTACCGTGGATGGGTCCGAGTACTACCTGTCAACTCCGCATATGCTGCGGTCCAGTTTGCATCCCTGGCCAGGTGAGACAGATGACAAACCCGGGCTTTACCCTGACGATATTGACGGCAACGGCAAAATCCTGAGCATGAGAGTGAAGAACCCCGATGGCGGCTGGAAAGTATCCTCCAAGGACCCCCGGATCATGGTCCGAAGGCGTCCTGATGAGATGGGAGAGGTCGGGGACATCTTTTACGACGTGTTCACGGAAGGGTTCATACGGGACTATGACCCGGATGTGACCGTGAAACGGGCACCTGGGATGTACGGTCTGGATTTCAACAGGCAGTACCCGGCCAATTGGGCGATTCACACAAGGCAGCCCGGTTCTGGGGACTATCCTTTCAGCGAGCCTGAGATGAAGGCCATCGGCGACTTCTATCTGTCTCATCCCAACATCGTGACATCTATGTCCTATCACACATCAGGCGGGCTAATTCTTAGACCATTCTGCGACAAGAAAGACTCTGCCTTCGACCGGCGTGATCTCGAGATATACAAGGCTGTGGGTGAGGTCGGCAATGAGATTACAGGGTATCCGCTAGTGTCCGTTTTTGAGGAATTCACCCGAGACCAAGAGCGTCCTCCGGTGGGAAGCGTTTTGGAGTGGGCCTATGAAAGTCTTGGGATCTTGTCTTTGGAAACCGAGCTTTGGGATATGGCTGGGCAGGCCGGAATCCAAAGACGCTCTCCACAAGCTGCCCGGAACCTCACCGAGAAGGAACGGGAGGAAGAAGCCGTCGAGATCCTTCGGTGGAACGATGAGAAGATGGGGGGAGTCCTTTTTCACGACTGGAAACCTTTCCAGCATCCCCAACTGGGGGAAGTGGAGATAGGAGGCTGGGAGCCCAAATTCGGCAGGCAGAACCCGCCTGTGGCCCTACTGGAAGAGGAGTGCCGGAAGAATGCCCAGTTCAACCTCGCAAGGGCAGCTGTCACTCCGCGTTTGGTGATAGAAAAGGTGACGGCCACAGGCCTAGGTGGCGGGATATACAACGTGGAGGCGGTCATCCGAAATGAAGGCTATCTGCCAACTCACGGGACCTTCAGGGCTCTGGCCATGCGCCAAACGAAACCGGTTAAGGTCACTTTGGATGGCCTGGATGCCGGCTCTCGCCCAGTTGACGGCGAGATACAGCGCGAGATCGGCCACTTAGGAGGCAGGGCAGGTGGCGGCGATGCCAAGACGAAGGTGCAATGGGTGATCCGAGGCAGCAAGGGACAGAATCTGACAGTCACCGCCTACACACCTAGAGCCGGAAAAGCTCGGGGGACGGTTGTGTTGGAGTAGTAGCCGGAGAGGGGACCGAATGGAGGATACAGATTGGGAATGAACTCTTGTCGAAACAACATTCCAGATGTCGAATACATAACTCAGCGCCTCGTCAAGCTGTGCAAGATTCCCAGCCCCACGGGAGATACCTTGGAAGCTGTTCAGTGGACCAAGTCGGAATCCGAGAATCTCGGTTACAAAGCCGAGATCAACAATAAAGGCAGTCTTTTGGTGCAAATCCCCGGGCGGCTCCCAGGTAACGAGAGGACCCTCTCGGCTCACATTGACACGCTTGGCGCCATGGTCTTCGAAGTCAAGAGCAACGGACGCCTCAAACTGACCAGCATTGGCAGCTGCCCTTGGACCAGCGTCGAAGGGCAGCGCGTGTTCATTAAGGCCAGTTCCGGCAGGACCTACACGGGCACGATCCTTGTTACAAAGGCAGCGGTCCACGTACACGGAGAAGAGACCAACAAAATGGAGCGGACCGCCGATAACATGGAAGTCCGCATTGATGAGAAAGTTAAGACCAAGGACGATGTAATGCAGCTGGGCATCAAGCCTGGCGATTTTGTAGTGTTCGACCCGCGGACAGAGGTGACGCCTTCGGGTTTCATCAAGTCGCGGCATTTGGATGACAAGGCGTCGGTGGCGATCCTCTTAGGCGCGGCGAAGTTCTTGGCCGATAGGGGTTTACGGCCGGCCTACACGACTCACTTTTGCATAACCAACTTTGAGGAAGTGGGCCATGGCGGGTCTTTCGGGTTTCCTGCGGAGACGAAAGAATTCCTCGCCGTGGACATGGGCTGCGTGGGAGATGGACTCCTAGGAAGTGAGTACACCGTCTCTATCTGCGCCAAGGATTCCGGAGGTCCTTACGACTTGACATTGCGGAAGAAACTGGAGGACCTTTGCGAGAAGAGCAACATCCCATACGTTGTTGACATTTTCCCATTCTACGGGTCGGACGCAGGGGCTGCTCTGCGGGCAGGGTTCAACGTCAGGACCGGGTGCATTGGCACTGGTGTTGATGCTTCGCATTCACATGAGCGAACTCACCAAGAAGGGCTCTTGGCTACCGCCAGGCTGGTAACGGCGTATGTGCTGAGCGAGTAGTTCTTGGTTTCCCCGGTGTGTACGGGTGTGTATCGGATGGCCATCTGCGGAGGCTAGGTGACCTATGGTGATGAGTGGTACAGGTGGCGCACCGAAATGAGCACCTTCCGCCTGATGAGGTGCAGGAGCGCATGCCTGCCTTCGGAGGATGCATCGAAACGAGGCACAGTTTGCGATCTCGAAGGGGTCCGCGAGATGGTTCTAGGGTGTACGCCTCGTTTTGAGGCGGGGTCGCAGTGATGAGGGGCGCTGGCGAGCGAGCTTACGGTGATGAGGGGCACAGGTGAGCGTACTCGGCCTGATGAGGGACACGGGAGAGCGTCCTGCCTAGGACCTGAGGCTAGAGGGTGTCGCGGATCGGAGCCCTGTGTCAAACCGTTGCATCGTCCCGGAACAGTCGCCCCAAATCGTGGCGTAACCCTGAGGGAGCGTATCGGGGTTCTAGGGATAACCCCTTACGTCCCCGCGAGGATGAAGGCCGTTCTAGGACCTGCGTTGGTGTGTTGGATGCTGTTAGGGCGGGGATGCAAGGACAAGGCCCTGGTATACGTACGACGATTGATCAGGTTACCGGCAAGAAGATCCTCCGAGCAGATTTCGGGGAAAACGATACTCGTAAATACAGGCAAGACACACGGGGTGATTTGAGTGAGCCTGAAAGCAACGCTGGAAGCGATTTCGCTGCTGGACGATGCCACCGTTGACGGTCCGAAAGTGGAAAACGCCTTAAGGTCCGCGGGTGTCCGGGGAGTATCCGTGAAGCGTGTGCGAGGAGAGAGGGGCTTTACCGATTTCGTGAAGGCCGTCATCCCCGGGAAATCTGGCCGGAGAAACGGTGGGAACGCTCCCACTCTGGGAGTCATAGGCAGGCTTGGGGGCATCGGAGCGCGTCCGGAGATGATAGGTCTAGTTTCCGACGGCGATGGAGCTTGTGCCGCTGTCGCGGCGGCTATCAAGCTGGGATCAATGTCTACTAAGGGTGACGTGCTGCCCGGTGACGTAGTGGTCGCGACCCATATTTGTCCCTGTGCGCCAACTCAACCTCACGAACCGGTGCCTTTCATGGGTTCTCCCGTGGATATGGCCACCATGAATGAGCTTGAGGTCGACTCTTCCATGGATGCGGTGTTGTCTATAGACACCACAAAGGGCAACCGGGTGATTAACCACAGGGGATTCGCCATATCCCCCACGGTCAAAGAAGGGTACATCCTAAAGGTTAGTGACTCCCTTCTTGACATCATGTCGATAACCACGGGGAGGCTCCCCGTGACGTTCCCAATCACCATGCAAGATATCACTCCATACGGCAACGGCGTTTATCACCTTAACAGCATCCTACAGCCTGCGACTGCGACCTCCGCGCCGGTGGTGGGGGTAGCGATAACCGCCGAGACTCCGGTGCCCGGCTGCGCCACCGGGGCCACCCATGCCGTCGACGTTGAGGGAGCCGTGAGATTCGTCATCGAAGTAGCCAAATCCTTTGGAGCCGGGAAGTGCAGCTTCTACGACGCCGAGGAATTTGCCAGGCTAGTGGAACTGTACGGGCCCATGAAGCACCTACAGACGCCGGGAAGGAAGTAGTTGTAGGGTTGAGAGCCCAATCCTCTGTCACAGTGTCAGAAGGAAGGCAGCTCATAGCCAAGGGAATCGCGGCTATGCCGGCGGTCAGGATGACGTGGACCCGAGGAGGGAGAAAGGAGGACGACTGTGAGACGAGTGCTGGGCACGGTGACCATCGGACAATCCCCGAGGTCGGACCTCATCCCCGAAATGAAGCAGATGCTGGACCAAGATGTCGTCATAATCGAGGCCGGGGCTCTAGACGGACTCACCCTCGACGAGGTGAAGAAGCTCTATCCTGAGCCAGGGGACTACGTCCTCATAACCAGGATGGCCGATGGCACGGCTGTCAAGATAGCGGAAAAGCACATCCTTCCCAAGATGCAGCAGCAAATAACCAATCTCGTTGAAAAAGGAGCCGAAGTGATATCGCTGGTATGCACCGGCGAGTTTCCCGATTTCGACTGTCCGCGGCTGGTGGTCAGGCCGCAGAAAGTGCTGTTCAACGCTGCAGCATCCGTGGCCGCGGGGCTCCGACTTGGAGTCTTTGTCCCAGACATAGACCAAATACCCCAGTCTACCAACAGATGGGCCGGCGTTGGCACGGACTTGAGAGTTGAAGCCGCTTCTCCGTACGAGTCTATCGAGGCAATCCAGGAAGCGGCAGCGGCCTTGCGGGATTGGCGAGCCCGAGTGATAGTCATGGACTGCATCGGCTACACGCTGGCGATGAAGCGAGCCGTAAAGGACATAACCGGGGTTCCAGTAATACTGGCACGATCAGTTGTGGCAAGGATGTTGGCTGAACTCTTGTGAGGCAAACTGCAACGTAGTCGCAACCGAGTCCGTAACGCAGTTGAGACAAAGTCTTGCACGGTACACCTACAGATCGCATATCGCCGGTGACGGCGGAGTGCGGTCTTTCTAAAGGGGTACGTTCCTTCCGCCTCCAAAGTAGTCATCAAGCCATGCGCAGAGTTTCACGAAGACCGGGTGATCGGGCTCGTGGGCCCACGTGCTTGAATCGGAAGGGTAGTACCTGCCGTCCACGAACCAAAGACCCGTTAGCGCATGGCCTTTCGCCGATGCTGTCATGGGACCTAGAGGACTCTCCAAACTCGCGTAAATCACTTGCCGGGCGCCTCCAGCTTTGGTTGTCGCCTTTTAATGAAGTCCACAGGTTCAGCGTCGCGTATACCTCCACGGTTTCCACTTCTGGGACTCGTCCAAGATCCCTTTCTCCGCCCAACTAGAAAGCGCCTTCTTCACGCCGTAGTTGGTGTGGGGGAAGGCATCCGGCCAACTGAAAGCGCGCATGCCGACATACTGGACCGTCCACGGGCTAAATCCGGACAGTTTCAGCAGCTTGGCCACCTCGACTTCCGGGTCGGATTCCGAAGCTGGGTTACGGCGCCGTAAGGCGTCGCAAGGCGAGGTTGTAGCCTCAGCTAGACGAAAGGGGCGCGCTTTGGCTCCTCCGGACAGATAGGTTCACGGGGGGCCCCGCTTTTTTTCCATCTGGAGACTCAGTGATGCAGGAATCCGGCATATCCCGTGGAATTTCTTCCCGTTATCGCAAGTCTTCAGCCCTTTCCGTTCACGTTTTCTGATTACGCGTTTCGGTCACGGTCCGCCTGTGCCCCACACGTCTTCCGGATAGCCAGAGGAGGAGTAACAGTGAGAACCACAAAAGGATGGGTATGTCTGCTATTGGTCCTTTGCATGGTGGCCGGCGATATATCCGGCCTTTTTCCGGGGCTCGCCGCCCGCGTGACCTCGGCGGCAGCGGGACCGGCGAACGACGAGATGAACGCGCTTTCCGCTCTCGGTATTGATACCAGCGTCATGCCCGAAGGTTTTGATCCCGACAGTACGGACAACCCCTACGGCCGCAATACCACAAGAGTGAATCCCGTCCTGGAGTTGTTCGTCGACAGGTACATAAGCGGGACACGTACAGGGTCCTTGTACGGTCATGGGTCGCTGCTGGGGGATACCAACACAGCCTTTTACTCAACCCCAACAAATCAGCTAACTAGCCCGGATGCCGCCGAGTACGATGCGTACAGGGCCGCTTCCGGGGACTTCACCGGCAGCGGACTGAAGGGTCAAGTAGTCACGGTCGCAGCCTACGCACAAGGTGGCGTGTACCTATACTTCACTGATCCTCTGGGTGCGATGGGAACCAACACCAAGACCATAATGGATAGCTCCAAGAGCATCGGAAACACGGGAAAGTACGCCGGCGAGAACCTGACGGAGTTTCCCTATCAACTTCAAAACTATCTGCAGGTTATCTCGGGCGACTTTGACGGCGACGGTTTTGACGAAGTCGCAGTCTACGTCCCTGAGCAAAACAACAACTCACGGGTTGCCGTCTACAAACTGCAGTTCCAACAGGACGACCTGAATGCGGACGGGACAGTCAAGATAGACGTGGCGCTGGATGCCTCCAATTGGGCGTTAATGTGGACCTACGCCCTGCAAGAGCGCACCTTTGTGTCCAACATGGTTTCCCTCACCGCGGGCGACATGACGATGGATGGGGTAGACGACCTCGCGATCACCTGGGGCGTGTACTACGGGCCTTCATATAAGACCAACTGCCAGGCAGTCGTGCTTCATGGCAGCAAGACGGGTACCCCCCTCCAGACCGTATCTCCATTTGACCTCACGTATGGTACCAGCAAAATCGTCCGTGCCGCTCTGACCTTTGGGGACGCCGACGGCGACGGAAAGGACGAACTGGTGATGGGTGGCCAGTTGGAAGTGGACATAGATGCGGGTGAGATGAATACCAGGGTTATCTCAGTATACGACTACGCGCCTCTCACAGGCTTTGTGCGGACCGCATCCAGCAACGCCGAGCTCATCGAGCGGGACGACAACGGCAACTTGGTGGCTCCGGACGATGGGTACTACTTCAGCAGTCCCGGTTGTGTGGCCAACATCGCCTGCGTGAAGATGAACGGAGTGGGCACCCAGGAGTTTGTGTATCTGGACAGCGTCATCTATCTCCTGGATGGCGGCGAGTTCAAGATCCAGGCCGAGTTAGATGAACTGGCGGTCATGAAGGATCCTACCAGGATTCTTCCCATTGCCAAGTACTATTCGGAGTACGGTGTGATTGCCGCGGATTTCAACGGCGACGGAAAAGAGACGATCCAGGTGATGCAGCTGTTTCCGAAGATAGACGTCACCTGGGGCGACATATGCCCTTCCGCGTGGTGGTGGCTCTTGGGGATATGGAAGGACCTTGTTTTGGAAGGCCATCCCAACGCCGGGTTCCTAAGGGGGATTTACGCCGAGGGTGACGGCGACTCCGGCACAATCCTTGCCAATACCACCAACATCGGTGAGACCCTCAACACTGCTTTCTGTGCTCCGGACACCGACATAGACACAACGGTGCTGCGTTATACCGGCCGGCACGACGTAGTGTATACGGATCCTAAAGTGTTGGCTGTGGTCTCATCGCCCCCGTATTTCGCGGACCTCGAGCACCTAGACGGCGGAGACAGCTACGTGGGGAATAGCGACACATCCTACGCAACCACCAAGGGGAGCTCTCAAAGCGGTTCCGTGGAGAGCGACACCGTTACGGCGGGAGCATACGTCTCTTTCGAGCAGGAGTTCAACGTCTTCGGCGTCGTGGTGGCCAAGTTCGAGATGGAACTCGAGTACAAGCACGGATGGACCTGGGAGACCGAACAAGTCAGCGTGATGGAGCAGACCGTGGAGTACGGTACAGGTGGAGGGGCGGACGTAGTCGCCTTCTACTCCATCCCAATGGAGGTATACGTGTACGACGCCTACATCCCCGTGGAAGCGGACGGCGACATCGTATATGAGAAGCAGACAATGACCGTGAACATCCCTCACACCGCGGTAGTGAAGACGCTGGACCTTGAGGACTACGAAGCCATCGCGGCCGACTACGACGAACTGCCTAAAATAGCGGGCACAGTGATTACCCATACTGTCGGCGACCCGTCGACGTACCCGACTTCTACCGCTAAATACAGCCAGGTGAACCAGTACGACGGCGATTTCGCGGGAGTCGCGTACAACGCCCTGGGGTACGTGTCCCAGCAAATAGACATAACCGACGAGACCACTACGACGACGAGCCAGAGCAACTCCATCGAATTCAAGATAGGCGGCGGAGCGTTTGGCGTGTGTGGTGGGGGTGGTCGCGGGTTATGAAGGGGGTTCGGGGACCGTAAAAGTTGACATGACTGGTTCGAGCTTCAGCGGGACCGTCGTGAACATGCCATCCGAAGCCCAGGGCTACGGCTACAACTATGCATGGAAGATATTCCAATACACCTACACCAATGGCGACGTCAGCTTCCCTGTGGTGGACTATCTGGTCACCGATGTCAGCTCCCCACCGAAGATACCCACGGACTTTAGTCAGAACACGGAAAGAACGACTGCCGATAAGGTAGTTCTTTCATGGACCTGCAACGACCATTCAGTAGGGGGCTACCAGGTCTATCGTCACTACGACTTCCCCGATGGAAGCGGTGACTACCCTGTCGGCGACATCATCTCATCCGAGGACTTTGAGATCTTGCGGGATGAGAACAACGAGATCGTCTACGACGACTTGGGCAACGCCATCAAAGCGTTTTACTTCGAAGACACAGGGCTCAGCCCATACACCGAGTATGAGTACAGGATTCGAGCGATAGGCGCGGTCCACCCGACCGACAGCGTGCTGTCTCCGGTCCTTACCGCACGAGCCAAGGCCAGCGAGGGTAACCCGGTCATAGGGCTTTCGACCACTGACCTTCTCGTATACCCCGACAAAGACGCGACGGTGGTAGTTTACGTGGAAAACGCTGAGGACTACACTCAGGGGGCCCTTTTTCAGTGGCAGAAGATGGTCGACGGCAAGTGGACCGACATTATCGCCGCCACGAAGGCGACTCTCACGTTCCGCTCAGCCGGGCTCGCCGACGAAGGTAAGTATCGTTGCCGTGTCAACGTCATCTACGGCGACTACTACATTTCCGCTTACTCGGACATCGTGGACGTCAGTTACTGCAAGCGGACTCCCAAGTTCTACGGTGAGCCGGAACTGACGGTGACCCCGTCCGATACCGGTGGGCCCACCCTTCAAGTGACCTTGAGGAGCACTCACAGCGATAGCGGGGACGTGCCTCGCGGGACAGTTGTCTTCGAGATTTCCGGCACCGACTATTTCAAGTCGTACGCGGCTACCGTCCAGGCCGATCCGGTTCAAGGCGTCGCCACCTGCGCGACCACACCTTTGCCTAACGGCATTTACAGCATTACCGCCTACTATTCCGGGAACCGGGTCTTCAAGTCCATTGCCTCGGAGACCCGCAAGTACCTGTCCGGCGTCACATCGGGCTACTGGTTGGAAATCGCAAAGACTCATGTCTACGGAGACCAGATCGCCAAAGAACTGAACTTCATAGAGCAGACGCCCGGCGGAGTAGAGTCCACCGAGGTCACCGAGAACGTCACGTTCAAGGTAACCACGGACGTGATCCGCTGGGAGGAAGTGCGGTTCGAGTTCCTCGGCATCGTCTGGTTCACGTATTGGTCTCCCGTACTTGAGACCGTTCCGGTCGAGGGTTGGGTAGCAGAAGACGGAGTGACCGTTTCTGCCAATACGGTCGGGACGTTCACACTGAACGCCTACCTTGACGGGCACCTGGAGGCATCCGAGGAGTTTTCCGTCACCAAACGGCCCGTGACTATCGTTGCCCCCACGCTTACCGCGATGGCAGGCACACCCGAGGCCGTTCACCCGGGGACAGGCAGCCTAGAGGTCAGTTCAGGAAGCCTAGCTCCTTGGGATACCTTGGAATCTTTGGACCTTCAGGTTCAGTGCCTAAACTCCGCGGGAAACAAAGTAACGATCGTGGCGGAAGGGCCCAACGCGACGGAGCCGGGCAACTACACGACAATCCCCACCTCCGACACGGGAGGACTGGTAAACTACGATGCCGTCCTTGTGCCGGGGCTTTACACCTTGGTGGGAGAGACCTTCCAGGTGACCGGCGTAGCCCTGCCCTTATTGGGCAAAGATGCGGGTTCGATCTCCGTGCTGTCGCCGGCGGGTCACCAGTATTGGACGACCCAGTATCAAGCGGGAACGGAGATCACCTTCACCGCCTCACCGCTCCAAGGCTACCAAGTGGCGGAGTGGTACGTTAACGGTGCCCCTATGGACAACGCGACCAACAGGCTCCATTACATCATGACCTCGGAGCCTTTGGAAGTCCAAGTGGAGTTCAAACTAGCGTCAACGCCGCTGGTCTTCGCGAACGACCCTGGTGACCACGGTCAGGTGGTGTGCGTGAGCTCAGATTTGCTCCAGAGCGGGGCCACGGTCATAGAAGGCGCGGAGTACACCTTCAAGGCCATTCCAGACGAGGGATACCACTTCCTTGAATGGAGGCTTTACACCTACGGGACTTCCTATCCCGAGGGCGATCTGGACCCGGAGGGTTTCCACACATATACATTGACCATGGGGAACGTGCCCACCAGGCTTCTGGCCGTCTTTGAACGGGACAGCTACACGCTCACGTTGGGCGACCACTTGGAAGCTTCCTATATGTACGACCACGACCACATCGTAACCACGCCGGACATAGAAGCGGTGGTGTCTTCCGGCGCTTCAATCCCAGGGGATACCGTTGTCACGGTGCGAGCCGTCGCGGGGTACAGGATCCTGCCCGACGAGTTGTGGTACGTGGATGGTCAACCCGTAGTGGCGACGCCCGATGATCCGGGTACTCCCGATGTTGACGAGACCGTCTACTACTCGGGAGAAACCTATGAGTTCCCGATCCTATCTGACACGACGGTTTCGGTCGCAACAGAACTGCAGCACTACGGGGTTACTACATTGATCACTGAGCCGGAGGACGCAAGCAACTCTGTTACGGTGACTGTGAACGGTGTGTCTACCTCGTTGGAAGCGTTGAGCGACATCGAGGGTGGGTCCCGGCTGGTATTCACGGCAACGCCCGCCTACGGTTATGTCTTCGATAAGTGGGTTATGACTGACCTGGCTGATGGCACCAGCTCGGATATACTGGGAGACACCCTGACCATCAGCACTTTGGACAGCGATATGCTCATCGAGGCAGTGTTCCTGGATAACACACTCTATACCGTCGCGGTTTCCGTTGGCATCCATGGGAGTCTTTCGTACAGCCTAAACGGGGGTCCGGACGTTCTAGTACCGGGTAATGCCTCCATCCCTGTGTTCGAGGGCGACGACCTGGTTTTCAAAGCCACGCCTGATACCAACTATATGGTCGGTATCTGGACTATCGATGGAGTGCCGGTTCAGACGACCGACAGGACCTGGAGGTTCGATGATATCGCCGACGATATCGTTGTCGATGTCAGTTTCACCGCGATGTCCTACTATACCGTGAACTTCTCGGTGGGAGAGGGGGGAACGGTATCGGCCGTGTTGGACGGGACAATCCCTCTGCGCGACGGAGACAATCCGGGAGGCGGTTCCATCATCACGTTCTCGGCGATTCCCGACCCTGGCAAGATGCTGGAGAAGTGGACGGTCAACGGCGTGGACTTGACGACAGCGCACGGGGCTCCGTATGTAGTCAAGTCCTACACGATTGGGGCGCTGTCCAGAAATACCAACGTTGTGGTGATGTTCTGCGACGAGGTCATGTACACTGTGACTGTTGACCAGCCCGAAAACGGGGAGATAACCGCCGTCTACACGCCGGATGACTATTCGCCCCTGGACGTGGTTCGGGCGGGAGCAAGCGCGGTGTTCACTGTGGTCCCCGACGCTGGGTGCCGGATAAAGGACGTCTCTATCTATATCGGCGGCGATCAATCTGACATCGCGGATTCACCGATAGAGATGCCTGAAGGCAGCTGGGTGTACACTATCGTCGGCATCGAGGCCGACATATCCATCCAGGCCCAGATCCTGCCGGTGTATAGTATCTCGGTCGCTCAAGTAACGGGAGGGCGCGTTGACTTAAGCGCCACAAGCGGGTTTGAAGGAGCGACGATCACGGTGAATGCCACGCCCTCAACCTTCTATCGGTTCGACGGGTGGAAAGTCACCTACGGGGACGGCATCGAGGTCCCGGTGACCGATAAGGCAGCGGCCACGACCACGTTCAACATGCCGGCAGGAAACGTTCTGGTGACTCCGACCTTCACGTATTCGGGAGGAGGAGACATCCCCGGCCCCATACCCATGCTTTACACGATAGAAGTGAGCTCCACCGAGGGCGGGACCGTATCGCCCTGGACCTCAAGCGTGATCGCCGGGACGGCGAAGACCTTTGAGATTCTTCCCGACCCCGGATATGTCGTCTACGATGTCTGGGTGGACGGCGTCAGCATCGGTCCCGTCGAGAGCTACACTTTTGAGAAGGTGACTAAGAACACCTCAATACGGGCTATTTTCCAGAAGGCCGCGCCTTGGCAAAACCCGTTCGCGGACGTCCTAGAGGGCGCTTGGTATTTTGACGCGGTCCGCTGGGCTGTGGAAAACGGCCTGTTCCAAGGCACCGGCGAAAACACTTTCGAGCCGAACACCAGCATGACAAGGGCGATGTTTGTCACGGTGCTATCGAGACTCGCAGGAGTTGATCCCAGCGGCTTTGGGAACAGTTTCAGCGATGTGGACCCGGATACCTGGTTCACTGACGCTGTGGCTTGGGCCGCCGCCAACGGGATCGTATCCGGAGTCGGCGACGGTCGGTTTGGCCCGGGTCTTGCGATCACTCGCGAGCAGATGGCGGTGATGCTGTTCAACTACGCAAAGTACGCGGGACTGGACGAGGCGGGTGCCGGCGAGACCGGGGAGTCCGGCGAGTCCGATGCGTTGGGGGCGTTTGTCGACCATGAGGACATATCGGGGTGGGCTAAGGATGCGTTGGCATGGGCAGTGGAGAAGGGCCTTCTAAACGGCAAAGAGGACAACCTGCTGGATCCTCAGGGCACGGCTACTAGGGCAGAGGTCGCGGCATTCTTGCAGAGGTTCGTCGAGATGATAGAGCGGTAGACACGCAAGCGTGGGGGACCAGGCGTCCTCGTCGAAGTTGATGGTCGCTAAGATTGAATGGGCAGTGCTCTGAGATCGGAGCGCTGCCCTTCCTTACTGAGACTCGGAGATCCGCTTCATCTGGCGGTTGAGTTCCTCCATCTGTTGACTGAGGTTCTTCATCTGCTGCTCGGCGATCTTCATATAGTATTCCAGTTCTTGTCTTCTTTCGGTATCGTTCTGAAGCAGGGCCCGACATTCGCGATAGATATCCAGGGTACGATCCATTTGTTGCCAGAGCATCTCAGATTGATGGCTGGCCGCCTCTTCTGCATCCTTTACGAAGGAAACCGATGGAAGAAGGACGGTTTGATACCAGTCGGTGTCATCTGCCCGGTCAAAGTCCAAAGACACACAAATTGGCGCGTGTTCGTTAACGATTGCTCTGACCAAGGCATATATGTTTGGCATGGCTATGCCTCGCACCGTGGCTTTGAGCGGGTCGCTGGGCCAGACAGTAGTACGGGCCGCAGAGATCCTGATCGCGATCTCAGCATCAGTCAGGTCTCTTACGAAGTGCACCCTATCAACCTGACCGACCAAGAAGCCGATGAGAAAGGCGAACCACGGATTCTGTCCGACTATCATGCCGAAGTTGCACAGTGCTTCGAGTTTTCGTTGGCGGTCGATCATGCTTGCCACCTCAAACCCTATTGTACCGCAGGAGACTCTTTGAGTCGCGGAGAAAAAGGGCAATTAACTATAAAGGCAGGGAGGCGGCGTCATGTCCGAGAGAGTCTCCATGAGTTTCGACAAGTATGTGACGTTTTTGGAGTTGACCGACTACCTCCAGGAAACTGCACGGGAATACCCGGGCCTATCGTCGTTGGAATCCGCCGGGAAGAGTTACGAAGGACGCGACATTTGGGCAATGACCCTTACCAACTGGGCGACGGGAGAGCCAGACAAGAAGCCCGCCATCTACATAGACGGCAATATCCATGCGGGTGAGGTAACAGGGTCTGCCGTGGCGCTTTACCTTATTCATTACTTAGTGACGAATTTCGGGTTAGATGATGAAGTGACGCACCTTATGAATACCCGGACCTTCTACGTGCTTCCAAGGGTGAACCCGGATGGTGCCGAACTCTACTTGACGAGCCCAACCGCGCTTCGTAGCAGCGTCCGGGTTTGGCCCGATGAGGAGATATGCGACTTGCCTGGGCTGCATCGCGCCGACGTCAACGGTGACGGCAAAATCCTTCAGATGAGAGTTCGAGATGACCAAAAAGGCGAGTGGAAGGTGTCCCAGAAAGACCCGCGGCTAATGATTCCACGGCGACCGGGCGAAAGGAAGGGACCTTTCTACAGATTCTATCCCGAAGGGTTCATCAAGGACTATGAAGGCGAGCCTATCCCCATCAACCGAACGCCCTTTGGGCTGGACCTGAACAGGAACTTCCCTTCTAACTGGGATACAGAAGTGCCCGGTGGCGGAGACTACCCCACCGCTGAGCCAGAGCCGCGGGCCATCCTCGATTTTATAATCAAGCACCCCAACATTGGTGCGGTCCAGGCGTTGCACACATCGGGCGGATTCTATTACAGAAATCCGTGCCAGTACCCCGAGGACAAGATGGACCCCGATGATCTCCGTGCGACCAAAGACATTGCCAGGGAAGGCACGGTTTGCAGCGGTTATCCTGACATGAAATCCCCCAACCGCTCCACTCTAACTGAATGGGCGTACGAGCATAGAGGGCTGATCGCCTATACTACTGAGTTGTGGAACCGGTACTCGCGGGCGGGAATAGACCTGGTTGATTTTCGGACGACCGTAGACCCGGATAAGAAGGAAGACATGCAGGTCAAACTCCTCGTATGGAATGATAGGGAACTGGCGGGCAAAGGATTCGTGCCGTGGACCCCATTTGACCACCCCCAACTGGGGCAGGTTGAAATTGGTGGATGGGACGCCAAGTTCTGCGTACAGAACCCACCGCCTTCGTTGCTGAAACAGGAGTGTCACAGGAATACCATTTGGATCCTGAGGCACGCTAGTGCCTTGCCGGAGATCCACATGGCGCCCATTGAGATAACCGTACTCGATGGTACTGCAAGAAAAGTCACCGCCGTTGTGGAAAACCACGGCTACTTACCCACCAACATTACCAACAGGGCAAAGGCCGCAGGCGTCGTCAAGAATGATGTGTTTAGAATCGCGCCTGGCCTGGGCATGACAGTTGTCGGCCAAGCCAAACACGAGATTGAGTTCATCGAGGGCTACATGAATGGCCAAGGGGATCGCCCCGCCAAGTCAACTGCACGGGCATCTTGGATAATACAGGCTGAACCCGGCGCAACGGGACGCATCGAATTCAGGAGCCAGAGAGGCGGTACAGTTGGGAGGGACTTCCAGGTCACCTGAACTTCGACTCTAGTTGGGAGCATGTAATACCCAGTAGCGAACCGGCTGGAAGTACTTTAGCCAGAACCGGCTACTTTAGGTGTTGTTTACGTCGAAATCCAGTACACAGCATTGGTAGCCTATGGTCTTGGCGGCATGTAGGACTTTGTCCAAGGGAGCGAAGGTAACGCCGCCTTCGTACGGTATCAGCTGCTATGAGCGTCATCGTTATTGACACTGCTCTGGTATAGGCATACTATCTTTGCAATTAACCGTCCATTACTCAAGTAGACACCCGACCGTTCGGGAGCACTTGGGTGAGCGGCGAAAGGAATGATGTAGATGCGTCGCAGTTGGATTCAGTCGTTAGGCTTGTATTGTAGACGTCTCGCTTTGACCGCTACTATGTCTAGATTCTCCTACTTGCCATGTACCGCCATTGCCCTCTTCTCCCACTCCTATAGCCACGCCCACGCACACCACCACCATCGCTCCCATCACGTCTAATCCCTTTTCGTCCGTATTCTCGACTCTAATCTGTTGCCAGTGCTAAGACCCTAGGCCGTTTTTGCGTGCCTTCTCATCTAACTGAATATCGGACTGAATGGATGACTCAATCCATACCAACCATACTAGGAGGTTTCCCATGCTTCGCGCAGGGCAGTTTGCAGAGCTGTTTGTCCTCTTTCTGGTCATAGTCTCCGCGACGTACTACTACAGGAGATTTCGCCAAAGCTCCGTGATCCCAATTAGGCGAATGGACGGTCTCAATGCTATTGGCGAGGCCATCGGAAGAGCAACCGAAATGGGACGACCTGTACACTTTACGACAGGATGCGGCGGAATGGTGGCCGACACTTTCGCCGCGCTTGCTATTCTGGACCATGTGGCTCGCCAATGTGCCAGGTATAACGCCACGCTTGTAGTCACCAACTCTCAACCTGTGGTGCAGCCGATTACTGAGAACATCGTGAAGAACGCATACGCCATGGAAGGTCGTCTCGAGTCGTTCAAATCGGGAAACATTCGATATCTTTCCGACACGATGCAGGCGTACGTGAGCGGGGTCTGGGGGATCATGGAGCGTGAACGAGTAGCAGCTAACATAATGATGGGGTATTTTTTCGCCGAATCCTTGCTTCTAGCAGAATGTGGCAACCGCATCGGGGCCTTTCAAGTGGCGGGTACAGCGAGCACTCCCCAGCTACCGTTCTTTGTCGCTGCCTGTGACCACACACTTTTGGGTGAGGAGCTTTTTGCCGCAGGGGCATACCTTACCCGGGAGCCTGTCCGCGTTGGGGCTGTCATGGCCCAAGATTGCACGAAGATCCTCGCTATAGCGGCCATGTTGATGGGCGCCCTTATGTCAACAGTTGGGTTGGATGCCTTGGTTAAGTGGTGCGACATGTAGGCTATTGCCCAGGTTGTCTCGTTCGGGCCGCCGTGCGACTGTCACGGTCAGGGCTCGTTCGCTGTAAGGCACTATGTTTGGTAGAGGACCAATCGCTAGATGGAGGTAGAGCATTTTGAAAACCCTGTTGCCTTTGACAGTCACTTTCACCGGGGGCATGATTGTCCTTCTGGATTACTTCATTGACCTCGAGCCGGTTTCGTTGGCGTCCGGTCAGCTGTTGTCTTGGTCGGTCCTGATAGCGGCTTTCGCCACGACTTTGGGAAGTGCCAATCTGCTCCAGATCCATGCCGCCAACATCAAAGGAAAGCGACCCAACTGGGGGCTCAGTCTGGTGCTGGTGGTTTCGCTGTTGGCCTGGTTCGTGGTGGGGCTCATAGGGACTCAAGACTTGTCAATATACAAGTTCGTATGGCAACACGTCTATAGCCCTCTCTCTTCGACCATGTTTGCCCTCAATGCCTTCTTCATTGCTTCCGCAGCGTACCGGTCTTTTCGAGTGAAGGGTCATGACAGCGCACTGCTGCTCATCTGCGCCGTGATCGTGATGCTGGGGCGAGTCGGGATAGGGGAGGCTATCTCCCCAAGACTCCCCGATATTGCCGATTGGATCATGGAGATACCTGGTACAGCCGGAATGCGTGGTATCACCATCGGCGGGGCTCTAGGTGCCATAACCGCAAGTCTCCGGATAATCCTCGGCCTAGATCGTGCGGGTACCGGCATCTTTACTTAGGGGGTGGGCCATATGACCAAACTAGCCAATCTGGATGCAAGGTGGGTCTATCTATCGGTGTTCCTCGCGGTGTTCTTGCCGCTTTTCCGTCCGCTTGGCCTTCCAATAACCGTGGGAGATGTTACGAGAGCGACATACGCTTTTGTGGAGAGCTTGCCCAGCGAGGCAAGGGTTATTGTGTCACCTAGTTTCTCTCCCAGTTCCGATGCGGAAGTGCTTCCTCAAATGATGGCCGTGGTCCGCCACCTCATGTCGAAGAAGGCGAGGCTGGTATGGGTCAGTCTAACCGTAGAGGCATCTACGTACGCAGGTCGGGCTATGGACTCGCTGTCGGGAGAGTACTCATACCAATACGGTCAAGACTACGTCATACTTCCGTTCATGCCTGGACAACAGACGGCTATCGCTGCCATGGCTAATGATTTTAGGCAAGCAGTCTCTGCAGACCTGCGGGGGATCTCTGTCTGGGGATTTGAGATCATGAAAGGCATTCACTCCATAAGCGACTTTGATCTGCTTGTAGATTTCAACACGGGCGACACGTCTATTTACTATCTGCAACAGGTTCAACCCATGGGTGTGCCGGTGATTGCAGGGGCATCGGGAGTGACTGTGCCATACCTCATGCCATATTTGGGGACAGGCCAGCTGTCCGGTTTGTTGGGTGGACTTAGGGGAGCGGCAGAGTATGAGATGGCGTCCAATAACCCGGGCCAGGCCCTCTCGAGCATGGATGCGCAGTCCCTGTCCCATGCGATCATTGTGGCTTTCATACTGATGGGAAACGTGTCCTCGATAGTACCTAGACTGAGGAGTGATTTCAGATGAGCACAGACCCAGGAGTGGTGATTGCCGGTTTCCTGACCGTTCTGGTCTGGTCGTACTTGTATAAGCAGAACATTGTTTTCCAGGTTGTAGAGCACCTCTTCATTGGCCTTTCGGCTGCCCACGCGATGACTGTGGCTTACTCTGGCATCGTTCAAAACGGTGTTGTGCCATTGGTTGCGGGAGACCATCTGTTCCTCATCTTCCCACTCATTGGAGGAGTCTTGCTATATGCCCGTTTTGTGCCCAGGCTTTCTTGGCTTAGCAGGATTCCGCTGGGATTCACCATGGGGACGGCCGCCGCGGTGGCCATTAGGGGAGCTCTTGACGCCAGTCTTGTTAAGCAAGTACAGGGGACTATGGTTCCTTTGACCTCTGTGAACAACGTCGTTTTGGTCGCCGGCACCGTCGCTACGGTGGCCTATTTCCTTTTCAACCTGAGGAGCCGCAGAGGCGTCGGAGAGTGGACCTCGGCTTTCGGACGCTTGATCATGATGGCGGCGTTTGGCGCGGCGTACGGCAACACTGTCATGATGAGGATGTCGCTCTTGATCCCGAGAGTTAAGTCCGTGTTCGGGGATTGGTTGGGGCTCATCAGGTAGTCGCACCCAAGAAGTGTAGGATTTCTACTTGCAACATGTCGTTCAAACGACTACGTTTTGCTTACCAATTTGTGAGAAGAGGGCGGCTGGGAATGGAGTACATGTCGACTGCCGAAGCCTCCAGAACCTGGGGGGTCTCACCCAGGCAAGTTCAGCGACTTCTGGCCAGTAAGCGCATCCCGCACGCACAGAAACACGGAAGATCGTGGCTGATCCCGGTCGATGCGGAAAAACCCATGGACTTGCGCAAAGAAAGGAACCTATCCCAGAAGTCACTTGACGCCGCTCTGTTGTACGTGTACTCCTCCACCGCCTTACCCATGCCCAGCCACAACCCCGACTCCATTCTGGACGCTATGCCCGAGGACAGACTGCGTCTCATATATGAGGGCGAACTGGCTTACCTCCGAGGCGATTTTGAACGTACGATTGATTGCTATCGCAAGGCCCAAGGGGACGCAGCGTTGAAGCTACGCTCTTGTCTCGCCGGTATCATGGCAGCCATCAGCGCCGGGGATTCCTGGACTTACGCTGAGATCGAGGACTATCTGAAGAACTGCGCAAGGATCGGTCAGGGCCACGTATCTGTCTTTGCGGAGATGTGTCTTGCCGCTGTTGCTGTGAGCGTCATTGCCCCAAGCATGGTGCCTGACTGGCTCAAGAGGGGGGACTTGAGCGCCCTACAGCCCTTCGCTAGGCCGAATGGCCTCTACCTGCGAGCTAAGTACTTCAGTTGCATGGGCAATTATGAGGCGACGCTCGGGGTGGCGGAGACTGCTCTGGCCCTCTGCTCGTGGAGAGTCTTTGGGAGAGTTCGTTGACGCCCTAGATGTTTCCCCGTGGGCGACCGAGGCCATGGGATGGGCTGTCAGAATCGGACTTGTTCTAGGGAAGCCAGGCCGACGCATAGATCCCAACGGTACTGCTACTAGGGCCGAGGTAGCCACTATCATACATCGGTTAGCTCTATCCATCGCCGTGTCTGGCGCTGACCCAATGAACTGACCGAGTTCTGTCCAACAACGGTTCGTTAGCCGAGAGTCTTCCGTGAAGGCTTCGCAGGGCTCTCAAGACTCGCCTACATCTATGATGTGTTATTCAGGCAGGTTTTTCTGGTTATCGTGATGTATGTGTTCGTCCAGCTTTGGCGCACGACCTACAGTTGGGAAGCGGCTACTAGCATTGCGGGATTCACAATGGGACAGATGATGTGGTACCTAGCCTTGACCGAGAGCATGGTGATGGCCATGCCGACGGTTGGAAGGACTATCGACGATGAGGTCAAGTCCGGTTCAGGAACGTGCTGCTTCACGTCTTGTGTAGCAGGGTGGACGTCACTTCTTTGGGGGATGTGTTGTTTGGCCCCTTGGTCCTCCTTGTGCTGGTGAGGCCACGGTTTTCCACTTTTCTGCTCTACTTGGTGTCAGGCGTCTTAGTTGGCTGCATTTTCGTAGGTTTCGCCGTATTGGCAGGGAGCATAGCGTTTTTTGTGGGAAACTCAGATAGTCTTGCCGCTCAGATCCATGAGTCTCTGATTCACTTCTCTACCTATCCATCGGTGATTTTCGACGGCGGGATCAAAATCGTGCTGTTCACTCTGATTCCCGCTGGCTTCATAAATTCGGTTCCGATCAGGGTTATGAGGGATTTCGATCCGCACTTTTTCGCATTGCTAGTAGGCGTTGCGGCCTTTTTCTTGTGGGTGGCCAATCACGTGTTCAAATTGGGATTGCGACGCTATGAGTCGGGGAATTTGATGCAAGTGAGGATGTAGAGATCAGAGTGGGCTCAAGTCCTATGCTCCTGCAGTAGGTTCCTACCATAGGGCCACGCTCCATATCATGCTCTTGTGATACTCTATAGAGGACGAGCAGCATCTCGTCCACTTGACCCTAACGGTGGTGGCCATATGTCCCTGATAGTCTATTTCGGGTGGCTTCTTGATGTTTTGAGCCTCAAAGGCGTTTCTCGGCGCATCTTCATGAACCATGCCGGACCCAAAGATCATGCTTATCCAGTCCACTGCGCCATCTGGGCGCTCTTGGAGTCAGGTCAGAAGGACCGGGCCAAGGCCCTCGCAAAAGCACACTGGGAGACAATTCATTCCCCTAGAACGGGTAGGGACCTCATTCACATTCACATGCTCGACAAGAACTATGAAGATGTGTATGGGGTAGCCAAGGAACTTGCGGACAGAAACCCCGATTCGCCGTGGCTCCAATTGCTAGCGGCGGACAGCGCCTACTTTTTCCTAGACGATGTGGCCAAAGGTTTAGAACTCTATAGGAAGGCGGATCCTGTCTGCCAGAGATTCCACTGGCGCCACTATTCCATGTCTGTGGTGCTGAAGCGCCTGGCTATGGTCTACAGGAGACTGGGCGACGCCAAGAACCTTGAGGAGACCTTGGAAAGGCACTTCAAAGAGAGGGCTTCAAACTTCAGGGACAGGGAGTTCATGGAACTGGCTCAATTCAGGCTTAATCGGGGAGACGCCGACGGTGCCCGTGAGGTGCTTAAATGGGGATTCCAGGCCAGCAAACGCAGCGTGGCGTTAAGGCAGTTGTGGGAACAGATGGGGTTTGGTGAGGTGCCGCCCATTCCTCCTCGCAAGGTCAAGATCCCCGATATGACGGGTGTCACCAAGATCCCCGTTAGGACCCGTCTCTTGGTGGAAGGGGACGATCCCGTCGAGATCGTCACAGAGTACGCGAGAAAAGACCTTCAACCCGGCGATATTGTGGCGTTGTCTTCTGCAGTGTCGGCTATCATGGACGGAAGAATGCTTATGGAAGGCGCGGTACCCGTCTCACGGACCGCCACTCTCATCTCAAGTCTCATCGCCCGCCAGCACAGGACCGAGGATTGGGGAGCGTCGGCACCGATGGCCAACGCTCTATCGGTGCAGGCGGCCCTTGAGGAAGTGGGGACCCTTAGGATACTTGTAGCCGCTCTTGTAGGGGGGATAGGGAAGATTCTCGGCAAGAAGGGCTGGTTCTACTCCATAAGTGGGCCCCAGGCAGGACAGATCGATGACATCCTGGGGGCACTGCCGCCTTACGATTACTATGTGATCATGGGGGTGAAGGACGCTCGCGCCACAGCCAGCCGGATAGCTAGAGCCCTCGGCCCCGGAATTGGCGCGGCTATCGTGGACGCCAATGACCTCGGCATAGCTTGGGTGGTGGGTTGCTCTGAAGGGGTAGACAGTCAAGAACTCGAACGCATGATGGCTGACAACCCGGCTGGCAACGGCGAAGAACAGACCCCCATAGTTGTCGTTAGAAAAAAACCAATTGGCCCCATGCCGTTGGGGTTCAAAGATGTCATCGAAGCGGATCGACAGAAGGATTACTGCGAGTCGGTGTAGAATTTCACAAATTTGTTGCGGGACTTCGCAGTGTTGATGACGGTACTCAGCAAGAGGCGTCAATAACAACACGGACGGGAACGAAGTGACATAGCGAATATGGGGCGGATGATGGCAGCGGGAGAGTCCCGGGCCGCCGGGCACCGTAGGAGCAAGGGCTTTTGAACGCCTGAACCTCTCAGGTAGAAGCACCGTTGCTGGACGCATCTCTGGAGAGCCGTGGGCGTTGCAGCCCGAAGGGGCTTGGCGGCACGGCACCAAAGGGGCCAACCTGTCGTAGTTGTTTGCGACAGGGACTCTCTCAGGTAAAGGGACAGGGACATGGGCAAGCCGCCTGGCGCTCCGGTCCCTCATTTGTTTTCGGGGGAAGACTAGCGGCAGGAAACTTGGGCATCCAGGATGAACAACCCAAATGGAACCAAATGAGTGTCATCCAATAACGCAGGAGGTGAATGACTGAAGGTGGCAGAAGAACTCAAGAAGACTCCACTCTACGAGATCCACCTTAAGTATGGCGGAAGGATCATCGACTTCGGCGGCTGGGCTCTTCCGGTGCAATACTCAAGCATCAGAGAAGAGCATCACGCGTGCCGAAATGCCGCTGCGCTCTGGGACGTCTCCGATATGGGAGAACTCCTGGTGGAAGGAAGAAACGCCTTGGATTTTCTACAGGCGCTTCTGACTAACGACATGTCCAAAGGATCCCCCGGCCGGGTAGTATACAGTCCCATGTGCTATCCCGACGGGGGTGTGGTTGACGACATGATGGTTGTCTGCCTGCAAGATGGCAGGTACCTATTGGTCGTTAACGCTTCTAACATAGACAAAGACTACGAATGGGTGTCGGGGCTCGCCAAGTACTATCACGGTGTGACCGTCACCAACCTATCCGACGAGATATCTCAAGTTGCTCTCCAAGGGCCCAATTCCGAGAGGATTCTGCAGCGGCTTACCAAATACCCTCTCTCACAGCTCAAGTACTATCGTGCCGCGGAGCACGTGGATATCGGCGGGCTCGATTGCCTCGTAACAAGGACCGGTTACACGGGAGAAGATGGGTTCGAAGTTTACGCCAAGGCCCACGAGGGGCCGGAGTTGTTTGAGACAATCCTAGACGCTGACGACGGAGATGGCCTAGTACCGGCAGGTTTGGGCGCAAGAGATACTCTCCGGTTTGAGGCATCTATGCCTTTGTATGGCCAAGAGCTAGACGCCAACCACGGACCGCTTGGCGCAGGGCCTCGGGAGGTTTGTGGCTTTCGGGAAAGGAACGTATTTTGTAGGAGCCCACGCCCTTATGGAAGAGCGGGAAAAAGGCCTCAATTCGAAACTGGTGGGACTAAGCATGATAGATAGGGGGGTCCCGCGTACCGGTTTACAAGGTGTTCGACGAGGAAGGCGTCAATGAGATCGGCTACATTACTACAGGCAACTATTGTCCGACTCTAGACAAATACCTGGCCATGGCTTATGTTCCGGTGGACTACAGTCAGATCGGTACCAAGGTTACCGTTGAGATCCGAAACAAGAAGGTCATGTCCGAAGTAACCAAGATGCCATTTTATCGTAGGGAGGGTAAGAAGTAATGAGTTATCCGACTAACTTGAGGTATCAGAAGACCCACGAGTATGTGAGGATTGAAGGGAATAAGGCGTACGTAGGTATCACTGTCCTTTGCCCAGGAATCCTTGGGTGACGTGGTATTCGTAGAACTTCCCGAGGTCGGGGCAGAGTTCAAGAGCGGAGAGGTCTTCTGCACCGTGGAGTCGGTTAAGGCGGTTTCAGACTGCTACACCCCTGTTTCGGGCGAGGTTGTGGAAGTCAACGAGACACTCAACGACCAACCGGAACTCATTAACGAGGATCCTCACGGTGAAGGTTGGATATGCGCAATCGAGATGACCGATCCTTCAGAGATCGAGGCCCTGCTCGATGCCGCCGCTTATGAGAAGCATGTTGAAGAGGAAGGCGGTCACTAATGAATTTCTTGCCTAACACGGCAAAGGACAGGGAGGAAATGCTGAAGACCATTGGCGTTAAGTCAGTGGAGGAACTCTTTAGCGATATTCCTCACGAATTGCGATTCCCCGGACAGCTGGACATTCCGGGGGCGCTATCTGAATACGAAGTGGCCAAGCATCTCAGGGATCTATCTGACAGAAACGTCTCTAAGGGACAACGCCTGTTTCATCGGAGCAGGCGCCTACGACCACTACATCCCCTCAGTTGTGCGCCACGTGTTGGGGCGCTCTGAGTTCTACACGGCATACACTCCGTACCAGCCAGAGATAAGCCAAGCGGTGCTCCAATCCATATTCGAGTATCAGACGATGATATGCGAGCTGACCGGAATGGCTGCTTCCAACGCTTCAATGTACGACGGGGCATCTGCTGCCGCTGAGTCTGTGACTATCGCTTCGGGCCTCACTAGGCGGAAGAAAGCTCTAGTATCACAGACGGTCCATCCCGAGACCCAGACAGTAACCAAGACTTATTCAGCTGGCCACAGTATAGACGTTTCCATTGTTCCCATGGAAAACGGCGTTACCTCCCTGAGACGCTTGGATGAGATGCTGTCCAGGGATGTGGGCAGCGTGCTGATACAGCAACCCAACTTCTTGGGCAACTTGGAGCCTGTGGATGAGATATCGGCCAAAGTCAAGGCGGCGGGGGCCAGTCTCATAGTCTCGGTGAACCCCATGACCTTGGGAGTCCTGCGACCGCCCTCCCAGTACGGTGCCGACATAGTCGTGGGTGAAGGGCAGGTATTTGGAAACCCCATGGGCTTCGGCGGACCCTACCTGGGCGTGATGGCCGTTACCGACAGGTATCTGCGTCGCATGCCTGGACGTCTGGCGGGGATGACCAATGATAGTCGCGGCCAAAGAGGCTTCGTGCTGACGCTTCAGACTCGCGAGCAGCACATTAGGAGAGAAAGGGCCACATCCAACATTTGTTCCAACGAAGCTCTTAACGCTCTCGCTGCAACCGTCCTACCTAACTTGGCTTGGAAAAGCCGGCATCAAGGAGCTGGGTGAGCATTGCCTGAGAAAGGCTCACTACTTGGCTGACCGCATCTCCATACTGCCAGGATACAGCGTCCTCCAAGAACCCGTTCTTCAACGAGTTCGCCGTCAAGTGTCCGGTGGATCCCGAGAACATAGTCCAATCGCTTATGGACAAGAAGATTCTGGCGGGCTATCCCTTAGGAAGGGCATACCCCGAACTTGGGGATCACCTGCTGATAGCGGTTACCGAAAAGAGAACCAAGAAAGAGATGGATGAGCTTGTAGCCGGATTGGAGGGATTGGCATGAGACGCCTGGAGCCTTTGATCTTTGAAGTCTCGAGCCCTGGCCGAAAGGCTTACTCTCTTCCGGAACTAGAGGTACCCGAAGTCCCTGTGGATGCGCTTCTTCCCAAGGATGAGATTAGGCAGGAGGCACCGGGACTTCCGGAGGTTGCTGAGATCGACCTGGTGCGCCACTTCACCCGGCTATCTCAGCTGAACCACGGTGTAGATATCGGCTTCTACCCGCTTGGCTCGTGTACCATGAAGTACAACCCCAAGATCAACGAGGAAGTAGCCAACCTTCCAGGCTTTACAGACATACACCCCTACGCTCCAGCGGAGTCGGTACAGGGCGCATTGGAACTCATGTACAACCTACAGAAGTACCTGGCAGAGATAGCAGGTATGGATGAGGTCAGTCTTCAGCCTGCCGCGGGAGCTCACGGGGAATTGACCGGAATCAGCATCATCAGAGCCTATCATGCGTCCCGGAACGACAGTTCCAGGACCAAGATCCTTGTTCCCGATGCGTCTCACGGTACAAATCCGGCTTCCGGCGCTTTGGGCGGTTTTCAGACAGTAACCATCCCGTCCGATTCCAGAGGTGGCGTCGATATAGAAGCATTGGAGAAAGTGATGGACGAGACTGTTGCGGGGCTCATGCTCACGAACCCTAACACGCTCGGACTTTTCGAAGAGAACATCCAGAGAATTGAGGAAATCGTCCACGGAAAAGGCGGGCTTCTGTATTACGACGGCGCTAATGCCAACGCCATCCTGGGTATCTGCCGACCGGGGGACATGGGATTTGACGTCTTGCATTTTAACTTGCACAAGACGTTCGCTACGCCTCACGGAGGCGGTGGTCCGGGTTCCGGTCCGGTGGCGGTCAAGAAACGGCTGGCGCCGTTCCTGCCGGTTCCAATTGTAGTCAAGGACGGCGAGACCTACCGTCTCGACTACGACAGGCCCGAGTCCATAGGCCAGATGAGGTCGTTCTACGGGAACTTCCTGGTCATGGTCAAGGCGTATGCCTATATTCGGTCCATCGGGCCTGACGGACTCAGAAAGGTTAGCGAAGATGCCGTCTTGAACGCCAACTACATTATGCGTCGAATAACGGAGCACTACGATCTGCCTTACGATCGCCACTGCATGCACGAGTTTGTGGTGTCGCCTAAGCGCATCAAGAAGGAGACTGGGGTCCACACTATGGACATATCCAAGCGCCTTCTAGACTACGGTGTGCATCCGCCTACCAACTACTTCCCGCTTATCGTTGACGAGGCTATCATGATCGAGCCCACGGAGACAGAGTCCAAGGAGACTTTGGACTTTTTTGCCGAAGCTATGCTCGAGATCGCCAAGGAAGCCTATAGGGATCCCGAAAAGCTCAAGGCCGCGCCTCACACCACGGTAGTGGGCAGGCTAGATGAAGCGGGAGCGGCCAAAAACCCAAGGCTCCGCTGGACGCCGGACGTGGCCGACTAGGTGAACCGGTCTTGCTTGGCGTTTGTGCACCGGTAGACGAGAAACGAGGATGCTAAGTGGGATGCCGTCGGGAGAAGGCCACGTGCTTCTCCCGACGGAATACTCTAGCCAACCGCGCAGTTAGATAGACAGCGTCCGGTGTGTGCTAAGGGTTTTCATGTCGGGAGGAGAGAGGAGATCCGGCCCCTGACGACAGGACTAGAGACATATCTGAACAAGGCCTATAGAGCCAGATGCACCGCCCGCCCTAATGTCCTGATGGCAGTTTATCCAGTCAAGACCTTGGCCGTAAGCGTAACAGGGGCGGCGTGCTCTCTCGGGTGTTCACATTGCGGCGGGCACTATCTCCGCCACATGGTGGACATTAAGAACCTCGAGGCCCGACTACAGTGGCAGAAGCCATCGAGTCTGCTAATCTCCGGTGGTTGCGATTCAACTGGTCAAGTGCCTCTGGCATCTTGCCTTGAGCAGGTGAAAAACCTGGGAGAATTCAGACTCAATGTTCACCCGGGTGTATGCGATCAACAGGCGGCCCAGAAGATCGCTCGTCTGGCCACGGTGGTTTCCTTCGACTTTGTCATCGACGACCAAGCGATCTCCCAAGCTTTCAAGGGCACCTGGACCCAAGAGGACTACATCAGGGCTTTAAGGGCTCTCGCGAGCGGACAAGCCGAAGTGGTCCCCCACATTCTTGTGGGATTGAGAAAAGGGGCCGTTGTTGGTGAGTATGAGGCGCTGGATTTCCTTTTTTCCGAAGGAGTAACGAGAGTCATCTTCATTGTGTTCATACCCACCAAAGGGACTCTTTGGGAGAAAGTGCCTGCCCCTCCAGTAGAGGATGTGGCCAAGCTGTTGGCGTGGACCAGGGTAAAGCGCCCGTCCTTGGATATATCCTTGGGCTGCATGAGGCCCACCGGCCAGTATAGAAGGGACCTGGACACCCTGGCTGTCTTGGCCGGTGTCGATAGGATAGTCATGCCTCACCCCCAGGCGCTGGCTTTGGCAGAATCCAAGGGCTTCCGCATCGTTAGGAGAGAAGAGTGTTGTGCATTTGATCGGTAGGGTTGGAGTGTCGTTAGGGACAGCGGTGTTGTTGGGATTCTCCAAAGGCACTTTAATGGAGGTGCCCAAGACAGCTCATTTCTTGTTGGGGGCCAAGTGTGTTAATGATTGCGCCTTCTGTTCGCAGGCCAGAAGCTCACGAAGCCTGCCCAATCAGCTGTCCCGCGTAGTCTGGCCCGACTATTCCTGGCGCCAGTTGGAAGGTCCCTTAGAAGCTGCGCTGCGGGACGGTGTTTTCCGCAGGGTGTGTGCCCAGACCGTCGATAGTCCGCAAGGTATGCAGATTGCCTTGGACTTCATTCGGAGAGTACGCAACATGTGTCCGGGAGTTCCCATCAGCGCGTGTGCTTCACCTTATTCATTGTCTAGAGTCAGGGCCTTCTTCGAAGCAGGCGCCACAAATGTCGGACTTCCCATAGATGCCGTCACTCCCGGTGCCTATGCCAGAGTCAAGAAGGGTTCTATAGATCTTGCCTGGAGAGTCTTGTACAAGGCTTCGGAACGGTGGCCGGGGAGGATATCCACCCACTTCATAGTCGGATTGGGCGAGACCGAGGAGGAAATGGTTCGAGCTTTGGCAAGAGCGAAGGAGAAGGGTATTGTTGCGGGCATGTTTTCGTTCACCCCGGTTAGAGGAACCGAGATGGAAACGGTTCCGCCTCCAGAGGTCTCTCACTACAGAAGAGTCCAACTAGCCGCTTACTTCTTGAGACGAGGCGGAGATGTGGAAGCAATAGAGTTCCGAGCCGGCAAGATCTGCAGGATCGCGGTGGAGGATCCAGTGGTGCAAGAAGAGATCCAACAGGGTCGGCCCTTTATGACCTCGGGGTGTCCCGACTGCAACAGACCCTACTATAATGAGCGTCCCGGTCAGGTTATGATGAACTTTCCGAGGGAACTCGGCCCGGCCGAGGCAAGAGAGAGCCTGCTAGCAAGCGGTCTCTTGTCGGATGGCTACCGGTTGACGTGGGATGGAGGGCAATCTCGGTGAGAGTCAGATATATCTCCGACGGGCCTTTAAAAGGCCAGTACAACATGGGGATTGATGAGGCGATCCAGAGGGCAGTGGGGAGAGGAGAAGTGCTTCCCACAGTCCGGTTCTATCAGTGGGATCCGGCCTGTCTATCCCTGGGGTACTTCCAGGATGTCAATAGAGAAGTAAACCTTGCAGGACTACGAGAGGCAAAGGTGGACCTTGTGAGAAGGTCCACGGGAGGCAAAGCGGTTCTTCACGATGACGAGTTGACCTACAGTGTCGTCATCCTCGAGAAGGATTTGCGGGGTTCTGTCTTGGAGACCTACTGCGAAATATCCAGAGCTTTGGCGGAAGGGCTGCGGCGTCTCGGCCTACCGGCACAGATGGCCGCACTCGAACGCGGGGTATCTGCCAGAGATCCTCGGTTCCGTCAGGCGGCCTGCTTTTCGGCTCCGTCTTGGTTCGAAATCACCGTCCATCAAAAGAAGATCATAGGTTCTGCCCAGAATCGGAAGAACGGTGTGATTCTGCAGCACGGATCCATTCCCTTTCATTTCGATGCCCAGAAGCTAGTTGGATGCTTGCGGACTTCGTCCCAAGAACACGCTTCCAGGGCAGCTCTAATGTTGGCTCGCAAGGCTTTGGGAGTATCCCAAGCCCTGGGACGGGAAGTCTCTAGAAAGGAATTGGAAGCGGCCATCTGCACAGGGTTCGAAGCGATGCTGGGCTGGGAAATCGAGCCGGGCGAGTTGACTGCCTCAGAACGATCTGAGAGCGCCCGGCTAGCGGAGGAGAAGTACGGCAGCCGCAAATGGACCATGGAGAGAGGCAAGCTAAACGAGGAACTATATCGGCGCTGGCAATTTGAGGGGGGCTTATGGTGTTCGACGTCATTGTCATAGGAGGCGGCCCCGGGGGTTACGTGGCCGCCATAAGGGGAGCTCACTTGGGTGGAAAGGTTGCGTTGGTGGAAGGGGCCAAATTGGGAGGCACATGTCTCAACGTTGGTTGCATCCCGACTAAGGCTCTTGTGCACTCGGCCCACACGCTCAATGCAGTAAAGGATACAGCCAGATTCGGGGTAGTGGCCGGCGAACCGCGACTGGATCTTTCTCTGGTGATGGCCCACAAAGACCAAACCGTCAAGCAGCTTGTTGCGGGGGTCGAGGCGCTTGTGAAGCGGAATGGAATCCAAGTGTACGAAGGTTGGGCGAAGGTGCCCTCCCCCGGGATAGTTGAAGTGCAGGGGAGAGATGGCTCGATCACCACCCTGGAGAGCAAAAGCATAATCTTGGCAACCGGTTCCTCTCCCCGGTCGCTCCCTCTGTCTTCAGAGAGTCTGTCTAACACTGTGTCGTCAGACGACGCTTTGGGTTTCGACGAGGTTCCGAAGAATCTCGTGGTTATTGGCGGGGGCGTACTGGGTGTGGAATTTGCCTGCATTTGGAACGCTTTTGGGTCAAGAGTCGACATCATAGAACTAATGCCCAAGATTCTACCGGTCGTGGACGACGAGATCTCCCGGCGTTTGACCAGTCTACTCAAGAGAAAGGGCATCACCGTGAATCTAGAGACACAAGTCAGGGAGATCCGTCAAGAAGGTCAAGAGAAGGTTGTCTTGGCTGACACCAAGTACGGCAAGACTAAGGAGTTCAGGGCGGACAAAGTGCTTTTGGCGGTGGGAAGGGAGCCCAATTTCGGCGGAATTGACCTGGACGCTTTGGGAATTCGTCACCATAGACGCGGCATTGAGGTTAATGACAAGATGGAGACCAGCGTACCCGGTATCTACGCCGTGGGCGATGTGGTGGGGAGAACCTTTTTGGCTCACGGAGCGTCTGCTGAAGGCTTGGTGGCTATGGAGAACATACTGGGGAGCCCGACATCTATGGATTATTCAGTGGTCCCGTCTTGCGTGTTCTCCATCCCCGAGTGTGCGTCTGTGGGTATTACCGAATCCGCGGCCAGGGAGCAAGGGTTTGACGTCGTGGTCTCGAAGTTCCCGTTCGGCGCCAACGGGCGGGCCCTCTCGATGGGGGAGACGGAAGGCTTTGTAAAGATTGTAGGAGACCGGGCCACCGGAAGGATCTTGGGCATGCATATTCTGGGGCCCCATGCTGATGACCTCATCCACGAAGGTGCTCTTGCATTGAAAGCGAACCTTACCGCCAACCAAGTAGCGGACATGATTCACGCACACCCGACGCTTTCAGAGGCGGTTCAGGAAGCATTTCACGGAGTCTTGGGCAAACCCTTGCATCTAATCACAAGATAGACTCCTATGAAAGGTAGGTAACTATGCGAAATCAATTGAGAAGTCTCTCCGTGACCGACCCGGAGATCTACTCGGCAATCGAAGCTGAGAAGAAAAGACAGATGGATGTCATCGAGTTGATAGCCTCAGAGAATCTCGTTTCGCGGGCGGTTCTCGAAGCCGCAGGCAGCGTAATGACCAATAAATACGCCGAAGGCTATCCGAGACGTCGCTATTACGGCGGTTGTCAGTTTGTGGATGTGGCTGAGGAACTGGCAAGAGAAAGGGCAAAGACCATTTTTGGGGCGGAGCACGCAAACGTGCAACCTCATTCTGGCGCCCAGGCCAATACCGGGGTGTACTTTGCCGCCATTAAGCCCCAAGACACCGTCTTGGGTATGAACCTTGCCCACGGCGGACACTTGACTCACGGTAGCCCGGTAAACATTTCCGGGAAGTATTTCAAATTTGTGGCTTACGGAGTAGACAAGAAGACCGAGAGGATCGACTATGACGCGGTTAGGAAGATAGCAAAGGAGTGTAGGCCCGCGCTAGTCGTGGCAGGTGCCAGTGCCTATCCTCGTATCATTGATTTTGCCAGTTTCCGGGAAATAGCCGACGAAGTCGGAGCCCTCCTCATGGTGGACATGGCCCACATAGCGGGTTTGGTGGCGGCGGGACTTCATCCTTCGCCTGTACCTTACGCTCAGTTTGTGACCACTACCACTCACAAGACTCTTAGGGGCCCCAGGGGCGGTTTGATCCTCTGCACCCAGGAGTGGGCTCAGCGCATCGACAAAGCGATTTTCCCGGGCATTCAAGGCGGTCCTCTTATGCATATCATTGCCGCCAAAGCAGTGGCGTTCAAAGAAGCGTTGGAGCCGTCGTTCAAGGCCTATCAGGAGCAAATCCTGAAGAACGCCAAGGTGTTGGCGGACGAGCTCATGTCCAGAGGTTACAGACTGGTTTCTGGAGGAACTGACAATCACCTGATGCTGGTTGATTTGAGCGACAAGGGGATTACGGGAAGGCAGGCGGAGGAAGCTCTTGACGAAGTTGGAATCACGGTTAACAAGAACGGCATTCCCTTCGACACGAAGAAGCCTACAGTGACCAGCGGCATTCGCATCGGTACTCCTGCCGTTACCACCAGAGGTATGAAGGAAGACGATATGAAGGTGATTGCGGATCTGATCGACCGGGCCCTTTCATCCATAGGAGATGAAAAAGAAAAAGCGAGAGTTTCGGCAGATGTCGCCGCCTTGACAGTGAAGTATCCGTTTTACTTGTAGGTTTTTCCGGTATTTCCCGATGTGATAGAATTGGCGGCGGAATGCCAATACTTGGAGGTGAATTGGGTGAAGGTTACTTCCGAAAGACTCGGTAAAGTCAGAGAAAGGTTGGCTCAGGAGTCTCTAGACGGGTTCCTGGTGACTAATTATGCTAACTGGCGTTATTTGTCGGGCTTCCAAGGGCACTCCGGGAGTCTGCTTATTACCGGAACCGACGCCCTCCTCTTCACAGATTCTCGCTACGCTGAGCAGGCAGAAAAGGAAGCACCGGAGTTTTCTGTGGTGAGAACTTCCCCCGACGACGATGCCTTGAAGAAAACCGTGAAGCAAAAAGGCCTAGGCCGCCTCGGATTCGAGAAGGATTATATAACGTATTCAAACTGGGAGAAGCTCAGAGACCGCCTGGAGGGTGTCGAGCTCGTGGGGCTTTCTGGAGTCGTCGAGAAGCTTAGGATGATCAAGACTCCCGAAGAGATCTCCAAGATAGCCAAGGCTCAGGAAATCGCGGACCAGGCATTTGGTCTTTTGACTGGAGCGATTCGGGTTGGGGCCACAGAACTGGAACTAGCCACCGAATTTGATTTTACCATGCGAAAGATGGGGTCAGAAGAAGTGGCTTTCCCACTCATAGTTGTTTCGGGGGAAAGATCGTCGCTTCCTCACGGGGTCCCTACCAATAAGCCCTTGGAAGACGGGGATTTCGTCACGTTTGATTTCGGCGCGACCTACGACGGATACCGTTCGGACGAGACCCGAACCTTCGTCATGGGGCATCTAGATGCAAGGCATGACGAGATATACAATGTGGTGCTCAAGGCTCAAATGGCTGCCGTGGACAAGGTTGGACCCGGCGTTCCCGCCAGAGAAATCGACCTTACGGGACGGCGCATAATAGAAGACGCGGGCTACGGCGAGTATTTCGGACACGGGATCGGCCATGGAGTAGGTCTGAATGTGCACGAGGGGCCGTCAGTTGCAAGGAAGTCTGAAGATATCTTGGCTCCCGGCATGGTCATAACGGTTGAGCCTGGTATATATATACCGGGGTTTGGCGGCGTCAGAATCGAGGACCTGGTACTTGTGACCGAGGATGGCCACAGGGTGTTGTCGGCAAGTCCAAAAGAACTGACGGTACTTGATCCCAGGTAAGTTCCACACCGTTTGGGCGGTCGTGAGGCTTGGCTAGGGGAAGTAGAGAGGGTTGAACACATGATATCAACGAACGATTTCCGTACAGGAGTGACAGTGCAGATCGATGGCCAGCCGTGGATCGTAGTGGATTTTCAACACGTTAAGCCAGGCAAAGGGTCGGCTTTCGTGAGAGCAAGAATCAAGAACGTGCTTACCGGGAATGTGTTGGAACGCACGTTTAACGCAGGCGAGAAGCTGCCCAGGGCCCATATCGAAAAGCGCGAGGCTCAGTATCTGTACAGCATGGGTGACGACTACACGTTCATGGATACCGAGACTTACGATCAGATAGTCATCTCAAAGGACGACGTGGGAAACGGCGTCATTTATCTCGTAGAGAACATGAGCGTGTCGATTCTGAGTTATGATAACAGGGTGATCGGGGTGGAGATCCCCAACTTTGTGGAACTGGTCGTTACTGATACGGAGCCGGGGTTCAAAGGGGATACTGCTACCGGCGGAACCAAACAGGCGACTCTAGAGACAGGCGCGGTCGTTAAGGTGCCGTTGTTTATCAGTGTAGGCGATAAGATTAAAGTCGATACCAGGACCAACACCTACATAGAGAGGGTTTAGCTCTGGATTGGGTTTTGATCTGGCGCATAGTCCGGCTTCTAGAATCCAAGTCAAAGGAGGAGCAAAGGGATGTCTGACCTTAAAGAGAGGGTTTCGTATTTGCAGGGATTGGTTGAGGGTCTCGAGATTTCTGAGACCACCAAGGAAGGCAAAGCAATCAAGGTTATCTGCGATGTTCTAAGAGAGATGGCGCAGGTGGTCGAGGAGGTCATGGAGGCTCAAGACGACCTTCAGGACTACGTTGACTCCCTGGACGACGATCTCGCCGACGTTGAGAAAGAAGTCTACGGTGAGGAGTTCGTCGAGGTACGGTGCCCTAACTGCGGAAAGTCGATCGAGGTTGGGACATCGCTTCTAGAGGACTCGGACGTGGATATTGTCTGTCCCGAGTGCGGCGAGGAGTTCTGCTGCGATGATCTGGACTGGGACGACGATATCGATGATGATGACGATGATAGCGATGATGACGAGGGCTGCTGCGACGACGATGGCAAGCAAAAGGGATGTTGTGAAAAACACAGGTAGGGAATAGGAAACACCTGTAAGCCCTTCCGTCGTGGGCTCGGTGCGATATGCGGGAGTTCAGCGGAGGGGCTTTTCTCATTTCGACGGGCCTAGTCTTAAGAATTCCCCCATCTGTACTTGTCCTTTTCCCAAGAAGAAGACGGTGTGCAAGCGTGTCTCAAGGATCAGACAAGAAGGTACAGGCGATGATCCTGGCGAATGTCGGTTATCATGGGAAGAGCGACAAATAAGGACAGATAGTGCATGCTGGAGCGCATATCGCGTGTAATCGTCGACAGACGTAACCTGTTATTCTTGTTTTATATTATTGCCATCATCTTTAGTCTGTTCTCCATGGGCTGGGTCGATGTGGAGAACGACATTGTTCACTATCTTGCAGACGATAGCAAGACCCGCCGCGGTCTCACCGTAATGAGTGAGGAGTTCACCACTTTTGGCACGGCCGACATCATGATCTCCAACATCACTTACGGTCATGCCAGGGAGGTCGCCGACCAGATAGCAGAGGTTGACGGAGTCGCCCAAGTAGTTTTCGAGAACACAGAAGACCATTACAGAAACGCTTCCGCGCTTTTTGTTGTGCTCTTTGAAGGCACCGATACCGACGAGATCAGCAAGAAAGCCATGGAAGAGATTAGACGCATAGTCGAGCTTTATGACGTCTCGATCTCAACTACGGTTGGCTCCGATATGGTGTCTCTGCTGGCGAAGGAAATGTTCCTGATCGGAGCTTTTGCATCCCTGGTAATCATTCTTGTCTTAACGTTTACGTCCAAATCCTATGCCGAAGTACCGATACTCATGGCAACCTTCGGACTGGCCGCCCTCCTTCACTCGGGAACAAATTTCATGCTTGGTAGGATCTCTTTCATATCTCACTCTGTGGGGGTAATCCTTCAGCTGGGTTTGGCGATTGACTATGCTATCATCTATTGCCACAGGTTTAGCGAAGAGTATGAGCGCCTTCCGGCGAGGGATGCCGCTATCGCGGCGCTAAACAAAGCCATTCCTGAGATATCATCCAGCAGTTTAACTACCATTGGTGGATTGGGAGCCCTTGCCTTCATGCAATTCGGAATAGGCAAGGATTTGGCCGTGGTCATGATCAAGGCCATTTTTATGAGCATGTTTGCTGTCTTCACTCTCATGCCCGGGCTACTCGTGGTGTTTAGCGGCCCAATTAGAAAGACCAAGCACAAGAACCTCGTCCCGAGAGTGACGGTCATCGGCCAGTTTTCTATCAAGACTAGCGCTGTTGTCCCGCCGATTTTCGCTGTGATTCTGGTGGTCGCATTCGCTCTTTCGAGCAAGTGCCCCTACCTATTTGGCCTCGATGAAATGGATTCATACAGCGTCAGCCAAGAACAGCTTGCCAAACAACGGATTAAGACTACGTTTGGTGCCAAGAACATGATCGCCCTCATAGTCCCGTCAAGAGACTATGAGGCGGAAAAGGCTCTGTTAGCTACTTTGTCAAGCTGGGACGAGGTCAAATCCGCAGTTGGCCTTTCAAATACTGAAGCTATGGGCGGCTACATGTTGACGGATGCCCTTACGCCAAGGGAGTTTGCCGAGCTTACTGATCTGGATCTGGAGTGGGCCCAAATCTTATACTCGGCCCACGCAGTCAACGATGAGGATTACGGCAAGGCTATAAGCGGCATCAACCACTATCGTGTTCCTCTAATCGATATGTTCCAGTTTTTGTATCATGAAGTTGCCCAAGGGTATATTGCTCCGGACGACGACCTTGTGGGCAGTTTGGAGGAATACAACCAGGCCCTAACTACTGCTCGAAAGCAGATGGAAGGGGAGCACTACGCCAGGATCATCTTGTACACTGATCTTCCCGAGGAGGGTCAGGAGACGTACGACTTCTTGGCAAGGATGTACGAGGAAGCCGGCAAGTACTATGACATAGACCGGGTATATGCAGTGGGCGGATCCACCAATGCATTGGATTTGTCTTCGACCTTCACCAGAGATAATCTGGCGATTAGCTTATTGTCGGTCCTATTTGTGATAGTCGTATTGACGTTCACGTTCCAATCGGCCGGGCTTCCTGTACTGCTTATATCCGTTATCCAGGCCAGTATCTGGATCAACTTCTCGCTGCCCTACATTAAGGGACAAGGACTCTATTTCCTGGGATTCTTGCTGGTATCCTCAATCCAGATGGGGGCCAACATTGACTACGCCATAGTGATCACCAGTCGCTACCTGGCCTTGAGGGAAGAACTGCTGCCACGCCAGGCAGTAGTTGAGGCTTTGAACCAGGGTTTTCCAACTGTCATGACCTCTGGGTCGATCTTGGCGGTGGCCGGCCTCCTCATAGGCCGGATCTCGACGGATGGAGCGATTTCTGTCTTGGGCGCATACCTGGGGCAAGGTACCATCATTTCCATAGTCTTGGTGTTATTCGTCTTGCCGCAGTTACTCTATCGTGGCGACAAGTTTATCGAGAGAACTTCCTTCAAGATCAAAACGCCCATGATATTCGACCAGGTTGCCAGCAAAGTCCGGCTGTCAGGAAGACTTGACGGATATGTGAAGGGAGAGATACACGCTTATGTGGACGGTACTATTGTCGGAGAAGTGCGTCCGCTGAAGGAACGTGGAGTCGAGTCTCACGACAAAGGTAACGATGATACGGTTGGCGAGGGCGAGGAGACGTGGAGGCAGACAGATGAAAAGGCGTAGGGCTGCCATATGCGCGATCATATGTCTATTGACTCTGTGGGCGCAGAGTCCCACTGTGTTAGTCGCACTTGCATCTCCTCAAATTGTGCCCATTTTCAACGCGGAAGACCTCCGAAGAATCGCCAGAGAGTGTTCTTTTGACAAGTGGTCCAAGGGCAAGGTTCTGACCTTGGAGGCGGACATCGATCTGGCAAATGAGGAGTTTACACCGATCCCCATTTTTGGCGGCACCTTCGACGGGAAAGGTCACCGCATAACCGGATTGTCTGTTAACGTGGAGGGCTCCAATCAGGGTCTTTTCCGGTACCTTCAAGAGGGCGGAGTCATCAAGAACCTGTCAGTGGAAGGTGCTGTGACTCCGGGAGGAGACAAGAGGAACATTGGAGGTATTGTGGGCAACAACAGCGGTGTAGTGGAAAACTGCAGTTTTTCTGGTCTTGTACGAGGCGGAGACAACGTGGGCGGCATTGTGGGTTCAAACGGTGCTCCGGGTATCGTAATAAACTGTTCGACACAGGGCGTCATATACGGGAAAAGAGTCGTAGGGGGAATAGTGGGGTACAACAGCGGCACGCTCCTGCGTTCTTTCAACGAGGCTAGCGTGAACACAACGGTGGAAGAAGAGAGTCTAAACCTTCAGGATTTGACTATTGACGAGATTAACCTCGTGAGATCTTTCGTGGATGCCATGGATATTGGGGGAGTAGCCGGGATCAATGCTGGTGTAATACAGAGTTCGGAGAATCGCGGTCTCATTGGCTATCCCCATGTCGGGTACAACGTTGGGGGAGTTGTGGGAAGGCAGAGCGGATACATTGTGGGGTGCGCGAACTACGGAACAGTGCGTGGACGAAAGGAGGTTGGGGGAGTCGTCGGGCAGATGGAGCCCCACATAACTACCTCTATTGCCCCGACTGAATTGAAAGTCCTGCAAAAAGAACTGGAACGCCTGCGATCCCTCATCACCGCTCTAATAGCGGACGCGCAGGCTAGTACTAATGCGGTCAGTGAAGCCTTGTCGCCTGTCAAAGAGGAGATCGACTCTGCCAAAGCCCATGCGCAGTCTCTGATCAACCAAACAGAAGCTCTCTTAAACAAAGACATTGGGGAAATCAATCGTATAAGTCTAGTGATCACTGAAGTCATGGACAGATTGGTTCCCATTATGGTCTCTGTGGCGGATTGCGCCGAAATCACGGAAGAGTCTTTGGGTTCGATACAACAGTGTTTGTACCATGTCTTGAAAGTCATGGGCCGGTTTTCAGAGGTGAGAGACAATCTAGGCCGAATCCATGACGCAATAACTGAGTGCCAGGAGAAGACCGACGAGGCCATAAGACTTGCCGGAAAAGCCGCCGACGATCTGACGTTGACGCTGGAGTTGTTGTTTGCTCGCGAGACTGATGAGGCCTTGAGGCTGCTTGAATCCGCCATGGCCAAACTAAGGGAAGTGGGCCGGTGTCTGCAGGAGTCTATCGAAGGGCTTGCGGAGACCAAGGACGACGTGAGAGAGATCATTTCGCTTCTGGGCAGGGTAGGGGGAGATATGGAACCCGCTCTCGGTTACCTTGAGGATGCCCTCGCTCTTCTGGAAGAAGCGGCGGAATTGATTCCTCCCATGCTTCGGGAGATTTCTAATATGGTTGAGTACCTGTCCACACAGCCTCCATTGGACTTTGCCACTACAGACGACGCCTACAGGAAGACTAAAGATGACCTATTTGGTTCTATAGGCAATCTCTCGGACTCGCTGTGGAGAGTCACCAACACTCTGAAGAGCCAAGGCGATCTGCTAATACCCGATATCCAAGAGGTGAGCGACCAGCTGTTCCTGGTAATGGACCTGGCGGTAGGTATAATTGACGGGTTGACTTCGGAAACCATGGATGTGAGCGATATAGTCGAAGACGTATCTCGCAATGATGTTAGCGAGAAAGCCGAAGGGAAAGTGACCGGTTGCAGTAACTTCGGTGTAATCGAAGGGGATATAAACGTAGGCGGCATTGCGGGAGCCATGTCCATTGAGTTTCTTAAGGACCTTGAGGAAGAGTGGAGCGTTGAGGACAAACCTTCCCTTAGGACTGCATTCAAAACCCGCGCCGTCATAACGGCCTGTGAAAACCAAGGCGAGGTAGTGGGCAAGAAGAATAACGTCGGCGGGATCGTCGGCAACATGGATTTCGGTTACGTTAAGGACTGCATTTCTGTAAGTGTGGTGGAGAGCACTGATGGGCATTACGTGGGCGGTATTGCCGGCCGCTCAAACAGCGCCATCCACACGAGTCACGCTAAGTCTGCCTTGGGCGGCGGGAACTACGTAGGCGGGATCGCCGGCTTGGGGCAAGAGATAGTTGGGTGTCGTTCGATGGTGATTATCAATCGCGGCGCTGCGTACTTGGGTGCAATAGCCGGATATTCGGAGAACCACAACGTCATACGCGGCAACTACTTCGTTAGCGATGACTTGGCGGGCATCGATGGGATCAGCTATATGGATAGGGCAGAGCCGGTTACCTACGAAGAGTTTGCCACCATAGAAGGCCTGCCGTCCATTTTCAGAAAGTTTCAGGTGACGTTTTGGGCCGACGATGAGGTTTTAGGCGCCATCCTGTTGAATTATGGGGATCTCATTACCGAACAAGATATTCCCGAAGTCCCTCATAAAGAAGGCTATTACGTCAAGTGGGCCGGGTTGCATCCGGCGAGTGTCACTTTCGACCGGAAAATCACTGCCGAGTATTTCCCTCTACGAGAGACTCCTGGGGAGTCAGGAGAAAAGAGACGGGCCACTGTCGACAGTGCTAGTCGAGGGTCAGTTTACTGAAGAAGATCATCTGACTTTGATGAAGATTACTGACGGAGACGCCCCTCTAGATGGCAAGGGGTTTGTTGAAAAGTGGCGCGTTACGATTCCAGACGACGGCGGCGGTATTCACACCATCAGGTTTATCCCTCCCGAGAAAAGGGATGGGTTGACAATATACCTTCAGGTGGGCGAGGAATGGACCGAGGCGGACGTCCAATGGGATGGCAAATACATGGTGTTCCAAGCTACCGGTAATTCTGTCACTTTTGCCATAGTCCAGATGGAGTCTTTCTATGGCAGTGTTTGGGTGTTGTTGACTGCTGCTGTATCGATTGGACTAGTGCTTGCGGTCCATTGGAGGCGACGAAAGGCGATCATCTAGAGACCTTCTGCGAAGAGCGACTGAACCTAACGAGCAGCCAACAAACCGAAGCCAACAAACGAAAGCCGACAAACCGAAGCGAGAAGAGAAGCCAACAAGCGGAATCTAGCAAGAGGAGAGGGTTCAAAGTGGGTGATATAGAGTTCGGGAGCTCAAGGAGATCAGATAGTGCAACCTCAGACAGCGGGCCAGAGGGCACGGCCTGTGATCTGGAGTTCCGGAGCCTAAGGAGATCAGATAGAGCGATTTCGCCGAAAGCTGCCCACGATATCCTTATTTCCGGCATATTCGGGTGTTTGGGGGTTAAAGGCGACAAAGGCTATCCCTACGTAGTTCCTCTCAACTACGTTTACGATGCTGAACACAATCGCATATACTTTCATTCAGCCCTAGAGGGGTATAAACTGGATGCCATTAAGTGCGATGACAGAGTCTGCTTTTGTGTTGTAACAAACGCCCAAGTATTGCCCAATGAGATTAGCATGCGGTTCGACAGCGTCATCTGTTTTGGCAGGGCCTCAATTGTAGAAGGCAGGGAAAAGGAGTACGCGTTACGAATGCTGGTTCAAAAGTACATTTTGGGGAAAGCCACGATTACCTCGGAAGATGTTAGCGAGTATGTCGAACGGCACATCCGACGCACTGCTATAGTGCGGATAGATGTGGAACACCTTACCGGTAAGAGTAGGCCGGAATGACAAACGCTAGGTCAAATGAAAAGCCAAGTGTCTAGCGAACTGACTGATGAGCGAACGGTGAGCAAGAATAATAGGTAGATGAAAAGAAAAATGATGGCCGACCCCCACGCGTTCAACCTCTCGATTTCTCGATGTCTAAGAGACATTTCTTCACGTGAAGGCCACCCCCATAGCCGGTCAAGCTACCATCGCTCCCGATAACACGATGACACGGGACTATGATTGGTATCGGATTGCGATTGTTGGCCATGCCCACCGCACGGACGGCTTTGGGGTTTCCGATCTGTACGGCGATGTCCTTGTAGCTTCGAGTCTCGCCCCAAGGTATGGATTGCAGAGCTGCCCAGCAAGAGCGCTGAAAAGGGGTACCGGGCAGGCGCAGGGGCAGATCGAATTCCTTTCGCTTGCCGCTAAAGTACTCGTCAAGCTGTGAAGCGGCCTTGTCGATCAGAGCCGTTTTGATGACCGCGAAGTCTTCAGGGCAATTCTTATTCCAAAGACGATGCGGGTAATGCAGCCGTTTTCTTCGGCGATCCCGATTTTCCCGATAGGGTAGTCGTAGAACCATATGCTTTTCATTGATGCACCTCCGGTACGGATAGCTTGGAACTTTTTGTATATTCTCAGATGATTCTACCACAGTTCTCGCGCTACGAAAGATACGAATCGGTCCGTCCGCGAAAATCCGAGAGGATTCCCGGCGACCCGAGTTGCTTCGACAATACACTTGGCCGTGATGATGAGGCGAAAGTTGTCGCTGGGCCGGCGTAATGCTGTGATTCGCTAGAGGGACCAGGCAAGACTAGAGGGATTAGGCGACAACTATTAACGTGCCGACTAGTGGATACAATGTGATCACCCAGGCGGTACGCATGCCCACGAATCCACGGGGAGCCAGGGAACTCAAGAGCCACGCATCCAAGCGTGGCCCAGTGACTAAGTTCATGATACTCTTGAAGTGGATAACGCTTACTGCCTTGATCTAGTACTCAACGAGTCAAACCTAACGAAAACACGACAACGACATCAAGACACCAACGACATCACAGACATGAACCTACACAACGACATAACAACGATGTATAGGGAGGGATCCCAGGTGCTGAGCAACAAGGAAGTTTCTGCGGCCATGACCATCAAATTGGATGCCGAGCTTCCTCCTATGCCAACCTTCGTCGAGGGCATTAGACGAGCCCCGAACCGGGGTTTCCGCTTGACCAAAGAACAAGCCCGGATCGCTGTGAAGAACGCTCTCCGATACGTGCCGGAGGAACTGCACGAGGCGTTGGCCCCAGAGTTCATGGAAGAACTCGTAACCAGGGGCCGCGTCTACGCTTACCGCTATAGGCCACAAGAGCGCATCTATGGCAGGCCCATCGATGAGTACAAAGGCCGTTGTCTACCAGGCAAAGCCTTTCAGGTGATGATCGATAACAACTTGGACTTCGATGTCGCTCTGTATCCCTATGAGCTGGTCACTTACGGGGAGACTGGAATGGTATGCCAAAACTGGTTGCAGTATCGGTTAATCAAGAAGTACCTTGAAGCCCTCACAGAAGACCAGACGTTGGTTGTGGCATCCGGGCACCCCGTTGGCCTTTTCCCGTCCAGACCTGAAGCCCCACGGGCTGTCATTACCAACGGACTGATGGTTGGTATGTTCGACAACCAAGAGGACTGGGAGATAGCAGCCGAAATGGGGGTCGCCAACTACGGGCAGATGACTGCCGGGGGCTGGATGTACATTGGGCCTCAGGGCATTATCCACGGCACTTTCAACACTTTGTTGAATGCGGGGCGTTCCAAACTCGGGATTCCCCAGGATGGTGACCTTCGAGGCAGACTGTTCGTGTCGTCTGGACTTGGAGGCATGAGTGGCGCACAGCCCAAAGCTGCCGAAATCGCTCGCGCTGTGGGCATCATTGCTGAAGTGGATCACTCCCGCATCGAGACTCGACTCAATCAGGGGTGGGTGAGCCGTGTCTCGACGGATCTCGGAGAGGTTTTCTCCATTGCCAAAAACTTCTTGGAAAAGGAAGAGCCAACGTCCATCGCCTACTACGGAAATATCGTCGATCTGCTGCAGTATGCACTGGACAACAGCATCCATATCGATCTCTTGTCTGATCAAACGTCGTGTCATGCCGCTTACGATGGCGGCTATTGCCCTCAGGGCATATCTTTCGAGGAGAGAACCAAGTTATTGGCTCAAGACAGGGAGTTGTTCAGGCGTAAGGTTGATGAAAGTCTAAGGAAGCATTTTGAGTTGATCAAGGCACTGGTGGACCGCGGAACCTATTTCTTCGATTATGGGAACTCGTTCATGAAGGCTGTCTACGACGCAGGGGTTAAGGAAATCGCAAAGAACGGCGTGGATACGAAAGACGGGTTCATTTTTCCTTCCTACGTTGAGGACATAATGGGTCCCATGCTGTTCGATTACGGTTACGGGCCTTTCCGTTGGGTTTGCCTGAGCGGCAAGCCTGAAGACCTGGCCAAGACCGATCGCATGGCTATGCAGTGCATCGATCCCAACCGCCGAGGGCAGGACCGGGACAACTACATCTGGATTCGTGATGCAGAGAAGAACAGGCTGGTTGTTGGGACGCAGGCCCGGATACTGTATCAGGACGCCGAGGGACGGATACGGATAGCGTTGGCTTTCAACGAGATGGTGCGCCGAGGAGAAATCGGCCCGGTTATGCTGGGGCGCGACCATCACGATACAAGCGGCGCCGACTCGCCTTTCAGAGAGACCGCAAATATAAAGGATGGCAGCAACGTGATGGCGGACATGGCTACCCATTGTGTTATCGGTGACGCCGCCAGGGGTATGACCATGGTGGCGTTACACAACGGCGGCGGGGTTGGCATCGGTAAAGCCATAAACGGAGGTTTCGGCCTGTTACTGGACGGTAGCGAACGAGTAGATGAGGTCATCAAATCGGCCCTCCTGTGGGATGTGATGGGTGGTGTGGCCAGAAGGTCTTGGGCCACGAACCCGAATTCCTTGGAAACGAGCGCGCTATTCAACAGGCAATACGCTGGTCGTGGCCACATCACACTGCCTTATATGGCAGACGATGACCTCGTGGAGGACGTGGTGGCGAAGAAGATGTAGTATGAAGGCTGCACTTATTGCTGTAGTTATCGAGCACAATGTGTGTCTAGGAACCGGAGACGAGAGAAAACTGATACCATTCTGGTTTTCTCTGACGTGTGCTTGTGTTGTAAACAGCACATTACGCTCTAGGACCCATCTATGGGTGGATCAGTCATCATGCTGAGGCTATCAAAACGAGGCACATCTACATGGAGAAAGCAGGGGTATCATGCGTAAGACTGCCGTTTACGTTGCGCTACTGGCCGTTATGTCTTCTTCCTTCGTTACAGTGCTAAATACCAACATGACTCACGTGATTTCTCCCAATCTTGTAGAAGCATTTGAGCTCGATTACTCACGGCTCACGTGGATATTCACTAGCTATCAGATCATCTATGCAGTTCTGATGCCCGTGTTTGGGAAACTTGGAGACAGAAGCGGTAGGCGTAGGTGTCTTCTTGTTGGGCTCTGTGTGTTCGGACTTGGATCCCTCTTGAGTGGCCTATCGTGGAATTACGCTTCGCTTGTGGCTTTCAGAGTTCTTCAGGGGATAGGAGCGTCGGCCATTTTTCCCAACGCTACAGTGCTGGCAACTTCCCTTTTCCCACCTGAACACAGAGGCAAAATCATGGGAATTTGGGGTATGACCGTTTCGTTGGGGTCCGTCACCGGACCCAGTATTGGAGGGCTAATAGTCCGCTATCTTGGCTGGAAGTCCATCTTCTTTGTCAATGCTCCGTGCGCCTTGCTCGCTATGACAGCCATCATGCTGGCCACTCGCTCCGACTCAACTACTCTTGATTCGTTCAGGTTTGATACAAAAGGTGCAGTTCTCTTATTGATGATGGTAGTCACCCTAGTCACGGTGATCCAAAATGGTCCGACTATGGGATGGGCGTCTCCTTCAGTAATTCTGATGCTCTTGGTTCTCACGGTGTCCGTTCCGTCCTTCGTGTTGGTTGAGAACAGGATTACGGATCCCCTCATCGATCCGAAAACCCTCACCAACAAGACCTTTCTCGCCGGAATCTATTGCGGTGGGATGCATCTGGTCGCGATTCAGGGGATGCACTTTTTGATGCCGCTCTTTATGGGTCAAGTATTGGGGCTCGACCCACTCACCATAGGGATACTCATGGCTCCTCAAGCTGCTATCCGCCTAGTCGTATCGCCTATTGCAGGTGTACTGGAAGATAAGTACACGTCAAGGATCCCGGTGACAGTCGGGATCGTCGTCAGGAGCATCGCTCTTGCATCTTTTGCCTACCTTACCCAAGAGTCAAGCAGAACCTTCTTGACACTTTCTCTTCTCTTGGATGGAGTGGGTGCTGCTCTGATATGGTCGCCGTCGATAAACGCTGTCCTGAAGAGTTACCCACGTGACATGGCAGCGTACGTCACCGGGGTCTATAACATGATAAGGTTTGTGATGGGCGTTGTAGGTGTGGGTCTTATCGGATTGGTTCTAGATAAGAACTACTCTGCGGACTTCGTCTCAAACAGCCCTGTGCCGGGTTACTATCAGTCGTACATAGTGCTAGCCGGGGTAACGGCGTTAGGCCTTCTTTTTGTGAAATCCCTTGGAAAACAGGCTGATTTCGTAGGTAGTCAGACACAGGCGAGAAGGATGAGCGTCCAGTAGGCTTGCCTAAGTCAGTGCTTCGATTTGCCACACCGGACTGCGATGATGGAGCGAAAGTAGGCACCGGGCTTGACTGATGCGGCGATTCGGCTAACAGAATCCCACCCCGCAAACCTCATGGAAAGCGAGGTGGGATTCCAAATCGACATACCTGCCGACACCGTACAAGACCGTAGGGAAGATGCCCCTACTTTTTCCAAACCGCCTTTTGTTCCTGGACGTATTCCTCAACTTCGCGCAAGAGGGCCTCGGCGTCGAACACAACTCCGTCGCGAATGGTCCACTTGACTCCACCTTTGCGCACCTTGGTAACGCGATCCTCCAGGAACTGCTCAAGTCCGCCGCCGTACATCAGTTTGAAGTTGTCCAGCGGGTTACCGTCAATGATGGCAAGGTCGGCGATGTAGCCCTTATTCACTCCGCCTTCGAGCTCTGTCAAGCCCAACACGCGCGCGGCATTGGTCGTTGCCACCTTGATGACGTCCAGCGGGTGCAGTCCCGTTTCTTGCATTAGTTCCAGTTCCCGAATCAGCGTCACGCCGTAGAGGGACCATTGAGAACCGGCGTCAGATCCGGCTGTGAGCGTACCTCCGCGATCGAAGAAGGCCTTTACGTACTTCATCCATATCTGGTATTTCTTCTTCCAGGCGATTTCGTCCGAAGTCTTCCAGTCAAAGTGGAATGACGCGTGCACCCCAGGCTGCGGTATCCAAGTGCTGTACAACTGGGGTGAGGCGTACTTCTCAGAGTATATGGAACGCCGTCCGCGTTCAAGGTCTCGATTAACCTCATATACTGCGTAGGTGGGGTTCCAGACCGTGCCATTACGGATCATGAGGTCTAGTACTTCCATGACCCTTTCGGGATAGTTGTCTGCCTCTATCCAGTTGTAAGCCGATTGCCGGAAACGCGCCAGCTCATCCATTTCGTTGTAGTTGGGTGGGAAGTTTTGTACTCCGGGAATGGCGGCTTCGGGGATTCCGTAGGTGTGCTCGATGGTAGTCACTCCGGCATTGGACGCGCGCACCGCATCAAGTTCGCTGCACAGTGACAGGTGGATGGCAGTTCCGCCCTTCATGCCCAGTTTTCTTGCCTCATCGACGATAGCGTCGAAGGTCTCGAAATCCTGTTCGATCATCTTGATTCCGTCTGCTCCACCATCATGGAACTCTTTGACCTTATCGCGGGCTTGGGCAGGTGTGAAATGCCTGTCTCTCGGGAGGCCCTGCAAGACCACCAACCTCGGGATAGCCTCGGTGCCTTGACTGGCAGCGTGTTCACGGTGTTTGAAGAGAGTCTCCTCACCGGCAAAACCGCAGGTGCGTGCTGCCGTTATTCCGTGGCCTAACAGCAGTTTGTACATGTATCGGAAAGAGCCTGGGCCAACGCGCTTGTCGTCGAGAGGGACATGAGCATGCATGTCTATCAAGCCTGGGATAACGTACATTCCTTTAGCGTCGATCACACAATCTCCGGTCGGTCTCTCAAAACCCGGCTCACGCCTAGCCAGACTGATTGGATCCGTTTTAACGATATCGACGATCTTGTTGCCTTCAATCACTATATCTTTTGGCCCTTCAGCAGGGGTTCCACGGCCGCTGACGACAGTGGCGTCGCGGATGACCAGACGCCTATACTTTTTTCCTGCGCTAGATGCATGAGTCCCCATCGATTTGCCTCCATTTCTCCTCTTGTCCTGGAAGGAGCACTGCCGTACGAACGCACAACGGGGCGTTGTAAAGGATGCTCCTGTTGCAAATTTCTCCGATTGCTGCAAAAATCCCTGGCATTGTTGGTTGATTTGCTTGAATTTGAGCACATTCAAAGAACCCCCGGATTGCCTTTCACCGCATCCAGGGGCCTTTCAGATCGTTCGAGTCTGTATCTCTACGCTTTCGCGATCTTGAGCCAGTCTTGCAGGATGAACTGTAGCCTACCCAGAAGCACCGAGATCCGACTCATGACCGTTGAACCAAAAGTCGCTCCGAAGGCCACCAGCAAGAAGGATCTGCCCAGGATCGTTATGCCTTTCATGGGTTGTTTTCCTGTAGGGACAGTGAAGTAAAGATAGGCGATAACCGACAGCAGCCCTACGACGAAGATGATGTTGTCTACGGTGTTAAGAGACATAAAAGATGCTGAAATCTGAGTGATGAAGACTGCGGGGTTTCTCGTGAAGATGTATCCCGCACCGATGCCCAGCCAGAATCCCATGGGAATTCTTGACACCCACGATGCAGACCTTACAAACCTAAGGTACATGAGGAGTCCCAGACAAATGGGGATTAGCTGCGAATATTTGTGGTTCTCAATTATGTCCACGGCTATGGCTGGCCTAATATAGTTGTGATAGGTTAGGACGATACCGTTGGCGGCCGTGATGCCGACTTCTACCGTCTCTGCAAATCGGAACACCTTATTGTCTTTATATAGCACTAGACTGTAGATGGCCAGGGTGAAAAACGCGGACAACCACAGTTTTACCACCGGATTCATTAGTTACCACCTCCTGGAAGGCCAGTGCCGCTCTTCTTCTTGCTCACGAGAAAACCGATGTTACCCAAAGCGACCAGAAGGATGACTAGAATGTGGGCAGCTGACTGGGCGTCCATGCCCATCATTGCAGAGCCAGGATCATTCGTCAGATACTCGTATTCAGCAGCGCCCCTTAGCCCCGCCAAGAGACCCTTATATTGGCCTGAGGAGTAATAGGGCATCTCGGTGGGAGCCTGAATGGCAGTGGTGCCAACGGCAATGGGAATGTTGTAAGGTATGCTAACCATCTTTAGATAGGCTTCAGCAGGGCTAGGCACGACTCCCATTATGTCGATGAGAAGGTCGGCCTGCTTCAGTGAATTGAAGCCTTTCATTAGGGGCAGTTGGTCCACGGGTGTGCCCTTCATGTCAACGTAAGCGACGGCCTCCCAAAAGTTGTCTACCATCTTTTTCTTGGTTACGTCTCCGCCAGGTTTGTAGCCTAAGCTGACCCAATCAACTCCGTAAGTCTTGCCCAACTCGTCACCGAGCCTGCGGACGATAGGATCCGTAACGTTGGCGCCTTCATCAACGTTGGACCACATGATGATCTTGATGTCCTTGGCCCAGGCTTGCTTGAAAAGGGTGATTACCTGCGGGTTCAGCTCGACGATACAGTCACTGCGATAGTCGATGGCCAAGGCGATGATGCCGCCGTTGGGGATGGCTTCTATGGCGTTGTAGAAATCCTCGGCTGTTTTGCCGGTCCTGATGGGGAGCCCCCAAGGTTGGATGACAGGTAGAGCCACGACCACGAGAAGGACAACGTAATAGACGCGCCTGTCAAGGTTGGATAACCGTTCCCAAATGCTCACGTCTCCACCTCCTATTCGCCAGCCGATACATAGGGCCGATCGATGCCGAAGAACACTCTGATGGCGGTAACGAATGCTCCAATCGTAGAGCCGAAGATTACTGCTCTTTGTGCAGAGGTGTTGGGAATATTCATGATCCACGAGGTCACTGAGCCGAATGCCGGGTGGATGACTTCTCCGATGGGAGCGTTACCTAGAAGAACGATTACGCCGGTGATGAGAAGTATAGCGGCGTCGCGAGTCTTGGCTCTAAAGGCTCGGTATGCAGCCGATACGATGTAGAATGCCAAGACTGAGTAGAAAGTGGCTCCAAGAGGCTCAGCCGTTGCTTGGAATATCTCGGAGTACAATTCTGCGGTTGGATTGGTAAAAACGCCAAGGGCCAGATAACCGTAGGTAATTACCAATAGGACGATGGAAAGATCCCAGTCTTTGCCTTTCCTCCTCACGTTTCGGGCGTGGACCGAAGACAGGTTTACAAGTCCCATGCAGCACACCACAGCAGTGCTTAGAATAAACCACTTGTCAAGCGTCTCAAGAGCCTCGGGCGCTACTCCGAAGAAAACGCAGATCATGATGAATGCCGCTGCTGAGAGAGTCAGGGCATAGGGCAAAGTCCTTCTCACTTGTTCTCACTCCTTCCCCTACTTGACCAGTAGTTGTGTCAGTCCTTCTGACTTGCCGGCTGTTTGAAGGATTGCTCCCAAGATCAAGAGACCTGTGACCAGGAATTTTGCCCAGTCTTCTGCCACAATTGTTGCTACTCTGATGGGATCTTTGGTGAGGTATGCAGCTGCAGCATAGATTTCTTCTCCGATCAGAGCGTAGTCACAGGCAGCCACGAAGAAGGGCACCTGAGTGATTGCGGCTGTTCCTCCCACCTGGATAGCACCGGCTTGGTTTGCTGCTTCTGCGTACATGAGAGCGTCGAACGCGAACGAACCGATCATGATGTTTGTGGCCACTTTCTCTCTGAACATGAGAGCGATAATGGCTAGGGCGTAGCCAAAGTAGTGGTCGGAGAACCACCTGACGTCGTCAGCCCTGAAATTATCGATCTTGCCTTCCGTGACGTAAGACTGGCGGACGATTTCCTGAATGACTGGGTAAACCTGGGATTGAGGAACGCACACGATCAACCTGGTATCATAGCGAGCGGTTATCTTCGCCACTTCAGACAAGACCGCCATCGAAGCCATCAACTGGGGGTCTGAGAACCCTCCGCTTCCGGGCAAGTAGAACACGGGTCTGTTCATCTCGGTTGCTCTGCCAATGCCTTCTTCGATGGCGTCAAGACCTGCGATTCTCCTGATTTCCCATCTGGTTTCCCTGCTCTTGACTTTGTTCATTGCGTAGGCAACACCGATCATGAGTAGCGCGATCAGGAAGAAGTCAACTATCATTCCATCGGCGAACACAGTTTTCACCTCCGAGAGTAATGTGAGAAGACTCTCGCGTAAGTGTAGGTAAACACCCCCTCACTGCCTGTTGCCGGCCATCGTGTGGTTCGCCAGTGCAGTTCTTGCGTCGAGCAACGGAGTCCATAGCAATTTCTGCTTCGTACGTGGTCTCTCGACGCGATTCTTGCGTCGAGTAACGGAGTCCATAGCAATTTCTGCTTCGTACGTGGTCTCTCGACGCGATTCTTGCGTCGAGCAACGAAGTCTGTAGCACTTTTTGCTTGTGAGGTTGCGTCTCGCCGCATTTCTTGCGTCGAGTGCAACGCCAACCGGCCCAACACCAAGACAGCCGACTCGGGCCCTTTGGTAACAATAACTATTGATGTGTAACCCCTGATTATTCCAGCGAGGATGGGATTTTGGCGAGCAATCTGGATGGCGATTTTGCCGGGGTTGGCACGGTATCAGCACAGGCTATGGTTAGGGAAGGTGCGGTTTGGTTGAGGTCACCTGAAGGCAACAGAAGTCTCCTGAAGGCAGTAGAAGTCTCCTAAACGCAGTAGAAGTGAAGGATGCGTATATGTATACTCATGTGCGCATATGCGGCTTGTTAGACGTTCATTAGCGCTCGATCGGTGTTTCTATCCATGGCGCTTTCGTCTATTTCGAGACCGAGACCCGGCCCTTCGGCTAGAAACTGGTACCCACCGGCATATTGAGCACCGGTATTGGTGGTCACCACATCGTCAGCCAGATCAAACGCGCCGTCTAAGTCAACATAGTAGACGTTGGCCAAACCAAGCGCCACCGAAAGCCCCGCGGTGATGCCGACTCGGCTCTCGATCATGCATCCGATCATGGCCTTCATTCCCGCGGATTCGGCCATCCGTACCAGTAAGGAGGCCTCAGAGGGTCCCCCGCACTTCTGGAGTTTCACGTTGATCATATGGGCTGCTCGCCTCTCAAGAATGCGAATAAGACTTGGCGAATCCTTCACAGCTTCGTCAGCGCATATGGGTATGGGACTCTCACGCGTCACTTCAGCCAGCGAATCAACGTCTTCTGCAGGGACCGGCTGCTCCACGAGATCGACCCGTTCATCGGCAAGGCACATCACCAGATCAACTGCTTCCCGTGCTGTGTAGCCTTGGTTGGCATCCAGGTAGAGATGCCAGTCAGTGCCCAACTGTTCGCGCATGGTTTTGACTCGCGCTATGTCGTTTTCGAGATCAAGCCCGATTTTCACTTTGATGTGTCTGAAACCCTGGTTCATCAACGCCCTGGCTTCCTTGACCGTTTTGTCCAAACTCATAATTCCAATGCTTGAACTGGCATCAATTCTGGGCCGGGCGTTACCCAGTAGTTGGCGAAGGGATCTGTTCAGCGCTTTACCGCGAAGGTCCCAAAGGGCTGTGTCAATTGCACAGCGGGCGGACGGCATGGATGTCAAGTCTGCGTCCATCTTAAGGCGAATACGTTCCGTATCGAACGGGTCTTCTCCAATGAGGTTTACAGCGGTCCATTCCGCTAGACGGCGGTATACCTCATCCCGTTCCTCTCCCGTCACTTCACGGTTGGGCAAGGATTCGCCCCAGCCAACATGTCCCGTATCGGTGTCCAACCGCAGGAAGATGCTGACGGCTCTGGTGCGGGTGGCGTATGCCACTTTGAAGGCAGTCTTCTTGGGAATCAGTGCCGGTATAACCCTAGCGGAGACTATACGCATGAATCGTTCCTCCTCCGCAGAGTGTTTCGTGGCAAAACTGAAGATTCCTTCATCAGACCGTATGCTCCGCGCTCCCTCTGCACCTCGCTCCGGGCTACCTAAGGCACCGCGTTCCGTCCCAAGCCTATTCTGTCCTGAGCGCCACCACAGGGTCTTTCTTGGCGGCGATCCGTGACGGTATCAGCCCGGCTATGAAAGTTAGCGTCATGCTGATTGCCAAAAGAGCTATCCCGCCCAGAGGCGGTAGTGCGGCCACACCGGGTATACGGGTTGCCCTGCTTATGATGACGTTTGCGGGAACACACAGAAGCAACGTGGCGCCTATGCCGATGGCCCCGGCCACGAATCCAATGATTAGTGTCTCAGCGTTGAACACACGAGAAATGTCGCTTTTGGATGCTCCAACGCTGCGGAGGATTCCGATCTCTTTGGTGCGCTCAAGTACAGAGATGTAAGTGATGACGCCGATCATGATGGACGAAACCACTAGGGAAATGGCCACGAATGCTATTAGGATGTAGCTTATGGCGTTGATGACACTGGTAACCGAAGACAGCATCAAGTCCAGATAGTCGGCGTACTGGATGACACCTTCAGGGTTTCCGCTATCGTTCATCTGTTTGTTGTAGTCATCAATGATGGATTTGATCTTGGTCTTGGACTCGAAATCCTTGGGATAGATGTTGATTCGATTGGGGTTATCCATGTCGGTGACTCCAAGAATCAACATGTTTTGTTCATAGGTCGATTTGGAGGTAGGTGTGTTGCTTTCCAGGAAGGCAGCCCGTTCTTCCGGCGATAGAGATGCGAGGTATGCCTGCTGATCGGGCGAAAGCGAACTCGGATCTACACCCAAAGGCTGGGATCCATCGCTCCTGGCAAACGGCTTCCCTGTGAACACATCTACTTCTGGATTAGTCATCTGTTCCCGAACGATCTGGCTTTCCTTGACCGCATTTACAAAATAGGTGGTCAAGGCAGAAGTATATCCTATCGAAGCCGCTCCAAGAGATTCGGCAGCCCCTTCCGAAGGTCTAAGAATGCCCACCACCTTGATATCCTTTGCGTTCTTGATGACTTCCGCCATGTAGGCATCATCCCGGCTCCTGTCGATCCACACGCCTCCTACTTTTTCGTAGTGGTCTGTGCCGGGAACCAATTTGAAAGTGAGATCCAGCAGTTCTTCATAGGTGAAACTCACTTGTTCAGAGGAGATCTTTTCACCTACGGAAATGTCCCGCATCATCCTGGCGACTTCATCTGGGTCTTCTAAACCGAGAGAGTACAGTGCATAGTCCGTGATCTCGTTGTCCTTGTTTACGAGGATCGCAACTTCATCGAAGTCTTCCGGCATCCTCCCGGCCAGGACATCGTATTGGAGCTCCAGCAATTCGCGGTTATCCAGTAGCTCTTCCCAGACATCTGAACCCGGGCGGCTTCTCATCATCCCCATAGTGCCCATGGGGGAGGCCGAGCTCATGTCCATCAGAAGCGAACTGGGGTGCACCCGAAATACTCCATTGGCGGTATCAGCTCTGTAGATGTTCATCGGGGTGGCATAGCCGTATTTGATGTCGTTGACATAGTCGCCTATTCCGTTTCCCCCGTCTTCGATGAACTTCTTGAATGCTTTCAGATCGTTGGTGGATGACTCCGACAAGAGACTGCTCATCATGTCCGCCATCACATCGTATGAATACACCTTATCAAGAGGGTGGTCGGCCTTATGAGTCCCAATGCTCCGAGCCGCCGCCAAGAGTGCGGTCATGTCGATGGATGATTGCTCGATGGAAAGAGGGTAACTCGACATGGTGTCTTGTTGGACGTTGCCTATGTAGTCTCGCATTCCGCTTGACAGCGCCAAAATCAAGGCAATACCGATGATCCCGATGCTGCCGGCGAACGACGTCAAGAGTGTTCGCGCTTTCTTAGTCATGAGGTTGTTCAGGCTGAGCGAGAGAGCAGTGCCCAACGACATAGAAGGTTTTCGTTTAGCTCTAAGGTCATCTTTGGCCGATCGGTCCGTAAAGGCCGCATCTCGGGTGGAATCGTAAGGGTTCGAGTCACTGGTGATCTTACCGTCCAAGAGATGAACTATTCTTGTGGAATACTTCTGGGCCAATTCTGAGTTGTGGGTTACCAGTATGACCAGTCTGTCTCGGGCAATTTCCGCCAGGATTTCTGCTATCTGGGTGCTGGTTTCCGAGTCTAGCGAACCCGTAGGCTCGTCAGCCAGCAAAATGTCTGGGTTATTCACCAGCGCCCGGGCGATGGCTACTCGTTGCATCTGGCCCCCTGACAGCTGATTGGGTTTCTTATTTGCTTGGTCGCCAAGCCCTACTCTTTCAAGGACTTCTAGAGCACGCCTTTTGCGTTCGGATCTGGGTACGCCGGACAGAGTCATCGCCAGTTCAACGTTGGCCAAAACTGTCTGATGCGGGATCAGGTTGTAACTTTGGAAGACGAATCCTATAGATTGGTTTCGGTATGCGTCCCAATCGCTGTCCCTGAACTTCTTGGTTGAGACTCCGTTAACAGTAAGGTCTCCGGTGGTGTAGCGGTCGAGCCCTCCGATTATGTTAAGCATGGTCGTTTTGCCACAGCCGGATGGACCCAGGATCGACACAAATTCGCTGTTTCTAAACTCGATATTGATGCCCCGGAGCGCCTCTACCGTGCCATCTCCCACGTAGTAGGTTTTTGCGATATCCTTCAAAGCGAGCAATGGGCTGACTCCTTCCCGCGCGTGGTTCTGATTCTTATACTGTGCATATGCTCTAGTCTACTACAATGACGAGATTTCTGCTGCTTTGCCGGTACCTCCTTCGCTCCTCGAACGACTCCGGTCCGCTATCGGTTGTCTCGTGTATAATAGGCTACACAGATGACCTACGCGAGCTGGTGCGCCGTGGGGTTAGAGGCACAGAACAGCCACATAACCGGCGCGGACCTGGGTATTTGTGAAGGAGTGATCCTGATGAACGAGTTGCAGCCTGACGTGCGATTAGTTCGGCCCACTCCTAAGTATCTTGAGAGTTATCTTGAGGCGTGCCGGGAGTTCAAAGCCGTGGGCACTCGATATGCGTCCATGGAGGACCCTGATGCTTTCGAGGAGTGGAAGGACACGATTTTCCAGAAATTCTACGACTCGGAGCGGGGGATAGGGCTAAGGGAGGGCTGGGTTCCCTCAACCACGTTCTGGCTTGTGAAAGGACTTGAGTTCATCGGGACCGGCAACATCCGCCATAGGCTTACGAGTTCTCTGGAGAAGTACGGCGGAACCATCGGCTACGCTATCCGTCCCAGCTATTGGAACCAGGGTTACGGGACCCTACAGTTAAGGCTGTTGTTGCGTGAGGCTTACCTTTTGGGCATCGATCCGGCCCTCATTACGTGCGATCTAGACAACCCGGCTTCTGCTCGAGTGATGGTGAAAAACGGGGGACGCCTGATAGACATAAGGAAACGCTTGATTGACGGCGTGCAGAGGACCATTTGTAGGTACGAAGTGCCGACTTGTCAAAGTCTCTAGTTCATGGCCGACCATCTATCACCTTACAGCCATTACCATGACTAGACACGGGTTTCGCTCGTCCCACAGCGCAGGAAATACCTCAAGTTTGCGAAAACCGACGCTCTCGTAGAACAACCGGGTACGGTCGTATTGTTCGTACTTTCCCTCATCCACCGTCTTGACTTGCAGAAACTCATAGCCTTCCTGCTTGCAGAAGTCATAGAGGGCAGAGAACAGGCGGCGCCCGATGCCCTTCCTATGATACTGTGGGAGGACCCCCATAACGTGGATTTCGGCGGTGTAGGGACTCGTTTCTTTAAGGGTTATGAAACCCACAGGGTCTTGACCGCGCCGAACTACCCAGAAGGGCAGGTCTGAGCTCTCTTCTATATACCTTTGGGTGTATTCGGGAATGCCGAACCAATCAGGCAAGGCAAGCAATATGTGTTCTGCAATGCGTCTTTTCTCGGCGACGTCCTGGACTCTCTCTATTGAGACCCCTGGGGTGCCGTTCTTGCTGTAATCAGCCACACTCCTCATCTCCCCCTGCGTCTCTTGCCGCTTGCTCTTGACCTTCTGGCGAAATCGCGGCCCGTATCTCTCGCACGATCTTAGCGTACTGGGTGCGTCCATCTATCCCGAAAGCCAGGAGCGTGGGGATGCCGACACAAGAAAGACTCTTCGAAAGAAACCCAATCACAGGGCTATCAGTAGTGTTGCTCACGGCCATGTCCCCTCAGTATCGTTTCGATGAACTCAGTCTTGCCATCGATGTAAGCGTCAATGTCGTTTTGGTGTTTTTCGGCGAGTTGGCGCTTCAGGTCTCCATACTTGCGGACTGCCGGGGGGTGGGACCGTAGGTAGTCTCGGAAAAACAGGTGGCGCCGAAGCTCGCGGCTATCGGAGGGACAGATGTACATATGGTATTTCATGAAATGGTCGGGCTCTTCGCGCTTAATGACTTCTCGTCCGGAGATGCCGTAATCGCCCATATGGCGGTAACCCGCCTTTTCTAGGCGCCTCATAATCTCGGGAAACACGTCCATTGACGAAATCTCGACGTCTATGTCAATTATGGGTTTTGCGTCAAGCCCCGCTACGCTGGTGCTTCCAACGTGATGGATGTCCACGACAAGGTCTCCCAGGATCTGGAGCACGAATTCGCGAATCTTCTCAAACTCAGATGCCCATCGCGGGTCATATGTCTCGATGACAATCGGTTTTTCCCACTTCCCGCGCCGGTAGATTGACGTATACTTCATTTTGCCGCCGATTCGCTCGGACTTCATGAGATCTATGATCCTAGCGGTTTCGCCAAAAGGTTCGATACGCCACGGCAGAGTGTCAGTCACAATCCTACGTCCAAGCGTGATGTGGGGATTGTATTTGCGGCTATCCAAAACGAAGCCCGAGGCCATCAGGTTGCTGGCCAAATCGCGCTGCAAGTCTATCAACGCCTTATCTTCACGCAACCCCGCCCACCAGATGTCACCTCCTTGGCGCTTGAACCGCCCTAGGCGCTCAACACTCAAGACGCATGGATCGACCTCAATTGCATCCATGGCAGACTTGGCACTAGCTGTTTGCTCCAGGTCGCACTCGCCAAGGAACGCCAGCGTCAGGTGCAGATTGTCTTCCGGTACGAAGCTGCCGCGCTTCGAGTGGGAGCGCAACTCATCGCGGACCGCCACGAGTCGAGAGCGGGTATCGCTAGATAGATTTATGGCGATGAAAAGGCGCATTTCGAGAGACTCCATTCTGGTTTCCCATTCTGGTTGTTGCAGCACCGGACCAAGCTGCCCCTTGTAGTATGGCACCGACAAAGGTTTCTCTACAAGGCCTGCAAGGTCCTATGCCGGGGGGCGAGAGGAACTACCCGCTCACCCTGCGACCATGCTGCGGGCACCGATCCTACGACAGGCCCGCAGCGGAACTACACTATGGCGGCGTTCATCTAGATCACCGAAAGGTGGCATGCTTTCATGCATCGCTCAAACGCCGGAACAAACGCGAACCGTGTTGTCCGTGAACGAACTGCCCTTCGCGCCATCTGCCTTGTGCTTGCGGCAGTCATTCTGGTCGGGTGTTCAAGGACAGTGGTGCCGCCCGAGGAACCCAAAACGGTCACTGTGGTGGATCCAGTGGAGTTGACAAGAACCGAGATTAGCGGTCAATGGTTGACTGTCGATCAGAGCCGGTGCATTTCCCCGGATGGTAAACACCTGTTGGCTGTCGTCTTAGGTGAGTCCACAGAGACTATGTCCGCGATTCCTATGCCAGAAACAGATGGAGGACCCGGACAAGATCTCGGAGATTCTGTGGCTCTCTATTCTATAGATACTTCTTGGACCAAACACAACCTTGTTCAATGGATCCCTGTTGGTTGGCTATCAGATGCGAAGTGCGTCTACATCATCCACGGTTGGCAGAATGGGGGAGAGCATCACGGCCAGCGGGGAAGTGCCGTGATGGTTGGCGATATAACGACAGAGACGTCCTCACTAGTTGCTTTTATGGAGGCATCCGAACCCCGGGAAATCGTGGACGAAGCGGTTCTGACCGAGCATGGTACGCTGGTCTTTCGCGTCTTGGAGAAGGTATGGTCAGTGGACATCCAGTCAAACACTAAGAGGCTTATCCGTAAGGACTTCCCCAATTATGGCTCGCTTTTCTACTTTGCTCTGTCGCCTCGAGGAGATTACGCCGTCTACAGCCTCAACGAACATGATAGGACCGGAATTTTCATCATGGATTTGGCCACCGGCACCGAGAGGCCACTCCTGGCTGCAGGCGACACTTACAGCTTTTATCCGGTCTGGTCGCCGGATGGCCGATACATCATGGCGTACACTGCCAGTTCATCGCCCGATGCCTCAGGGCAAGGGTTGCAGTTGTACAGAATGCTCCCGGGCGAAGATGGTCCGTTCGCGGCGGCTGAGGCCATTACAGTGGCGGATGTTCATGGCGAGGTGGTTAGGACTATAGCCCTCGGCAAAGACGGCCAAGACGGTCAAGATGGGGAGCAGGGCGAGAGCCAATCCTCCGAGGCTACACAGTTTCTTTTCACTTCGGCCTGGCTGGCCGATTCCGAGCACGTGGTCTTCGTATCCGGCCCGGTTACCCTGGGCAAGTGGGGGGAAGTCCGTTCGAAGGACTACACCGGGGTGTGGATTTGTGACGTGACTACTGACAGCGAACCGGTGAAATGTGCTGATTTGTTGGCTGTACGAGATGAAATCGGCGAGACTATCAACTATATCTATCCTGTCGCTTCTTTGCCTGACGGTAGAAGCGCACTTCTGAACCTGGGCGGAACCGAGGCTGGTTGTGTGTGGCGTGTGGGAGAAGACGGGTCCAACTCCAAAGTACTTGATGGTTGGTGGACAACGCCACGAGTTCAACCGTACTTCTTGGACAGGGTTGTGGGTATCGTCCGTCTGGAGGAGGAAGCACGATGCTGGTTAGTAGGCCCATCGGAGGCTATGCCGCTAGACGAAATCACCGGAGACGATGTGAGCATTGTGGCATACAACGACGGAGTCTTGGTGACGATGTCTCACGGGTTTCAGACCAACGATAGCGCTGTATATATCCACAGCATGCTTAAGGAGATGATTCAAGAATAGGGCGGCCAGGCACGCGAGATTTGGCGTTGTGGCAAGCGTTTGGGTGAAGGAGAGACCTTCACCCCTTCTTGTTGCGCGCATGTAGAGCTCGACGCGCGGATGTCCCCGAAACAAATGCAGTTCTCAATTGCAGACGGTCTGTGTTAGGCTACTTGAGAATACGGCCAGATAATCCTACCGACGGAGGGAGCTAAGAAATGTCAGCGGACTCTCATCCAGCCCCATCCCAGCAGGAGATTCGCCGCAACATTTTGACCATGATATGGCCCGTGACCGCCGAGAACGTCCTTCAGTTGCTCATTGGATTCATAAATACAGGGATAGTTGGACGGTTGGGCGCTGCAGCCATATTGGCGGTAGGATTGTCAGGCAGGGTTGCCATGTTTGGCTGGACCATCTTCAGTGCGATCGGAACAGGCACTACGGTACTAACGGCTCAGGCCATGGGGGCGGGTGACCAAGACAGAACGCGCAGGGTTGCCCAACAGGGTTTGCTACTCGCCCTCGCTTTGATGGGTATAGTCGCAGGGGGAGCTTACGTCTTCGCTCCGACGTTTCTGACCTTACTCAAGATCACTCCCGAGGCCCTCCCAATGGGTGTGGCCTACCTCAGGATCTTGGCGTTTAGCATGCCTTTTCAGGCGCTTTTCATGGTCATTAGCGCTATACTGAGAGGCCGGGGTAACACCCGTACTCCCATGCTAATTGCTTTTGTCATCAACGTGGTCGCCGCAGGGCTCAGTTTTCTTCTGACTTTTGGGCACTTGGGGTTCCCGACGCTGGGCTTTCGCGGTCCCGCAATCGGTACCATTGCAGGGCAGGCCGTTGGAGCTGTCATCGCATCTTGGTACCTCCTTAGCCCCCGTTCGGGCGTAGGCTTGAGCTTCGGCCAGCGTTTCGTGTGGGATTATTCAGTAGCTAAGAGAGTCTTAGTGATAGGCATCCCGTCTTCGGCAGAAGGGCTGTTTTGGCAGTCAGCGGGAGTAATAGTGTTTCGCGTTGTGAACGGTTTCGGAACATCCGCCGGCGCTGCTTACCAGTTGGGGTTGCAGGCCGAAGGAATATCTTACATGCCGTCTGTAGGCTTTGGTATCGCGGCCACTGCTCTTGTGGGGCGCTCTCTTGGGGCTAGGGATCCAGATCTTGCGGAACGGTATGCGAAGCAGATAGTCCAATGGGGCCTAATGCTCTCTGCGTGTGCTACCGCAGTTCTCCTGCTGGGTCCGAGCCTGCTCATGCGAATCCTCACAGACGACCCCGAGGTAATCGTTATCGGCGCACAGTATCTGTTAATTATGGCGTTTTCCCAGATCCCTCAGTTGCTTTCGGGTTCTTTGGGCGGCTGTCTCCGTGGCGCGGGTGATACCGTGACGCCCATGGTATCGGCGGCGGTTGGCATCTGGGGATGTCGTATCCCTCTTAGTTTCCTGCTCAGTAGGCACTACGGATTGGTGGGCGTCTGGTGGGCAATCAACATTGACCAGTTTGTCCGCATTCTCATAGTAGGCTACCAGTATCAAACGGGGAGGTGGAAAAGCCGATCGCTCTTAAATGATCTCCCCAAGGCCATCGATGCTCCCTAGACTGCTGCCCTAAATCCTTGGCTCGAGGCTTTTTCACAAAGACCTGTGCCCCACGGCTTTGCACCACGGCCTTTGTCCCATCTGGGAGTCATACATGCTCGTCCACCTCAATATGTTATGACAACGGGGAGGTCGAGCCTAGTGACTCTGGAGACGCTGGACAGGGACATTCTGTCATTGTTCTCCGCTAGAGTAAGAGGCCTGCTCAAAGCCCATTTTGCCTCACGCCCCGCCAAGGTGTCTACAGTGATGGAAATCCGCTTGAGGAAAGGACTACCCATCTCTGTCGTAGACCCTGAGGGCGACACCTTGCTCAATAGCGACCCTCCTGTCTGCGATAGCGACATAGAAAAGACCCTGGCTCTCGTGACCGACTCCTCCTATTACGCCCTTGAGAATGAGTTTGCAAACGGCTACATAACCATCCCAGGCGGCCACCGGGTTGGACTCACCGGACAAGTTGTCACCTGGGGCGATGGCACGGTGCGTCTTAGGGAGGTCAGCGGGTTCAACTTCAGGATAGCCAGAGAGGTCAAAGGTGCAGGCGAAAAACTGGTGCCAAAGCTCATCGGTAAGTCTGGCCGCCTGGTCTCCACCCTCATCATCTCGCCGCCGGGATGTGGCAAAACAACGCTTCTTCGAGACCTGTGCCGCATATCGGGCCAAGGGGCACCTGAGTTGGGGCTGCGACCCTCTCAGGTAGGCATAGTCGACGAGAGATCCGAGATAGCGGCGTGCTTTCGGGGTGTTCCCCAGCACGACGTCGGTCCCAGGGCAGACGTACTTGACCGGTGCCCAAAAGCCAGAGGGATTATGATGCTTCTGCGATCTATGGGCCCAGACCTCATCGTCACCGACGAAATCGGAAGCCAGGAGGACGCTCAGGCCGTTGCGGTGGCGCTGGCCGGGGGCGCCAGCGTGCTGGCCACGTGCCATGGAGACGACTTGGAACAGGTGAGAAAGCGGCCCTATTCGGCATGGGTTGTGGAGCGTGGGTATTTCCAAAAAGCGGTAGTTCTCTCAAGACGCCTAGGTCCAGGTACTTTGGAGTACGTGGGAGAGATGAACCGGTGAGTTTTCCCTTGAGTGCTGTCAGGATCCTGGGTTCAGGCGCCGTGATAGCGGCGGGAGGTCTTCTTGGGTACAGGATGGCTGCTCAGCTAGACCATGAGATTTCGGAGATGAACAGGTTTGAGTCATTGCTCCTCTCCCTTAAGACCGAAATCTCCTATGCGCTGCTGCCGTTGCCAAAGGCTTTATCCAAATGCGGTGAGCGAGTGGGCGGCACGGTCGGTCAGGCGTTCGCGCGAGTTGGAGCCAAGACCGGACCCGGCAGCCGTATGACCCCCGAAGAAGCTTTGTCTCTGGTACTGGATGACCTGGGCCAGAAGATGCCACGACATCAAGTCCCGCTGATAGAAGACCTCTTCAGAAACCTTGGTACTTCTGGTCATAAGGAGCAGGTGGCCCACATAGACGCTGTTCTAGACAGTGCCAAGGCCTTAAGGCGGTCTCTTGAGGACAACTATCGGAAGAAAGCTCGTATCTACCGGTATCTCGGGGTACTTGGCGCCATAAGTGTCGTCATAGTGCTCCTTTGAAACGGTCGGGGAGGGTAACCAATGGTCAGCGTTGATCTGATTTTCAAGATAGCCGGGATCGCCATAATCGTTTCGGTTCTGCATTCAGTCATAAAACAGTCAGGCAAAGAGGAATATGCCTGGATGGTGACTCTTACCGGAGTACTGGTCGTGCTGACTCTGGTTGTGAGGCTGATAGCCGACTTCTTCCAGGCCGTCAAAACCACCTTTCAACTGCCATGAGGTGTTTGTAGGTGGAAATCGTTCAAATAGCGGGACTAGGGATAGTCGCAAGTCTGATACTCCTTCTCCTGCGCAAAGACAGACCTGAGATGACCATGGGTTTGGCCCTGGTTTCGGGAATCGCCCTGTTTCTATTGATACTGCCAAGAGTTTCCCAGGTGGTGATGGTTTTTGGCAGCATCGCGGCTGAATCCGGCTTGGGTTCGCTGTACTTTGGCATTATCTTCAAGGTCTTGGGGATCTCGTATATTGCGGATTTTGCTGCGGCTTTGTGCAGGGACTCTGGGGAAGAGCTCATGGCGTCAAGGGTTGAGATGGCCGGGAAAGTCCTGATACTCGTTGCTGCGCTGCCGATCGTGGGTGAAGTCCTGAACGTGATCCGAAGCCTCCTCAGCTAGGTATTGATCGGATTTCGATTGGCACCGGTGATTACTGGCTGACGGTTGCGGGTGGGAAAGGGTTTCGAGCAGGAGAGGGATTGCCAGTGGGAGAGGAATCGCCGGTGGGAAGAGGGTTCTCGGTGGGAGAGGGGTTGCCTGTGGTACAGGAGCACATTGGAGTGCTGCGAGTTCGACTGACCCGGAAGGCCGTGAGGACAGCGGTAATGATTTCGGCGATCATGATCTTTTCCCTGACCCTGTTCAGCGCGTGCAAGGTTAACGCATCGTCAGCCCAAACCGTGCCCACTGTCCCAGGGCAAGGCCATGATGAAAGCCCCGCGCCAGCTTCTTCTTGGAGCTCATCTCTAGAGGGTTTGCAAAGAGATGGAGTCACGGAGCCTATAGACAGGGTGTTCAAAGATCTCCTTAAGGATCACGAGATCTCGTGGCGCCAGATAGTCGGGAATATCATGTCCGGCAAAGGCATCGACTTTCTTGGTATTCTCAAATCGTTGGCGACCGGAGCAACTAGGGAATTCCTGGCTTCGGGCTCCTTGTTTGGGAAAATAATGCTTATCGGCGTCTCGGTGGCGTGTCTGGAGATATTGTCCGAGACCATTTCACCGTCGGGCTCAAACCGGATAGCCATTTGGGCTTGCCACATTTCTCTGGTTACACTGGCCATGTGGTCGTTCAACGATGTGCTCAGGATCGCCAAAGACGCCACAGAGGCTATACGCACGGCATTCTTCTCCTTTATTCCTGCCCTGACAACACTTTCGGTTGTCTCGGCAGCCCCTGTCACAGCGTCCATCCTTCATCCCTTGGTGTTTGGAGTGGGAACTGCCGTATGCATTATCGTCTTGGATGCGGCGTTTCCCGTCATCTACACGTCGATAGCCCTTGATCTGGCGGGGAACTTGGGTGGTGGTGAGAGGGTGTCGGGCGTGGCGGGAATGCTCCGTCAATTGGCCTTCTTGGTGGTCGGTATCTCCATGGCGTGTTTCGTAGGGATCGTTATGGGTCAAAGAGCCGCCACGGGGTTAGCCGACGGCATGGCTTATAGGACGGCCAAGTATGTCAGTTCTACCTTTATTCCCGTAGCAGGCAAAGCCATAGGTGATACCATGGATATGTTTTTCGTATCGGCCTACGGGCTTAGGTCGGCCATGGGTTTGGCCGGGGCGGTTGCAGTTGTATCAGTGGTGTTCACACCCCTTCTAAGGGTCCTGGGCTGCCTTTTCATGTGGAAGGTATCCGCGGCGATCCTTGGGCCAATCGCTGGTCAGCAGGTCTCCAGGTCTTTGAGGTCCATGGCCGATGGGATAACCGCTGTCTCAATTACGTTGTTTGTCACGTGTTTTGTGTTCACCATCTGCCTTTCCCTTGTGGCTCAGGCCACCAAACCCTTTTAGGAGGTGATGGGTCTTGCTTGCCATCAAGGCTTGGGCTCGGTCCATATTTGTCTTGACTGTGTTTTCTGGCACAGTCCTTCTCTTGGTTCCAAAATCCATGACCAAACAGGCCAAGTTCGTCGTAGAGATGCTCCTTCTCTTGTGTGTTGTCGCCCCTTTGGCGGGTCTGTTCAGAGGCAACGACAGGTCGGTTCTGACTCTCGGCGCCTCGTGGAAGGAGGTGAGTTCGCCCGTCTCCCTAGAGAGATTCCTGGCGTCGGAGACGAGCCGCCGAGTTCTGGAGATGGGCGCCAGGGCAGACATTCCCATTGACCACGTAGAGGCCGTGCCCGACGCAGGCGGATTCACGTTGGTGGCAGTGAAGATATGGCTTAAGGAAAGTGTTCCTCCGGACACCTTAGACCCGTTCATGGCAACGCTTTCGGCTTACTTGGGTGTGCCAAGAGACACCGTGACGATAATTCAACCGGATTCGTGAACGAAAGAAGGGAGGGAAGCGGCGCCTTCTTGGTTAGGCGACGCATGGATTTGAAGGAGATGAACAAGAGGCCCAAGAGCCAAGGGTTAAAAGAGTTCTTGAAATCCCAATACCTCCAGCTTGTTCTGTTGGGCGTGGCAGGGGTTGCGCTGATCATCATCGGTGGCTCGCTGCAAGGGCCCGCTAGAGAAAGCGAAGTAAAGGAACACAGTTCGACGGTTCTGACGCAGTACGAGAACGAAATTGCCAGAGAAATAGAGCGCGTGGTCAGCACGATCAGAGGAGTTGGCAAGGTGAGCGCTTCTGTGACCTTGGAGTCGGGTCCCAAGAGCATGTTTGCCCTCAACATCCAAGGCAACAGGAGTTCCCAAAAGGAGAGCACTAGTTCGGGAGAGATCCGAGAAAGCAGCAACGAGACCAAGTCGTCTCAACCCGTGATTGCCAGGTTGGGAAGCGGAGACACTCCGCTGGTGGAAGCCATCGGCCAAGCCACCGTGGCGGGCTGCCTGGTGGTTGCTGAGGGTGCATCTTCCTCCCAGGTGAAACTGGCGATCTACCGGGCAGTGGAGACGCTCCTCAATGTGCCTTTGTATCGAGTTCAGGTCTTGCCCATGAAAGGAGGGAAATAACGTGAAAATGACTGGCTTTCTGCACACTGGCAAACCGAAAGCGATACCGTGGAACCGCGGTCGCGGCGGCGGGATGCTCAAGGACCCGCACGGTGTCAGTCTTGGTGGTACCCACGGCAGGAGTGTCAGTGGCAGTACCGCTGGGAGTGGTAGTTTCGGCGGGAGCACCGGTGTGGCTTTCGGCGGCAGTACTGGCGGTAGTACAGATGCAGGTCTCAGAGAAGACGTCGATACTGGACGTCGTCCAAACGCGTCCTCCATATGGAAGGTCGTGGTGTTCATTGTCCTCATCACTGCTTTGGCTTTGTATGCGAAATCGCATTGGCCCAGCGCAACATCGGTTTTCTCTTTGAAGGGTGCTGACAAGGCAATCAATGGCGCGAACCTCGCAGAACAGGAACAGGATTTCTTCATAGAGTTTCGCTTAGATAGGGAGAAAACCGAGAAGGAACAGATTGACCTGGTTAAGCGAGTCATGGACGACGAGACTGCCTCCAAAGAAGCCCGTGATGCAGCTACCGCTCAGTATCTATCGATGGTTGATCTCATGGGGAAAGAACTCAGGATTGAAGGCATTCTCAAGGCAAAGGGGTGGGATAGCCTGGTCTTCTTATCGCCCGACACCTGTACAGTGGTTGTCAAGGCACCTGGTTTGGAAACCAAGGAAGCAACTCAGATAGGGGACGTGGTAAGAAGGATATCTAGGGTCAAACTAGAAAACGTCACCATAATACCGGTGGGAAAGTAGGATTATTGGGCTGGCAACACAAGTTCCTCTTGGTTATACTACATTGAGGCTGATTGCCGCTCTCTATATAATGGAGACGCAAGGTTCCCTATAGGAGGCACGACATTTGCCGCACCGGACACCCGAAGGTGGAGAAGACCTTGGGCGGAAGGACGCAGCCATCGAGGAAACCGCCCTAGACAACTCCGAAGTGAACATCTCTGACGAAGTTATAGCGGCTATTGCAAGCACTGCTGCCGCTCAAGTTCCGGGTGTGGCTGCCATGACCGGCAACATCGTTGGGAGTATAGGCGGGGCGATCCTCGGTAGGAAAAACCTTGGCAGGGGAGTTCGCGTATCTTCAGGCGACAAGGATGTCGTGCTGGATCTGTATATTAGCGTCAAGTACGGAGCCAGAATCCCTGAGGTGGCGTACAAAGTCCAAGAAAATGTCAAACGTTCGGTTGAGGGCATGACCGAGCTTAGGGTTACCCAGGTCAATATCCACATTCAGGGAGTGGTTTTCCAGGAGCCCGGTGGAGCGGAAAGCCACCAATAATCGGTGGGGTGATTGTGTGGGCATCATTGATAGGATAGCTTTGAGCCTGTATTCCTTCGCTCTCACAATAGTCTCGTTTTTCTTCCTGATGGCCGCTTTTGGATGGGAGGCTCCCGTGAACCTGCTAATGGAGGCATTGAATTCGCCTTCGGGCAGGACAACCGTGGGTGTTCTCTCGGGCTTTTTGTTTCTCGCGGCATTCGCTTTGTGTATTACGGGTTTCAGAGGCCCCCCGCGCAAGCGGTTATTCACGATACCGAGACAGGCGAGGTTCGGATTTCCCTCTTGGCCATCAGAAGCCTGGTCACTCGTGTGGCTGCAAGAGTACCAGGGGTAAGAGAAGTCAAGGCTAAGATCTGGCTCAATAACCAGGCTACGGCGATCCAAGTGTTTCTAGATTTGCGCGTCGCCGCTGATTCCAACGTCCCAGAGCTGGCCGATAAAGTGCAAAAAGCTACTTCCTCATATGTACGGGACATCGTGGGTGTCAACGTAGAATCTGTGAAAGTTTCGGTTTCAGATATTTCCCTGGAAGGTCGCCGTTAGGAGGTAAGCAATTGATGGAAGAGGGATTCTTGGCAGCGGCGATCCGATATGTAAAGGAACACCCAGGCAGAGTGTGTGGGACCGCGGTCGGTCTCTTAATAGGGCTGTCCCTTATATACCTGGGATTCTGGAGAACGTTGATATTGAGTCTTGCCACATTCATAGGGAATGCTATAGGCAAGTGGACTGATGACGAAGGAAAGGGACTCAAGGAATTCTTGGAGGAGACATTTCCAGGAAAACCTGACTTTCGGTGATCGTACAGATGAGCACACCATCCAGCCAAAGAATGAAGAGACATGAATCAAGGATTCTGGCGCTGTCGGCGCTTTTTTGTTGGGAGGTCGGAAAAGGCTCTCCCGAGGATGCGTTCAGTCAAGTTGCCAAGGATTTCTTCGGAGCCGACACCGAACCCGGTGGAGTGGAACAGCACGATTATTCGGGCAAGTTGTTCTTGGCCGCAGTGACGAACGTGTCCGAAATAGACCGTGCCATCTCAAGGTCTTCCCAGGGATGGCAGGTGTCTCGAATGCCGAAAGTGGACCTCTCCATACTCAGGCTCGCCATAGCGGAGGCTCGGTACCTGAAAGAAACACCCATAGAAGTAGTAATCGACGAAGCGCTAGAGCTGTCCAAGGAGTTCAGCACTTACGCTTCGCCGAGGTTCGTTAACGGGGTGCTGATGGGAGTCTTTCGGCAGTTGGGTATGGTGCCCACAGTTCCAGAACAGCAATGCGATCAAGGGAGACGGGAGGATACCTGATGAACGAAATTCTAACCAAGAAAGTCTTGACTCCTGTGACTAAACTCATTGTGGTCAAGACCCCCTACGTAGCCGCAAGAGCCGAACCAGGTCAGTTCATCATATTGCGGGTCAGGGAGGAAGGCGAAAGGATTCCCCTTACAATTGCAGACTACGATAGGGAAGCCGGAACAATCACTTTGGTTTATCAAGAGGTGGGGCTTACCACGCGGCTTTTGGGTAGACTGGAGGTCGGCGACACTATCTTGAACCTTGTGGGTCCCCTGGGTGTACCTGCCGAGTTGCCGCATTCAGGGACAGTAGTTGCGGTAGCCGGCGGAGTTGGGGTTGCTCCTATCTACCCCAAGTGCAAGGAACTTCACAGAAGGGGCGTCAAAGTGGTGAGCATCATCGGTGCTCGCTCTAAGGACCTTCTAATACTGGAAGATGAGATGCGATCGGTTTCCGACGAAGTGCATATTTGCACAGACGACGGAAGTCTTGGTTTCAAAGGCTTTGTGTCGGACAAGCTTAAGGAGCTTATCGAAAGCGGCCTTAAGGCAGATGAGGTTGTGGCTATTGGGCCCATGCCAATGATGAGAGCCACCTGTGAGGTCACACGGCCGTACCAACTCCGCACCTGGGTGTCCATGAATCCGATTATGGTGGACGGTACAGGAATGTGCGGTGCCTGCCGAGTCACCGTGGGCGGCGAGACTAAGTTCTGCTGCGTAGATGGCCCCATGTTTGACGGGCATTTGGTGGATTGGGAAGAAGCGTGGAGAAGGGCCAACGTGTACAGGGACGAGGAGAAGGTTGCCATGGAGCGTTGCCCCAACTGCGGAGGTGAGAAGTAATGGCGTTGAAGAAGAGAGTTCCCATGCCCATGCAGGACCCTGCAGTCCGTACCAGAAACTTCGAACCCGTTGCTCTGGGTTATACCGAGGAGCAAGCCCTAGAGGAAGCCGCCAGATGCCTCCAATGCAAGAATCCCCTATGTGTTCAAGGATGTCCCGTATCTGTTAATATCCCGACTTTCATAGGGCTCATAAAGGAGAAGAAATACCAAGAAGCCATAGACACTATTAAGGCCACCAACAGTCTTCCGGCTGTCTGCGGAAGAGTTTGTCCCCAGGAGACCCAGTGCGAATCCAAGTGCGTGCTTGTCAGGACGGGTCAGCCTATCGCCATTGGGCGCTTGGAGAGGTTTGCGGCAGATTGGGAGATTGAGAACGCCGAAGGCCTTGCTGAGGAAGGGACACCCTGTCAAGAGGCTTTCGAAGAGCAGGTTTGCCGGCAGAACCAAGGCAACGGAGGCGTATCCAAGGCGCCATCCAACAGCAAGAAGGTTGCTGTTGTGGGGGCGGGCCCTGCGGGTCTTACCTGTGCCGGGGACTTGGCCAAGATGGGATATGAGGTCACCATTTTCGAGTCGCTGCACGCCGCGGGCGGTGTCCTCATCTATGGCATTCCCGAGTTCCGACTTCCCAAGGATGTGGTCAGGCGCGAGGTGGATTATGTAAAGAGCCTGGGAGTCAAGATTGAGACCGACGTTGTGATTGGACGAACGCTCACTATAGATGACCTGTTTGATGACGGTTATGAGGCTGTGTTCGTGGCTTCGGGTGCCGGGCTGCCCATGTTTATGCGTATTCCCGGCGAGAACCTAAACGGTGTATACTCGGCCAATGAATGGCTAACTAGGATTAACCTTATGAGGGCCTGGGAGTTCCCCGAGTTCGACACCCCCATAAAGTACGGCAAGAAGGTCGCGGTTGTGGGAGCGGGGAATGTGGCCATGGACGCAGTCCGTTCGTCTCTGCGCCTCGGTGCCGAAAAAGCCATGATAGTGTACCGGAGAGGCCGTCAAGAGATGCCCGCGAGAGCAGAAGAGATCGAGAATGCCGAGGAAGAGGGCGTCGAGTTACATCTTCTGACTAACCCGGTCAGGGTTATAGGAAATGAAAAGGGCTGGGTTACCGGACTTGAATGCATCAAGATGGAATTAGGCGAACCCGACAAGTCCGGACGAAGACGCCCAGTACCGATCAAGGGCTCCGAACACGTGCTGGAGTGCGACACCGTCATCATGGCGCTGGGTACAAGCCCCAACCCCATTATCTTTCAGACCACCCAGGGCCTTGAGGCTGAGACCTGGGGTGGGCTGAGAGCGCGCGAGGGCACCGGCCGCACGACTCGCCCGCGAGTCTGGGCAGGCGGTGACGCCGTGACCGGTTCGGCTACGGTTATCTTGGCCATGGGTGCGGGCAAAGAGGCTGCCAAGGACATAGACGAGTACCTTCGAAGCGGTAGTGCTGAGTGGTAATGATCTCGGTCCCAGTCTGAACGACGAGAGGTGGTAGGGAAGTGTTACCTGCTCAGGACCTGATTTCTGTTAGTCAGCTCAACGCATACGTTAAGGATGTGTTGTGGAAGGACGATTTCCTGAGGCAGGTACTGGTCAGAGGAGAGATCGCCAATCTCCGAAACTACTCCGGCCACCTTTACTTCACACTCAAAGATGAAAAGGCGAGCGTGCGTGCGGTAATGTGGAGGAGCGACGCCGCTCGCCTTGCTTTCTTGCCCAAAGATGGAACACAGGTTGTGGTCGCGGGCGGTGTGTCTGTTTTCGAGCGGGACGGTATCTACCAGGTTTATGTAAACTACATGGAGCCCTCGGGTCTGGGTGCCTTGTATGCCGCTCTTGAGAAACTGAAGGCCAAGCTGGAGAAAGAAGGGCTTTTTTCCGCCGAAAGGAAGCGTCCCTTGCCCCGGTTTCCTCGTAAGATCGGCCTCGTCACGTCGCTGAGGGGTGCGGCCGTCAAGGACATTGTGACGTGCGGCCGTAGGAGGTTCCCCGGAGTCCACTTTGTGGCCGTGGACGTTAAGGTCCAGGGCGAAGGTGCTCCCAGGGAAATCGCCATGGGAATTCAGATCCTGAACAGAGTGCCGGGCGTTGACGTAATCATCGTCGGACGGGGCGGCGGTTCTCAGGAGGATCTCTTTGTCTTCAATGATGAGATAGTCGCAAGAGCCATCTTCAACTCAAAGGCTGTGGTGGTTTCGGCGGTCGGCCATGAGAGAGACGTGACTGTGGCGGACTTAGTGGCTGATGTGCGTGCCGCGACTCCCACTCATGCCGCTGAACTTGTGGTGCCGGACGCACTATCGCTTCGGGCGCAGATTCGCAGTCTAACGGATAATGCCCGTACCCACATGTACGCGCTATTGGGTGGGTATAGGCAGGCTCTCGGACTCTTGCGGTCGCGCCCAGCCTTGCAGAGACCCGATTGGTTCCTTGTTTCTGCTCGTGAAACATCGGTCAGACTTAGGGAGGATCTCGAATACTCGATGGCTGCCAGGCTCGATCGTGAAAGAAACGCCTTGGCATCGTCAGTAGCTCGGCTGGACGCTCTGTCTCCGCTTCGTATACTGTCTCGTGGCTATAGCCTTGCTCAACTCCTTCCCGATATGGAGATTGTGCGGCGTCACGAAGATGCTCCACGAGGGTCAAGACTGCGCTTGACGCTCCATGAGGGCGAACTCATTTGTCTCGTGGAGGAATCGAGCGCTGCTCCGTTTTTCAGGAGAGGAGATGATTAGTTGCTGGATAAGGATAAGATGATAGGAGATAAGGATGCCGTAAAGGCTCCCGAACCAGAAGAGAAGGGTTCCCTGGCGATCGAACTCCAAGATGAGATGGACTTTGCCGAGACTATGAAGCGGCTTGAGCATATTGTGAAGTCTCTGGAAAGCGGTGCCCTTTCCTTGGAGGATTCGCTGAAAGGGTTTGAGGAGGGAATAAGGCTGGCCAGACACCTAGAGTCCATTCTAGACAGGGCCGAAAGGAAGGTCCAGGAAATCCTGAACCAGCCTGATGGAGTTATAGATGGCGAGGATTTGGCCGGTGGGGACGTCTAATCAGGTCGGGTGTCATGAGACACGATTCGGAGGAGTGCCGATTGTCACAAGTTGAGGATCTTGAGAAATACCGTTCGCTTCTAGACGACGCTCTCTACCAGGCAACTGCCCATTACGCCACGGGCGTCGAGTCTATAAAGGATGCTATGGCCTATGCAGTAGAAGGAGGTAAGAGGCTTCGAGGTGCCACGGTTCTGGCGGTGGCCGAAGACCTAGGTTCGGGAGTGGATAAGGCGCTCGGCGCCGCTCTTGCAGTCGAAATGGTTCACGCCTACTCTCTGGTTCACGACGACCTCCCGTGTATGGACGATGATGACTTCCGTCGCGGTAAGCCTTCATGCCACAAGAAGTTCGGGGAGGCGCTGGCGCTTCTGGCAGGAGATGCGCTCCTGACAGCCGCATTCGAGATCATTGCCACATACGGAGCGCTGCCTCTAGATAGACGGACTCTCTGTGTCAGGGTGCTAGCTCAGGCGGCCGGGCCTGGAGGAATGGTAGCCGGCCAGGTTGTCGATTTGGCCCTCGAGGGCAGGCAGCTTGGACCCGACGCGGTCACGTTCATGTACAGTCTGAAAACTGGCGCCTTGTTTGGGGCTGCGGCCAAACTGGGCGCGTTGGCCGCCAACGCTTCAGAGGACATTTTGAGGGCCGCCGAGAGCTGGGGGAAGAACTTCGGATTGGCATTTCAAATAATCGACGATATTGATGACCTTGACGAAGGAGGCAAAGAGTCGGTCAAAGACACTGTCATTAAGGAAGTGTCTCTGGACTATGCGGTAGCCTTGGCTAGGTCCAGGCTTGATGACAGCCTGGCTGCTCTTGGGCCATTTGGCGGAAAAGGCAATTTCCTCAGAGAGCTATCCCTAAGATACCTCGACAAGATAAAGTAAGCTGCCTTAATTCATCAGCGCTTTTGCAAAACCCACCTTACGCAGGTATAATAGGTTTCGCGACACAATAGCAGAACTCCGGGAGGGCGCAGTATTCTAGTGGGCTCTCCCGCTCCCAAGGCGGGGCTAAAAATCCGTCGCGGGCCATGCCTGTATCGCCCTAGACTGGCCGGTTGCGCCCAGCTTCCGGCTGATTTAGGGAGAAGGAAAAGAGGGAACCCTACAATGGCATGTAGGTCACATGGAGATACACTCCCTCTTTTCGCGAGGTCGGATTTTCCCGTAGAGTGACCGACCTTCTGGGCGAATCTTTAATGGCCTGTCTTGAGTGGTTGGGCAGGATGGTTCCTCCTGAAAGCCTTACTGCAAAAAAGACTAGGGGCGGGGGCCTTAGAGGAAATCTCCTAGACTGTCCAAAACGGGCGTTTGCGGGGTTGCGGTGTGAACTAAGTGGTGATCCAGCGCTGCTTTGGGCGACCGGGCAGAGTAGTCTTAAAGGGGAACCGCCTTATGGGCGAAAGCCGGGGTTGGCTACTGGGAAAGCCTGCTGGACCTCAAGTCACAAGATTCACCGCAGATGCTGCCCCTCGGAGGTTCAACCGGCACGATGCCAGACGATGCGCCTAGGCAAACCAGATTGCTCCGGAAAAGGAAGTGCCAGAAATCCACCGAGAGATCCAAAAAGCAAGGCAAGGGCTGGACTATCGGCGGAGTCTTGGGATTGTGGGGCGGGGCTTTCGTGCTGAGTTTTTTCATGAATGCCTTGCTTGAAGGAATTGCTGACCAAATACCCACTTATCTTGGTTTCCCGTTGCTCCTAGCAGTAGTCCTCGTGGGAGTCCTCTGTGACGGAATCGGACTCGCCAGCGCCAGAGCCCAGAAGGAGAGGTTATTGGCTATGGCGTCTCGAAAAGTATCTGGAGCCCGGGAAGCTCTATGGTTTGTCCGGAACGCCTCGGCTGTCTCATCCGTCTTTAGTGATCTGCTGGGCGATGTTTCAGCCACCGTATCAGGGGCGATCGCCGTAGCCCTGGTCTTCAGATTGGGAACAGCTAGAGAAGGCGTAAGCACCACTCTAATGGCCAGCATAGGAGTAGGTGCGGTTTCTGCAATGACAGTGGGCGGCAAAGCCCTGTTCAAACCTTTCGCACTGAGGTACGCTGAGGTTATGATTTTGTCTGTGGGCAAGACCTGGAGGTTTATCGCCCGGGTTCTGGGAGGACGGCAGAAGCGAAAATGAGTGTCAACCTGTGGGACATAAGGTCTCCTAAGGATATAAGAAGCCTCGGGCCCAAAGAAATGAAAGACTTGGCGAAAAAACTTCGTGCGGAGATAGTGGAGACAGTTTCGACAAACGGCGGACACTTGGCTTCGTCCTTGGGTGTGGTAGAACTCACCCTGGCTTTGCATACCGCCTTCGATACTCCCAAGGACACAATAGTCTGGGATGTGGGACACCAATCCTACGCCCACAAACTCATAACCGGACGCTATCGAGAGTTCCGCACTCTCAGGAAATTTGGAGGCCTATCAGGCTATCCAAAGAGGCAGGAAAGCGTCTACGACGTTTACGATACGGGCCATGCTTCGGGCTCGATTTCTTATGCCCTGGGCTTGGCCAAGGCAAGAGACTTGTCAAATGAAGACTACAACGTTGTGGCCGTGATAGGCGACGGGGCCTTGACCTCGGGCTTGGCTTACGAAGGTTTGAACAATGCGGGGGAATTGAGGACAAGGATTATCGTGGTTCTCAACGACAACTCTATGTCCATTTCCGAAAGCGTGGGCGGTATCAGCTATTACCTGACGGCGCTTCGTCTGGCACCGGCCTATAGGTCTACCAAAGCCCGGTTTGAGCACGTTCTCAAGAGCATGCCTAATCTTGGATCTCGCACTTTGTCGTTGCTAAGAAGGTTCAAAGGCGGCCTAAAGCACTTCCTTTTTCCCGAATCATGGTTTGAGTCTCTGGGGTTTCGCTACTACGGGCCCATTGACGGCCACGACATAGAAGGGCTTCAAAAGGTATTTGAGGACGCAAAACGCCTAAACGAACCGGTTTTGGTGCATGTGGTGACTCAGAAAGGAAAAGGGTACGGTCCCGCAGAGGCCGAGCCAGAGAAGTTTCATGGCCCTGGGCCCTTCGACCCAGTCACAGGGGAATTTCCCCCAAAACAGGGGGCACCTTCATGGAATCAGGTGTTCGGAGAGGCTATGTGCCGTTTTGCCGCAGACGACAAAAGGTTGGTGGCAATAACTGCTGCCATGTCCGATGGGACTGGGTTAGGTCAGTTTGGGCGCTTGTATCCAGAAAGGTTTTTCGATGTGGGCATCGCAGAGAGTCACGCAGTGACTTTCGCAGCGGGCCTTGCGCAAGGAGGACAGGTTCCGGTAGTCGCAATATATTCTACCTTCCTCCAGCGATCCTATGACCAGATTATAGAAGATGTGTGTCTCCAAGGGTCAAAAGTCGTGTTTGCCGTCGATCGTGCAGGGATAGTAGGCGAAGACGGAGAAACCCATCACGGCGAGTTTGACCTGAGTTATCTGAGGCTTGTGCCGGGTCTTACTGTTATGGCTCCCAAAGATGAGCGGGAATTGGTCAACATGCTCTACACAGCTCTCCACATTCCCGGGCCGTGTGCCATACGGTATCCCAGAGGCAGAGCCCAGGGAGTCCCTTACCGTGATGCCCTGGAGATGCCTGAATTTCTGTCCCCTGGGCAAGCCGAGATCATATCGGTTGGCCAGGATGTCAACCTGGTGGCTATAGGCAGCATGGTTTACCCGGCATTGCAGGCGTCGAAGATGTTGGAGGCCAAAGGAATATCGTGCGGGGTGATCAACGCCCGGTATCTCACGCCCTTGGACAAACAGACCGTGTTTCAGGCTGCAGACAAGACCCCCGTGGTTGTTCTAGAAGAAAACGTGGTGGTAGGAGGGTTGGGCGACGCAGTGCTAGACACCATGGCCGACATGTCTGGACAGGGCCTAATGCATGGGAGAGTTCTCAAAGTTGCCATCCCTAGAGAGTTTGTGACTCACGGCACCCAAGAGGAACTCCGGCGAGAGTTGGGACTTGACGCCGCCAGTATAGCCTCTAAAGTTGCAGGACTTCTAGGGAGGAGCATGGCGTGAGGCAAACCATCGGTATCTTTCCTAACATCACCAAGCCGGGCGCTCTTGATCTTTCTGTAAAGGTCTTGGACTGGCTTCAATCTAGAGGATACAGGGGGCTTCTTCCTCCGTGTGCGGCCGGGATAGCCGGAAGACCAGATAGCGGGTTGCCTATGTCCCTGTGGTCGTCTTCCATGTTATTTGCCGTAGTGCTGGGGGGAGATGGAACTCTCCTCTCGGCGGCCAGAGCACTTTGCCCAAGAGGTATCTCTCTGTTAGGAGTCAATTTGGGGCATTTTGGGTTTCTGACAGAGTTGGTAGAAGAGGACCTGTTCGAGTCACTGCCATGCTTTCTTGAGGGTCGTGCCAAGCTGGACGAAAGGATAGCTCTGGAAGCAAGCGTGATACGGGACGGATACGCGGTGTGCCGAAAGATGGCGGTCAACGAGGCCTGTATCATGAAAGGCCCTTACGGACGCATGACGGTGTTGGGTTTGTCAGTGTCCGGCACGGAAGTTGATACGTATCACGCTGACGGCGTCATCATCTCAACTCCCACGGGTTCGACCGCATATTCGTTATCAGCTGGAGGGCCCATAGTTGCCCCTCAGGTAGAGGCGCTGACGGTGACACCGGTGTGTCCTCATACCTTGTACTCCAGGTCCATAGTGGTTCCGGTCACCGAGACTTGCGACGTGAAAGTTTTCGTGCCCAGTCTTTCCACAATACTGTCCATCGATGGACAAGAGTACTTTTCGCTCAAGTCAGACGACACGGTTCGAGTGATGGCATCCAGCGTGAGAGTGTCTCTCTTGCGTCGTCCTGAATGGTCTTTCTACGAAGTTATGAGAAAAAAGATGAAAGAAGGGGCCGATAGGCTGCCGCGGTAGTTTGCGGCGAGCAGCAGCGAGTCTCCAGGAGGCGGTCACCCGTGAAATCCAAGAGACACATGAAGATAGTCGAGTTGGTCTCGCAAAACGTGATCACCAGCCAACAGGCTCTCTGTGAGGCACTGGCACGAGAAGGCATCAAGGTTACTCAGGCCACCGTCTCTAGGGATATAAAAGAGCTCAACTTGGTCAGAGTCCCTTCAGGCGATGGCAGGTACAAGTATTCCCTGTTGCCAGGGGATCCAAGCCACGTGTACCGGGATAGGTTCGGAAGACTGTTTCGTGAGTCGTGCCTGGATATAGACAAGTCGGGGAACCTCGTCCTTGTTAAGACTCTATCGGGAGCGGCATCAGCTGTGGGCGAGGCAATTGACAATCTCAAGATCCAGGACGTCATTGGGACTGTTGCCGGGGACGACGTGGTATTGGTAGTGGTAGCCGACAATGCGTCTCCTGAGGGCGTCATGAAGACTCTGAGAGAAATGGCAGGGCTGTGAGGATAGGGACATGCTGTCTTATCTTCAAATAAGAGACTTCGGCATTTTCGCCGCTGTCCAGTTGGAATTGGGAGAGGGTTTGTCGGTATTCACCGGTGAAACGGGAGCGGGGAAATCCATGATAGTCGATGCTGTCATGGCTTGCTTGGGTGAGCGTACATCGAAAGACCTCATACGAACCGGTGCAGACAAGGCCACCCTTGAGTTGCTGGCGGACCGTCCTCAATTGTCTGAAGAAGAGGCTCGAGGGAGCCCACTCCAAGAAATCCTGGGAGACGACCGCGAAATCGTTTTCCAGAAAGACATCTCATCGGATCGGTCTTACCTCAGAGTCAACGGTAGATTGGTTACATCGGGAATGGCCCGAGAGATCGGCTCCTACTTGGTAGACATACATGGACAGCAAGACCAGCATTCTCTCGCCCGACCTCAGAACTATCTCGGGATTATTGACAGCCTCGACAAAGAACGGATCTACCCCGTCAGAGATTATTTCCGTGAAGCTTACCGGGAAAGGCAATCCATACTGAAGAGAATGGCCGAGTTCGGAACGGGCGAGGAAGAAAGGCAACGAGAGATTGACCTTTTGTCTTTCCAGGTGAAAGAGATTCAGGATGCCAAACTCAGGGATGGAGAGGAAGAAGACCTAAGGGCCGAGTACGCGATACTGTCGTCGCAGAAGCGTCTTATAGAACTGGCAGATGAGGCTTACTCTCTCCTGTATCTGGGCGGACACAGGGCGGCAGCGGCAGATACTATTGCCATGGCTTTGGATCTCTTGAAGAAGGCGTCCTCCATCGACCCATCGGCAGAAGCCTCAAGGGAAGCCGTTGCTCAGGTGTCCTTTGGCTTGGAGGCTGCCCTAGATATGCTCCGGGCCTATAGGAGAAAACTCGATGTAGAGCCCGACAGACTTGTCATGGTATCCGACAGACTAGATCTTCTGCAAAGACTCAAAGCCAAGTACGGTGACACCATAGCCGATATAAAGGAATTTGAAGCCAAATCGGCTCAAAGACTCAATGAACTTGAGAATGCGGAAGAGACCTTGGCTATGCTGAAGACATCTTTGCGATCGCTCGAGGAACGAATGGCCAGAACCGGCGCTATCCTGACCAGTCTGCGACGTGAAGTGGCTTCTACTATGGAGCAAGCGGTGTCCGCCATACTGGGTGAGCTGGGGATGCCAGGAGCCAGGTTCTTGGTCACCATAGAACCCGATGAAGACCCCAATGGAATAGACCTGGCCGGTATGCGAGTAAAGGCGTCTCCAATCGGAGTCGATAGGGTCGGGTTCCTCTTTTCGGCGAATCCTGGTGAACCTCCTATGCCTGTAAACAGAGTCGCCTCCGGGGGCGAGCTTTCCAGACTAATGCTAGCGGTCAAATCTCACTTGGGAGAGGTGGACCGCGTCCCAACGCTGATTTTTGACGAAATCGATGCAGGCATAGGCGGAAAAACGGGACAAGCTGTTGCCGAAAGACTTTGGCGCGTTAGCCAGAAACACCAAGTACTTTGTGTCACCCATCTGGCGGCTATAGCAGCTATGGCTGATAACCATTATTTAGTAATTAAGGAAGAACGGGGCGGAAGAACCTATGCCAGCGTTAGAAGGCTCGAAGACCCAGAAGAAAGAGTTGCCGAGATAGCCAGGATGCTGAGCGGAGACAATCTGTCCATATCCATTGAACACGCCAGAGCGCTCCTTGAAGCCGCTCAGGCGTACAAGTCGAGTATCTCTAACCACTAGAATCCCAAAGTTCCACGCTTTACTGCTTCATTGCAAATTCCCGTCAATAAATCTTCTCCTTACGGTAAACCTTATGTCTTGTGAAACCGATCTGGGCGAGGAGTGACGGGATGGGCAACAGAGAACGAAATAGGAAAATCACGGCATTACTACTTTGTTGTTTGGTAATCGCCATCACCTGCTCTAATCCGTTCCGGTTCGCCTTCTCTCTGCCAGATTCCATTACTGTTCTCACCGGGCAGAGTTTTGAAATCAGTACAGGTTACCCGGTGGTGTCAGTTGACGCCATAGGCATCGGGACCGCAAGGCCTTGGTCTTTGTGGGTCACAACTACAAAGGTCACCATGGACACTCAAGAGCCAGGCCAATACTATTTGCAGTTTCGCCTTTTCGGCTTGATACCTATAAGAAGAGTGTCCTTGACGGTGACCGAACCCATTATGGTGATGCCAGGAGGACACTCAATCGGGGTGGTATTGAGGAGTACAGGATTGGTCATAACCGGACTCTCTCCCGTAGAAACCCTTGACGGAAAGGAAGTATGGCCGGCCAAGAATGCCGGATTACAGGTGGGAGATGTCATCCTGTCTGTTGGCGACTCTCGAGTAAGCACCAAAGAGGATCTAGCCTTCCTGATAGAAGAGGCGGGCAGGACCGGTCAATGGGTGGACATTCTAGTCGAGAAACAAGACGGGTCCACGATCAGGCGCACTCTCATGCCGGTGCGAAACAAGCGAGGCGGGTTCAATATAGGGATTCTGGTGAAAGATGCTTTGGCGGGAGTTGGCACTCTCACTTTCTATGATCCTGAAACCGGTCTGTACGCGGCTTTGGGGCATGTCATTTCCGAAGGAGACTCGAGGCGTCCCGTAGCCATGAAAGAAGGCCAGATAGTACGAGCTAGCGTCACTGGAGTCCAGCCCAGCAGGAAAGGAAACCCCGGTGAAGTCCTAGGGACTTTTGTAGAAGGGCAGGATATCCTCGGCAATATCCTGAAAAACGGTTCGTGTGGCATAGCAGGAATTCTCAACGATAAACCCGAAAACCCGTTCTATTCTGAACCCATACCTCTTGGCGTGGAGACCAAGCTCCGACGCGGTCCCGCCGAGATCTTGACGACGGTAAACGGCACCTCGGTAGAGAAGTTCTCTATAGAGATCGAACGAATATTCAATGGAGCAGGAGCTTCGTCTAAAGGATTCGTGCTCAGAGTCACAGACCCACGATTACTGGCCATAACAGGAGGAATCGTACAAGGTATGAGTGGCAGCCCCATTATCCAAGATGGTTATCTGGTTGGGGCGGTCACTCATGTTTTGGTCAACGATCCGGCCAGAGGGTACGGTACTTTTGCTGAGTGGATGGCCAAGGATTCCTACATGATTCCCGCTGCACTCCCTGAAGATGCCATATCTGCTTATTTTCAATTGACGGAAATCTGACGCTATTGAAGGACTTTCGACTTGAACGAAGAACCCAACAGAAAATGTGTAAATATTGACCAATTTTCCCTTGCCAATGGGCACCCGACTGGAATAAACTGGATGCAGACGACTTCCGCAAGGCGGAAGAGCGCAGGAATGGGAGGAATTACGGAATGGGGAAAATCCGGGTTCTCATTGTTGATGACAACAAGGACTTTGTCAGCCTGCTCCGTGAATACTTCGACAAGTTGGATGATGTGGAGGTAGCGGGCGTAGCCTACAACGGTGTCGAGGCGTTGGAGGCAATTAAGGGTGTACAACCCGACGTAGTGGTGCTGGATATCATAATGCCCTACTTAGACGGCATTGGTGTGCTTGAGAACCTTGCTCAGGAAGAAGTTGATTCCCGTCCCAAGATCATCATGTTGACCGCGTTTGGTCAGGAGTCTATCACCCATCGCGTACTTGAGTTAGGGGCAGACTATTACATATTGAAGCCCTTCGATTTCGACATGTTGGCCGAGAGGCTCAGGCAGATATCTTGTACAACGACGCCGGCTCAGACCAAGAAGCCTCCTATGGTAAGGGAAAAAGATAGAAGTTACGATGCCAAAGTCACCGGTATAATGCACGAACTCGGTATTCCCGCTCACATCAAGGGTTATCTCTACTTGAGAGACGCCATCATAATGGTCGTGGCAAGAGTTGACTTATTGTCAAGAATTACCAAAGAACTGTACCCAGCCATAGCCGAGAAATATGTGACTACGCCGAGCAGAGTAGAGAGAGCTATCCGCCACGCAATAGAGGTTGCTTGGGACAGAGGCAATATGGAATTTATCCAGAGAATGTTCGGGCATACCATTAGTCAAGAAAAGGGCAAACCCACGAATTCCGAGTTTATCGCTATGGTGGCGGACAGGATGCGCTTGGGAGCCTAGTCGGTACAGGACAAGTCTGTAAACTAATGCAGAAGGATCGCACCTTCTCCGTGCAGAAGCCTCACAGGAGGAGGTGCGGTTTCATGCAGGATCCTACAAGGATTGAGATTTACCAATACATCCTCAATTCTACTCACGATGCTATTGTGGCGGTTGATACTGATTGCAGGGTGTTGGTACTAAATCCCGCTGCGCAAAGATTGGCAGGTGCCACTGCATCCCAAGCCATAGGAAGGCATCTCCGGGAGGTGATCCCTTCTGCAGGGCTTGCCAACGTCTTAGCCACAGGTGTGGCAGAACTCAACCGCAAGCAGACCTTAGGCGAAAACGTCGTCATAACTAACAGAGTCCCTGTGAGGGATTCTCAAGGTCGCGTCGTGGGAGCTGTTGCCGTCTTCCGAGACATAACTGAGGTAAAGCATCTGGCCGAGGAGATAACTAATTTGCGACAGGTTCAAACACTCCTGTCTGCCATCATCAATGCGGTTCAAGACGCAATTTCTGTCGTAGACGCCGAAGGAAACGGCATGCTTATCAACCCTGCGTACACAAGACTTACCGGCCTGACCGAGAAGGACGTGATTGGTAAGCCCGCAACCGTGGATATCGCGGAAGGCTCAAGCATGCATATGCAGGTCCTAAGGACAGGCAAACCTGTCAAGAACGTTCCCATGAAAGTAGGGCCACTAAGGAGGCAAGTGGTGGTCAGTGCCGATCCCGTAATGATAGACGGTGAGTTGGTAGGCAGTGTGGGAGTAATCCGGGACGTTTCCGAGATCATACGGCTTACCGATGAGTTGGACATGATGAAGAGACTGGTTCGGCGTATGGAATCAAAATACACCTTCGACGAGATCGTAGCCGAGAGCCAGCTTCTTACTCAGGCGGTTGACCAGGCTAAGAGAGTGGCAACCACTTCGGTAACTGTGCTCTTGAGAGGCGAGAGCGGCACTGGCAAAGAGATATTTGCCCACGCGATTCACGGGGCGTCGCCTCGAAAGAATGGGCCTTTTGTGCGCGTAAACTGCGCAGCCCTTACAGAGAGTCTTCTGGAGTCAGAACTCTTTGGGTATGTGGAAGGCGCCTTCACTGGAGCAAGAAGGGGAGGTCGCAGGGGCCTTTTTGAGGAAGCTCAGGGAGGCACGCTTTTTCTGGACGAAGTGGGCGTAATGAATTTGCCTCTCCAGGCCAGTCTTCTCCGAGTCTTGCAGGAAAAGGAGATCGTAAGGGTTGGCGACTCCAAGCCCATACCCGTAGATGTCAGGGTTATCGCGGCTACCAACGTGTCGTTGGAACAACTGGTGGCAGAGGGCAAGTTTAGGGAGGACCTCTACTACAGGCTCAACGTTATTCCCATTTTCATTCCGCCCTTGAGACAAAGACCAGAAGACATCCCTGCACTGTGTTCTCACCTCATTAGGAAGCTTAACCAGGAGTTCGGTCGAAGGGTGGTGGGCGTCGACCCAAAGGTTATGGAAGCCTTCATGAAGCACCGTTGGTCGGGGAATGTGCGGGAACTGGAGAACGTCTTGGGCAGAGCAATGATCAATATGCGTTACCATGAGGAAGTCATCACTCTGGAACACCTGCCTGACTTAGTGCATGAAGCCTCCTTGGCCGAGATTCCCGAAGCCAAAGGGTATTCTACTCTGGATAACCGGAAGACGCTAAGACAGACTCTGGATGTCGTGGAAAAGAGAATGGTTGCGGCTGCTTTGGAACAGTGCGGTTACCAAAAGACCAAAGCCGCCAAGACTCTGGGCATAAGCATACGGAGTCTCTACAACAAGATCGAGAAGCACTCTATTGCGAGTCCTCCGAGAAACCGAATCGCGGATGTTCGGAATCTCGCCTAGTGCGTACCATGATGTGCAGGATAATGCATGCAACAGCCTAACCGCTGCGTAGATGCGTGCACGGTTTGTCGCATTATCACAATTAGCGATCCATGTTCACCTCGCTTAAATGCCAGTCCAGAAGCGAATTTGTGCTGTTTCCACTAGAGATACCGCCCCAAGAACCCCTTGCCTTGATGGCACGCTATTTGCTTGTTGATGTCTAGTGAAGACGAGAGGGGGAGTCTATGTGGAAGTTTTCCAACTGATGGAAACGTACGGGCACGAACAGGTGTTGTTCAACTATGACAGAGTCTCGGGTCTCAAGGCTATCATAGCTATCCACGATACGACTCTGGGTCCGGCCCTTGGCGGCACGCGGATGTGGCCCTACAAGACCGAGGAAGAAGCGTTGATCGACGTCTTGAGGCTATCTCGCGGCATGACGTACAAGAACTCGGCCATGGGGCTAAACATCGGCGGGGGCAAAGCAGTGATCATCGGCGATCCCAAAAAGGACAAGAGCGAAGAGTTGTTTAGGGCTTTCGGAAGGTTCGTGGAGTCCTTAGGCGGTCGTTACATAACTGCCGAGGACGTGGGGACCACCACGGAGGACATGGATGTCATAAGAGCCGAGACCGCCCATGTATGCGGACTTGCGGATGTGAGCGGAAATCCCTCGCCGGTGACTGCTTTTGGGGTTTTTCGTGCCATGACGGCGTGTGTCAAGACAGTGTTTGGACGCGACGATTTTGTCGGCCGCAGTGTGGCCATTCAGGGTGTCGGCACCGTGGGATCTGTATTAGCGGAGCGCCTCCTGGGGGCAGGTGCACGTGTGGTTGTGACTGACATAGACTCGGAAAAGGTCAGGAAAGCCATGGAAATGGGTGCCCAAGCCGTGCCGCCTGATGCAATCTACGATACTGATTGCGACATCTTTGCTCCGTGTGCCCTAGGTGCCAGCATCAACGACCATACCATATCTAGATTCAAGGTGAAGATCGTCTGCGGAGCTGCCAACAATCAACTCTCAGAACCAAGACACGGAAAGGCTTTGGCCGACAAGGGAATTCTCTATGCTCCAGATTTTATAGCCAACGGAGGCGGCGTGATAAACGTGGCTTCTGAGATACTTGGAGCCGGGTACGACAGGGAAAAAGCGCTGTCTCGTGTGTCCAAGATATACGACATCCTACTACAAGTCTTCCAGTTGGCGGAGAAAAACGGCGTGGATACTGCCACGGCGGCCGATATGTACGCCGAGGCGCGGCTCCAAAAGGCTCTCTTGCAGAAGAGAATGTACCTTCCCGCCTGATACATGTCTGTAATCGAGAAAGGAGCCGACTAGTTGGAAGGCGTCGTGACAGTCTTTTACGGCCTCTACGGGAGCGGCAAATCCGAGATTGCCATAAACTACGGCCTTTCGATGGCGAGAGAGGGTCGCCGGGTATTCTTGGTAGACCTGGACGCCGTGACTCCCTATTTTCGAATCCGCGACGTGAGACAGGTTATATCATCCAGGGGAGTCCAGGTTGTCGCCCCTAAAGAATCTATCAGGTACGCAGATCTGCCCGTGTTGCCCGAAGGAATGAGGCGGATTCTCACACAACGTTCAGGTTTTGTGGTCGTGGACTCAGGAGGGGATCCCACAGGCGCCAGGGTTCTCGGAGGTCTCAGAGACGCTCTCGCTCCTTGCGCCCGGGGGCTTTTCGTTGTGAATTTCAGGAGGCCTTTCACGAGGGATGTGGAAGGAGCGGTGGCAGCCCTGGATCAGATTATGGGCGCCAGCGGTCTAATGGCAACGGGCATAGTGTCAAATACCCACTTGTGTGACCAAACCGACGTCTCTCACGTGATTGATGGCTTCATCCTGTGTCGGGAGTTTAGTGAAAGAGTTGGCCTGCCGGTTGAATTCGTAGGCGTCCCTCTGTGGCTTCGGGAGAGAGAGCCCGATATTCGGGCTCATGTGGGGGACATGCCCATATTGTGGCTGGAACGTCTGCTCAGGAAACCCTGGGAAGCCGAAGAACTCGGTGGATGACGGGAGGGAGAGGATTTGGAGAAAAGGGTCGTCTTCAGGGAAGACCACTGCAAGAGCTGCGAGCTTTGTATAGGTGTCTGCCCCAAGAAGATCATCCGTTTGCGCGAAAGCCTTAACAAGCAAGGCTATCATCCCGCGTATGTGACAGACGAAGGGCAAGAGATGTGCATAAGCTGCGCATTATGTGCCCGAATGTGTCCTGATGCAGCGATAGAAGTCTATCGCCCATGACTGAAGGAGGTGAATTCACAGGTGGCAGAAGCAGTCTTGATGAAAGGTAACGAAGCCGTGGCCGAAGCCGCCATTAGGGCGGGATGCAGGTATTATTTCGGATACCCCATCACCCCTCAGAACGAGATATCTGAATACATGGCTAGGCGTCTTGCTGCCGAAGGCGGGGTCTTTGTTCAAGCCGAGAGCGAGATTTCTTCCATCAACATGGTGTATGGAGCAGGGGGCGCGGGCGGACGGGTAATGACGTCTTCTTCTAGCCCTGGAATAAGCCTCATGCAGGAGGGTATCTCTTATCTAGTCGGTTCTCAAGTGCCTTGCGTGATAGTGAACATGTCCAGAGGAGGACCTGGTTTGGGCGGCATTCAGCCTTCTCAGTCCGACTACTTCCAGTCGACTAAAGGCGGAGGGCACGGCGATTACCGCATGGTAGTGTACGGACCGTCAACGATCCAGGAGGCATGCGATCTCATGATAAGGGCCTTCGATGTGGCGGACAAATACAGAAACCCCGTGATGCTCTTGGGTGACGGTATGATCGGGCAGATGATGGAACCCGTGGTATTCCCCGAAAGCGTGAGTGTTCGAGAACTTCCCGAGAAGCCTTGGGCTACCACGGGAAAGGCCGGCCGCCAAAAGCCCAACCTCATCAACTCGATTCTGCTCGATCCCGAACAACTGGACGCTCACAACTGGCAGATTCAGGCCAAGTACAGGCAGATCCAAAAGACCGAGGTGATGTACGAGTCGCTTTATGCCGACGACGCCGATTGGTTTTTGGTGGCCTACGGCACGGTGGCCAGAATCTGCAAGTCCGTTGTGGACAGAGCGCGCAAGGAAGGAGTCAGAGTTGGCCTCATTAGGCCGATTTCCCTGTGGCCTTTCCCTAAAGAGGCATTCACTCGGGTGATTCCCCGGGCTAAAGGCTTCTTGTGCGTGGAAATGTCTACCGGTCAGATGGTAGAGGACGTGAGGCTAGCTGTAGAAGGAAAGGTTCCAGTACACTTTTACGGGCGCACAGGTGGCGCTGTACCGATCCCGCGCCAGGTTGAAAAGAGACTTCTCGAAATGATGGAAGGCAATGTTCCCAGCGTGACCGATTACTGGGACAAGGTTGCGGGAGGTGACGAATCGTGAAGGCAGTATACCGGCGGCCCAAGACGTTAACCGATGTAGTCACCCACTACTGTCCAGGGTGTACCCACGGCATAGCTCACAGGCTCGTGGCGGAATTAGTTGACGAACTGGGGATCCAGGATCGGACCATCGGTGTGGCCTCGGTTGGGTGTTCGGTGTTCGCTTACAATTACTTTGACCTAGACTTTCAGCAAGCTGCCCACGGAAGAGCGCCTGCTGTTGCCACAGGAATAAAGCGGGTTCATCCAGAAGCGGTGGTTTTCACTTATCAAGGCGACGGGGATTTGGCGTCTATCGGTACTGCCGAGATATTCCACGCCGCTGTGCGCGGAGAGAACATCACTGTGGTATTCATCAACAACGCCATATACGGGATGACCGGAGGCCAGATGGCACCCACTACCTTAGTCGGCCAGAAGACAACCACGTCGCCCTTTGGGCGGGATGCATCCAGCCAAGGCTATCCTGTGAAGGTTTGTGAGATGCTTGCCACAGTAGAAGGGGCCCAGTATGTGGCCAGGTTCTCGTTGCACAATCCGGTCAATATCCAAAAGGCCAAGATGGGCTTGAAGAAGGCGTTCTCCAACCAAATAGAGGGATTGGGATTCTCCCTGGTAGAACTCCTTTCAACGTGTTCCACTAACTGGGGAATGACCCCGCGGAAGTCTTTGGACTGGCTGGAGGAACATATGATCCCCGAGTTTCCCCTGGGTGTGTTCAAAGATAAGGGGGGAAGGCAGATTTGACGCACGAAGTCATCATGGCCGGTTTCGGAGGCCAGGGCATCATGCTGATCGGCACCGTCCTCACCTATGCGGGTAAAGAAGAAGGCATGTCGGTGTCGTGGCTTCCTTCTTACGGCCCAGAGATGAGAGGCGGCACCGCCAACTGCGCGGTCTGCGTGTCCCGGGAGCCCATCGCCTCTCCGGTTGTTGTAGAGCCAACATCGGCTATTGTCATGAACGAGCCGTCTTTTAGCAAGTTTTATGGGAATATAGTGCCAGGCGGCACTATTATCATAAACTCCTCGCTGGTATATTCCGAAGATACAAGAGAAGATGTTAAGGCCTATAGAATTCCCGCCAACGACGAAGCGGCGAATCTGGGATCTTCTCGAGTAGCCAATATGGTGTGCCTTGGGGCACTTCTTGGGGCAGTGGGTATCGTCAGAATTGACACGGTTCTCAATGTCCTTCATAAGGTCATCAGTCCTAGGTACCACGACCTGATACCCCTAAACGAGAAGGCCCTTAAGCGGGGGTTTGAACTGGCCCGGGCGGCGGAATAAAAGGACAGCGAGGCGGAGTGGATTGAGCGGTCATAATACGGTGAGCGTCAAGGATATCGAGTCACTATTGGTTTGCCTACCGGGGATCCAGAAGGCTAGAGTAGTGATAAACGATTGGGGTGCAATTGAGGAGATTCATATACTCACTGGGCTCGGCAGAAACCCCAAGCAGATCGTTAGAGACGTCCAGAGCGCACTCAAAGCCAAGTGGGACATCTCAGTAGACCGCCGCAAGATTTCCGTGGCTCAGGTGCGGGTTGCGCTCCCAGAACCTTTGGGGAGGCTCAGGTACTCGGGTATCGAGTCTCGAACTGATGGCTTAACGGGGAGAACCGAGATATCGGTTACGCTTGAGAGAGGCCAGGACGAGCAACACATGGTCTATGTTGGAAAAGCTGAGTGCGACGGAACTGAATCGGCTATCCTAGTGGGGGTTGCCAAGGCGACTTGCATGGCAGTGAATTCCGCCTTGGAGCCCCCTCATGCGTTTTTCGTGGACGATGTGACTACTTTGGAGATCGGTATGACCAGCGCCGTGGCAGTTCTCGTGGATTTGCTGACTCCGAGAAAGAACCAGGAACAGATGGTGGGATGCGCTCTGGTAAGGCGTGACGTTCAGGAAGCCTGCGTGCGCGCGACTCTAGACGCCTTGAACCGGCGCATGGAGACCATTCCTCAGAGAGGAACGGTGGCGAAGCCCGGTGAGGGTGACGACACCCGCGCGGAACCTGAGTCCAAGTCTGGGGACGACGTCAATAGCGACCGCAAAGATGGAAATATGGGCGATGCCCAGGATAAACCCGAGAATGGGTCCGGGGATGAATCTTCCCTGTCATAACTAGACATCTCTCCCTCATAAGTTTCTCTTGATTGTCCAGGTTGTCGGAGGGCTTAGGGGGGCGGACCTGTGAGGAAATCAGCGTTGTTTTCGCCTTTGGTCTTCTGTGTGCTCCTCTTTGTCGTCGGAACTGTCATGGGCGGAATGGGGCTACGCGTGTTATCTGTAGACGAGAAAGCAGAACTAGTGTCCTATCTAGAAGTCTTCTTGCAGGGAATTCATACTCCCGGCTTGGAGCCCAACGTGATCTTCCGTTTGTCTCTTCTTCACAATCTCAAAACTGCCGCTTTAGTGTGGGGATTCGGACTGGCCGTGATAGGAGTGCCTTTGACCTGTCTTATGCTCTTACTGAAAGGGTTTGTGATAGGATTCAGTTCTTCGTTCGTTATCTCGGAGGTCACCAAAGACGGCGCACTCTTGTTTCTATCGGGGATTCTCCCGCACACGTTGATCTCTGCGCCGGCAACTGTTGCGTTGGCGACACTCTCGATATCGTTTAGTCTAGCGCTTTTTCGAGAGCGCCCGTGGAATCGAGGCACCTTGTGGAGCAAGACAGCCGGATACACCTTGCGCTGCCTTGTTTTGGCCGGAGCGATGGCCCTAGCCTCCTTCGTAGAAGGTTACATTACACCTCATCTCCTCAATAGACTTACAGCAATTTGAATAGTACGGCAGCAACTAACATAAGACTCTAATAACGGAACAAGTTCAGTTTGTAGGATATTTGTATGTTTTCAGGGAAAGATAGCCAGGTGTGAAGGGTTTGACCATCTTTGGTCGAAACATTCATCGTCACTCGTTTTTGCCTCGAGAGGATGGTGGCTTGATGGAGACCTTAATACAGGAATTTATTAACTACCTTGACCACGAAAAAGGGTTGGCCACCAACACGCTTGAGTCGTATAGTAGGGATCTTAGGCAGTACTATGGGTTTTTGTCGGGTGAGTCTACGCTTTCCTTGGAAAATGCATCACAGTCTACCATCGTAGCGTATCTCATGCACCTTCGTAAGCAGGGCAAGGCCACTGCAACCATTGCGCGAAGGCTTGCTGCCCTGAAAGCCTTTTATCAATTCCTTGTGAAAGAGAACTATGTTTCTCAGGATCCCACTGGAGATCTTTCCTCGCCCAGATTAGAACGCAAACTCCCCAAAGTCTTGACTGTTGAGGAAGTTGAGAGGCTCTTAACACAACCCGACCTAACCACTTCCTCGGGCAAGAGAGATAAGGCTATGCTTGAACTCTTGTACGCTACGGGGATTAGGGTATCGGAGCTGGTAAACCTCAATGTCGACGATATTGACCTTCAGGAAGGTTTCATCAGATGCGTTGGCAAGGGGTCCAAAGAGCGGGTAGTGCCCATGGGAGAGATCGCTGTGGGAGCACTCAGGATGTATCTGGAGAATGCCCGCCTAAAGATCATAGCGGATCCCAAGGAGAAAGCCGTATTCGTCAATCACCACGGAAAGCGGCTGACGCGCCAAGGGTTTTGGAAGATTGTAAAGAAGTATGCCGTTCAGGCACAGATACACAAGGAGATCACTCCTCATACGCTGCGACACTCCTTCGCAACACACCTCTTGGAGAACGGGGCCGATATCCGTTCTGTCCAAGAAATGCTGGGACACGCAGATATATCCACTACCCAGATCTACACCCACGTGACTAAAGACCGCCTAAAGGATGTTTACGCCAAGAGTCATCCCAGGGCATAGGAGTTCGGACATGTCTTCTGTTTCCTCCAAATTTTCGTGATGTAGACGCCCGAGAAACCCCTAATAACTGCATGCCTTCCCAGACATCCTAAACTCAAGACGATATGACTTGGAGGCGTTAGGGAATGGTCCGTGGATCCCATATGAGGAAGATCGGCGTTATACTGCTGCTGGCATTGGCGTTGTCCGCCGTGCAGACAGCATTTCTGGTTCCAGTTGCGAGCTTGACCGGTGTTACAGACAATATCTCCTCCGTTCCGCCTCCGCACGTGGACTCTCCGTCCTGTGTAGTTATGGACGCCATATCGGGAGCGGTCCTGTTCGAAAAGGAGGCCAGGCTAAAGAGGACTCCTGCCAGCATCACAAAGATCATGACCTTGACGCTCATACTTGAGGACGTGGCGGCAGGAAAAGTGAGGCTAAGCGACGAGGCGGTGGCTTCGGAGAATGCTTGGGAAATGGGCGGTACCGAGGTATGGGCTGCTGTAGGCGAATCCATGCCTGTAGAGGAATGGGTGAAGGCCATAGCCGTGGCCTCAGCCAACGATGCCGCGGTCGTCATGGCGGAACACCTATCCGGCACCGAAGAAACGTTCGCCGAGCGGATGAACCAGAGGGCCATGGAATTGGGCATGAAAGACACCAATTTTGTCAACTCCCACGGACTGGATGCCCCGGGACATGAGACCACCGCTATGGACATCGCTATACTCTCGCGGCACGCCGTTACCGTTCCTTACCTCTTGGACTACACCAAGATTTACATGCAGGAGTTTCGAGGCGGCAAGAACATGCTCACTAATTTCAACAAGTTGGTTTACTTGTATCCCGGCTGCGACGGGCTCAAGACCGGACATACTAGCAAGTCGGGATACTGCATTTCAGCTACTGCGGCGAGAGACTCGTCAAGATTCATCGTGGTACTTATGGGTGCCGAGACTCCTGACCAGCGGATGAATGATGCGTGGCGTCTATTGGATTGGGCATTTGCCAACTTCAGATCGGTCAAGGTTCTCAACAAAGACGAATGCGTAGTTCAAGCTCGGGTGTACAAGGGGAGATCTGACACGGTAGACGTTGTACCCGAGTCACCTTTGGCTGTGACCCTGACTAAGAACCAAAAGGGCGAGATAAAGAGGACAATTAACCTGGACAAAGTGGTGGCTCCGATTCACAAGGGTGACATCGCGGGGAACATAGAAGTGCAAGTGGATGGGCAGACGGTCGCCACGGTACCGCTTGTAGCTGGAAGTGATGTGCAGCGGGCCAGGTTTTTCGACTACGCCATCCGGTACCTGAAAGCTTTCACGGTAGGCAGGTAAACGTCAACCGGTGTGAGAGTTGACCCGTTAGAAGCCGTTCGAAGTTTGAAGGAATAGCCCTCGCGCCGTCGAACTAGCCAGAGGGAAAAACTAGCAAAAGGGCGGTGCGGGGGCTAATGCGTTTGACCTTTACCCGTGGGGCTGCGTGGATAGTGGCGCGCATGTCCGGCGAACTGGATCTGTCATCGGCAGCGGGTTTTCGCGAGAGAGTTGACTTAGAACTCCGCAGAGCCGGAGTGCCTAATTTGATCCTCAGTCTTCGGGGACTGGAATTCGTCGATTCCACGGGCCTAGGGTCTTTGTTGGGACGCCACCGACAGGTAACTTCATCGGGCGGCAGACTGATTCTCACAGACATACCTCCCAAAGTCATGTCCATGATAGAAATGGCCGGTCTCGCTTCGGTTTTATCAATAGCCAGGACTCAAGAGGAAGCTTTGCGTTTACTAGAAAGCAACCAACATGGTCTTCCGGGAGGTGCTTCCCAATGAGAAACGAGCTTCAGATGAGACTTTCCTGCATTCCCTCTAACGTAGCCGTGGCCAGGATCGCTTTGGCTACTTTTGCCGGGTCCGAGTTCGGCTTGTCCGAGGTGGAAGAGGTGAAAATCGCCGTATCCGAGGCCGTTTCTAACGCAGTGCTTCATGCTTACCCAGACGGTGACGGGAAGGTAGAGATCAGGGCCAGCCTGGAGGATGGTGTGCTCTCTGTGGATGTGGTGGATTTTGGAGTCGGCATACCTGATGTGGCCAAGGCCAAGGAACCGGGGTTTACTACCATAGACGAGCACATGGGTTTGGGTTTTTCCTTCATCGAGTCGTTCATGGAAGAGGTCCGCGTCGAGTCGGAGGCGGGGCGGGGCACAAGAGTGTTCATGGTCAAGAGACGATGCCCGTAGATCGCTCTTTGTATCATAGGGTGAAGTGCGGTGACAAGGAGGCCCGAGAGGAAGTCTTTCATAGAAATACGGGTCTCATCTGGACCTGTATCCGAAAGTACCTGGGCCTCTTGGAGAAGGACGACCTCTATCAGCTTGGCTGCATAGGACTTCTTAAGGCTATAGACGGTTTTGATCCCGATTACGGCGTCCGGTTTTCCACATTTGCGGTGCCCCACATACTGGGAGAGATGCGCCGCTACCTTCGAGACAATACGGCCCTCAAGATTGAGAGAAGATGCAAAGAACTGGCGCTTCAATCACGAAGAGCCGCTTCAGAGATAAAGGCCGAGACCGGAGAAGAAGCCACCGTTCTGGAGATAGCAGAGCGCCTTGGCGTGGAATCGGATGCCGTCGTGGAGGCGTTGGACGCTACCGCCGCACCCGCTCACTTTGATGACGTGTCACCTCGGTGGGGGGAGCCTCGGGTGCAGGCAACTCCCGTCGATGGTCTCGAGAACTCTGATATCTTGGACTTGCGTTGCGCCGTGGAACGCTTGTGTTCTTTGGAAAGGGCCGTAGTGGAACGACGGTTCTTTCAGGGCAAGACACAGGCGGAAATAGCCGCTGAACTTAGCGTATCCCAGGCCCACGTGTCTAGGGTGGAGAAGAGGGCTCTCATCTCACTTCGCCAGATCTTGTCCACGTAACCTTGGAGCCTGACCACCCGTGGAATGTACCCCGAAACAACCTGAGACCAGGCGATTCTTGTCGTCGTTTTGGGAGATACTAAGAGTGTGGGGATCTGCCACAGAAGGAGATGTGAGATACCTCGACATGCCGAAAGCCAGCGTCAGAGAGACAGAAGCCTACAAGGCCTTGATCGCAAAGTACCATCCACCTCGCCCAATACTGCGAAACGTGGTTTCTGCGTTTGGGGTGGGAGGGATGATCTGCGTGGTAGGCCAGATAATACTCGATCACTTGGTGGCAAGAGGGCTTCCTTTCGTACAGGCTTCTTCAGTGACGTCGTCGGCCATGGTCTTTTTAGGGGCGACTTTGACAGGGATCGGGGTGTACGACAGGATCAGCAGAATTGGCGGCATGGGTGCGGCATTGCCTATCACGGGATTCGCCAACTCTATCGTCTCACCGGCCATGGAATTCAAGCGTGAAGGTTTTGTTCTGGGAGTCTCGGCGCGGTTATTTCAGATAGCCGGTCCTGCTATAGTCTACGGCTCCATCTCCAGCGCCATCGTGAGCATCCTCAAGGTCTTTGTGTTCAGAGCAACATGAGTAAGAACTGGGGAGGACCTCACTTTGTTCTCTCGGCGCCAAGGTACATCCACTGTTGTCTTTGAGGAGATGCCCTTCATCCTTTCTGTGGGCTCAGTGGTTGGGCCCAGGGAGGGTATGGGTCCTCTTGGACCTCTTTTTGACCTGGTATACGACAATACTCTGGCCGGCGAAACCTCCTGGGAGAAGGGGGAATCCAGGATGCTCAGGCAGGCTCTGGAGTTGTCTTTGGCCAAGGCCCGTCTTACAGATACTGATATCGACTTCCTTTTGGCAGGTGACCTATTGAACCAGATAGTGTCGTCGACCTTCATGGCCAGGAACCACCACATACCCTTCATCGGATTGTACGGGGCGTGCGCCACAATGGCTTTGGGGTTCTGCCTTGCGTCAATGCTAGTAGAAGGAGGGTTTGCCCGGCGGGCGGCGGTGGCTTCCTCAAGCCATCACGACACCGCTGAAAGGCAGTACCGGTACCCAGCAGAGTACGGGAGCCAGAGAGTCCCAACTAGCCAGTGGACGGTGACGGGCGCCGGCGCGGCCGTGGTGTCCCGCGAAGGGCCTGGCCCCAGGATCGAAGCCATCACTGTGGGGCGGGTTCAAGACCTGGGGATCACGGATGCCAACGACATGGGATCGGCTATGGCCCCCGCATTCGCAGATACTGTGTGGAGGCACCTTTCTGATACGGCAAGACGACCAGAAGACTATGATCTTATTCTGTCGGGTGATCTGGGTAGAGTTGGCAGTCAAGTGGCACGCCACCTCTTGCAGGGCAAGTCCATCGATCTGGTGGGAGTGCATCAAGATGCGGGGTTGTTAATCTATGGAGACGACCCCGACATCTGTTCGGGAGCGTCGGGTTGTGGTTGTTTTGCATCTGTCTTCGCGGCCAAGACGTGGCCGGAACTTGTGAGCGGCAAGATCAAGCGGGTTCTGGCGGTTGCCACGGGTGCTCTCCATAGCCCCACAACCTGTCAACAGGGCGAGTCTATACCTTCAGTTGCCCACGCTGTGTCCATCGTCGGAAACGTCAACGGGAAGTAGGTGACTCTGGTGACTTTGGTCTGGGCGTTTGTTGTGGGAGGAACGTTGTGTGCCATAGCTCAGGTGTTTCTCGATAGCACCAAGGCTAACCCGGCTCTGGTGATGGTCTCGTCGGTGAGCGTGGGAGCCATTCTGTCAGGGCTGGGCTTGTATGGGCCTCTGATCAAGCTGGGCGGAGCAGGCGCCACCATACCTCTACTAGGCTTTGGTCACACTCTGGTCACCGGGATGGTGGAGGATGCCCAGAGGGTGGGGCTATTCGGGATTCTCACGGGGGGATTTCGCGCCGCTTCGTCGGCCCTCATGGCAGCCATAGTTTTCGGGCATATCATGGCGGTGCTGTTCAACCCCAAGGGGTAGAGGACAAATCTGTCTGTGATCGTGTAGACTAATCGTGTCGCAAAGAGAAACCGGAGTGAAAGGCCCATGTTGAAGTCGGGTCCCACAAGAAAGACAGAGACAATACTACTTCTTCTTGCTGTAGCCGGCATTGTTCTTGGCGGATTGCTTACGGTCAAGGACACTCGCATCGGGGGCGTTACTTTTCGTCCGTGGAGTTCTGTCATCCCCCCGGTGACTCACCTTCAAGAGGACGACTGGCGGATTCAAGATGAGTTGAACACCATCAACGTGTTTGAAGTGGCCAAACACGGCGTCGTTATGGTCTCAACCGAGCGTCTGGGTCCCGGAGGATCTGGCATAGCGACAAGAGGTAACGGATCCGGATTCTTCATAAACGACGAGGGTTACCTAGTTACCAACCACCACGTCGTTGACGGGTGTGACACCATTACGGTCCACACCTATCGAGGCTATCCGTACCCTGCCACCATCGTGGGGACCGACCGTCTAACAGACTTGGCCTTGCTCAAAGTCACTATACCAAAATACGAAATAACGGCTCTTCCCTTCGCCGACTACAGTCTGGTTAGGGTTGGGCAAAAGGCCATCGTAGTAGGGAGTCCTCTTGCCACCGGTTCCAGTCTTGGGCTAGACCGTTCTCCCACCGTGACTACGGGCATCATCAGCGCCATTGACAGATCACTTCCGGTCCAGAGTCTCACTAGGCCCGGGGTCAACGACTATACCATAGAGAATCTAATTCAAACCGACGCGGCAGTAAACCCAGGTAATAGCGGTGGGCCGCTCTTGAATTCGTCGGGAGAAATCGTAGGGGTTGTGACTGCTATCATAGACTCGGCCACAGGCATAGGCTTCGCCATCCCTTCAAACGTAGTTCAAGAGGTTATTCCCGAGATCATGAGGAATGGTGAAGTCAAGAGAGCCTTCATGGGCGTGGCTTATCAACCGCTTGACGAGATCGCTAAAGCGATAGGAGAAGCCTTTGAGGAATTGGGACTACCCACCAGGGAAGGTGCTTTGATCACCGATGTTGACCCGGGAGGGCCTGCTGACAAGGCGGGGCTTGTGGGGGGCAGTCGCAAAGTGACGGTCCGCGGGCAAGACGTAATGCTGGGCGGAGACATTATCATAGCTATAGACGAAACTAAGATACAGGGCTCGAACCTGACCAGAGAAATCCTCAAGTACAAGCCAGGCGACGAAGTGCAGATAGAGGTGCTTCGCGAGGGCAGGAAGCTACAGATGACCCTTGTGCTGGGTTCCAGGTAGAATTGCGGGGGAGGCAAAACCGTGCCCGACAAGTTGCAGTTGATTCTAAGGATACCCGGGATTCTTCTGGCCATAAGCGTACACGAGTACGCTCACGCCAGAGCTGCCTACACCTTGGGCGACGATACGGCTATGTTAGAGGGCCGGATGACTATCGATCCATGGGCTCACATCGACCCCATGGGGGCTTTGATGCTGTTTGTGTTCGGGTTCGGATGGGCGCGGCCGGTCAGGGTGGATGTCTTCAGGCTCAGAAGGCCCCTTAAGGACATGGCCCTTATCGCTTTCGCGGGACCTCTTTCTAACTTCATCGTGGCTTTCCTTCTGGAAATAGCAACCATACTTCTGTTTACTCGCATAAGTTTCACCGGGACTTCTTGGAGATACCTTCCCATGGTTTTGGAACAAGCCGCGTGGATCAATGCAGGGTTGGCTGTGTTCAACTTGATTCCTATCCCGCCTCTTGATGGGTCAAAGGTTCTGCAGGCCTTCTTGCCTTACAGGTTCTATAACATTTGGGACTTCATGGAGAGGTACGGTTTCATCTTTCTGGTGGTGCTCTTGACAATGGGCTTCTTGCGACTTCCCATGCAGATCGTTGTCACCAGGTTCATGCAGTTTGTGCAGATAATAGGGGTTAGGCTGTCCCTTTTCGTTTTCCCGTAGTGCCATGAGGATGCTTCATCTATCGTCACTCATAAGGCGGTTTCGTGTTGAGGTAGAGAGCGGCCAAGTCCCCCTTGAGACTTCCGCCAAGACCCTGTCATACGCTTCTGAACTAGTTGCGTTCAAGCTTAAGTGCCTGCTTCCCAGCGCACGGGACGCGGCGTTGGACGACGAGGTGCAAGAGTATGGCGTTGATGAGACTGCGACCACGCTAATCCCGGTTATGGAGCCTTGGGAATTGAGTCAGGCGGTTAGGTGGATGACACGGGCCTTTTCGGTTTCGGACAAGATGCTCTCCAGAGGTGCCACAATGCTCGCTGGGGCTAGTCCTGAGGCCATTGTGGTGAGTCTAGACGCAGCCGAGCTGGTGGCGGCCATGGGACCTATGCTTGCCCGTTCCCGTCGCAGTAGCGTCACACTCGCCGTACCCAGGTTTTCTTTCTTGTCGCATCTTAGAAGCTTTTGGTCTGAAATACGGCGCCTCACGCGTCAGGGCGTTGTACTAAGGTTCTCTCGTTTCTTGGGCAAGAGCAAATCCGAAGCTGTGCTCAACTTCCTGGCCTTCCTGGAACTAGTCAGAAGGCGCAGGGTGTTCGCCCGTCAAATAGACTCTCTTGGGGATATTGTTTTCTCCACGGCAAAGGAGAAAGTGATCGAGTATGAAGAGGTGCAGGACTGGTGAAGATCGATACTCCCGTTCTCATTGAGGCAGTATTGTTCGCCGCAGACGAGCCCGTGCCGCTCAACGCTTTGGCTGAGGGGCTAGAGTTGGGCGAGCTGGAGGTTTCTGCCGCCATAGCGACTCTGGAAAAGACGTACAAAGGACGTGGCATAGTCTTGCAGCGTGTGGCCGGTGGTTTCATGATCAGGACGCGCCCTGAGTGTTGGTTCGCGGTGGAGAGAGTTCTCTCCAAGAGAGTCCCCGTGGCCCTTTCCAAAGGGGCTCTGGAGACTTTGGCCGTAATCGCTTACCACCAACCGGTCACTCGTCAAGATATTGAGGCTGTCAGGGGTGTTAACCCAGAATCAAGCATCGAGACGCTTTTGGAGAAAGGACTCATTAAGGAAGCCGGCCGCAAGAAGACTCTCGGTCGGCCTAAACTGTATGTTACTACCGATGAATTCATGAAGAAAGCTTCCTTGAATTCCCTTTCTGACCTTCCGCCTATCGCTCCTCCCAGAAGAGGCATGTCCAATACTCCAAAGGGACAAGAACTCCCCATGGACGACGATCGCCGAGGCTAGAGCCGTTTATCAGGGGCTCTGCCGTGACATCCTACCTCATGAAGGTATTATGCAAGCATTTCCGGCGGCAGGGGGCGGGCATGGAAACAGTAGTCTTGGGTATCTTTGGGCTTTTTCTGGTATTGGCCGTTGCCTTTCTGGCAGTGCCTCTCAAGACTCGAGTCATGCTCAGGGTGACTCTGGATCGGGTTGACGTGAAGATTTCCATCAAACCACCCATACTATCGTGGTTTTTGCCTTTGCCGGTGCCTGGCCTGAAAGGGAGTCGAGCGGCCCGCCAAAATGCCGGATCTTCATCGACTTCTGGAGTAGCCCTGCCGACCCGGGAAGTCTCAAAGACCCGAGAAGCCCAAGAGACCCGCCAAGCCTCAGAGCGTCGCAGTGGGAAACCCGTCGGCCTTGTACAGAGAGTCAGATCTTTCATCCTGGAATTTCGGACTCTAGTTCCCCATCTGCGCAAGGCCCTGGTGAAGGCGGCCAGGGCGGTGTCTGTGGAGAGACTTAAGGTCGTGGGCAAGATCGGTACAGGTGATGCCTACTACACCGCCCTCATGGTCGGTAGTCTCAATTCTTTCATTGGCGTCACCCTATCCATCGTTCGTCGGATGGGAGTGCGGTTCCTGAAACGGCCTCAAGTCCGGTTTGGACCGGTCTATCAGGAAGTTGACGTAGATCTTGACGTTGACATAATTCTAGCCGCATCGCTGTGGGACTTATTGAAACTGGGATGGTCCCTCAGAACGATTTAGACCAAGAAAGCCGCAGATCCGCGAGAAACGGTGGAATACTAAATGGCAGAGCAGATGCCTCTAGCCTGGAAATGGAGGAGAGGTCATGTCGGGACATCCTATCGAGAGTCTCATGAGAACCACTATGGAGAGTCTCAAGTCCATGGTTGATGTCAACACGGTAGTTGGCGAACCGGTTGAGACCAAAGAGGGTGTGGTCATAATCCCGGTATCCAAGGTTTCGTTTGGTTTCGTGTCCGGCGGCGGAGATGAGGCGCCAACGGATAACCAAGATAGTCAATTCTCACAGATCCCTTTCACCGGCGGTACGGGAGCCGGAGTGAGCGTGGCGCCGGTGGGTTTCCTGGTAGTGGGCTCCCGGAAAGTCCGGTTCCTACCTGTAACCTCCAGGGCAATTTACGACCGAATTCTGGATGAAGCTCCTGACCTCTTGGAGAAGCTCTCTGACGTCATTAGGGATCGCCGCAATCGCTCGGAACACGATGTCGAGCCAAGACACGGCGCATTCCATTAAGGTGCTCGGTGATATGCTATGAGACCTATCTGGAGCGGCACTCTTGCTTTTGGGCTAGTGGTGATACCTGTTAAGGTTTACGCTGCGACGGAGCGCAAGTCACCCAGCTTTAACTTGCTCCATGAGGCGTGCCATACGCCCATAAGGTATGTCAAGTGGTGTCCCGGGTGCCAAAAAGAGGTTGCCAATAACGAAATCGTCCGCGCTTTCCAGTACCAACGAGGCGAATACGTGACCTTGTCAGACGACGAATTGGAATCTATACCCGGGCCATCATCGCACACAATCGAGATACTAGATTTTGTCAACCTCTCCGAAGTGGATCCGATCTATTTCGAGAAGAGCTATTTTCTGGAACCGAGAGAAGGGGCGGAAAAGGCGTACTCGCTGCTTGTTTCGTGTATGGGCGAGGAAGCCAAAGTGGCTGTGGCCAAGGTAGCTATAAGATCAAAAGAGACCTTGGCGCTGGTGAGAGGATACGCCAATCGCTTCATAATGCTGGAGACCATGTTCTGGGCCGATGAAGTCAGAGATGGCGCCGAATTGGCCATTCCTAGTGGAGCGGAACTGGATGAGAGGGAAAAGGCCATGGCCCGGACATTGATAGAGACACTGTCCAGCGAGTTCGAACCTGCCAAGTATGAGAACAAGCAGCGTCAGGCTCTCTCTGAGATTATTCAGAAAAAGATACAGGGCAAAGAAGTCGTCCGAGAACCGGAAAAGACAGGTGTCCAGGTTATCGACCTCATGGAGGCTCTTAGGCAAAGCGTCGAGGAAGCCCGCACCGGAAGACCCAACGCACGTGCCCCTAAGTCCCGGTCGGGTAGTAAGAAGGCAGCCGGTCAAGACGCCACAACGCTTGGGTGATGGGTTTGGTCAGATGATATTGGGAATTCCCCGGGTGAAGCCAATGCTGGCCACCGTGGCCAAAGAACCCTTCGATGACGATGCGTGGACATTCGAGATCAAGTTGGATGGCTATCGCTGCCTGGCCTACGTGACCAAAGACGAGTGCTACCTCGATTCTAGGAACGGCAAGCCGCTGCTTCCGAGATTCCCCCGTTTGTCCGCAATGTCCGCGGGACTTCGCGCTTCCAGTGCTCTCTTGGACGGCGAAATTGTCGCCGTGAAGGATGGCAAAGTCGATTTCTCCTATTTGCGCACAGAGCCCGCTGCCGTATCATTCGTGGCGTTTGACCTTCTGCATTTGGACGGGCGCGACCTCCTGACCACCCCCTTGAAAAGGCGAGTGGCGCTTTTGAGGGATGTTTACTCCTGGGATCACTTGGTGACTCTGTCTCAGTCGACTGTTGGTCAAGGCAAGGCTCTATTTGGCTTCGCCAAGGATAGGGACCTGGAGGGTATCATTGCCAAGGACCTGGACAGCCTGTATTTCCCAGGAGCGCGCACCAAGGACTGGCTCAAGATCAAAAACACGAAAGAAGACTGTTTTCTTGTGGTGGGATTCCTGCCTTCATCTGGTAGGAGACTGGGCTCACTCCTGATCGCCAAAGAAAACGACGGTTACCTGGAAGTAGTGGGAAGGGTGGGTTCAGGACTCAATCACCAACACGAAAAGGCCCTGTTGCGTGTGCTAAGGGCGGTTGATGCTCCGGCCCAGACCATTGCGGCCTCGGCGGGGCTTACAAGATCTGAGTCTAGGTGTTGTCAATGGGTGGAACCGTTCTATGGTGTAGAGGTTTCCTATACAGAAATCACTCCAGACGGAAGATTGCGCCATCCTGTGTTTAGGGGACTGGTATCGAAAAACACTATCGCCAGGAGGTTCTTGCCTTGACCATCTCGGAATCGATACTGACACAAATTGGTGAACGCAAAGTACAATTGACCAATCTGGACAAGATATACTGGCCCAAAGACGGATATGCCAAGTCCGACCTGGTTCGTTACTACTCTGAGATGGCCCATTACATCTTGCCACACCTGAAAGATAGGCCGCTATCGCTCGTGCGCTACCCCTCAGGGATCCATGAAGCCGGGTTCTACCAGAAGGATGCGCCTCAAGGTATGCCTGATTGGGTTAGAATCGCACCTGTCTACTCCAAAGAAAAGGAGTCCTATACCAACTTCATATTGTGTGACAACCTTGAGACCCTTGTATGGATGGCGAACTCGGGAGTCATCGAGATTAACCCCTGGCTCTCTACTTACGAGCGCCCGGATCAACCGGACTTCGCCGTATTCGATATAGACCCTTCTCAGGGCGCGACTTGGGATGACGTCAGGATTGTGGCAAAGATGGTCCGGAGCCTTCTTGACGAACTCGGACTTCAAGGGTTTCCCAAGGTGTCGGGCGCTACTGGCGTCCACATCTATGTCCCAATAGAGGCCAAGTACTCGTACAAACAAGTATCGGAGTTTGTGGGATGGGGCGCGTCTTTGATTAGGGACGCATACCCGCAGAAAGTGACCCTAGAACGAAAAATCAAAGACAGAACCGGCAAAGTTTACATTGATTATCCTCAAAACGCCAGAGGCCAGACCATCACGTCGGTCTATGGAGTGCGGGCGTCTGACGGCGCCCCGGTTTCCATGCCCATCAATTGGGAAGAACTCGATGATCCACAGGTGAATCCCCAGGCGTGGAACATAAAGAACGCGCTGGCAAGAGTCAGTCAAAAGGGTGACATATTCGCACCAGTCTTGGCCTTGCGGCAGAGTCTTGACAGACTTTGGCGCGGCGCCTCCCCACGGTATTAGCGGAAAACTGGGTAACATAATCACGCTACCGTCTACAAGGAGGGTTCCTTCTTTGGGGAGACGCCGTAAACGTCCTCTTAACTCGGACGCAATCCGAGCACTGGACAAACTGAAATTCGAAGTAGCCCAGGAGTTGGGATATATCCGGGGTGGAAGTGAGGACGAACTCAGGGCCAATCTGGACCACATGAAGTACGAGGTTGCCGACGAGCTTGGCCTTGCCGATAGAATTCGCACTGTTGGGTGGCCCAATATGACTTCCCGAGAGTGTGGACAGATTGGCGGCCGTCTTGGAGGTCGTCTCGGCGGTCAGATGGTCAAGAGGATGATTGAGCACGCTGAGATCCAAATGGCGCAATACGCAAAAAGGCGGTAGCGGCGCCCGCCCCCCCCGGGTAACCGGGGGGGGCACGGTCATGAGGTCCTCGGCTAAGACCGAGGGCCTTGTTTTGTTTTTGGTCCCCATGGAGTCTTTTGGGAATTGGCCGTTTATCGGCCGTCATAGGTTCTAGGGTACGCGTGATCTTCTGTGCTGGAGGTGCGACTTTTGTGGACACGGTTTGGCTTTGCCTAATAGCGTTAGGATGCGCGACAGCTCTTTTAACAGGACAAGTGGACGCCATGATGATGTCCGTCATTGACGGCGCGGATCAGGCGATCCAACTGGTTATTGGCCTGGCGGGCATCTACTGCCTTTGGTCCGGCATAGAAAAGCTGGCTGCTGAGTCTGGGCTCGTGGACGCACTGGCCTCATTGACCCGTCCTGTCTTGAGTTTTCTGTTTCCGCGCCTCAAGGGAGACAAGCACCCCCTGGGGACAATATCGGCTACGGTGATTTCCAATATGCTTGGTTTGAGTTCTACAACACCTTTGGGTTTGAAAGCCATGAAGGAGATTCAGAGAGTATCGAAAACTGAAGACGATTCCATGGATTCCATGATCCGGCTGGTAGTCATGTGCGCTGCGGGTTTTTGCGTATTTCCGTCATCAATAATCGCTATCAGGGCCGCTTTGGGATCTAGCGCTCCCGCCGCCATATCGGGTCCATGTGCTCTTGCCGGCTTGGCAGCCACCACGGGAGGACTACTGGCCCACCGTGTATTGTCCAGGAACCCCGGTAAACGGAGGTGACCCGGTGTGGAGATCCTGTCTAGGATAGGTGTGTATTCATTTCCTGTGCTCCTTGTTGGAGTGCCGTTGTATGCGTGGCGAAAAGGTGTCCCCGTATATGAAACTTTCATTTCTGGCGCCCAAGACGGGCTAAAGACTGTGATCGGTACGCTTCCATACTTGGTGGCGATTTTCGTTGGGGTCTCGTGCTTTCGGGGCTCGGGAGCTTTGGATCTGATCTCCAGGTTTCTAGGTGTAATCTTGAGGCCGTTGGGGATTCCCGCAGACATGCTGCCCTTGGTGGTTATTCGCCCAATCAGCGGAAGCGGAGCCTTGGCCATCACCGCTGATCTGGTGCAGCGTTACGGACCAGATTCTCCGTTTGGCCTCTTGGCTTCCATACTTCAGGGAGCCACGGATACCTCGTTTTTCGTGGTGACTCTTTACTTCGGGGCGGTCGGGGTCAAGAGGACCAGGCACGCACTGGCCGCTTGTTTGTTCGGAGATCTATGCGGATTCGTTGCGGGCGTCTTGGTGTGGAGGATGCTCGTGAGATGAGGGAGCACTATGCCCTGATATCTCCGGGTTTGTATTGTAGACAGTCGGGCGCTATGATTGAAGTGTGTTGGCATCGGCGCGATCGTCTTTCGTTTCGCGCGGCGCTTTATGTCAGATTGGTGTCCAACTTGAAGATAGGGGGGCCTCATGTGACGGTTGAACAGAACTTAAAGCAACTGGGGATCGAGATTCCCGAAGTGGCAAAGCCGGTGGCGGCTTATGTGCCTGCTGTCCGAGCAGGAGAATGGGTGTACATATCCGGTCAGCTCCCGTTCAGGCAAGGCAAACTGGCCAAAGTGGGGAAAGTTGGGACCGACGTTACCCTGGAGGAAGCATACCAGGAAGCCAGGCAGTGTGCAGTGAACTGTATAGCGGCGATCAAGAGTATTGTGGACGACCTGGACAGGGTGAAGATAGTCAAGGTGACCGGCTTCGTTGCTTCAGCCGCCGGTTTCAATGACCAGCCGAAGGTGATGAACGGAGCTTCTGACCTGTTCGCCCGGGTTTTTGGTGATGCGGGGATTCATGCGAGAGCAGCTGTCGGTGTTGCCGAACTGCCCCTCAACGCTTGCTGCGAAGTAGAGTTAGTCGCCCTGGTTCAGTAAGGTGCTTATCAGGATCTCACGTTTTCTGGCTAGAGCGGGAGTCGCATCACGACGTCATGTCGATGACCTGGTTTCCCAGGGGCGGGTCACGATCAACGGACGTAGGGCGGTTTTGGGCCAAAAAGTAGATCCTGAGAAAGACACAGTATGCGTTGACGGACAAGTCATGGGCACTATCCCAGAGTTGGTATACGTGATGCTGGATAAGCCGCCCGGGTACTTGTCTTCATGCAGCGATCCTCGATCTACCCGGACCGTGATCTCGCTAATCCGACATGTGAAGGCCCGGGTGTTTCCAGTGGGGAGGCTGGACTTTGATTCCGACGGGCTTCTTCTTCTGACCAACGACGGGGATCTCACGTATCTTCTCACTCATCCAAAGCATCAAGTGGTGAAGGAATACGTGGTTTGGGTATCGGGCCCTAAAGACCGGAGGAAGCTCCATGAAATGCTTTCAGGCATACTAATCGATGGTAGAAAAGCGCAGGTAGACTACGCTGAGTTCGTGGACGACGAGAACTATCCCGGCATAGATCCGGGCACAGGTACAACCGGGATCCGGATAGGGGTACACGAGGGCCGAAAGCACCTGGTGAAACGCATCTGCCGGGCCGTGGGTTACAGCGTTCTGAGACTGACTAGGACCAAGATCGGCTCTCTTTCTTTGGGACGACTACCCCAGGGCGAGTGGAGATACCTGAGCGACTGCGAAGTCCGATCGCTGTACCGAGATGTTAGGCGTTCCTATTGTGTGGCCAGAAGATGATACCGTAGACTCCAACGATTATGGCGCCTATGGATAGCAGGCGGACGAATCCCGCGAGCACATCCAGAAACGCTATGTTCAAGCTGGCCTTGGCAAGGGCAACAGGGGTGGGCACTCTTTGAGGAACGGCATCCAGGAATGAACATGCTATGGCTGACAGAAGGAAAACGAGAAATGACGTGAAAGTAATAACCCATGCAAGATCTTTGTCCAGTTGTCTCATCTGGCATCCTCCATTAAGGTGCTGAGGTGAGTATTCCCAACTGAATAGCGAAACGTTCAGGTGCCCGTAGGGAGAATAGGGAAGTCCGGTGAAGCGAGAAATCGCGAGTCCGGCGCGGGGCCGCCACTGTAATCGGGGAGCAGCTCGCAACGAGCCACTGAGGAGACACTCTCGGGAAGGCGTGAGCGCAACGATCCGAAAGCCAGGAGACCTGCCTGAACGTACGTACCTAGCCTTCGAGCGAAAAGGGGGGACGTTGCGGTGTTTGTTGTGAGAGCCCCCCCGGCTAGATGCCGGGGTTTCTTATTGCAAAGACAACTCAATTGGAGGTAACGCGATGCAGTCAAGCAACATGAGGCTGAAGAGAGTTGTAGACGTGCTTCTGGTCTTGGTCCTCTCGGTTTTTCTCATTTCGGGGTGCGGTACCAAAGAAAAGACTTACCAGGATAGCCTGGGCAACGATATCGTACTCAAGGGCACTCCCAAGAGGATAGTGTCTCTGTCGCCCGCTCTTACCGAAATCGTTTTTGCACTGGGGGCAGGGGATAGGTTGGTTGGTGTCACCAATTACTGCAACCGCCCCGAAGATGCCCAGAAGATCGAGAAAGTTGGAGATGCTTTCAACCTCAACCTGGAGAAGCTGGTTTCCCTCAAGCCCGACCTTGTACTCATAGCAGGTACTCGGGATCAGGAGTCCCAAAACCAGAAGGACATGAGAAGGCTTGAGATTCCGGCCTACTCATCGGGACCTTCCACAGTGGAAGAAGTGTTCTCAGATATCGAGTCTCTGTCGAAAGTGTTGGGAGTCGATGCTGAGGGAGAGGCCCTGGTTGAGAGACTGCGCGGCGAGCTCGACAGCGTGTTGGCCAACGTGGCGGCGGATCCTGCCGATAGGCCATCGGTCTTCGTGGCAATCGACCAGGACCTTTGGACTGTTGGCCCCGGGTCTTTCATAGACGAGGCGGTGAGTCTTGCAGGCGGGAGGAACGTGGTCGACGATGTGGATTTGCAGTATTTGCAGATAAGCATGGAAGACCTCCTGCAGAGAAACCCAGATGTCATACTCATAGCCATTCCTGAGGAAGTCGCCGGGCCGCTTCTAGCCAGGCCGGGTTGGGGCGTTCTGAAAGCCGTGAGCCATGGCAAAGTCTTCTTTGTAAACCCGGACCTCATCTCCAGGCCAAGTCCGGCCGTGATCGAGGGAATAAAGGAACTGGCCTCGCTGTTTCGTTCGGAAAAGTAATCTCAACATCATGGGCTGCATGGAAGGAGAGGGGAAGGTGCACGGATCTGTCCAAGTCAGAAGAAACGTCTTACTGGGCTCTCTCCTTCTCCTTCTCATTGTGGCCATTATCCTGGGCCTCTCCTTGGGTTCGGTTCCGTTGCCCACAAGAGGCGTCGTATCGGCACTCCTTGCAGGGCCCAATCCAGAAGAAGTGGGAGAGCCTGCGGACACGTGGCACGAAATTGTCTGGACGCTTCGCTTTCCCAGGGTGCTTCTGGCCTTTGTCGAGGGAGTATCTTTATCTCTTGCGGGCGCTGTCATGCAGGGGCTCTTTCGAAATCCCATGGCCGAACCCTACGTCCTTGGAGTATCCTCGGGCGCATCGTTAGGAGCTGTGCTGGGGATAGCCGTAGGCTTGGGAAGGTCGCTTGGTCTGTGGGCGCTTCCTTTTGTTGCGTTTGCGGGCGCCCTTATCACTACCGGTCTGGTTTACGCCCTTTCAACCCACGGTGGCCGCACTGACACTTGGACGCTTCTTCTATCGGGAATCGCCGTCTCCAGTCTGATCTCGTCCATGATAGCCTTGATCATGGTAGTCTCCAGGGATAGGCTCGATGAGATCGTGTTCTGGACCATGGGCTCTTTGTCTCGCGCGACTTGGAGAGCAGTAGGTATCGCGATTCTCTATACGCTTCCCGGTGCCGTATTGCTGTGGCTGAACTCGGTCGCCCTCAACGCCTTGTCTTTCGGCGAAGAGCCCGCTTTTCATCTGGGTGTATCCGTTGAAAAGACCAAGCGGACCCTGATGTGGACTGCCTCCTTGGTTACCGCCGGCAGCGTAGCCTTCACAGGACCAATAGGTTTCGTCGGCTTGATGGTGCCCCACGCTGTTAGGCTGATCGCGGGGCCAGACCACAGGTGGCTGTTGCCTCTTTCTGCGCTCATGGGGGGCAATGCGCTGGTTCTCGCAGATCTCTTGGCAAGGACACTAGCCCCGCCCATGGAGATCCCGGTTGGTGTCATTACTGCCTTGGCGGGCGCTCCGTTTTTCCTGTACCTCCTCCACAGGACTAGGAGGGATGGTAGATGACGGACACCCTTAAGACGGGCTGTGCAGTGGAAGTTGTGGACCTCGCCTTCTCATATCGCTCCAAAGGCCGCGAGAAGAAGGTGATGGACGGGGTGTCTTTGAAGATTCCGACGGGCACCCTTACCGCCATAGTGGGACCAAATGGTTCCGGCAAGAGCACTCTTCTTAAGGCCATATCCGGGTATCTCCGGCCCGATTCCGGTAGAGTCCTCGTGGACGGCAGGCCGGTGCATGAGCTGCCAGCGCCCAAACGAAGCAGGCTGGTCAGTTACTTCGGAGATGAGCCGGAACCGTCATTTGACTTTACAGTTCTGGAAGTCGTAATGATGGGGCGATATGCCTCGGTGGGAACGGGCGAAACCCAAGATATGGCGGCTGCCTACCGGGCCATGGAAGAGGCCGACGTGATGCATCTCAGGGGCCGGCCCATCACCCAAGTATCGTCCGGGGAAAGGCAAAGGGTGTATTTGGCGAGAGCCATATGCCAAGACTCGAGCGTGTTTCTCTTGGACGAACCCACTTCACACCTTGACATGGCCAACGAACTCCGGGCTATGGACACTGTAAAGAGACTACTGGCTAGAGGAAAGACCGTATTGGCAGTGCTGCACGACCTCAACTTGGCACTTCGATACGCATCTCGCCTTCTTTTCCTAAAGGACGGGAAGATAGCATTTGCACTTGAGCCAAACGGCGTTACAGGACATGTGATCCGCGAGGTTTACGATCTTAGCGTCCAGATAGCCATGAATCCGCTTTTGGGGTGTCCTGTGGTAGTGCCTCTTCGTCCCCTAGACCGTGCGGAACCTGACTCTGGCTCCCGGCCAAAGCTGCCCTGCCAATGACAGGTCCCGGGACACTACGGTGCCCAGGCGACGGTAGCCGCCTGTTGTCTGAGCGTCCGCGAGCAGCAGAATAGGCCTGCCGTCAGACGGAACCTGAATGGTTCCGGGAACCACGACCGACGACAATATGTCTCCGGGACCATCCATAGGCTTTGGGCCATCGAGCCGGAGGCCCATGCGGTCTGACTCTGGTCGCACCGTGTAGGTGGATGAGCATAGAACTCTCAGAGACTCTTCTGTGGCTTCGGGCCCGGGGACGATCCTCAGGAAAACCTCATCTATACTATCAATCTGCTCCATCAAGGTCGTAGGTCTTTCTGCCCCAGACCAATTGCTGCGAATGTCGTCGTAGTCTGGAGCCGGTCCTACGCTCAAGACATCTCCCGGCTTCAGCGGCCTTCCGCAGTATCCTCCGAATCCTCCTCTAAGGTAAGTGGAAGCCGAGCCTAGAACCATCCTGATGTCCAGTCCTCCGGCTACTGCCAGGTATGCCCTGCAGCCTCTAGATATTGGTCCGACTTCCAGGACCGAACCCTTGGGCACGGCGACGGGTTGGCATACGTGAGCGTCGCTGCCGTCTATAGTGACGGTGGCATGGGCGCCCGCCACCGCTACTGTGATATCGGCCATAGACCGGAACCTTCCACCCAAGAGAGTCATCTCCAAAGCGGCCTCATCGTTCTTGTTACCCACCGCCAGGTTGGCCTGACGGTAGGAGTGCAAATCTGCCGCTCCAGAGACCGGCACCCCCAGCTTCCGGTAACCGTGCCTGCCACGGTCCACGACTATAGTGAAGAAGCCGGGATTCTCTACTAATATGGCAGGTACCCCCAAGGACTCCGGCTGGTCATGCGGAAGCGGAGTATCTGCCATCGTGCTAAGGATGTCGCTGTTTACCTCGGGGTTTGCCTTCGAATAGGTGATCTTCGCATGGGCACCTCCGGCTTGATCTTGGGATATGGGCACAAATCTGACTTCATCCCCCGCCCGGAGTAGAGACGGATTTGTCTTGCCCGCATCAAAAAGGTTAACAGGAGTCTTACCGATGAGTCTCCAACCGCCTGGGGCATCCATCGAGTAGATCCCCGTCTGAGACCCCGCTATCCCGACAGAACCGGCAGGCACAACTTTTCGGGGGTCGGGGAGCCTTGGAAGGGTGAGACTTTCATCCATGCCGCCCATGTACGGGAAACCTGGAGTGAACCCTATCATGTAGACCCGGTACGTTCGGGCAGTGTGGCGTTTGACGATCTCTTCCGGGTCCATGCCTAGATGCTGGGCCGCCCACGGCAAATCGGGGCCGTGCTCTCCGCCGTAGACCACAGGGAGCTCCACAAGCCGGCGGGGAAGACTGTGGGAGGCCAACTCCCGGGGAGGTTTGCAATCTACTCCAGTTTCATCTTGATACTGTCGTATGAGACGCTTAACAAGGCTTTTCAAATAGCCCGGCCCGACCACATGAGGATCGAAATGAATGCAGATGGCAGAGTAAGCAGGCTGAGACTCTATAATACCCGGAACCCGCAAGTTTTCTAGGGCAGACGAGAGATGGAGAACCAGGTCATTGACCTCGTTCGATACCGAATCTGAGAAAGTGAAAAGAAGCGCCCTATCTCCCAGCATGTGAAGTTTCGGTTCCATTGACTAACCTCCAGTTACTCCGCCTCTGTATGGTCGAGGTCTAAGAAGCCATAGCTCTGAGAGACCCCACGGTGATCTTGGCGTTATCCAGCGCACGACGCACTGCCTTGGCTATCTCCACGGCGCCGGTCGTATCGCTGTGTATGCAGATGGTATCCACCTGAATGTCTACGGGGACTCCTTCTATAGATAGCACGCTCTGATGTTGAACCATAGCCACAGCCCGGGCGGCCACAGTCTTTGGATCATCTAGGACCGAGCCCGACTCCGAGCGGCTCACAAGGCTTCCGTCCCTATGGTAGGCTCTATCGCAGAAGCCTTCCCGTGCTTTGGGAAGTCCCACCTTGTCTGCGGCGTCGAGACTCAGAGAGCCTGCCAGGCCCACAAGGATCAGATCGTGCCCCAGATAACTGGCCCGGGCGACCCCTCTTGCCACCGCCATGGCTATGTCCATATCGAAGGCAGCCATGTTGTACAAGGCGCCGTGAGGCTTCACGTGAACGACTCTCTGGCCAAGAGAACCGGCCAAGGCTTTGAGGGCTCCTATCTGGTAGGCGACAAAAACCTCAATTTCCTTTGGAGTCATAGCCATGTTGCGCCTCCCAAAACCTTGGAGGTCGGGAAACCCCGGATGTGCCCCGATGGCGACCCCTCTTTCCGCGCAGGCCCGGGCAGTGGCGTCCATCACCACAGGATCTCCCGCGTGCATTCCGCAAGCTATGTTGGCGGAGGAGACGTAGGAGAGGACTTCATTGTCGTCCACAATGCGCCATCTTCCGAAAGACTCGCCTGTATCGGCGTTGATGTCTATATGTTTCATAATGGTACACCTCCGCGCACGTTTTTGGCTGGAATGCCGTCTTACGAGAGATTATACATTATTGACAAGTCTGGTTTTCCGAAGACTTGCGGTAGGAGGAGAGCAAATGTGGAACAAGGCTTCGAGAGAAGACTTGTGCGGTTGGTGGCCTCGCTTCTGTGTCTTGTTGCCGTTATCCAAGGACTTTTGCGGTTCGATGAAGTGAGAGCACTACTAAACGAATCAATACGTCTAGAAGGGGAGCCTCTGGCTCAGGTTGTAGCGGGACTTGGAGAACCCGCGACTCCGTACCTGGAACTAGACAGCGTTTGGGCAGATGAAGATGGCTTAGAAACGCAAGGCATGGTGTTCTTGAGGCTTCTCGCGAAGCCTAAGGGGGAAGTATGGGCCCTGGTGAACGGACGTGCCGTCAAACAGATCACACAGGACGATGGGGCGATTTCCTGCAAACAAGGCGACCTTATAGAAGTTCTTTGGGAAAAAGGAGAAGGGAATGTCTTGGTTTCGGCAGTGAGCGACAACGTCTCATTTCCATCAGTAGGTACCTGGGTGAAAGGACAAGGTATTCTCCTGATCGGGCGAGTTAAGATCCGGTAACCGTGAGGGGCAACGGAGGGAATGTATATCTCTGTCTCGAAGTAGTCGGATGCCATGAACAGTACGACAAGACCGAAAAGGCTTAGGGTCGCCATAGACGGACCTGCGGGAGCAGGCAAGAGCACTGTGGCCAGCAGGATAGCTCGGGAGATGGGCTACCTCTACCTTAACACCGGGGCCATGTACAGAGCATTGGCAATAGCCGCCCTAGACCGAGGTATCTCGCTGGATGATCCCATAGCCCTAGGCAATATGGCGAAAAGCGTGGACCTTCAAGTACGTGAGGATAATGGCCTGTTTCGGGCGTGGGTTGACGGTGTCGAGGTTACGGACAGGCTCAAGGACCCGGGAACTGACAGAGCGGTCAAGGTGTTGGCCATGATGCGACCCGTGCGCGAAGTTCTGGTGAATGCTCAACGACAGATAGCCAAAGAGGGTGCTGTGGTCATGGAAGGTCGCGACATAGCCAGCGTGGTTATGCCCGATGCCGAGGTCAAAGTGTTTCTCACTGCAGACCTTTGTGAACGAGCAAGGCGCCGCTGGCGCGAGCTTAGGGAAAAAGGGATCGACCTTCAATGGGAAGAAGTACTGGAAGAGATGGAGCAACGCGACCAGAAAGATCTAGAGAGGGAGTGGGGAAGACTCGTCCAAGTTGAGGATGCCCACTTGGTGGATAGTACCCATAAGACCATAGACGAGGTATGTGCCGAGATAGTGGCGCTTTGCGAGGCGATGTCGGCTTGTTGTACAGGTTCCTGAGGTTCGTTTTTGCCCTCGTGATCAAGCTTATGTTCAATGTCAAGGTACGCGGCATGTCGGGCTCTCCCAAAAGACGGGCCTTTTGTTATCTGTTCTAACCATACCTCATGGTGGGACCCGGTACTGCTGGCAGCCTTGTGCCCCAGAGAGATTCACTTTATTGCCAAGAAGGAGCTGTTTCGGTTTCCCGTATGTGGGCTTCTCCTGAGACGAGTCCACGCATTCCCAGTCGACCGGAAGAAGGCCGATGTGAGGGCGGTTCGCGAGGCCCTATCCAGACTCGGAGCAGGCAAAGTCCTTGGCATCTTCCCCGAAGGCACCAGAAACAAAGGTGAAGCCGGGACGCTGGGAACGATGCATGGCGGAGCGGCCCTTTTCGCCGTCAAGAGCAAGGCGCCAGTGCTCCCGGTGGCAATAAGAGGCGAGTATAGGTTTCGCCAACCGTTGTTGGTCTCCGTGGGAAATCCCATGGATCTGACCCCAAATACCGGGCGGCTATCCACAGACATTGACGAGGGGTCAAAGCAGATTGCCCGAGCCATTAGCGGCCTTTACCACGATCCCTGGTCTTGAAGGGGGCGGCCTGAATGGAAATTGTTCTTGCCAAGTGCACGGGGTACTGCCTTGGGGTGAAAAGAGCCCTCGATCTGGTGGAGAAAGCCCTCGTTGAGGGCCCGCACCCGGTGTCAACTTTGGGACAGATCATTCACAACCCTGAGGTAGTCCGAGAGTTGGACTCACGAGGTGCCAGAGTTGTGGATTCTCCCGAGGAAGTGTCGCAGGGGACCCTGATTCTTAGAAGCCATGGTACTGTGCGGCAGGACAAGACCAGGATCCATCCAGATGTGAGGGTGGTGGATGCCACCTGTCCTTTCGTGAGCAGGGCCCAAGACAAGGCTCAGGAGTATTCCCGAAAGGGAATCCCCGTTGTGTTGGTTGGAGACAAGAACCATCCTGAGACCAAGGCAATACTATCTTATGCAGGCGAAATGGGATTCTGCGTCAAGACTCCGGATGATCTTGAAGAGGTCTTACCGGATCTGAAGGGTGGTCCGGTGGCGGTCCTTGCCCAAACAACGTCCAGGCGCCAAGAAGTGGGAATGATCGTGAAGGTGCTAGAGGAAGCAGGGATTTCCGTTCAGTCCGCGAATACTATCTGCACTGCGACCCACGAACGGCAAAGCGCCACAATGGAACTGGCAGAGACATGTCAAGTCATAATCGTGGTCGGCGGAAGGACAAGCGCCAACACCAGGCAGCTTCTAAGAATTGCCGAAGATGGAGGCAGGGAGGCCTACCTCGTGGAGTCTGCCGGCGATGTCCAAGCCGACTGGTTGTTGGGCAAGAGCAAGGTCGGGATTGCAGCAGGAGCGTCGACTCCCGACAGGGTCATAAAGGAGGTTGTAGGCACAGTGGAGGAACTAACAAAGTCCAACTTGGAGAAAGAGCCTGAAGAGGCCAAGTGCGAAGAAGCCGAGAAGGAAGAGGTAACGTCCCAAGAGAGTGTGTCCCAAGAGTTAAGCGTTTCGCCCACGGAGCCGGACGAAACCGAGGCGAAATCGGAATCCCCAGAAAAGAGCGCAGACGAAATCGTCCAGGAGCTGTACGACGAGTCCTTCAAGGCTTTGCAGGAAGGTCAAATCGTGAAGGGCCGGGTAGTTTCGATCGACGACAACGGCGCGCTGGTTGATGTAGGGGCGAAATCCGAGGGGCTTATTCCGGCGTCAGAGCTAAATCGCAAGGGAGCATTCTCGTCAGAACCTCTTTCCCCTGGCGACGAGATCATGGTCTACGTTCAGAGCTCCGACTCAGGCGAGGGTGGCCTACGACTTTCCAAGAGGAGAGCCGACGAAGAAGTCGCATGGCAGATGCTTCAAGAAGGTTTTAGTGAGGGCAGCGTAATCGAGGCTCCCGTCGTTCAGGAAGTCAAAGGCGGCCTCGTGGTGGATGTGGGGTTGAGGGGCTTCGTTCCTGCTTCGCAAGTCCAGCGGGGCTATGTCAACGACCTCTCACAATACGTTGGACAGAGTCTTCGTCTGAAGGTGCTGGAACTAGATCGGAGCAAGAACCGCGTGGTGCTTTCCCAGAGAGCGGTACTTGAGGAAGAGCACGAAGCTCTTTGCCGAGAGACTTGGGAGACGATAGCCGAGGGTCAAGTCAGGCAAGGGCTTGTCAAGGGCATCACAGACTTTGGCGTGTTCGTAGATCTAGGAGGGGTGGACGGACTTCTTCACATCTCGGAACTCTCTTGGGGTAGAGTCAAACATCCGTCTGAGGTAGTCCGTGAGGGCGACCAGATCGAGGTCAAGGTGCTTCGTGTGGACAAAGAGAAAGGCAAGATCTCTCTTGGACGCAAGCAGGTATTGCCGGACCCCTGGGACAACGTGGCCGAGAAGTACCCGCTAGGCATGGAGATCGATGGTGAAGTGACTCGCACGGCTCCTTTCGGAGCGTTTGTCCAGTTGGAGCCCGGGGTGGAGGGACTCGTCCACATATCTGAGATTTCCGATAGGCATATAACCAAGCCTGAAGAGGAAGTCAACTCCGGTGACAAGGTCAGAGTGAAGGTCTTGCGGGTAAGACCCGACGAGCGGCGCATCAGCCTTTCGATCAGGCAAGCGGATCAGACCGTACTCCAAGCGGAGCCCGCAGAAGAATCTCGCGAGACGCCTGTGAAAGACGATGAAGGCGCCGATGCGACTGAGGAAATCGCCGGAGTACCCGAGGGGTCAGGCGAGGTGCCTGTGGAGCCCGTCGAGGTATCGGAGGAGACAGCCGAAGTGTCTGATGAGTCCGGCGAGGTGCCTGAGAAGCCTGCCGAGGTGTCCGAGGAGTCTACTGAGGTACCTGAAGAGGCGGCCGAAGCGCCTGAGAAGCCAATCGAGATGTCCGAGGAGCCCGTTGAACCACCGCAGGAGACTCCAGAAAGCGGTGTGGCCAAGCCCGAATAGTCTTGCCAATCTGAACAGAATACGGGGCGGGAAGCCTTTCGGCCTCCCGCCCCTCGTATCGTTTGCTCGTCCCTGCAGATCGCTTTCACTGTTCAAGAAGACGTCTCGTCCTTTCATAGCCACCTTTCTTTGTCCGACTGCAGGGGCGAATATCTATGTCCCCGAGCGAACGCAAGGCAATTGGTTGCATAAGTATACGCTATGATGCATATATGTGTGTGGAGTTGTTGTACGTACGACCGACATTCCAGTGTTTGAGTCAAACTAAGGACAGACAATGCTTGAGGTAGCTTTCTCGGATCCCTACTTCGCGTCAGGACAGGCGTGGGCCGTGAAGGAAGGCTCTCCCATAGAGGCTCTTGCAGATCTTGCCGGGAAGACTGCGGCAGTTGGCGCTAGATGGTATGACCATGATAGTAGTTAGCCACGAAATGGGCTTTGCGCGCGAGGTAGCCGACAGGGTGTTGCTGATGGATGACGGGGTTTTTGTCGAGGAGGGCTCTCCAAAGGAGTTTTTCGGAAATCCAAGACATGAACGTACTAGGGCATTTCTCAGCAAAGTGCTGTGAGCGGCGCCATGGGATGATTTGTGGCCCCTTCCCACACCTCTCCTAACCGATCGTTTCCCTGGAATAGACACATATCCCCCCTGGAAAACCTAGACTTTGACACTTAGGGGGGATTATTCGTGGGTTTGCCAGTGGGAACTATAGTCCTGATCCTCGTAGCTATCCTGGTCTTCTTCGGCGTTTTGCACCGTGTGCTAGATCGTATGCGCCTGTCCGACAGAGCTGCACTAGTCATAGTCTTAGCCATGGCAGCAGGGACCTTCCTGGATATCACAATTTCCAGAGGCGCCATTCCTGTTAGCGTTAACGTGGGAGGCGCGTTGGTGCCTCTTGTTGTGGTTGTCTGGTTGGTAGCCACAGCAGACGAAGCCTCTGAGAAGTCGAGGAGCATAGTATCGGCCGTAATCACCGGTCTAGTTGTTTGGGGCTTGACTAAGGTGATGAACCCTGAAGAGCAGTTCATGCTCGTAAGCCCAATGATCTTGTTTGGCATCGCTGCCGGAGTCATCGCTGCTCTTAGCGGTCGCTCTCGAAGAGCAGCGTTCGTAGGGGGCGTTGGAGGCATCCTCATCTCAGATTTCATCCACTGGCTAGAATTGGCCATTACCAAGACTCCCGGTTCGGTTTCTTTCGGCGGAGCGGGCGCTTTCGATGCCACCGTGGTCGCAGGCGTAGTATCTGTGGCGTTAATGGAACTGGTTGGTGAGGCTAGAGAACACGTAGTGAAGCCTCCGAAAGGGGAGACGGACAGCCGTGACCAAAAGGAATAACAGATGGGTTATGGGGCTTTTGGCTATAGCGGTAGCTTTGGGGTTCTTATCCTACGTGTACTGGTCGGGCGGCACAAGAGAGACCGCGGCCCCCGGCGATTCGCCTTACCATGAGCGGACTGACGGCTACTATACGGTGGTGGATGAGTCGTCGCGCACTTTGTTCACCACAGGCCTTACGGTTTCTGTGGGCGATGAATACATCGATGAGAACGACGGCCACTACATCATTGAACGAATAGAAGGGGACGTCGCAAGCGCGAGACTCGTGGGCAGGATGGAGGCCCTGCCAGTGTTGCCCATCTTGAGCGCTGCCGCCCAGGATGGCGTTGTAGCCATATATCACACTCACTCAGACGAATCATACGTGCCGACCGACGGTCATCACTCTCGTCCGGGTGGCGGCGGGATCATTCAAGTGGGTTCGGCAATGGCCGAAAAGCTTGAGGAATCGGGCGTGAAGGCTGTACACGACAGTACGCTCCACGATCCACACGATGCAGGTGCCTACGACCGCTCGAGGAGAACCGCGACTCAGCTTCTCAAGAAAAAGCCCTTAGCTCTATTCGATGTGCACAGGGATGCGGGTCCCGCCGAGCCTTACCTCAAGGATGTCGGTAACGCAGAGGCCGCCAAGTGCATGATTGTGGTTGGCAGAACCAATCCCAAGATGAGCGCAAATCTCGATTTTGCGAGACGTCTGCGAGACGCAGTGAACAAGAAGACTCCGGGGCTGGTTAAGGGCATCTTTATGGGTAATGCCGACTTCAACCAAGACCTTTACGAAAGGGCTCTTCTACTAGAGGTGGGTACTGAGAAGACCAGTCGTGAGGCAGCTGAGAGAGGAGTGGAACTGGTGGCATCGGCGGTTCCCGGCCTACTGGGGGCCACCAGCGGTCCGGAAGGTGTTGGCAAAGGAACTGGAAAGGCCATCGGTTGGGTCCTCGGGTTGGCCGTGGCGGGCGCCTTCGTCTACTTGTGGATAGCCACCGGCAGCTGGGATGAAATGAAAGCCAAGATTCTGGGCTGGTTCGGCACTGGAGGAGTGCGAATAGGCGGTGGCAGAGACGATCAGGAGGGCCCCCCCGATCGTTGACGTTGTCTCACGGGCCTAGTATAGGTCTGGGAGTGCTTATGGGCGCCCTGGCAAGAGTCTCTATGCTGAGGTCGGACTACCGGCAGTATCCGACCTATCCCCACTCCTACACGAGTCACCTCTTCTTGGGGTTCATAGCGGCTTTGGCTGGGGCTGTGGCGATACCCGCACTCCTAGAGAGAGAGTGGACGGCGGTGACCTTCTTCCTGATCGTGTCTCAGCAGTTTAGGGAAATTCGGTCAATGGAACGGGACTCCCTAAAAGCCCTGGAAGACAGCCAGCTGGTGACCAGGGGCTCTGACTATATTGAGGACATAGCCAGAACCTTCGAGGCAAGATACTACATAGTGATATTGGTTGCGGCAGCATCTTCGGGAGGATTCGAGCTGTCGTCTATCTGGACCGGTCTTTTGTGTGGCACTTTGGCATTCTTGATTGGGGCGCTCCTTATGCGGCAAGAGCGTCTTGGCGACGTAGTGATTGTGGAGAGGGCTTCCCTCAATTTCAGGGAGGCGGACCTATACGTGGGCGATGTACACATCATGAATGTAGGCCTGAGAGAATCCAGGGAGATCATTATGAAGCATGGCCTTGGCGCCATCCTGTCGGCCAAGAACGATACGGCCAGGGATACTCTGGCCAATCCAGGACAACGGCAAGCCGTCTTGCACGACTTGGGCTCGATACTCGGAGTGCGGCGCGAGTTGGATACTCCTGAGTTCACGCCTCAGGCCAAGCGTGATTTGAAGACCGGCAGAGTGGGTGTGTTCATAGTGCCCATGGAAAAAGATGAGGGCCCTTTCTTGGAGGTTCTGAAAAGGACTCCCGTGCTCGAATCCGCCAGGGGAACTGCCCTGAAATCGCGTGCAGGGAGATTGGCCCGGGACTAGGAGATGAAACGACCTTGGAGGTTACCATTCAGAAGGCAGTATTGTGTGCGGTTACCGACGATCTTGCCAAAGTGGCCGGTGTGCCCGCTTTTGTAGCCAGTGACGAGGAGTCTCGGCAGAAGAAAGCGAGATACCTTAGCCGCATCCTTCAAGGCGCAGTCCACGACCTAGGCGACGGGGTCTTGATAGTGGTTAAGCATTGACCGAGACTCTTCCGCGGTACATCTTGGCCACGAACGAGGCCAGGGCATACAGGGAGTTTGAGACCGCCAAAGGCTTCCAGGAGCCCTATGACGCAGTCAGAAAAGGTTCCTTAGGGTCTGCGGCAAAGGTGGGCGATTGGTATCTGGCTTGGGGCTTTACTCCCTCAAACACTGCCGCCAGGACCGTGGAGAACATACTCAGCATGTATGTGGGCCAGAAGTCACCCCCATCAAGAGTGTTCTATCTTTGCTATGCGGGTACTCACACATCCATCGTGGCTGGATACATACATCTGGGCATTCTGTGCCCGGGCGGCGACCCTTGCGGTCTTCGAGGAGTTTGACCGCCGACCGCACTGTGAAATCGGTGTACCCTGCTACTTGGGCACCGACCGCTGGGGCACTCAAGTGTACGCTCTGGGGACCGGATGGCTATCATCATCCCTGGAAAAGGCCATCTGCGATCTGGTGGAACTCTCGTCACCCCATGCCCGTGCGTGTTTCTGCTCCGTGAGAGGGTATCTCGATTCCAAGGCGAGGCTTGGGGGATTCATCTCCCGGAGATGTGGACTCGTATCTCTAGGGCGAAGCCTTGTGAGCGCGTCTTTGAAAGAGAGATTACCCTATATCAAAGAAGCCGTAGACTTCTGCCTTGACCTCTCCTCAAAGTGGAACGATAATCAAGGGCAACACAAAGGGGAGGTAACCTGGGTACATGGGCCAACTGCGGGGCGGACGTATCGCCGCGGTCGAGGATCAAAGTCTAGGACAACACCTGGGGATTAAGCCAGGCGACACGGTCATATCCGTAAACGGACACCCCCTTCGAGATGAGCTGGATTATCGGTTTTACGTGTCCGAGGAAAACGTGACGATCGTGATTCTTTCTGAGGACGGCCAAGAGACAGTCCTGGAAATCGAGAAGGATGAAGATGACCTGTTAGGTCTGGTATTTGTGGATCCAATCTTCGATGAGGTCAAGACATGTAGTAACAACTGCGTCTTTTGCTTTGTGAGGCAGATACCCCGTTGCATGCGAGAGGGTTTGCACCTTCGAGACGACGATTTCCGGATGTCCTTCATCTACGGCAACTTCTTGAGTCTCACTAATCTAACTCAAGAAGACTGGGTCCGCATCGAAGAACAGCGCCTATCCCCTTTGAGGGTTTCGGTTCATGCCACGGACAAAGCCATAAGGAGTTGTCTTATGGGGAATCCGGAAGCCTCCCGGATAATGGAACACCTGGCGCGGTTAGTTGGGGCAGGCATTCGGATCCACGTGCAGATAGTCCTACTAAGGGGCGTCAATGACGGACCTATCCTCCAAAGGACGCTGGATGATCTTGATTCTCTCGGGCCAAACTTGGTCTCAGTGGGGGTTGTGCCGGCAGTGTATACTCGCTACCGAAAGAACCCTCCTTCTCCGCCTATGGACAGCGTCTGGGCAGGTGAAACGCTGGACCTTCTAGAAGAGTATGCTGCCGCAAAAAGGCCCGAGCGTGGCGACAACTGGGTGTACGGAGCCGACGAGTTTTACGTCTCGGCCGGGCGTTGCATCCCCAGTTACGAGTATTACGGCGATTTCCATCAGTTTGACAACGGTATTGGGATCATCGCGGATTTCCGACGTCAATTGGAGGAGACTGTAAAGAAGGTAGAGACGGGACAGGCCAGGGAGGCAGAGACCGGCACTGCACTTACAGGGTCGGGCAAGCGGCCGAAGAGTCTCGCTGTTACCGGCGAGATGGCCTATAGCGACGTCATTCGAGCGGTGGAGCGCTTGGGTCTCTCGGACCGGGTCTCCGTATGCTTGGTGCCAAACACCTTCTTTGGCCCCTCGGTGACATGCTCGGGACTGCTGACGGGTCAGGACATCCTGGCCTCAGTCCTAGGTTTTCTTTCCAATGGGGTCAAGGAGGCACGAGAGTACGGGTTGCTGCTCATTCCCGGTGTGTCTTTGTTCAATGGCCTTTTTCTTGACAACATGACGCTTGAGGACATAAGAGATGCAACCGGTTTGGCCACAGTCTTGGTGGAGCCAACTCCGGAGGGTCTCATAGGTGCAGTGGCCAGGAGAGGACAAGAATGTCAGATGAGTTCGTAGTCGCTATAGTGGGGCGACCCAATGTGGGCAAATCGGCGCTCTTCAACCGGATGGTGGCTTCCGGCACCTCCATAGTGCACAAGGAAAGCGGCGTCACCAGAGACCGCTTATATGGGGTGTGCCGTTGGGGAGGCCAAGAGTTTACCCTTATGGACACAGGTGGTATAGACCTGGTCTCTGAAGACGATATGGTCCTGGCCATAGGGGCTCAAGTGCAACAAGCAGTAGAGGAAGCCGACGCTTTGGTATTTGTGGTAGATGTTCGGTCGGGCCTCACTCGAGACGATATCGATATAGCGGAGTTACTCAGGGTTACGAGAAAGCCGCTATTGGTGGCGGCAAACAAAGCCGACGTTCCAGAACAAGATAGAAAGGCTTTGGAGTTCTACCGACTGGGTTTCCCTGATATCTTTCCCGTTTCTGCCGTGCACGGATTGGGAGTTGGGGAGGTCTTGGACCGACTCCTTGAGATTCGAGGCGAAGTCAAGGGTGTCTCCGAGTCGTCTTTAGATTCCGAACAAGATACACAGGCCATTCGGGTAGCGATAGTAGGCAAGCCCAATGTGGGCAAATCGTCGTTGGTCAATGCCATCCTGGGCGATGAACGCATGACTGTATCCACGCGGCCTGGCACTACTGTGGACGCAGTAGACACGCCATTCTTGTGGGAGGATACACAGTTCATACTCATCGATACCGCCGGGCTCCGCAGGCCCAAGGTGATAGGAGAGAGGCTTGAGGAGCTGTCGGTTGGGCGTGCCCTGTCAGCTATTCGCAGGAGCGATGTGGCCGTATTGGTAATCGACGGCGCCCAGGGCCTGTCGGCTCAAGAACGTCGCATTGCGGGTTTCATCCGTCGCAACGCCAAAGCTTCTGTAATTGTGGTCAACAAGAAAGACCTTGGACTTGCCGGAGGAGCCTCGCAAGGTCAATATCGCTCGGCTGCCCTTTATCAGTGTCGCCCTATTGCCTACTCCAAGGTGCTCTTTACATCATGCCTTACCGGCGAAGGTGTAGACCGAGTCATTCCCGAAGTAGCCAGGGCATACGAAGAGTACGGTCGGAGAATAGAGACATCCGCCCTAAATGAGTTGCTTACCGAGGCGACCATCATGAACCCTCCGCCCAAGAGCGCCAAAATCTACTACGGCACCCAAGTGGGACAGAGGCCTCCTCGTATGGTATTCTTTGTTAAAGATCCAGGTTCCATGACCGACATGTACCGGCGTTACCTGGATGGGGAGATCAGAAAACGGTTTGGCTTCGAAGGATCGCCCATAGTCATGGAGTTCAGAGCGAGGCAGAGAACAAGAAGGCGGTGATCGGTGGGGTGCTGAAGGTCTTGGTTTGTGTATCGGCCTATCTGGTTGGCGCCATTCCTTTTGGGTACTTGGCGGCCAAACTGGCAGGCGTGGACATAACCGAGAAGGGGAGCGGCAATATAGGTGCCACCAATGTCCTAAGAACCCTCGGCCTGTCGTACGCTATTCCCGTTCTGCTTCTGGACGTAGCCAAAGGAGCCCTTGCGGCATACGCCGGGTTGCGGTGTTTGGACCTGGGGACGGTTGGAGCCCTCATTGCCGGTGCGTTGGCCATATCTGGTCACAATTGGTCTGTATTCCTCGGGTTCCGAGGCGGCAAGGGCGTTGCCACCTCTGCAGGGGTAGGCTTGGTGATGTTCCCGCTTCTCTTGATGGTGGCCGTCTTGGTTTTCGTACTTGTAGTGGCCGCTACCAGATATGTGTCCTTGGGAAGTCTCCTGGGTGTTTGGAGCGCCTTCGCTTTTTCCCTAATCCCCGGACAGGATACCACCACACGGGGTGTGGTGTTAATCATTGCCATACTCATTACCTACCGGCACCGTTCGAATATTGGACGGCTAATATCGGGAACTGAAAATAAAGTTTTCGCAGGAAAGGGTAGGACCTCAGAATGAGAAAGGCGTGCGTCCTTGGAGCAGGGGCTTGGGGAACCGCCATTGCCATGGTCCTTGAGGACCTGGCCTACCAAGTAGTGTTGTGGGACAGGACAGAGTCGGTGGTGGACGAAATCAACCGAAACCACCGGGCCGTAAGACTCCAGGGTCTGGAGCTGCCTCAGTCGATAACTGCCACTTCAGATCCTGAAGAAGCCGTTAGAGACGCTTCCATTGTGATGTCCGCCATACCTTCTACCGGAGTGAGGGAAGTGGCTCGTCTGTTTGCCCCCAGTTTGCCCGAAGATTGTGTGCTTGTGAGCGCCACGAAGGGTTTCGATCCCGATACGGTTCAAAGACCAACCGAGGTGTGGACTCAAGAAGCGCCTCACGTTAGCTCGAAAATCGCCGTTGTGTCGGGGCCCAATTTTGCCATTGAGGTTGCCAGGAGACTGCCTTCCTGCACAGTGGTAGCGGCCGCAGACCCGATCGCACGAGAAAAGGCGCAGTCGGCCTTGATGACCAACTTCCTGCGGGCCTACACTCACTGGGACGTTATTGGAGTAGAACTGGGCGGTTCTCTCAAGAACATCATTGCCATGGCCTGCGGTATCGTTGAAGGCATGGGATTAGGCTACAATGCTCAGGCGGCTCTGGTTTCCAGAGGGATTGCCGAGATGACAAGACTCGGCGTTGCTCTGGGTGCCGATCCCCTTACATTTGCGGGCCTGTCGGGCATAGGGGACCTAGTGTTGACCGCTACGGGACATCTATCCAGGAACCGTCAGGCCGGTATAGCGGTGGGACGCGGTGAGTCCGTGGAATCCTTCATTGATCGTACAGGCTACACCGTAGAAGGTCTTGCTACCGTGAAGAGTGCCATCAGGCTTGCCGATGCCCATTCGGTGGCCATGCCCATTACCAGCGTCATGTACCGGATTCTCTACCAAGGTTTGCCTGCTTACCAAGGTCTTCAGGAGATCATGCTCAGGGAACGACGGTCAGAATCTGAGTGGACGTTCCCCAACTCCCCTCTGCAGCGGCTTTGATCTCGTTTTATGTGGACTGTTCTAGCCTGTCATATTTCCACATATCTTCCATGTGTGATGGAGCGTAACTCATCTCCTAAGAAAGAGCCCTGCGCCGGGCAAGTTGTTCGATAGCTTGGCATATAGATTTCTGAACGCTCTAAGGAGGGAGAGTCAGGTGGAGAAATTCGATATCTTCATGGATATCGCCCAACGCACAGGAGGCGATATCTACATTGGCGTCGTAGGTCCTATGCGTGTCGGGAAATCCACCTTCATCCGTCAGTTCATGGAACTGTTCGTGCTGCCCAATATCACCGACCCTTACGACAAACAGCGAGCCATCGACGCCATGCCCCAAGCGGGGGCGGGAAAAACTATCATGACCGTGGAACCAAAGTTCATCCCCGACGAAGCCGTGCGGGTAGATGTGAGAGATAACCTCTCGCTGAACGTGAGGCTCGTTGACTGCACCGGCTACCCTGTGGAGGGTGCCCAAGGCTACATGGAAGGCGAAGAACCCAGGATGGTCATGACCCCTTGGTTTGAAGAGGCGATTCCGTTCATGGCCGCAGCGGAGACCGGTACCGAGAAGGTTATAACCGACCACTCGACGATAGGTATCTTGGTAACCACCGATGGAAGCATTGTGGATATCCCTCGTTCAGCTTACGTGGAACCCGAGAAAAGGGTCGTGGAAAAACTTCTTGGGCTTGAGAAACCCTTTGTCATAGTCTTGAACTCGATAGACCCGTACTCTAAAGAGGTGTCGGACCTTGCTACAGATATGGAAGGCGAGTACGGGGTGCCCGTGATTCCCGCCAACTGTCTGGAGTTGAACCAGGACGACATCACTCTGATAATGGAGCAGGTTCTGTACGAATTCCCTGTCAAAGAGATGAATGTGCGTCTGCCCAAATGGGTGCAGACGTTATCCATGTCTCATTGGCTTAGGAGCGACCTTGAGGCCAGCATTAAGGATGCCGTATCTTCCGTGAAGCGGGTTCGGGACATTGATGGGTGTGTGATGCAGCTTGGCGCGGTAGACCATGTAGCACGGGTTACAGTTGACAAGGTGAACATGGCAACTGGAGTCGCCACGATTGACCTGGAGATCACCGAGGAGTCTTTTCTTGAGGTCATGGGCGAGCGGACCGGCCTTATGCTGACTGATAAGTCCGACGTGTTGAATCTCGTGGGTGACCTGGTATCCGCCAAGAGGACCCTTGAGAAATACGAGTTGGCCCTGCAGGAATTGGAGGAGACCGGTTACGGAATCGTGGAGCCGACTCTGGACGACATGTCTTTCGAGGAACCCGAAATGGTTAGGCAAGGCAGAAGTTACGGAGTGCGCCTCCGCGCCAGGGGACCCGCTATCCACATGATAAGAACAGAAGTGGAAACCCAGGTAAACCCCTTTATTGGCACTGAGGAGCAAGGCGAGGAACTGGTGTCGTACCTCATGGAGAAGTTTGAGGATGATCCCAAGAAGATCTGGTCTACTGATCTTTTCGGCAAGTCCTTGAGGGACTTGGTCTTGGAAGGCGTCACGGGCAAGATCGCCAGGATGCCCGAGAATGCCCGGTCGAAAATGCAGGAGACTCTCGGCAGGGTGGTCAACGAGGGTTCCGGCGGACTCATCTGCATAATCTTGTAGAGAGGTCAAGTTGGCGGAAGCGAGTCTAGTGAGGCTAGAAAATGCGTCAGAGAGCCGACCCCACGGTACGTTGACGGGTCGGCTCTTCGGATTTTAACGTGTCACGGTCGTGTTGGTGTTCCTCTCATCCGGGCTGGTCCATCCCACCGGCATGCTACCGTTCATACTGCCGGCACCGGCAAGAGCCTTAGCCCTTGGGCGTCGAGAGAAAACGCTAGCCCCCAGCCGTATGGCTCCGATACTCTGAGTCTAACTTCGAGCCTGTGCTTTCCCGCCCCCAGCAACCTAGTCATTTTGCAGGTGCCGATCTCCACATAGCCCCGCCCTTGGCGCCCTGCCGTGGGTCGATAGGCTTTTGTGGTCGTATACAGGGCTACTCCGTCCACGAACAACGTGAGGTCATCGCTTAGGCCGAAGGACATGGCTACGGTGGTTTCTTTGTCCAGACAGAATTCTCTGGTGAGCAGTACTTCTCGTTGGGACAATGGAAAGTATCTGTTCAGATTGAGAACCCCGTTGGGCTCACAAGTCACAACTCCATGGCCTTGCACCAGCCACTTGCAGATAATCCCAGAAGGCAAGGGCTTAACAGAGTGCCTTGCGCCGTGCGGCGGGACACATCCGGTCAGTCTCTCGGCGGGGAGGTCATAGATCCTGAGATCAGCGAAGTAGGCGGGAAGGTGAGTCCATATCCCCACACCTCCGGTGGTCCACGGTGTTGCCAGCGTTTCTACGGCCAGCGGCTCCTGGCCCACTAGGCCCCCCACCGCCCGATTGCCCGAATACTCGACGAAAAAGGTGTACCATTTTCCCATAGGGATGTGGGCTTGTTTTTGGAAACCTTCGCCGTGGTATATCTGCCACGTGTTGGAGTAATTGAATATGGGATCATACTGCAATGCGTCCCATTCACCGGATGCATGTGGCCGGCTGCAAAACATCTCGCAATCTCCAGGATTCGCCACCCTGAAGGCGATTCCGGGGCAACACGGGCTGTCGGCAGCGATATCTACTTCGATTCTGCCCGAGGTTCTACCGGTCAGGCCAGGCTCCATGGGGTGCGAGCAGACCATCTTGCAGCCGCAGGCAAGGTCTTCCGGCAAAATGGGTTGCCTTCGCCTCTGCTTGCCGCGAATATGACGATAGGCGAGAAGCGTCGGTCAGGGGTATGACGTGAACAAGTCTATCCGATGTCTCCCTACCCACGAAATCCGCCCCCAAGGTCTCGCGAATCGCCTACACGGCCCATTTAGAGTACACTAGATTAGCGTACTTCAGCTAGTGTACTTCGTCTAGGACTTCAATCCGGAAGCTGGTGTCATCGCCGTGTTCTACAAGGAGCATCTCGCATCTCCCAGCATTTTTCGTCAGTGCATTCTGAGTTGCCTGCAATCGGAGTGCGAGTCTTCGGTTCAGGAGATTTTGACCATGTCGGATCTCCAAGGGTTGTCATTATCTGATATGTCTCGCATTCTGAAGGTTCCCGTCAGTTTAGTCCGGGTCATGGTGGACCAGGCGCGAACGGTGTTCAAAGATGCTATGGCGCGCAAAAAGTGCGCGCTGTTGGTGGACAGTGGCCCCTGTTGCGTCTGCGAGGGTGCAAGAGAATTGGGATCCGAGGAGTCTCTCCGCCTTCGGCAATTGGCCTGGAGGAACCAGAACCGCGGGGGACCCAATGGGCGAGACAGATCTCAGGCTGATACCCCTAGTCTTGTGCCGGACGCGTTGGATATAGTTGCCAAGATGTTGCGAACTCTCTCGGTCACCGAGATGTTCATTCCCTGGGAAAACGGCTAGTGATCGTTTTGGAACGGATTGGAATGGACGAGAAACCGGCGAGTCGCCACCGATAGTTGTGTTATCCCGATTTCTCGCGCAGCATCGATCCCAGGAGGCCTGCCAACCACTGCCTCAAGCTTTCAGTGGCAAGCGAACAGACGATGACCGAGATGATGAGCGCCGTCGTGGCGATCACGTACGGAAGGTGTGAGAATATCGGCCAGTGGTGCCCCAGGATGTTGATCCAAAACACATGGCAGATGTACGCTCCATAAGTCTTGGCGGCGATCCAGTTGATGGCCCGGCTTGAGATATCGAGTTTGAGGAAAAACAGAAGCATCACCACACCGGTGGCCATCACCAACGAATTGCTTCGCTCGTAGAAGTTGCCCAGAAAACCCGAGAAGGGATACGTCATAGTCACTCCCACGATTTTCTTGAAGAAGATCAGTGGGCTGTACCGCGAGTTGTAGAGAAACGTCAAGAAGACTATGAGAAACTCTCCTGTGGCGAAAACCAGAAAGAGGCGCCCGGCACCCACTTTGATTTGTACGTACTTCCTTATGTAGGCGGCGATGAAATAGAGTGTGACGAACAGTCCAAGCTTGGAGCTAAAGAAGTCAAGTCTATAGAAGTTGATACCGGTTATATAGACTAGTGTGGGAATAGCGGACGTGATGGAGAACAACACGATGATGAGGTTTCTGAGTCTTTGCTGTTCTAGTCTGTCCACCAATATGTTCAGGTAGGGGATCAGTAAGTAGAGTGCGATAAATACTTGGACAAACCACAACGGGTAAAAATGGCCGTCTGCCCTCAAGAAGTCCATGACTGCGCGCAAGGCAGGATGTTCGTGGAGGGGCAAGGAGCCTGGTCCTGCAAGATGGCCCGCGGCCTTAGCATCCATGTAGTACAAAGCCAGATACATGACCCAGTAGAACGCCAGCGGCGGAAGGAGCTTCAATACGCGGCTCGCCGGACGATCGCTCTTGGATGATGACATGAAATACCCCGCTATCAAGACGAACCCTATACTGCCGAGCCGAGAGCCGCCGTCAAGGAGGTTCGAGAATTGCCAGTTGAGGGTACCCGTGTAGAAGTGTGTCTCGAGGTAGGGCCCCGCAATGTGCAAAGAGACTACCATGGAGAACAGGACTATTCTCATGAGTTCAATGTTGCTTCTGCGGGTCTTGGTAGTCGATCGGGACACCCCCTGTCCTGGGCTATGCTAACACAGGCTGTTGACTACGGGCAATGATTCCGGGCATGGTTCCGGGCAGTTAGCCGAAGCGATTGACGCTATACCGGTGTGCGTTGGTCCTCCACCGACCGCATATGCGTTAAAATAGAAGGGGACGCTCAATTGTCGCCTGACGGCTCGCTGGAAGAATCGATGGGGTCGTAAGGACGTCGCGTACTTCCACTGCTATTACAAGAAAGGATAACCTGGCTAACTAGGCTAATACCTGACCACACTCAATAAGGTAGCGACGAGGCGGCGTTGCGCCCTGTAAGAGGAGGGGAGGCAAAATGCTCAAGTCCTTTGTTCTTGCCTACCTAGTTGGGTCATTGCCCAATGCTTACCTTTTCGCTCGGTGGTTTGGCGGCCAAGACATTCGCAAACTGGGTTCGAAAAACGCCGGAGCAACTAACGTGACTACCAGTGTGGGTTGGCTCCCGGGCATGCTTACTCTGGTTTGCGACTTAGGAAAAGGGTACCTGTCGGCCCTCATCGGCGAGGTCATGTCGGGCCAGGGTCTGTTGCCGGTTTTTGCTCCCGCGTGTGCCATAGCAGGACACAATTGGCCGGTGTGGCTGGGCTTTCGGGGTGGGGGAGGACTAGCCACGTTCGTTGGAGCCTCCTTAAGACTGACCGGTTGGCCTATGGCGGCTTGTAGCTTGGCGCTTTGGGGGCTGCTCTACTACTTCATCCGCGACCACGATACCAGTGCTATCGCCGCTTGTATGCTTCTGCCATGCGCGGTACTGGCGACGCGGCAATCGCTGCATACCGTGGTCTTCATCGCCAGTTCTAGCCTTGCAGTCCTCCTTAGACGGGTGCAGAGCCTCAGGCAGCGAATTCGGCGAAATCGACCGGCCCATGACTCATAACTGCTCATGATTGGCGGTTCCGACACAGCAACTTGTGGGAGGTCCAGCGTTCAATAGACACACCCGTCCGGGGTTCGGGGTGTCACGAACTCCTGAGACACAGACCGCATATGATGCTGTGCTGCGTACTGCGTTATGTCAAGTAGAGTGCTTGGGCGGGAGGAGAGTCTCTGGGTCGCATGCCTCGAGAGGATCATGGGCATCTTCGCTCCAAGCATTGTGCTCCGTCAGCTAGGAGGTGAGAAGTCTATGGCATTGGGATTGGACACTGCCACGCCGTGCTCTCAGAGTACCATAGACGCCGTCGTTCGAGCAGGGTATAAGTTCATAGTGCGCTACTACTGTACCGGGGGACTGTGGAAAAGGCTCAGTTCTGAAGAGGCACTTCGTTTGTCGGATCCGGGTTTGTGGGTAGTCAGCGCATTCCAAAACTACAACAATTCTATTGGCAGGTTCAGTCGTTCACCGGGCAGGGCAAACGGCAGGGCCGCCTATGAATATGCTCGGGATGTAATAGGGCAGCCCGACGATACGCCCATTTACTTCGCGGTTGATTTCGACGCCACCGATGCGGAAGCCAAAGGCGCCATCAGAGACTATTTCGTGGCGGTAAACGATGTGTTTGTCGAGTTGGGAGGCCAGTATGACGTAGGGGTCTACGGCTCCGGTGCCATCTGCCAATACATGAAACATGACGTCAAATTGGCGCAATACTCGTGGCTATCCATGTCCACGGGATGGAGAGGCTACCGCCGATACGTCAGCCAAAACCAATGGAATCTCAAACAGATCAAGCCAATCTCCATAGCCGGCGTGGAGTTTGACACCGATGAGAGCAGCAGTTTGGGCGGCGGCGGTTGGCGCATCAGGCCTGGTACGACAGGGTATCGAGAACCTGCCGGCCAGTGAATTCACGAACTCTGCAAACGCTCGAAGAGTCGCAAGTATTCTCCGTATCCCTGCTCCTCCATTTCTTCTAAGGGCACGAACCGCAACGCAGCGGAGTTGATGCAGTAACGAAGCCCCGCCGGTGCCGGGCCATCGTTGAACACGTGGCCCAGATGGGCATCTGTATGCTTGCTGCGCACTTCAGTTCGAATCATGAAGTGGCTTCGGTCTTCTTTTTCAACGATGTGATCTTTAGCAATGGGTTTGGTGAAGCTTGGCCATCCGCATCCTGAGTCGAATTTGTCCAGTGAGGTAAAAAGGGGTATCCCCGAGATGATGTCTACGTAAAGTCCAGGTCTTCGGTTATTCCAGTATTCGTTTCTGAACGGTGGCTCGGTCCCACTTTCTTGGGTTACCCAGTATTGGAGAGGGGAAAGGCGCTTGCGGAGTTCCTGATCGTCGGGAAGCGTCAGTGATCTGTCACTCTCGGCAATTGTGTTGTTGCGGTTCCCCGGGTTCTCTACCTTTGGTTGGCTATAGACAGGCGCTTGGTCTTTCCAAATCTGGCTCAAGTACTGGTCGCGCCCGGAACCGGCCCTGTACACTCTGTAATGTCCAGGGTTTCTCAAGTAGTAATCCTGATGATAGACCTCAGCGGGATAAAACTCTCGTGCCGGAAGGATCTGTGTGGTTAGCGGTTTCTTGAATTTCCCCGATTGTTCCAGTTGCCGTTTGGACTCCTCAGCCGCGAGCCTTTGAGATTCATCGGTGTAGAAGATGGCCGTCCTGTATTGACTGCCTCTATCGGCAAACTGGCCGTACCGATCGGTTGGGTCGATCTGCCTCCAGAAGACCTCAAGAAGGGTCTTGTAGGAAACGATCTCCGGATCGTACTCAACTCGAACTGCCTCGTAATGACCTGTTTTCCCGGAACACACTTCTTCATAGGTAGGATTCTTTGTGTGGCCTCCCGTGTATCCTACCACGACTTCCCGAACTCCTTGGATTTCTGAAAAAGGCTGCACCATGCACCAGAAGCATCCGCCTGCAAAGGTAGCGTAAGCGGGTCGGGCCTGTTCTGCACGGGCATCCTGGCGGTTGTTACTCATATTGGTGGTCACTCCTTAGGCTTCGCTGCATCAGTCCATACTGTCTTGTTCTGTATTGTTCGCATTCCGGCCTTGTGGTAGTCTCCCTGTTAGCGAAGTGGGGTGGTAGAGTGTGAAGCGCCTGGTTGACGGAATCCCCGGCTCCGAGCGGTGGACAACCATGGAAGCCATCCCCAAAGGCTGGTCAACGGATGAAAAGTACAGGGTTGAGACAGACGACGGCCAGAGACTATTGGTCAGGATATCTGCCATCTCGAAGTACCTCCGCAAGAAGTTGGAGTTTGACGCTTTGTGTCGCCTCAATTCTCTTTCTATTCTAATGAGCCGGCCGGTAGACTTTGGCGTGTTCAATGGCGGCGCCAACGTGTACACCATAACCACATGGGTTGATGGAGCGGATGCGGAGAGCGCGCTTCCGAAACTTAGCCCAGACGAGCAGTATGGTCTCGGATGCTTAGCCGGCAGGATCCTCCGGCAGATCCATCAGATGCCTGCGCCCCCTGATCAGCCTGACTGGGCCGAGCGCTTCAATCGAAAGATCGACCGCAACATAGGTAACTACGAGGCTTGCGGCATTGAGGTTCCAGGGGCTCGGCGGGCTATTCGCCACATCGAATCTTTGCGGCACCTCTTGACGGGCAGGCCCCAGGTCTTCCAGCACGGCGATTACCACTGCGGCAATATGGTCATAACCGATGACGGGCAACTGGGAGTCATTGATTTCAACCGTATAGATTACGGTGACCCGTGGGAGGAGTTCAACAGGATAGTCTGGTGTGTGCCGGTGAGCGCTCATTTCGCGTCAGGCAGGATCGACGGGTACTTTGAGGGCGAAAGCCGAGTTTCTGATGAGTTTTTCCAGTTGATGTCCTTGTATGTGGCCAACAACCTACTCTCATCGGTACCGTGGGCCGTACCGTTTGGCAGGGAGCAGGTTGACATAATGGTAAAGCAGGCCGAAAGTGTTTTGGGCTGGTACCGGGGATTCGAAACATATGTTCCTGACTGGTATCAGGCGCAGCGTTTCGTCTGCGGGTCCCAAGGAGAACGTTGATACGCTCAACGACGACCACAGTCAAGTTCATGTCCGCATGCTTTTTGCCCCGTGGCCGCAGAGTGACGCTATCATTGGGGAGTGACAGAGCGGGTGTATGCGCTTGTGGGTTCGCCTAGGTTATGCTAGAATAGTTTCGCGGTCGGGCTGTGGCGCAGCTTGGTAGCGCGCTTGAATGGGGTTCAAGAGGCCCCGCGTTCAAATCGCGGCAGCCCGACCAGTTGTATTTAGTAGGCATCCACCAGTTTCCACCAATCGAAAGAGACCCCCTGATCCAAATGAGTCTGGCGACACGCAGCTTCTTCATCAAGTGCGCTATGGGCATCCAAACGTGACGCTTTAGAGGGCAAACTGTGCGTTGCGCCTGTGATGGTTGTGTCCTATAGAGCTATAGTCGCAATATCGTCCAATGTAATGCGGGACAATTCCTCGTTGGTCACCTGTTCGACTAGTGCTAGTCGGTTTGCTTGATTCGTTAACGCTCCTTCCTTCATACTTCTGTTCCGAAAAACCCAACCTCTACGAGCAAGCACCAGTTATCTTCGTCGGACTATTTCTGATTACCTGCGAATTTGCAAAGCAGTGACTCGTGGAGTTGGTCCAATTTCTGATCCAAAAGGGTCGGAAAGAGCACGCCGGAGGACAACGACCCGGCGATCCTGCCCAACGACTTGACTCCTGTGGTAGCCCATGGTCAGGTTGCTGTCCTTGCCCTCGGCCGTCCGCGCCAGAAGGTTTGAGTGAGCCGAGCGCTCACTGCAAAGAGCGCGAAGCCGAGGATGTTGGCCAACACAAACGGGACTGCGGAGTTAAGCAGCAATATTACGGCCAGCATGGACAGAAGGTTTACCAGGATCCAGGAACGACGGAGTCGGTGTTGACCGCCAACCAAAGGCCAAGTGAGCCGTTAGCTGCCAGCGAAACCAACCCAATGATGCCCTTGATAGTGCTGTTGTAACCGGACGACAGGGCCAATTGTGCCCGCAAGTAGTAGTTGCGGCTCCCATCGAATGCGATGCTTCCCAGGTTTGTAGGTGCACCAAGTGCGCATGTCCCCAACCCTACACTGGCACACCAATCCTTTAGAATGTCCTTGCGGGTTGGACCCGCCAGCATATTCGCGGGGGCGAGAGCATGAAGACGCCGAAGGTCGTGACGTACGCGGTTGCATCGGTGGACGGCAGAGTTGCTGCCGGACCGGATAGGCTCCTTTTATTTGGCGACGAGAGATGGTCGGCAATATCGGGTTATGACACTCTCATCGACAAGCGGCTCAGGGCAATTCACAACCCTGAGGTCATTCTGGAGGGGAGCGGGTCACTGGTACTTGACGACCAGGTCCCGGAACCGTTGCTGCCGGTCTCCGAGGAGTGGACAGGAAATATGGACGCCCTGTACCAGGACTACCTTCCTGAGGAAGTAGTGTCCCGGCCGGGGCAGCGCGGTTGGTTCACCGTGGCCGATAGCCGCGGGAGGATCCGCTGGCTCTACAAGGAGTGGCCCAGCGAAGATGTGCGGGGTTGGCACCTCATGGTGCTGGTATCAAGGTCGACGCCGGTCGAATACCTCGCCTACCTGCGCCGGGAGGTCATCCCGTACATCGTTGCCGGTGAGGAGCGAGTGGATTTCCGCGCCGCCTTCGCCGCGATGGCGGAGAAACTCGGCGTGACGTGCGTGCAGGCTCAGGGTGCTGCGCGGCTCAACGGTGCGCTTCTGCGACAAGGTCTGGTCGACGAAGCGAATATCGAGGTTCTGCCGGCTCTGGTCGGAGGCACTCGAACCCCGGTTCTCTTCACCTCGCCCGACCTCTTGGACACCCAGAATCCTTTCCAGCTGGAACTTGTCTCGTGCGAGACCATGCCCGGGGGAAGGGTGTGGCTTAGGTATGTAAGGAAATCCGGGGAGGAAACTGTCTAGAACTCGGCCCTCTCAAGTAGTTCCTCGAGAAGCGCGACCACGTCCTGGCCGCGCTTCTCCTGTTCGGAGAGAGTCGTGAGCCACCTATCTGTCGCGTACCAGATTCCTTGACCTGGGTCCGGCGTGTCCAGGGTTTCGCGGATCTGCACATCTTCACCTGCATCTGTCCCCATGAGCATGCGCAGTATGGCCATCATCCCGTAGCCAGCAGCCCGCAGCGTGCGGATGACTCTCAAGCGCTCGATGTCCTCTGGCCCGTAGGCCCTGTAGCCGTTAGACTCACGCGGAACTGCCAGAAGGCCGTTGCGCTCCCAGTTCCGGAGGGCGTCGGGGGCCATTTTCAAGAGAGTGGCGACCTGGCCAATGCGCAGGGGGAAGCAATCCACCGGAGGCCGCACACTGACCCGGGCACTGCTCCTACTTCTCCACAGATCAACTGTAGCGCCGCCTCCAAACGGCTCGCCACCTGCAACGCCGGCTTCCCTTCTTGCTACCCACTACGATCTAAAAGGCGGCACTGTCGAAGGTTCGAATCCGGTGAGTTACAATATACTGACCGACGAGTTTACCCTAACCAACCCAACTAGAACAGGCTATTTCTTCGCGGGATGGACCGGCACAGATATCGACCCGTTAGTGCCTGCCATGAAAGTGACAATTCCCACGGGCTCGTTCGGAGACAGGCAGTACACGGCGACTTGGACGGAGGATCCTGATTACCGCACGCTTACCTTCGACGCCAACGGCGGACAGGGCTCTGTCTCGTTGAGGCTTAAGCCCGATGACGAGATTACCCCGCCGGTGGTAAGCCGCACGTGGTGGGTTTTCGTTGGCTGGCTTGTCTACGACGACAACGGGGACTTGATCGAATACGAAGTGGGCGTCATGCCTGATTACGACCTAACCCTCTACGCCAGCTGGCAACCCGTGAATAACGTCATCACGTTTGACATGAACGGTGTTGGGGTACTCCCGAGTGAGATACCGGCGGACGTGAACTGCTGGAAAGACTACCCCGCTGTCTTACCGAGTCGAATTTTCAGCATAGACGGCGAATATGCGCTGGTTGGTTGGAACACGATCTCAAACGGTACGGGCATACCCTATGAAAGAGGAGACCTGGTCTACCCCTTGACCACTACTGATGGCGCGAGGGTTACCTTGTACGCCCAATGGAAGAAGTCGGGCGAGTTCGGGGTATTTGACGCCATGTACATGTTCACCGGGCAGGTGTTCGGACTTCGCGAGGACGGGACGGTCACCGACACGGTCTACGACGCCTCGGTAAGTGGGGAGAAACCCGTGCTGGACTACCCGTACATGCCGCCTCCCGCCATGCATTTCAAGGTCAAGAAAACCGGCGACAGCGATAATCCGGTAGCTCTCTACCTCTACGCGAGCGAAGACCTTTCTTGGGCTGGGTCTGCGGGCGACTTCTCCGGCTACCCGCTTGTACAGTTTGCAGAGGACCCCTATCCGTATGTAGCGCCAGAAGGCTCGCTTATCGGCTCCGGCAACAACGACGGCCTCACAACGCAGTGTAAGCAGCGGCTGCAAGAGAGGTACGGAAGTGATTGGGCAAAAGGTCTGGTGACGGTCGGTAATATCACCATGCTCTGGAAGGATAGCAGGTACGACGAGGATGATCTGGATTATAACGTGGGGTTAGTGTTTGAAAGCGTCAACGGTGTGAAGTACTTCTTCAGCGGAAGGACATCCTGCAGCTACGGCATGGAGTATCAGTACGAAGCCCTGGAATTTGGGTATACAGTGATCGACTCCGACCCAACTCCGGCAGAGATCGACGCTATCAACTACTATTGGCCCGGTCCTTCTCCATACTGGGGTTAACGCAAGTCAACATGCGCAGCGTGCTTGCATCACGGCGCAAACGAGCCGAGATGCAAGCACGTTTGTCAGTTTTCCCGATAGACGATTACCAGGATCTACGTTGTGCAGCATAAAGGCAGACATCTGAATGACGAGTCATCGTTGAGCAGTGACCGTTGTAGCCAGCTCCTCGCGCTTGCTCCGGACGTAGTAGTAGACCGATGCTCCCGTGGCGATCAAGAACGCAAGGAATCCTAGCATGAAGGGCCACTTGGGGTTCAGCGTGTAGAGCACGCCGGAAGATAACGAACCGGCGATCCCACCGAGCGATTTCATTCCGTTGAAATAGCCCATGGTTAGGTTGCTGTCCTTGCCCTCGGCCGTCCGCGCCAGAAGGTTCTGAGTGAGCGGAGCGCTCACTGCAAAGAGGGCGAAGTAGAGGATGTTGGCCAACACAAACGGGACTGCGGAGTCAAGCAGCAATACTACGGCAAGCATGGAGCACGCACAGAGTAGGTTTACCAGGATCCAGGAACGACGGATGTCGGTGTTGACCACTAACCAAAGGCCAAGTGAGCCGTTAGCTGCCAACGAAACCAACCCAATGATGCCTTTGATGGTGCCGTTGTAACCGGACGACAGGTCCAATTGTGCCCGTAAGTAGTAGTTGAAGCTACCGTCGAACGCGGTGTTTCCCAGGTTGGTCAGTGCAGCGATCAGGAAAACCGCGATCAGGAGCGGGGTCATTATGTGCTTCCCGGCAATGAAAGCCGCAACCGGGTTTGCCTCTCTTAATAGGTGCCCGATGGCGATACCCCGTTGGGTCGTGTCGCGATCATCTCTGCAGATAACAAATAACAGCACTCCAGACGCACTCAGCACAGCAACTTGCGCAATCATGGTGAAGGCTATCCCGAACTCGCCCAATATACCGCCCACGAAGTAACCGAAGGAACTGGCCACCATTTGAATGGTAGCTATGATCGTCAGGTACCTGCCGCGCAGGTCAGCCGGCGTTGTGTTGACCACGTACGTCAGGCAGGCTGTGAAGACGCCCGAAGTGAAGATTCCTGCGAACATCCGCGCTCCGACCATAGCCCGCTCGGTGTCGGCTAGCCAGAACAAGGCTTGTCCTATGGCGTATCCAAGACTGCAGATGAGTATGACCGTGCGGCTGGACACGAAGGTGATGAGTTTGCCCCAGAAGGGGGAGACGAGGAAGTTCACCGTCATCATGGACCCCAGGGCGACACCGAACATGTAGTCTCCAAAGCCACGGTCCTTGATCATGGTGGGCGTCACGGCGTGGGCAAAACTTGCGGCCAGATTGAGTAGTACGCATGCCATGAAGAATAGATTGGCCTGCCGTCGACTATGCAACTTGAATGGCCCCCAGTGTCCCCGCGCTTCTGCAACAACGTGATAGGCCATCATATCATTGGAGGCGACGAGTGTCCATTCATTTGGTGTAAGGAGAAGACATGCACGTTACCGAAATCCTGCCGACCTACATATCAACCCTCTCAAGCCCAACTGCACATGTGTGACTTGTCGAGAATTGTCGAAGATCCCACCTGGGAACCCGGTCATCGCCCTCCGGCATCCACAAGCGACGACACCGCGTCCTTGGCCCACTTGGATACAGTATCTATGCCGCCCTCATAGTCGGCGTCCTGAAGCAGGCCGATTGTGGCCCTCTCTTTCGTTGCGGCCGCGGCTAGCGCGGCGTCCAGCGTGTCGTACGGGTTTTGACTATCTGACACACCGGACCTTCGGCCACAGCGTGCGCAGCCGTCTGACGACTACCCCTACTTTGGTCCCAGAAGTCAGTTACACGGTCGAACATGGGAGGGATCTCCTAGATCCGAGCGAAACATGGCCAGGGCCGAAACGGTTACCATCTTGGATAGAGTGTTTGCCGAGGTCTATAGCGCACCGGGGGTGTACGGGACAGAGGTCCCAATGGAGATTGAGGGTAGCGTAGTTGTGACATCGACCGATGTCACGCTGCAGAACCTCACAATCGAAGGAGACCTCCTTATTGCTCAAGCCGTAGGCGACGGAGAAGTCACGCTAAAGAACGTCGCGGTCAGAGGCAAGACTCAGATCAGCGGCGGAGGAGCACACAGTGTCGTCGTTATCGATTCGTCCCTTCGCACAGTTGACGTGGATAAAGAAGGCGTAACGCTGCGAGCGCAGGGAACGACTGTGATCGATTTGGTCAACGTGAACGCCGGCGCCCGCGTGGAAGAAGACGGTGTCCAGTTAAAGACGTAAATGTTAAAGAAGGTGCAAGCCGGCCACCTATACAAAACGCGACAAGCGAAACTTGCGGATCCAGCAAGTATGACTGTGGAATTGCCCACATTGATTGATATAGTCATTGTCAAGTTGGTGAGGCAGGAGGTCGATTCTTTGCGAAGCGGTGAGAGAATGTGTGGGGAAATGCTTGAGAACGCATCTGGCGAGATGCCTGCAGAAATGCTAGCCGTGTGCGGTCTCGATTGCAGCCAGTGCGATATTCGGAGGGCGAAGTCTGATCCCGTGATCATGAAAAACATTCTGGATTGGCTAAACAGAGACGACCCTAACAGAGTGAAACCCGAGCAGATCCAATGTGATGGCTGCTTGGGAGACCGGTCCAGCCACTGGTCGGCCGACTGTGGGATCCAGAAGTGCGCGGTGGATGATCGAGGGTATGAGTCCTGCTCTCAATGTGATGCCTTCCCATGTGAGAGGCTGGAAAAATGGGCCTCGGGCAGCAAGAAGTACGGAGATGCCTTGGCTAGACTGCGTTCAATGAAGGGCTAGTGAAGGGTCAGAAAAACTTTAGCATGAAGGATTACTGTGGAAACGCTCAGAAAGCCCCGGGAAGTGGGAAGTGGTGACAAGGTGAGAGGACTTCAGAAGAAGGAAAAGGTAGAAGGGAGCGACACAGATGTTTGCCATAGAAGCCAGGGGCCTCACTAAGTACTACGGGAAATCCAGGGGGATCGTAGGAGTCAACTTGGAGGTAGATGAAGGAGAAGTGTTTGGCTTCATAGGCCCAAACGGTGCGGGCAAGACCACTACCATTAGGCTCCTCCTAAACCTCATTTTTCCCACAAGCGGTGAAGCCCGGGTGTTTGGCTTGGACTGTGTCAACGACAGCAAGGAGATTAGGAAAAACACAGGATATCTGCCCGCCGAAGTCAATTACTACGGCGAGATGACTGTAAGAAGTCTCTTGGAGTATTCAGGGAGTTTTTACGAAAAGGACTGCCGGGAAAGGGCTCGACGATTAGCCGAAGAACTTGAGCTGGACCTCGACGTCAAAATCGAGAATCTGTCCATGGGCAACAAGAAGAAGGTTGGGATAGTCCAGGCGCTTATGCATGAGCCCAAGCTTTTGATTCTGGATGAACCCACAAGTGGATTGGACCCCCTTATGCAGAACAGATTCTACTCGCTGTTGTTGGATGAGAACAAGAGAGGCACCACGATCTTCTTTTCCTCTCATGTGCTGACTGAAGTGCAGAAGTTGTGCCATAGGGTCGCGATTATCAAAGACGGGTCGATCTTGAAACTAGAAGACATGGATTCACTAAGGAGAAGGCATTTGCGGCGAATCCGGCTCGCTTTTGCCAGCGATGAGGCCAGTCTACCGGACATCCCTGGCATGTTGGATGTTGGCAAAGAAAATGGAACCATCAGGTTCATGTTCGAAGGAGACCTCCAGGCTCTTTTGAGTGCACTGACTAGGCTCCCTCTTGTCGACGTCATAATTGAAGAACCGACTCTGGAGGAAGTGTTCATGCACTACTACGAGGAGGGAGACAAATGAGTATCTTTCGCAAGGATCTACTTGACAATCTGAGGACTTCCCTTATATGGACCGTATCCTTAGTGGCTTTTTGTGTATGGATGATGAGTCTGTTCTCATCGTTTGCGGATGCCGGCGAAATCTTAGGTTTCGTAGAGCAGTTCCCTGAGTCTTTCAGGAAAGCTTTTGGCGTAGACCGACTCAACATGGCAACTGTGGATGGCTTTTTTGGTACCGAAATCCACCTCATGATACTGCTCTTCGGTAGTATTTTCGCTGCGCTCCTCGGATCGGGCATTCTGTCTAAAGAAGAAAACGGCCGCACGATAGAGTTTCTCTTGTCCAAACCGGTAAGCCGTCGGAGAGTGCTGACAAGCAAGGTGTTGGTGTACACGACTTTATTGTTGGCGTTCAATGCCTTCATCTGGACGGCCAGCTACGCAGCCATGAATAGCCACGATACTTCGTTTGACGAGCGGGCTTTCTGGATTCTCGGTGGCATGACGGTGGGAGCTCATCTCACTTTTGCCAACCTGGGTTTTCTGGGGTCTGTGTTTGTCACGAGGTCTCGCTCTGTCTACGCTGGCTCTTTAGGGTTTGTGTTGTTCATGTATGCCCTTCAACTAGTAGCCGACACAAGCGAGAACCTCAAGTTTCTAGGGCACCTGTCTCCTATTAAATGGGCCAGCGGACCCGATATCTTGAGTAAAGGTGCCGTCGTTCCCGGGTACCTAACTGCTCTTCTGGCCGTCAACCTCGCTGCTTTGGCCATGGCCTGCGTGCTCTACCAAAGGAAAGACATTTTGACATGACATAGGGCTCGCATGTAGCCACTTTCCACCGCCTTGTCGGCGTACCATGGGACTTTAGCCCTATGACTCCTTGTGACAGTCTCGACGAAGCTTTAGACAAGCGGACAGCGGACTATGAGACAACCCCAGGCGCGGCGCGACTCGAGAAATGGGGGAGTCATCTGGACCGCGTCCCCAACAGGAGGAGGTGAGAACCCAAAGTGGGGTCGAGAGCGGAGCGGCCTTCTCTAGGAAGGCGAGGGTCTCGAAACAGAATTCCACTGAGGAGGAAGTGTAATGAGAAGCATTCGTGTTTTGTTGGCGTTTGCGCTCAGCCTCGTACTCGTGCTCAGTGTATCGACACCACTGTTCGCAGCAGTAGATGACCAAATAGACAGCATACGCCTTATTGAAGAGGACTACATCGAGATCAGGTGGGCCCAGAGGATGGTAGAGGCAGACGCCAAGAACCCTGCCAACTTCAGAGTCACGATGGATGGCGTCCAGTTAGAACTCGATGAGAACAATTGTTACTATTACGACTACCGAAACAGGATCTTCATGTCCAGTCTGAAGTTGAAGCAGCCACTCTCGCAAGCCGAACGAGAAACGTTCAATGCCAGACTTGAGATCGTGGGCGACGTTCACTTTTACAGCGGGGGTGTTGCGCAGAAGTCTTCTTACAGCGTGACTTTTATCCCATTCTATACCCAGGAGATAGATGTATATGGGATCAAGGTCCACGCAAGCGACAATGTCAGGCCGGAGAACCTCGAGAAGATCGCCAAGATCGTAGAGTTCATGTTGAAGAAAGACCAAGAAGAGGGCATGGGCATAGCCGCAAAGATGGTAGAGCTTGGTGCCGATGTCGGTGTTCACGGCAACAACGAGAACGCTTACTTCATTCCCGGCCATCGATCCTTAACTGTAAACGGCACAAATCCCGCGGCAGGTTTGGGCGGCACCGTGAAACTACCCACTTCGTCTTTCACACAGAGCCCCAACCGCGTGGTCGTACACGAATTCGCTCATGCTATGAAGGCGCTTGGTGTTGCCCAGCTGGATGATAAGTCAATCATCCGGGCATATGAGGAAGCATACATCAATGCAAAAGAACAGAAAATGTACCCTTCAGGGTTTTCCTATGCAATGAGCAGATCCAGAAGAGTTCTTCGCTGAGCTCTCCACGGTGTGGTTTGACGTTTACTCGAGCAGGAGCGATAGTAGACCAACGGGCCGAGACGCTCTGGAGGTATATGATCCGCTCACCTACAACGTTATGTCCACGATCTATCCTGACGAATACTTCCCTGAAGACGTGTTGAGGAGAACCTCCACGAGCGCATATCGAGGAGTCCCGGAACGAATCTTCGTTCCTGAGAAAGGGATAGACGACACCGGCGAAGAGGACTTCGATTTCGATACCCACTACTTCAAGTTTTACAGCTACCTGAACACCAACGTCATCAACTATGGCGAGCCGACGATGACTACCTGGTGGGATTATTCCAACTCAAGCTATGCGTACAACTTTGATGCGTTGAGTTGGCGGGTAACGCCGGTGGAGACAGATGGAAAGACGTACTACCGCTTCACGGATAAGCGATTCGGTAATGCCATAGCACCATATGGCGACAACGTGGTGGGGGCACCGATTGGCCCAGTGCCAGTGGACGAAAATGATGACAGCCAGCTTTGGGAACTGGTTCGCGTCAAGGGCAGACTGGCCCAGGTCGTCAATAAGGTGTCCGGTTTGGCGATAACCACTCAGTTTGGGATCTTACCTGCCGACGGCACTCCCCTCGTGCTCGCGCCCTATGAACTCGACCCAGTATATGGGCAACAGTGGCGCGTTATCAGGCTGAAGGATAGGCCGAGCCAGGCAAACAATGACAATCTCTTCGATGACAAGTATGCCATAATGCCCGTAGACTGGGATGTCAAGGTGAAGACCCTTGGCATCGACGACGATGGCTATATCGAAATCGTATGGAACGATGACGTGGATGACATAGAAGCTGCCAACGCAGCAAACTACGAGGTTACCATTGATGGCGTGCCGGTCGAACTTGACCCGAGCCAGTGCACAAGCGATGGACACATCACACGGCTCAAACTACTTGAGGAACCATCCAAAGCACTTCTGAAAGGCATAGGGGCCAAACTCAAGTTTACGGGCAACATGGTAGGGAAGACCACTAATCTGCCCGTCAACAACAGGATCAGCTACAATTTCCGCCTCAAGAGCGATAAAGCTGATTCCCTCTATGTTTCGGACACGGTAGACATCCTGGCCTGGGATGTAATCAGGGGCGATAACTCAGACGAAAGCAAAGTGACTCACGATTTGTTGCTCCCGACACGCGGAGTCGGTTGGGCCAAGATCAGCTGGGCTTCCAGCGATCCGTCGGTTGTGGCGGCGGATGGTTCGGTGACCAGGCCGGTAACCGACGATGCACACATCACTTTGACGGCCACCGTTAGCCGCGATCTGTTTGAGGGTGCCACACGCACTGTCGAATTCACTGTTACGGTGAAAGCAGTCCCCGAGATTCAAACTATCGGGACTTTCGTGGACGAGAAGATTGCCGAGGGCGGACTGGTCGGCGCCCACCACAATCCAAACGCAGGTCAAAACCAGCTGAACGCTTTCCGCAACATGCTTGCGGTATGCGAGAGACTCATGGATCAGAGGGACATATTAGGAACCATAAACCAGCTGGAGGAGATCTACTGCAAGGTCGACGGCGATCCCTTACCGCCAGACTTCGTCACAGGTGAATCCGCGCCTGAGTTGGCTTGGATGCTTCAGGATCTTATCACGTATCTGAATTCGCTGCAGTAGCGGATATTGCAGCTAGGTGTTAGCACAACACTAGGTCTGTAGCAACAAGATCGAGACCCCTCTCGTAGTAACCGTTTGGCCGGCGGGAGGGGTCTCATACGTCGTCTGCAAGATTTAGATTGAATCTCGAGCGGGCAACGACTCTGCGCGTTTCATCTTGATCTGTTTGGACACAACGAACAACGAGCCCAGTAGCACGAAGCAGTTGGCTATAGTAATCGCTGGACCGTAGCCTACCAAGGACGCCACGGCGCCGAATCCAAAGCCTGACGCCGAACGCCCCACGTTGGTGGATGTGGCATTGAGAGCCATGGCCATGCCCCTTTGCTGCGGATCTGTGTGCTCGGCAATGATCGTTGATGTAAGGACCGGCGATACGCCGAAACTTAGCCCCGCCAAGAAGCTCGCGATACAGATGAAGGTCGGAATAGGGAAGACGGGCACAAGCCCACAGGCAATGGCGCAAGTGAATACTCCCGCCAAGAGAACGGGGACCGTCCCGAAGGTTTTCACTAGCGGGCCTATGAAAAACCGCACCAGCGTCATGGCTGCAGTACGGAGGGTGACTGTAGTCCCGATGAGTGTGGCCGAATAGTTTGCCTCTCTCATGAAAGCCGGCACGAACGATTCGCTGGTCGCCAGGGTCAAGAATTGAAAGAACGTGTTCAAGGCGACCATTTGAATGATGGGATGTTTCAGGAGCTTAGTCACCGACGAGAAGCCCGCCAGCATCGTGGCTATCACCGTGCCCTCCGTTCCGTGGGGTTGGTCGGGCAGAGTCCTGGCGATCAAAACGCCTACGGTCGACAATGTTATGTAAAGGAGGAACACCGGCCGATATCCGGCCATGTCAATGATGCGTCCGGCCACCAATGGACTCAAAATGCTTCCCAGACTGGATAGCGCCATGGTGTAGCCGATGGCAGTAGCCCTTTTCTCTGGCGCCATTACTTCGGTTTGATATGCAGACTCAGTTGGCCAGAACAGCATATTTGAGAGGCCGTAGAACAGCTGAGGTACAACGATGAACCCCATGCTTTTGGTGTACAAGAAGAGAAAACCGCATGCAAGTCCTGCCAACTGACTCCAGATGATCAGGGTGCGCTTGCCATAACGCAGGCCCAACGAGTTACCCGGTATGCAGAAGATGATGGTTGTTAGAGCGGGAATGGCCGTTATCATACCCAGTTGCATCTCTGATGCGCCCGCGTCTTTTGCCAAGAGAGGAATAGTGGGTATCATCATGGTCCATAGAAATCCCTGCATAGTGGAGAGGAGTAGGATTGTCAGGAGCTCTCGCTTCCGCGAGCCCGCTACCTCGTCCAGCCATACGACAACACGGTTCGTTTTGAATACCGCCTCTCGCGTCCAATCGTCGTCCAATGGTGAAAATGTGGTTCCTAATCTCTACCTTGGTATATATCACCCCGCAGGGAGCAGGGCAAGGTGTCGAGACTTGTCGGCAAACTAGCATGACATAATAGGATTTGGCCGTGACGATTTGGCCTGCCTGTGCGTCTTTACTGTTGAAGGAGGTGTTCGGACACTTGGCCGGATCAACGAAGCCCAGAAGTCCGACAGGGGCCAGAGGCGAAGACTTGCGGGAGTGGTGCGCCAGGACCTGGCCCGCAGTCTACAAGTTCATATACCGGCTCGTACAGAACCGCGAGGAAGCAGAGGATCTTACTCAGGAGACGTACTTTCGTGCAGTTAGAAAAGGCTTCCCCCAAGACGAGCCTCCCCATATGGGATACATGATTGCCGTGGCTACAAACCTAGTCAGGGACTATTGGCGCCGGCAGAGAGTGCGCGGAGTGTTGTCACCTTTGGAAGAGGCCTCTCTTGACATGGCCGCTCAGGGAGATGACGGGTTGGCAGGAATAGTGCGCGGCCTTTTGACTGAGCTACCGGAGGAGTATCGCCAAGTTCTAGACCTTCGGATTGCCCAGGGATACTCACGCACGGAAACCGCAGAAAAGATGGGGAAAAGCCCGGGCGCCGTTCGTGGGCTTCAGTACCGGGCGCTTCTCGCTCTCAGAGAACTGGTGAAACAGCGCTTGAGGGAGGTGCGGGAGATATGAGTCCGAGAGATATGAGGAGAGAGACCGAGCTGGAGACGAGACTCGACGCTGTGCTGGAAGACCTTCGGCATGAGTGTCGCTTGGACATGCGCGCGAGTTTAGACGACAGTACCGATGCCGGACCTGCTGAAGATCGTGATGGCATGGATCTTGCTGACCTTGCGGCAGCTGCCAGGTTGGTGAGGGCAGCGGGCAAGAGCGGGGAGCCTCAGCCGAAGCCCGGATTTGTGGACAAGATCCAGTGCGTTGTAGAGGCAGCAAGAGTCGGTGGGGCTGAGGGTTTGGTCGATAAGGTGACCGACAGGAAGACGGAGAAGACGAGTGACAGGACTGGTGTTGAATCCGATTGTGGCTCTTTGGCAAAGCTTCGGGTTAGAAACCGTATGGCACGGCACCGTCTGGTTTGGGGAAGTGTTGCAGCGGCTCTCATCTTGTGTGTCGGCATTTCGTATGTAACCGGTTTTTGGAGCCGAGATATTGCTAGGGCCATGGCTAACGCCGTGAGCAAGGTCACCAGCTATCATGGGGTCCTGGAGAAGACCTATACCACTCTTTCAGGAGAGAGTCAGGTGGTCAGCACTGTTGAAGTATGGACCTCCGGCGAGAAGTACGCGACTTTAGCGCAGGACGGAACGCTGACCGTGAACGATGGCCAAAGGAAATGGCAAGTGAGACCCGACGAGCAGTTGGTGGCCGTGTTGCCTTCCGTGCCGGATCCCCACCGTTCAGGACTCGATCTCCAAGACGAGGCTGACCGTGCTCTTCAGTATCCTCACGAACCTATTGGGGAAGACGTGGTTGCCGGGAGCAAGGCCGTGTGCCTAGAAATAAGGCCTCCGGGCGGCTTGCCGTATCATCTGTGGGTTGACACAGACACATGGCTACCCGTCCAACTGTGCACGGCGATGCAGAACGGAATTCAAACTACCTATACCTATGTATCTTTGGAAACTGACGGGGGCGTAGACGAAGAGATTTTCACGTACAAGGTTCCTCAAGGCTACCGAGTGGAGGAAGCTGATGCAGGACAGGTAGTGATGACTCCGGCGGAGGCTCAGGGAATCGCCGGTTTCGCCCCACTCTTGCCTACCGAGGCTCCCCAGAGGATCTTGGCGTTTGGGAGCGGGCGAATAGTGCTCGATTACGGCTCAACTGTGGTGACCGAGATCAATGCCACGAAAGAATTCGAGCCCGCCACATACGGGGCCATCGGTACTGCTGCCGGCGGGCCACTTGAAATCCTGGAAGACCACCTCCGTTGGTGTCAAGGAGAACTGGAGATTACCGTGCAAGGGCCCCGAAGGTTGGTGCTGGCCAGGCAGATGGTAGATGATCTAACCATCCCCGACTCCCAACTTGGTATCCAATTTGCGCCAGAGGTGGCAGTGCCTGTGGACATGGAGATAGCCGGCAACGACCAACAGCAAGTGGATGGTGGGCATAGCCCATGGCAACTGGATCCGCTGCAAGTTGCGCTGACGTTTGTCAACCTTAAGGTTACGCCGAAGGGCATTGTCGGGGAACCCGAGATTGGCTATGGGTCGTTTACGCTTGATTTCAGCGATGGCGTGAAGGCCATAGTTGGGGTTACCGAAGGGCCCGTCTCAAGGGTGTATCTGGAAAGGTTGATAAGGCAGGATGATACGGGAATTTGGTCAGTTGTGGGGTATGACCCAAGGTAAGACTGCCGAGAAATCTCATCGAGAAATCGAAGCCTCCAAGATGTCCTAACGAGTGGACGTAATAGACTACTGGCCCGCAACTTGCCGAGATGAGGCGAGTTGCGGGTTTGTTTTGGGTGCAACGTCTACTGTATGGCCTCTCAGTCATAGACAAGATCCGTGAGCATCGACACGGACCGCACCGCAAGCGCCTGCCAAGCGCACGTCGACCATGGCAAAACTGCTGTGCCCGTGAAACTGCACACTTCGGGTGTCTGTCTCAATGGAAACGCACAGACTTACACTTTACTCTAGTGGAGAACAAGCGGCGAGCGGCTGCAATTGTGCCACGGCTTTTCAGCCATGGAAACCAGGCCCTGCAGAGCTTTAATTTTCTGCTTTACAACCTGCTGCAATTGTGCCACGGCTTTTCAGCCATGGAAACCAGTAGCCCGTCCGTCGACCTGCCCAGCGGTCATTGAGCTGCAATTGTGCCACGGCTTTTCAGCCATGGAAACTGCGCAACCAGGTGACCAACGTCACGCAGATATTTCAGGCTGCAATTGTGCCACGGCTTTTCAGCCATGGAAACCTGCATCTGCGGGGCGTTGATGATCTTCGGCTCGGTGCTGCAATTGTGCCACGGCTTTTCAGCCATGGAAACCCGCCAACGACGCTTCAGGCAAAAACTGGCGCAAGCTAGCTGCAATTGTGCCACGGCTTTTCAGCCATGGAAACAGGCGGGCGACAGGTACTTCTTTGCCTGGAGCGAGTGGCTGCAATTGTGCCACGGCTTTTCAGCCATGGAAACATGAGTCTCGCATTCGGAGAGGAGACACGCCTCCTGGCTGCAATTGTGCCACGGCTTTTCAGCCATGGAAACTGGTTCGTGATCGAGTCCGACTACATCTGGTACGTCCGGCTGCAATTGTGCCACGGCTTTTCAGCCATGGAAACCAGATGAGTGCAGACGAGGCGCAGGGGGTTCAGGCCGGGCTGCAATTGTGCCACGGCTTTTCAGCCATGGAAACCTGCCCAATGCCAGCGCGACCGCCCATATTCGTACCCGCTGCAATTGTGCCACGGCTTTTCAGCCATGGAAACTAACTTCCCTCGATCTTTTCCGACCGGCGGCATTTCAGCTGCAATTGTGCCACGGCTTTTCAGCCATGGAAACGGTAACAAGGGCACAAGCATATGATGATTATATTGAGGCTGCAATTGTGCCACGGCTTTTCAGCCATGGAAACCCTTATTGAAAGGCTCACTGCTTACCTTTATTTGGGCGGCTGCAATTGTGCCACGGCTTTTCAGCCATGGAAACCGGAATTTGAAATCGTAGACAGCACCCGGGACTTTGGCTGCAATTGTGCCACGGCTTTTCAGCCATGGAAACGTGCTGAAATCCCCCTCCCACTCCACATCCTTCTGCTTGCTGCAATTGTGCCACGGCTTTTCAGCCATGGAAACGCTACCGACTGTGATCTGATCTCTTGCCCCCGTAAGCGCTGCAATTGTGCCACGGCTTTTCAGCCATGGAAACACGCCGACGCATAAGTTCCCTACCCGGCGAGGATTGCTTGCTGCAATTGTGCCACGGCTTTTCAGCCATGGAAACTTACCTGCCAGGGGGGAAGATTACCAAGGAGTTACAGGCTGCAATTGTGCCACGGCTTTTCAGCCATGGAAACCGGCGTAGAGCACGGTGCCGCTAATGATACCCCATACGCGCTGCAATTGTGCTACGGCTTTTCAGCCATGGAAACAAGGACGAGGCTAAGAGGCTCGGGGCGAGGGCGGCTATGCTGCAATTGTGCCACGGCTTTTCAGCCATGGAAACTCGAGGACATCACCGAGGAGCACCCGCTGCTTAGGGGCTGCAATTGTGCCACGGCTTTTCAGCCATGGAAACTCGCCCAGATTGATGCCGTATGGCGGATCGGTCAGTAGCTGCAATTGTGCCACGGCTTTTCAGCCATGGAAACTCATCAACTGCAATGAAGAGTTCGTCGACGCACAGAAGCTGCAATTGTGCCACGGCTTTTCAGCCATGGAAACATGGCAACCCCTCCATATCACCTTCCCACGCCTCGCTGCTGCAATTGTGCCACGGCTTTTCAGCCATGGAAACGGAACGATTTGCCGACCGTATCCTGGGGAGTTTAAAGGCTGCAATTGTGCCACGGCTTTTCAGCCATGGAAACGTGGCTACGGTTAAACACCGACCTTGGAATCTCCACCGCTGCAATTGTGCCACGGCTTTTCAGCCATGGAAACTAGATTGTGTTGTTGTTGACCTGGACGAAACAAAGGAGCTGCAATTGTGCCACGGCTTTTCAGCCATGGAAACCACGTGTCCCGATGAGGTGCGTAGGCGCAGAATGTAGCTGCAATTGTGCCACGGCTTTTCAGCCATGGAAACGGGCTGAGCGACATGATGGGCTGCCCTGCTGATTTCATGCTGCAATTGTGCCACGGCTTTTCAGCCATGGAAACCCATACGTGCGTAAAAATCTTGGCCGGTTTCTCGTAAGCTGCAATTGTGCCACGGCTTTTCAGCCATGGAAACCTGCCAGATCCAAACAGGCATACGGCGTGTCCTCGACGCTGCAATTGTGCCACGGCTTTTCAGCCATGGAAACCTAAAAGGCGAGGGGGAATTAAAACCCCTATAGAAGTGCTGCAATTGTGCCACGGCTTTTCAGCCATGGAAACCTAAAAGGCGAGGGGGAATTAAAACCCCTATAGAAGTGCTGCAATTGTGCCACGGCTTTTCAGCCATGGAAACCTAAAAGGCGAGGGGGAATTAAAACCCCTATAGAAGTGCTGCAATTGTGCCACGGCTTTTCAGCCATGGAAACCCCGCGACATACGGACAGCTTCTCGCGCAACTTGCGACGCTGCAATTGTGCCACGGCTTTTCAGCCATGGAAACTTGGCGACCCACCGGCAGAGACGCCGTAGGTCACGCTTTGCTGCAATTGTGCCACGGCTTTTCAGCCATGGAAACCAGAAGATGCAAGCCCTTGAGCGCCGGGTGCTGGCCGCTGCAATTGTGCCACGGCTTTTCAGCCATGGAAACCGGGTACGGTGCCGAAAACGCCCCGCCCGCTCCTGCGCTGCAATTGTGCCACGGCTTTTCAGCCATGGAAACCAGAAGATGCAAGCCCTTGAGCGCCGGGTGCTGGCCGCTGCAATTGTGCCACGGCTTTTCAGCCATGGAAACTGCTGAGGGTGGCGGCAATAGAGTATCTGGATAACCACGCTGCAATTGTGCCACGGCTTTTCAGCCATGGAAACTCATCAAGGCGGTTAACTGGATGATCCGTGGACTAAAGCTGCAATTGTGCCACGGCTTTTCAGCCATGGAAACCCGCACAAGGTAGTCCATCCTCAATCCGGACTCCTTGCTGCAATTGTGCCACGGCTTTTCAGCCATGGAAACTTGTATTATATGCGTTGCGAAGCGCAAATATTTTTCCCGCTGCAATTGTGCCACGGCTTTTCAGCCATGGAAACTTGGAGGCATTCGCCGGCAAGTACGATGGCACAAACTAGCTGCAATTGTGCCACGGCTTTTCAGCCATGGAAACTCGAAGTGTTGCGTGAGATGCGCCAGGTTGCCAAGGCTGCAATTGTGCCACGGCTTTTCAGCCATGGAAACCCCCTCCGTCCTCAAAAGACCACACCCCTTTACCCGGCTGCAATTGTGCCACGGCTTTTCAGCCATGGAAACGAGATGCGTAGGGAGTATGAAAGGAGCGAGTTGTAGTGCTGCAATTGTGCCACGGCTTTTCAGCCATGGAAACTTGGCTTTTTGGGAAAGGACAATCCAAAATATAGAGGGCTGCAATTGTGCCACGGCTTTTCAGCCATGGAAACTAAGCGGGCCCGTGCTGGAGATGTCTACGCAAGCCAAGCTGCAATTGTGCCACGGCTTTTCAGCCATGGAAACTGATATTCATGGTGCCGGGCGACAACACCATTTACGTGCTGCAATTGTGCCACGGCTTTTCAGCCATGGAAACCGAGGATGTCTGCTGCTTTGTTGACCTGCGCCCTGGCGCTGCAATTGTGCCACGGCTTTTCAGCCATGGAAACGGGGGAGGTACGCTCTACTCGACTCCACACGACCTGGGCTGCAATTGTGCCACGGCTTTTCAGCCATGGAAACTCGAAAAGCGAGTGGGACAAGAATTTTGATATAAACGCTGCAATTGTGCCACGGCTTTTCAGCCATGGAAACAGGCTTCGAAGGGTCCACCTTCGGGAAGGCCTCCTTGCTGCAATTGTGCCACGGCTTTTCAGCCATGGAAACTTCGGCTTGGGTAGGTTGGACGCTGCCCATCCGAGCGCTGCAATTGTGCCACGGCTTTTCAGCCATGGAAACCGGCACCGTATTATCGTTGTAGGTATTCGAAATGACATGCTGCAATTGTGCCACGGCTTTTCAGCCATGGAAACTGCTATGGGTCAGAGTGCTCAGGCTGTGGTGCAGAGCGCTGCAATTGTGCCACGGCTTTTCAGCCATGGAAACTGGCCAGCGTTGGCGCATCTGGGCGAGCAGGCTGTTCTGCTGCAATTGTGCCACGGCTTTTCAGCCATGGAAACTTGCAACTCTACCTGGCTTTTTCCTAATTCCATGTGCTGCAATTGTGCCACGGCTTTTCAGCCATGGAAACTCACGATATATCACGCCGATTGCCGTGAAGTGCTGCCGCTGCAATTGTGCCACGGCTTTTCAGCCATGGAAACGTGCTTGCTTTGGCAGGTGGGCTTAACGTGCTAAACGCGCTGCAATTGTGCCACGGCTTTTCAGCCATGGAAACCAGAGGGCTTTGAGGTGTACTGTTACCCAGGAAGTATGGCTGCAATTGTGCCACGGCTTTTCAGCCATGGAAACGTTATGCAAGGGGGGAAATCGAGTACGACATTGAATGCGCTGCAATTGTGCCACGGCTTTTCAGCCATGGAAACTTGTTCTGTAGCAGAAACAGAGGTGGCGAATCGAATGGCTGCAATTGTGCCACGGCTTTTCAGCCATGGAAACTGGCTCAAGACTTCAGCGGCCGATGCCTGGGGTTCAGTGCTGCAATTGTGCCACGGCTTTTCAGCCATGGAAACAGGCCGGCTCATGTCCTTCGAGCAGCAGGGGTGGCAGCTGCAATTGTGCCACGGCTTTTCAGCCATGGAAACCATAACCCTCTCCCACCACATAAGGACGCCGCAAGAAGGCTGCAATTGTGCCACGGCTTTTCAGCCATGGAAACTGGTCTTAGGTATCATACCAGTGTCACTGGTAATAGCCAGGCTGCAATTGTGCCACGGCTTTTCAGCCATGGAAACCTGCCGAGAGGTTCAATCTCCGCGAGTACGTCGTCCATGCTGCAATTGTGCCACGGCTTTTCAGCCATGGAAACCCAAACGAACGACCTAACGAATGATGCCCAGGGCCCGGCTGCAATTGTGCCACGGCTTTTCAGCCATGGAAACTCATATCCGCCGTGTCGTGGCTCATCCCCGGACTTAGGCTGCAATTGTGCCACGGCTTTTCAGCCATGGAAACCAGAACTCCCACCAGTCCTAACGGTAGAACAACTGGCAGCTGCAATTGTGCCACGGCTTTTCAGCCATGGAAACTTATTAATCACGCTCCTTAATAATCTCAAAATTAATGCTGCAATTGTGCCACGGCTTTTCAGCCATGGAAACGGGGCACATATCCGGGGAAGGTTACCTATTTGGACGTGCTGCAATTGTGCCACGGCTTTTCAGCCATGGAAACTGCGATGGAGGCGAGACACCCCCCCGGGTCAAAAAATCGCTGCAATTGTGCCACGGCTTTTCAGCCATGGAAACTCGGGTGGAATCTGTTGGAGATCTATATCGAAACTAGCTGCAATTGTGCCACGGCTTTTCAGCCATGGAAACTTTCCTCCTCAGCCCAAGTGCCTCCGAGCGTAATTGTGCTGCAATTGTGCCACGGCTTTTCAGCCATGGAAACTCAACGGTGAGAGACCGAATATGTTCCAGGTCCGTGGGCTGCAATTGTGCCACGGCTTTTCAGCCATGGAAACTTTTTCCCTCGGGAACCGTTGTTGAAAACCCTCCATAGCTGCAATTGTGCCACGGCTTTTCAGCCATGGAAACAAGCCCGGCCACGTCCTGAGTCCCGGCCACCGGCATGCTGCAATTGTGCCACGGCTTTTCAGCCATGGAAACTATCGGGTAAAACCCCATATCTTCCCCTCCTAAAGTAAGCTGCAATTGTGCCACGGCTTTTCAGCCATGGAAACCCGAACTGGGGGGATACCATCCTTGCCCTGTTAAGCGGCTGCAATTGTGCCACGGCTTTTCAGCCATGGAAACCTGCACTACTGGGAGAGCCTGCGGCAAAAGACATTGGGCTGCAATTGTGCCACGGCTTTTCAGCCATGGAAACCTGTGGAGGCGTGAGATTAGCAACCTGTGTAATTTCCGCTGCAATTGTGCCACGGCTTTTCAGCCATGGAAACTTTCTTACTCTCAGGCTTTGTTGGGGGTTCCTCATCGGCTGCAATTGTGCCACGGCTTTTCAGCCATGGAAACTCTCCGAGCTTACGGTAGACCAGCTCGACACTAGCAAGCTGCAATTGTGCCACGGCTTTTCAGCCATGGAAACCTCCAGCCACATCGAATAATGAATAACGCCCCTACGCTGGCTGCAATTGTGCCACGGCTTTTCAGCCATGGAAACTCTTCGAGGCGTTTGTGGACGTCAATTTTTTCGGCCTGCTGCAATTGTGCCACGGCTTTTCAGCCATGGAAACCACTCGAAAAGGCGGCCTGTGGAGCGATGAAACCATCGCTGCAATTGTGCCACGGCTTTTCAGCCATGGAAACCATGACGCTTAATGACGGATGTGACGGATAAAGCGGAGCTGCAATTGTGCCACGGCTTTTCAGCCATGGAAACCAATAATATCATACCAAATTACCTTTGTTTTATACTCATGCTGCAATTGTGCCACGGCTTTTCAGCCATGGAAACCCAATCCCTGCTGTTGAAATACGTCTGAGCCTCGTCGCGCTGCAATTGTGCCACGGCTTTTCAGCCATGGAAACCATCACGCACACTCCACAACTGCTTGTCTGGGAAATCGGCTGCAATTGTGCCACGGCTTTTCAGCCATGGAAACAAGAAGGTCACAGGTAAACTTCAAGGTGAGCATTATGCTGCAATTGTGCCACGGCTTTTCAGCCATGGAAACCGCTTCAGCAATCGCCTTCTGTGCGTTGGCAACGTAAGCTGCAATTGTGCCACGGCTTTTCAGCCATGGAAACTAAGACTTTGGACGGATACCAAAACGAAATCAGGTAGCTGCAATTGTGCCACGGCTTTTCAGCCATGGAAACCCGCCGGACTAAGGCATACATACACATTGGCACCGAGCTGCAATTGTGCCACGGCTTTTCAGCCATGGAAACTAGTCCCACCTGTCCCACTCCAACCGAGCCCACGCGGCTGCAATTGTGCCACGGCTTTTCAGCCATGGAAACTTTTGCAAGATATGGCGGAGGAAGTTGGATTTCATAGGCTGCAATTGTGCCACGGCTTTTCAGCCATGGAAACTTGGGCCTTATGAAACGTGCTATGTTGTTATTGGCGGAGCTGCAATTGTGCCACGGCTTTTCAGCCATGGAAACAAGCACGACGTGGTCGTCGATAATCTCGAAATACCGGCTGCAATTGTGCCACGGCTTTTCAGCCATGGAAACGGGGGAGGTACGCTCTACTCGACTCCACACGACCTGGGCTGCAATTGTGCCACGGCTTTTCAGCCATGGAAACTTTTTCCCTCGGGAACCGTTGTTGAAAACCCTCCATAGCTGCAATTGTGCCACGGCTTTTCAGCCATGGAAACAAGCCCGGCCACGTCCTGAGTCCCGGCCACCGGCATGCTGCAATTGTGCCACGGCTTTTCAGCCATGGAAACTATCGGGTAAAACCCCATATCTTCCCCTCCTAAAGTAAGCTGCAATTGTGCCACGGCTTTTCAGCCATGGAAACCCGAACTGGGGGGATACCATCCTTGCCCTGTTAAGCGGCTGCAATTGTGCCACGGCTTTTCAGCCATGGAAACCTGCACTACTGGGAGAGCCTGCGGCAAAAGACATTGGGCTGCAATTGTGCCACGGCTTTTCAGCCATGGAAACCTTCAACCCGTAGAGACCCCAGAACCGACCTGGCTTCTGCTGCAATTGTGCCACGGCTTTTCAGCCATGGAAACGAGTTTTCGCCAGGTCGCCCGGGTAGGTCAAACTCAGGCTGCAATTGTGCCACGGCTTTTCAGCCATGGAAACGTGTTACCCAAGTAGTGCTTGCCGGTTATCTGGTCTAGCTGCAATTGTGCCACGGCTTTTCAGCCATGGAAACCTTGGGATATAGGCCATATCTGGGCGGTGCCTGCTAGCTGCAATTGTGCCACGGCTTTTCAGCCATGGAAACCCGTTTGCCAACCTGCTAACTCCTTTTGCTGCTCCAAGCTGCAATTGTGCCACGGCTTTTCAGCCATGGAAACTGTGGTGGCGAGTGCGTCTCCTACAGCCTTAATTGTGGCTGCAATTGTGCCACGGCTTTTCAGCCATGGAAACAGGAGAGATCTCCC
>JBMNKF010000002.1:0-382261 GCA_050952065.1 Bacillota bacterium
CAACACCCAAGGCTCGGCCGATGCCCCGTCGAATGGGCCCCAACTCGGTCACAGCCCGCAGGGTCTCACCGGGCTTCACAGGACGCCGGAATCTTGCCGACTCTACTGCAGCCAAATATGCTATCTTGCCTCGCATCTTTGGCATGGACAAGACCGCTAAGGCTCCGCATTGGGCTAGCATTTCAAGGATTAGGACTCCCGGCAAAATGGGCTCTAGGGGAAAGTGTCCCTGAAACACAGGCAGACTGGGCAATACATCAAACTCGGCAACAGCGCTTTTCCCCGGTTCCAGCGAGATAATTCTATCCACAAAAAGAAAGGGCGCCCTATGAGGCAATATCGCCTCGACGGCCTTCCTCATCTCGTCGTTTCCCATTGTCTCATCCCCTGTCGTTCCCCCTGCCGCTTCGCCCGCGTCTTCTAAAATGATTCGTCGCGCCCCTGTGTATTACCTTCGCCGGGCCGCGGGACAAGAAGGTGCCGCCCAAAAAAGACGTTCCCCCCAAACCGTGTCGGGGGGTGAGGTCCAGGCGCCATGGGAAACACCTATTCTGGGGCTTGATATTTCTTCTTGGTCGCCTCCCCTCCCCTGATGTGTCTTTCCGCCTTATTCAGATCGAGCACTTGGCGAACCAGTTTGGCAAGTTGCGGCCTAATTTTCGGCAGTCTGTCGGTCACGTCTTTATGGACGGTGCTTTTTGACACTCCAAAGGCACGCGCCGTTTCACGGACCGTGGCATGTGTGCGTTCAATGTACTCGCCCACGTCAATCGCGCGCTTCCAGATGACGTCGTTCATGGCCCGGCCCCCTCCCGAAACTTACGCTAATATATATGCCCGGTTAATCAGATCATGCTGGCTTGGCACAATCCCAGCTATCTGACCTGGCCTAGATAGTTTGCGGGATTAAGGGCTTCTCCATTCCTTCTCACCTCAAAAACCAGGTCCGGTCCTTGCAATCTCGCTATAACGTCACCTTGCGCGATCTGATCACCCTGGGCACAAAGGGCCACACGGATCCCGTAGTAACGGGTTTCCAGATTCGGTCCATGGGAGAGAACGATACCCTTGCCATCGACGGGATCGTCCAAGACCTCCTGCACCACTCCTGCCAAGGCCGCGCATACATCCCGACCGCTTTCACCTCTGATGGTCACGCCCGACACGTACCGCCAAGCACCTAGCGTGTCAGAGTAACTCCAACCAGGCTCATGCCTGATCTCCCCCGAAGTTGGCCAGGATAATTGGCTGAGGTCTACGGGGATTGCGACGGCCTCCAGGGCATCGAGGTATTCGCCATTATCGGTGGTGTCAACGGTAATTACAGTGCAATCATCACCGTCGTTGGTACCCGCTTGGTCACTCGAGGTATCGGAATTGGAACTTGGGCTGGCGGGGGAGGACTTGTCGCCAATTGTCGCTACCACGCCATTGTCTTCAGTTCCTCCAGGTTTTGTCTGAGCTACAGGGCTCTGGTCACGTGACAAGGACGTCAGACCGAGGTATACTCCGCTTCCAAAAAGTGTGAGACACGCAACAGCCACGAACAACACTCTTGCGAAACGATGCCTAGGCTGAACTTGCCTATTCCGCCTTCTAGGGATCTTTTCTCCGTCTTCTCCCATGGCACAATGCACCTCCGATGCATTATGATTGCCATAATTTGCCGAAGGTATGCATTGAAGCAGCTCGGCAATGAGAGGGGCGAAAGCCTGGGAGGGCGGCAGGCCTCTGTCTGGCGCGTCTTTCGGGGCGAAAAGGGAGCAATACACTTTTTGCAGCGGAAAGGGCGGGGCCATACATTTTTTGCACCGAGCGAGGGCATCTGATGCATTTCTTGCTATGGAGACTGCAATGCGATGCGGTTTTTGCTATGAGCTGAGTGGTTCAGTACATTTCTTGCAATGCGCGCACACATTGGGCGCATTTTTCGCAGCACGCACATGCATCTGATGCATTTCTTGCTGTGGAGACTGCAATTCGATGCGGTTTTTGCTATGAGCTGAGTGGTTCAGTACATTTCTTGCAATGCGCGTACATATTGGGCGCATTTTTCGCAGCACGCACATGCATCTGGCGCATTTCTTGTAGCCGGCAATGGGCATCTGGACCTATTCCTCAAAAATCGCCGTGACTTTGGTATCCGGGTAGTAGAATGCCAGAATCTCTTGATGGGTTCGATTCTGCTTTGCCATCCCCATAGCCCCGTATTGACACATACCCACACCGTGGCCGTAACCCTTCACTTGAAAGACCACAGAGTCCCCCTTCACAGCGAAAGACAAGATACGGGTAGACCGCAGGCCCAAAGCCATACGGAACTCCAGTCCCCTAATCTTTTGGCCGTTAACCAGCACTTCTTTGACCCTGCCGGTGGGGGAAACCTGGCTTATGGCCAGAGTACCTCCTGCCCGTATGGTGCTGACTGGAATGGACGCTCCGGCCTCGGCCAAAGCCGATGACACAGTTGATATGGGTATGGATACAGTCTGGGGACGGTAGTGAGGAGAATCGGAGCAAAAGTTGCATGAGACACTCTGCAGATAAGGAACGTTCTGGGTCCACACGTCTTTGGCGGCTTCCGTACTGCCGGCACAGGTCGAGTGGTAAACCGCTTCGCAAGGGAGTCCCCGATAGGTCAGTATCAAACCTTGAGTCTCCTGACAAGCCCTAACGACCTTCGGCCAGTTGAGCCAAAACGTCACCGAGCCCCACTTCTCTCGCAAAACGCTTTCGGGGTTCCATGCCTGGTCAATCCTGTGGTCTGAAGTTACGTCGGCATCGGGACGGGAAGGCGTCCCTCCCAGCACTTTCATCTTCCTGACTGCAATCGTGCGCGCTGCGATAGCCTGTGCCTTGAGGGCTTCAATTCCTGCCGATGCAGGCATTTCCGAGGCCACTACCCCTTGTATGTAGTCTTCCAAATCCATCTCTAGGACTTCACCAGTGGGCACGTAGTAAACCTTGATGGAAAGAAGGGGATCGGTAGCAACAGGAGTCTTGTCTATCCGAGGTGGTACGGTAATGGGCGTTCTGGGAATACCCAGCATGATCCCGAATATGAACAGAACCAGAAAGAAAAGGCGCCTCACAGACACCAACCCCCGAGGAGATTTCTGTTAACTCCTAGCTATGGGGTTGAGTTGCGATTTATGACTACATCCACCCAGGGGCAACCTCGAGATAATCACCCGGATGATCTGGAACGCGAGTCACGTCGGCTCCAAGACCCTTCAGTTTCTCCACAAGGCCACTGTAACCTCTCTCGATGTGCCCGGTCCCACCTATCTGAGTGACACCTGCGGCTGCCAGGCCAGCGACGCAAAGAGCTGCGCCTGCACGCAAGTCAGAAGCCTGAACTCTGGCACCTTCCAGTCGCTCCACACCTTCAATGACCGCATTAGATCCCTCTATCCGGATACGGGCCCCCATGCGGTTTAACTCATCGGCGTGGGCAAACCTGTTCTCGAAAACTGTCTCAGATATGATGCTGGTTCCTTTCCCAATACAACACAAGGACATGAACGGAGCCTGAACATCGGTGGGAAACCCGGGATACGGAAGCGTCTTGACCTGAGTAGGCAAAGGGCGGTCCGACATACTCACTTCCACCCAGCGAGGCCCCTCTCTGAGATGGCCACCCAATTCTTTCACCTTAGCCAACACCGAGCGCAAGTGAGTGGGAATGACGTTCTCAATCATCACTCTACCTCGCGTGATGGCAGCGGCTATAGCAAATGTAGCGGCCTCTATCCTGTCAGGTATAGTGGCATACTTCACACCCTTCAGTCGCCTAACCCCGGTAACTCGGATCCGGTGTGTCCCGGCACCTTTAACATCGGCGCCCATGGCATTCAAGAAGTTGGCAAGGTCCACAACCTCGGGCTCTTCGGCCGCATTCTCCAGGACCGTCTCGCCCTGGGCGAGGCTTGCGGCCATAATGATGTTTTCGGTAGCGCCGACAGAGGGAACGTCCAGGTAGATCTCAGCCCCCTGTAGCCTCTTGGCCGATGCCCGAATTGAACCGCGTTCCATAGTGATGTCGGCGCCCATGGCCTGAAATCCCTTGAGGTGGAGGTCTACAGGCCGCCTGCCTATGGCGCAGCCTCCGGGGAGTGGTACAGACGCCGCACCACACCTTGCCAAGAGCGGGCCCATAATGAGAAAAGAGGCCCGCATGCGCCTAACCAAGTCGTGAGGAGCTTCATGCAGGAGGCGCTGCCCGGGGCTTATATGGACAGAGCCTCCCAAGTATCGTACGTTAGAACCGGTGGCTCGCAACATGGAAACCATAGTATCAACGTCTAGAAGGAACGGTACGTTACAAATCTCAGAGGTCTCGTCGGATAGGAGCGCTGCAGCCATAATGGGCAGAGCCGCGTTCTTGGCGCCATAGCACCTGACCGAACCCTCTAAGGGCCTACCGCCTCTGATAATGATGCTCATCTAGCCGCTCCTCGCCTTCTGGTTTGCCGCGATCCGAAGTGAGGAGCGCAGTCAAAAATGGGCAAGATAGGGTGACACGGGTCAATGACACGCACGACAACTTCGCCGAAATCGTCTTATGAAATGTCAGTGGGCCCTGACTATGTCTTTGACCTTCATCAATCGGGACGTGTTAGCCCGGTCAGCCTCCTCAAGCCGCATTTCAACGTTCTTGGCCGCTTCCTCCAACTCCGGGATAAGGACATACTCTAGGGCGTTTACTCGTCGTCTGGTACGTTCGATCTCATCGGCCAAAAGTTGGATTTTTCTCTCTATCTCTGAAAGCTTCACCAGGAGCGGGAGTATCCCACGGAATTCCCGGAGAGCATCATCAAGGTCCGACGACGTGGTAGCAAGGCCGTAAGGCATAACGCCCGTGCCTTCCGACCTATCTTGGTCCTTGCGCCTAAGTTCCATCACAGGAACCACTACATTCATAATGTGCCGGTACGACGTATCGATCTCTTCCGGTCCACCGGAAACCATGAGGGCCTCCTCTAACACGGGTTGAGACAACCAAGCCCTGGCCTGAGAAAAACTCTGATACGCCAAAGAGAGTCTTCGCTCAAGGTCTCGCCGGAGTCTCTGATTCTCGTGAACTACGGCAAGAAACTCCTTCATAAGCTGGTCTCTCTTGTCTTTCAAGAGTTTGTGACCACGCCGGGCCATCTTCAACCGGGCCTTGAGCCTGGTCAATTCTTGCCGTGTCGCGTTCACTCTAAGTCTCACGTCGTCGCCACCCCAGAGCTAGAGACTCCCTGTTCCTCTTGCCCGGTGTTTCCGGCCTTAGGCAGGTACTTCTCGGCGTTTTGGTCCGAGATACGCTTGAGTTCGCCTCTTGGCAGGATAGACATGAGGCTCCAGCCAATATCCAAAGTCTCCTCGATCGATCTGTTCTCGTTCGGCCCTTGCCTAACAAACTTCGCTTCAAACTCCTCGGAGAACTTGAGGAACAGCCTGTCAGACTCGGTCAATGCCGCTTCTCCGAGAACAACGGACAGCTCTTTCGCCTCCCTGCCCCTGTCATAGGCGTCTGACAACTGGTTCAGCACATCGGCGTGGTCTTCCCTGGTCTTGCCCTTACCGATTCCCTTGTCTTTAAGTCGGGACAATGAGACGGAAATGTTGATAGGTGGGTATAGGCCTTTCGTGTGGAGCTCCCTGGACAGAATCACCTGACCCTCAGTGATGTACCCGGTAAGGTCTGGAATCGGGTGAGTCTTGTCATCTTCAGGCATGGTAAGAATGGGAATCTGAGTGATCGAGCCCTTCTTCCCCCTAAGCCGTCCGGCTCTCTCGTACATCTGCGAAAGGTCAGTGTACATGTAGCCTGGGTATCCACGCCTTCCCGGGACTTCTTTTCGGGCCGCCGATATTTCTCGAAGAGCTTCTGCGTAGTTGGTCATGTCAGTGAGAATAACCAGTACGTGCATGTCAAGCTCAAAAGCCAGGTATTCGGCAACGGTCAGAGCCATACGCGGCGTAGCTATACGCTCAATAACCGGGTCGTTAGCCAGATTCACAAACAAGACGGCACGGTCCAAAGCACCCGTCCTACGAAAGTCTGTAATGAAGTAGTCGGCTTCCTCAAAGGTGATACCCATGGCCCCGAACACAACCGCAAAGGGTTCTTGTGTGCCGAGAACCGCAGCCTGGCGGGCGATCTGGGCGGCCATCTCGGCATGAGGCAGACCGGCGCCGGAGAATATGGGCAGTTTCTGACCGCGGACCAAGGGGTTCATACAGTCGATAGCCGATATGCCCGTCTGGATGAACTCCGAAGGATACGATCGCGCGTACGGATTCATGGGGCTACCGTTAATGTCCAATCGCTTTTCGGGGATGATCCTGGGCCCGCCGTCAATGGGCGTTCCCGACCCGTCAAACACTCTACCGAGAATGTCGGGAGAGACAGGTATCTCAAGCACCTTCCCGAGAAATCTCACCTTGGAGGCGTTAACGTCCAGACCCGACGTGCCCTCGAAAACCTGGACTAACGCCTTGCCCAAAGACGCCTCCAACACGCGCCCTCTCCGGATCTCGCCGTCCTTAGTCTCAATCTCAACCAGCTCGTCGTAGTGAACCTCGCGCACTTGCTCCACCACTACGAGAGGGCCCGCTATTTCGCTTATGGTCGTGTATTCCAACGGCATCCAAATTCCCCCAATGCCTTAGAGGTTAATCTCGGCCAACTCCGCCAAGATCCCCTCAAGTTCCTTTGGCCATTCCTCTTCAGGAGTGACCCTTGCTCTGGCTATTCGCTCGCGCACCGAAAGCCCGAGGATGTGGTCAAGTTTGGCTCCGCCTTCTAATGCCTTGAGTGCCCTATGATGGAACTCTAGAATCACCTGGAGGATGCCGTACTGCTTCCTCTGGGAACAGTAGGTATCCACTTCGTGGAAGGCGCTCTGATACAGGAAGTCTTCTCGAAGCGACTTTGCCGTCTCAAGAATCATCCTTTGTCTCGTGGAAAGAGCATCCAAGCCTACCAGGCGGACAATCTCCGTAAGCTCCTGTTCCTCCTGGAGTATGGACATTGCCTCGCTACGCATCTCAGGGAAATCCTTGCCCATATTATCCCTGATGTAATCGTCTAGTCTCTCGCTGTACAACGAGTAGCTTGTCAGCCAGTCAATGGCGGGGAAGTGCTTTCTCGCTGCCAACCTGTCGTCGAGCCCCCAGAACACTTTGACGATGCGCAAGGTGGCCTGTGTGACCGGTTCGGACAGGTCGCCTCCCGGAGGAGACACAGCGCCAATGACGCTTAGAGCGCCCACTCTGTCTTCGCTTCCCAGAAGCTTGGCCCTACCCGCCCGCTCATAGAAGCTGGCAAGCCTCGAACCTAGATACGCCGGATACCCCTCTTCGCCGGGCATTTCCTCAAGCCGGCCGGAGATCTCGCGAAGGGCTTCTGCCCACCTGGATGTTGAGTCGGCCATTAGAGCCACGTCAAATCCCATGTCCCTGTAGTACTCAGCCAGGGTAATCCCCGTATAAATCGAGGCTTCCCTTGCTGCCACAGGCATGTTGGAGGTGTTGGCCACCAAGATGGTGCGCTCCATCAAAGGCCTACCGCTTCGAGGGTCTTTCAACTCCGGGAACTCCAAGAGGACGTCGGTCATCTCGTTTCCCCGCTCGCCGCACCCGATGAATATCACAATGTCTGCGTCAGCCCACTTGGCGAGCTGGTGCTGGATGACTGTCTTGCCGCTTCCGAAAGGTCCCGGAACGCATGCCGTACCACCCTTGGCTATCGGGAAGAATGCGTCGATTACCCGCTGTCCGGTCACCAGTTGCTCACTTGGAGCAACCTTTTCCCTGATGGGCCTTGCTTCCCTAACCGGCCACCGTTGAAGCATGCTGACCGGGCGTTCAGCGCCGTTGACCTGCAATTTACACACAGTCTCGGTAACGGTATAGTCCCCTTCGGCAATTTCGGTAACCTCGCCCTCTAAGATGTCTGGGGGAACCATTACAGAGTGCTTCACCAGTTCCGTTTCCTGAACATACCCTAACACATCGCCCCGGACAATCTTTGCGCCAACCTTGACCGACGGGACAAAGTGCCACTTCTTGTTCCTGTCAAGGCCGGGGACGTCGATTCCCCGTTCGATATAGCTGCCGGCCATCTCGTGGATGACGTTAAGAGGTCGCTGGATGCCGTCAAAAATCGACCCTATGAGGCCAGGCCCCAGTTCGACGCTAAGAGGAAGCCCGGTAGAAGTCACCTTCTCGCCTGGACCCACGCCCGACGTCTCTTCGTAAACCTGAATCGAGACGGTATCCCCTCTAAGTTCGATGATCTCGCCTATAACGCCCTTTTCACCGACTCTTACAACGTCATACATGCGGCAGCCAGCCATGCCTGAGGCCACTACCAGCGGGCCGGATACCTTGACAATCCGTCCTTCAATCGTGGCATCTGCCATGCCGCATCATTCCTCTCCCTTAAGCAAAATGTTGACACCGACAGCCCGTTCCACCCTTTTATGCAGGAGTTCCATTCCGAGCCCTTGCGGACGGGCCGCATCGGGCAGAATGGTGATCACCGGCTTGGGCATCTCGTACAAGGGCGTCAGTTCGGCCTTAAGTGAGCCCGCAATCTCTTCCGTGACCAAGAGAATGGCGAAGTCGCCTTTTCGGACTTCATCCAACGCCTGCTGGGCTTCGGGAAGGCTGTCGGCGGCAAACACCACGGCCCCACTAGCCTTGAAACCCAATACGGCATCCCTTTGGCCCAAAACGGCAACCTTAGACATAAGGCTCACGCAACCTCTCCGATATTTGTTTAGAAGGAACCGAGGACTGCTTTCCTGAAAGGATAACTCTCAGGTTTCTCGCCTCGATCTCCCGTCCGTAAATATAACCAAACGCAGGTTCTGGGCCCATGGGAACAGTCTTCGCTTTCTTCACAACTTCCATGAAAAAGTTGTCGCACTCTTTCTCCCATGCTGTCATGCTTGACCCGTCATCCAGAACCTCTCGGCCTCGCTCTGCAAGATCGCGCAGGGAGGTGCCATCGTATGCCCTCACAAGGCCATCAAGACTCTGCCCTGGATAGGCCTCCAAGAGAGCACCTTGGCATACAGAGCCGCCTTCGAGAAACACGCCGCCCATAGTAGACCCAGGTATTCCCTGCCTTTTTCCCCGAAGAAACATCCGCAGATTGGTGACGTCGATTTCCAGGGAAACGAAGTAGTTCAGCGTCTCATACCCGAACTGCGAGAGCATCTCCTGGTACCAATGGAAATACGCCTGGTCTATGAAAGCATCCATCTTGAGAGCCTTCAGTGCATCGCTTGAATCTTTGTCTTTCGCAATCTCCACAGTTCCTCGATACACTTTGGCCAATGCCCCAACCAGTTCTGCTGTGTTCCCAGCGCCTACTTCAGCCTCAAGAGACCCATCCTCACACAAAGCGCCCAATTCCGAGACCGTTAAGTTGCCTACCGGGGACAAAGCTTCCTCTTCCAAAGCCATGCCTAACCGATTGCTCTTGGCGTATACCTTTAGATTGTGGAAATCGTGCCTAGCTCGAAAAGCCGCGATGATCCAGGGTTCGTGGGCCAAGGCCATCATGCTCTCGTATTGGGATTGGAGCGCTTCTTGCAGGGCATGATCGAAAGCCTCCGCGGAAGACTTCGCCACAAAAGGCCCATAGGCAGAATCCCGTAGCGCTCCTACGGCAGCTTCCAGATTCCCAGAGGAGGCAATCTGGCCTAGATCGGACTTGGTCAGAAAGCCCTTCTCCAAAACCCTCAACTTCCCGACAGCGCTGGCCCAACCGTATTCGTCCAATCTCGACCCACCTTAAAGAGGTCGCCCTTGCTCCTGGAAAAGGATACGAGCAGCCTCGATCTCAAGTTCGTCCGAAAGTCTCTGTAGAACAGCGGGAAAAGTCACGTTAAGACTGATTCCGCCGTGTTTCAAGATGAAGCCCCCGCCGCTAAGACCATTGTCATATCGAAACCGTATTGAATCAGATTTGCCCTGTGCTTTGAGCCCGGCTTTCACCAAATCGGGAAAATCGGGACCAAGCTTCTCTTCATCGCCGGAGCCTAGGATGACTTCTTCCGCTCCTTCGCTGGAACGGACGATAGCACCGGCGAGCAGTGTCCTGTATTCGTCCTTGGGCATAGCCACCAAACGTGCCAAAGCCCTGTCAAAGGTCTCTTTGACCAAGTTCTGCTTTTCCTGCAAAACAGCCTGCCGGCGCTCGGTTTCCGCCCTAGCCATCGCTATGTCCATCTGTCTTCCGGTGACCGTCTTGGCGTCTTCCAACAGCTTGGCGGCAGTCGCTTGGGCCTTTTCGGTAGCGTCCCTAACCAGTCTCTGAGCCTTCTCACGAGCTTCTCCCAGAATAGCCGAAGCCTCCTGGGCTGACTGGTCGCCTATTTTCTTTAGAATCTCTTCTAAGGGCATACTCTTGCCCCCTAAACACGAACAGAAAACATGATGAGAAGCACAGACGCCAGTAGTCCAAGAACCGCGTAGGTCTCAACCATGGCAGGCATAATCAAAGCCTTACCTGACTCCTCAGGGTGTTTGGCGACTATATCCATGGCAGCTACCGATACTCTGGCCTGATAGAGACCTGAGACGAGACACGAGACTGCAGCAGGCAGGCAGGCAAAGAAAAACTGCCAACCTTGTTCGACGGACAGAGTCATTCCGCCGGAGAATGCACCCATTTTGAACATAGCAAGGAAGCCAACTAGAAAGCCGTATATTCCTTGGGTACCCGGCAGAGCTTGTAGGAGCAGCAAACGACCGAACTGCTCAGGATCCTCACTGGTGATTCCGGAGGCCTTCTCACCGGCGATTCCGACACCCACAGTTGACCCCATACCGGCCAAGAACACCGCTACGCCCGCCCCCATAAGAGCGATGGCGTTTCCACCCAAAACGGGACCAAAAACCGCACCAACCGCAGTGACTACCAACAACAACACAACACCTAATGCTACCATTGCACCTGCTGATCCACCGAACACAGCCTACCCCTCCCAAAATCAGTGGTGAAACCTATTGATACTGCTCAAATTCTAGCTTAACCACACATTATCACTGACTCTCTTGAGCGGCCTAAACGGTTTGCCCCCTCCCTCGAAGAACTTAGTGAAGAACTCCACAAATTGCAGACGCCCTGAGTGGATGAAGCTCCCGAGGACGTTAATTGCCAGGTTGAACACGTGTCCGCCTAATAGGATGATGGGCACAAACACCCAGCCTACAACGGGTATCATAGTCGCCACCAACTCGGCGACTTTGTTGACGACTACGCCTATGACCGCACTGGCTAGGCCGAGAGCAAGAAGCCTGGAATAAGACATGGTATCGGAGAAATACCCTACTACGCCGTATAAGCCGTATAGACCAGAAAACGGCTTAAGTAGGATATTCTTCTGACCCCGTGAGGCTGAATACATAACCATGAGAGCCCCAACCCCGGTGATGTAAAGAGGTATGGGAGAGCTAAAGAGACCCGCTTTCGTGGCTATCCAGCCGACAGCCCCTCCCAGAAAAAGCACCCACGAACCTTGGGAAATGACTCCCTCAAAAACCTGGTCTGAGCGAATCAGTCCCCACATATTCACAATGATACCGACCCAAACCTGGAGGATGCCCAGAACGAAGGATATCACCAGGAGCGTGAGGGGGTCACCAATCGGATCAAGAATGGCCACGGACTGTGCGAATCTCTCTATAATGGTGCCTCCAAAGAACACGCTGGGCAAATCGGCTAACCAGCTACCCATCAGCGCCCCCATGAAGATGGTGGAAATACCCGAATACATGAGGAGGCGGACCAACTTTTGGCCGCCCTCGGTAAGCTTCTGGGTCTTAAGGAAGGCCCAACAGGCAAGAGCCAAAACTATCCCGTACACGGCGTCGCCCAGACAGATGCCAAAAAACACCCAAAAGAAAGGCGCAAGCACTGGCGTGGGGTCGATTTCGGTGTACTTGGGGAAACCGAATATGTTGGTGATGGTTTCAAAGGGCCTTATTATGGGATGATTCTCGAGATATACAGGCACATCATCGTCGGGACCCGGGTCTTCGTGGGTTATTGCAACCTCGCCCATGTCCGAGAACGCTTGTTGGAACCTGGGCATATCCTTAGCTTTCACATAGCCGGTTATCACCAGCGTATAGACTGTCTTCCCTACCGTGCCAAGAACCTCAACGAGATTACGCTTGTCCTGATAGTAGTCCCAGAGAGCCAAGACGTTGAGCAAGTCCCCAGACATTTCCTTGTCTTCGTCTTCTATTTGTTCTCGCTCGGCGCATAGCGTCTCAAGCGCCTCATCCAGACCTCGAATGGCGTCTTTGACTGTGTCCGTCCCAGAAGCCACAGTCGTTGCGTCCAGGTTTACCACGGTCCCGCCGGCCGAGGAGATCAATGAGCGCACCCACTCATGTTCATCCTCAAGGTACAAAACCCATAAGCCAATCCTGCCCCGATCTTCCCACACGGTTTCGAAGTGGACAGGGCGTCCCTGGATGCCTTCTCGATGCCCCTCCCACGAAGATGCCCCGACTATCGCCAACAAGTTTCCCGTGCTAGCCGTGGCCCCAAGCCTTCTTAGGGGCAAGTCCAAAGCCGCCCAAGGCAAGAGTTGTTCCCTCAAAGAAGCAATTCTGCCCTCTTCTTGGGTTATGGCCTTGAGCCTTTCCTCGTGTTCTTTTGCCTTGAGGTAGACAGAGTCTATGTCGTAGTTCTGGATAGTGTCCCGGAGTGTCTCCAACGAGACCTCGGGCTTCTTTCCGGTGAACATGTCCACAAAGCTCTTTCTGGGGGCATTGTATTTCATGAAGTATGACGAGAGGTAGGCCAACCGTGCTATATTCTCTTGCACGTCAGGCGGCACCTGTTGAGGCTCCACCGAACCCAACGCCTCTTGGGTCTCGGTTACTTCCATCATCTCGAGATCCCTTATCTTCTCAAGAATCTCTTCCTTATAGTCTTGGGAGGCAAATATGGTCACTTTCTTCATCCTGGCAACAGCCATGATAGAGTCTTTCCTCCCTTCACATGGCTTCCTTTACTCGTTTCACAATCATATCGACTGTCTTATCCAGCAAAGGTCGCGACACCGCCCGCATATGCTCTATCTCCGCCTGTGCTCTTGCTCTGACTTCAGCCACATAGGCCTCTAGTTCCTTTTGGGCCTCAGCCGAATAAGTTTGGGCTTCCAAACGGGCTTTTTCTTCGCAATCGCGCAAGATAGCCTCTGCTTCTCGCTGGGCAGCCAGAAGTATCTCGTTGGCTTCGGCTTTTGCAGCCTCTATGGTCAAAGCCGCTTTCTCTTCTGCTTCCAAAATGGAGTCAAGTTCTTGTTTGGCCAAAACATCACCGCGTTCTCCGGACACGTCCTCTAGACAAGTCCAGATAACGCGGCTTCCCTCCCTCTCAGGCAAGATTGCATCACTCAAAACTAACAATTCATACCCGGTTCTACGGTTTCGACATTGTCCCTGCAAACTCCTTCAACTGCTTGGACGACAAACCTGCCTTAAACAGGATGACATCTACGATCCGCTCTGAAGCGCGTCCGTCCCCGAAAGGATTCGTTGCCGCACTCATAGTTGTGTATCTTTTGTCATTGTCCAACAAATCTTCGATCGTGTCCACAAGTAACGCTTCATCAGTTCCTACCAGAACCACCGTGCCGGCCTCCAATGCCTCGGGCCTCTCAGTTTTCTCCCGGCACACGATCACCGGGACTCCCAGGGACGGGGCCTCTTCCTGTACTCCACCTGAGTCACTGACAAGAAGGTATGAGCGACCCATTAGGTTGACGAAATCAGGATAATCCAAGGGGTCGAACAGGATAGTACGGGGCTTGCCTTGGAGATGCCGCAGTATTGGCTCTCTTGCTTCGGGGTTCCGGTGAACCGAAACCAAGAGCTGCACATCGGGGCGGCGCCTTACTATGGATACGAGCGCTTTGGCGACATTGTCCAGTCCTCCGCCAAAGTTTTCTCGTCGGTGCACCTCTACTAGGATGTTTTTCTTGCTGTGGAGATTAACGTGCCGAAGCCGATCATCTCTAAATGTGTAGTCTTTCTTGAACGTCATCAAAAGGGCGTCAACAGCGGTGTTGCCTGTCACGAATATGCCGTCTTCCGGTACATTTTCTCTGAGAAGATTTTCCTTGGCTCTCTGGGTCGGCGCCAGGTGAATGTCGCTTATGGCATCAGCGATCTTGCGCATGATCTCCTCTGGGAAAGGAGCATACTTGTCGCCGGTCCGGAGACCGGCTTCCACGTGTCCAACAGGTATTCGCAGATAGTAGGCAGCCAAAGCAGCCGAACCCGCGGTGGTAGTGTCGCCATGAACCAACACAAGATCGGGCTTCTCAGAAGACAAGATAGGGGTCATACCGGAAAGCACCCTCTGTGTGGTCTCAGCCAGAGTCTGGCGAGGCTTCATAACATCCAGGTCATAGTGACTTTGTATACCGAAGTCCCGCATGACTTGATCCAACATCTCTCTGTGTTGAGCGGTAACGACGACTCTGGATTCTATCTGGGGAGTGTTCTCGAGGGCTTTAACCAGGGGGGCCATTTTTGTGGCCTCAGGACGAGTACCGAACACGGACATTACCTTTAACCGATGGTCTAAAGGCAAGACTCACACCTCTTTCAGTTGCCCCGATGCACCTGCCTCTTGTGGTCTTTTCTCACTGTGATTGTGAGAAGCCCCGCCTTGTGGGCCATACCTAGTACCGCCAACACGGCCAATCCGGCAATCGGCCCTCCTCGTGAGACAGGAGCGAAAGCGGAAACCAAGCCCAAAACCCCAAAAGCCAAGCTTACCAGGTAAATCGCCACTACGGCTTGCCGCTGTCCCATACCAAGTTCCAACAGCCTGTGGTGCAGATGGTCTTGATCTGCCTTCGCAAAGAACTGCCCGGACAAGCGACGGCGGACGATGGCAAAGGCGGCGTCGAATATGGGCACCATAAGGGTCAGTATTGGCGCCAACACCGACATTACTACTGCCGATTTGACCAAACCCTGCACCGACAGAACCGCAAGAGCCAGACCTATATACATTGCCCCTGCGTCGCCCATAAAAATAGATGCAGGGTGAAAGTTGAAGGGAAGAAAACCTAGAAGGCTGCCTGCTAAGGCGGCAGCCATAGGACTTATGGCGAAACGTCCCGCTTTCACGGATGCAAAAGCCATTACCAACGCCGTAATGAGACCAACGCCTGCCGCCAAGCCGTCCAGCCCGTCAGACAGGTTTATCAGGTTTTCGAAAGATACCACCCATAATATGGTTAGCGGAATAGCTATAGTTCCAAGAAGTCTGACCGTACCCGAGAAGGGATCAGTCACAAAGGAGATGCTGGCACCCAATGACACCACCACTACAGCGGACAGGACCTGACCCAGCAGTTTTTGCCAAGGTTTCAAAACCCAAAGGTCATCGATGAGTCCCACTACTAGGATCACAAACCCGCCCACAAGTACCGCCCGAAATCCTCCCCGATCGTAATAGGGGGATACGAGCATCCCCAAAATGGAAGCTGCGTAGATAGCTAGGCCGCCCAAGTAAGGGACGGGGACTCTGTGGACACTCCTGGAAGTGGGATGGCACAGGGCGTTTACTCTCTTGGCAAACCAGCGCGTCCCAGGAGTGAGGACTAAGGATAGTGCCAAACCTACTAAGAATGCGTAGAGTGTCTCCAATAGTCTTTCGCCCCTTTCCCAAAATCCTCCTCGTCCAGGGCCGTTACATGCGGATATTCTAACTGAGCATGTCCGAGAGAGTCAATCAGACCGTCTAGACCGCCCTGAACTGCTCTACCGTCACTCCGGCACTCTCCAGAAGGGCTCTGGACAATTCATCGGGATAAGCTTCTCTGTAAACCACCCTCCTGATCCCTGCGTTTATCAGCGTCTTGGCACACACGCTGCAAGGCTCAGTGGTGCAGTAGAGGGTCGAGCCCTCAACCGGAATACCGTGTCTCGCTGCTTGGACTATGGCGTTTTGTTCGGCGTGAAGGGCCCTGCAAACCTCCTGGCGTTGGCCAGACGGAATACCAAGTTCATCTTTCAAGCATCCTACATCGATGCAATGGGATAGACCCGTTGGGGCCCCGTTATAGCCCGTGGCCAAAATCCTCTTGTCCCGCACAATGACCGCTCCAATGTTGCGCCTAGTACAGGTCGATCGGGAGGCCACAACTTCTGCCACCTGCATAAAATACTCGTCCCAACCGGGACGATTATGTCTTTCCATGTGTTAGACTCCCCCAAGCGGGTTTTGGTTTCAGTGTTTGTCCCGTTCTTCCACAACGTAAACGGCCCGTTTGCCTCCAATCAACTTGGGCCTTGTCCGGGCCAAAGTCAAGTGTGCCTCTCCCACGGATTTAATGGGAAGACGAACGGGTATGACTACTGGACGAAGATGCATGCCTATGAAAGTGTCACCTATATCGATACCCGCATGGCCTTGGATAGACTCAACTATAGTCGGCTCCGAAAAACGGTCGAATGCCGCGGCTGCGGTGGCACCCCCGGCATTGGGCACGGGGACCACAGTCACCTCCGTAAGGCCATAGGCCTGGCAGGTTTCCTGTGTCACCACAAGACACCTGTTAAGATGTTCGCAGCACTGGACCGCCAGGTTGACCCCGGTCCCTTCGAGAGCAAGAAAGACGCCGTCAAGAATGGCGTTTGCCACTTGGCCGCTCCCGGCAGACCCTATGCGGCTGCCCTGCACTTCACTTGTGGAACAGCCCAGAACCAGTATTTGACCTGGCTTCAGCCTCGCCACCTCCAGAAGCCCCTTGGCGGCACTCACCACCTCTTGCCGAATCCGGACAAGATCAATGGTATTAGACATCCTTCATGCCTCCCGAGAATTCTGACTCTAGATCTAGGATTTTCTGGACCCTGCGTCCGTGCCTGCCACCTTGAAACTTTGCCCCGATAAACGCCCGTACAATGTCCATGGCGAGACCCGAGCCTACTACCCTGCTTCCCAGACAGAGGACGTTGGCATCGTTATGCTCCCTGCCCATTCTGGCTGAAAACGTATCGGAGCAAGCGACTGCTCTGATGCCAGGCACCTTGTTTGCGGCAATCGCCATGCCAAGACCTGTCCCGCACACCAAGAGCCCAACTTCCGATTGCTTAGATACTACCGCTCGGCATACCTTCTTGGCAAAATCCGGGTAGTCTACTGATTCCGTGCCTCGGGCGCCCCAGTCACAGACTTCATGTCCGCCTGCAGCCAACTCGGTTCGGATTTCTTCCTTGAGTTCGAAACCGGCGTGATCGCTACCTATGGCAATCTTCATTCATGTTCCTCCTGCGTCTCTTGTGCTTGGTCGGGACCGCCCGAGAGCCACGCATCCTCCCCCACCTTGACCATGCGAGCCATGCGATCAGCCAAGGCAGTCAAACCTCTTTTTAAAGACTCGGCGGTCTTGTTGTAGACTTCTTGGCTCTTTCCAAAAGGGTCATCTACGTCGCCGGAAACGGCCCCAGATGATACCTCGGACAGAGTATATATCTTTCCATCGTAGCCGGGAAACCTGAACAAGAGGTTCTTCTTATGGCTCTCGGTCATGGTCACCACCAAGTCTGCCCACTCCATGTCACCTTGAGAGATGGGCGCTGAACGGTGACCGCGCAGGTCAACTCCAAGTTGGTCGGCAGCTATAACGGCTTCTGGAGTAGCGGGAAGGCCCCAAACGGTGGCAGTTCCCCTGGATATGACCTCCAATGGAACACCCGCAGAACGAGCGCTCCAGACATCCTTCAGGATTTCTTCAGCCATGGGACTGCGGCAGGTGTTACCCGAACACACCATCAGTATGCGAAAGGGAGCGCCCTCGGGGTGCTCGGGCAGATGCTTGCCGGCGCTTGCCCTTTCTAACCGGTTCTGAATGGCTAAGCCCAACCCCACTCGGGGAAACGATTCAGCAAAAACCACGGACGCACCCAGGTGGTCGGCATGCCGAAGTCCCGAAAAAAGCCGGGACGCCACGGGAGCAAGGTCGTCTCTAGATCCCAAATAGATAACGTGGAAAAGATCCGGATACTCGGACGCAAGACGTTCGTATCGCCCAAGATTCTCTCCCGAAGCCAGTACGGCCACAGCATTGCCTGACAGCATGCGCTTCTGTGCGAATCTCACGATTGCTCTGGCCTGGTCTTCGGGAGTACCTGTAGCCAGGTAAACATCCGCTTTAGGAGCATAGTGGCGGTACTTCATACCCGGAGAGGGGGTCGGTCCGCTGCCCGAGTAGTCTATCACTTCGACCCTACCCAGTACTTCCTGTAGATCTTCGGCGTAGAGGCCCCCGGGCCGCAGAATCTTGGGCACCGGACCGGAGATATCCAAAACGGTGGACTCAACGCCAATATCCGTGTATCCTCCGTCGATAATATAATCGACTTTGCCGTCTAGATCCGCCAAGACCTCCTCAAAAGAAGTTGGGCTAGGCCGACCCGATGCGTTTGCCGACGGTGCTGCCACCGGGACGCCCGCAAGGTCTATGAGCCTTTGAGCTACCGGATGATCGGGCATTCTTATACCCACAGTGGGAAGTCCGGCGGTAACCCTAGCGGGGATCTGTGGCGACCTGGGAAATAGCAGCGTGAGAGGGCCCGGCCAGAAAAGGTACATGAGATTTAGGGCAACAGGACTGACGCTCAAAACCAGAGGAGGCACCGACTCGATTCTGGAAACGTGAACGATCAAGGGGTTGTCTTGAGGCCTTCCTTTGGCTTGGAAGATCTTTGCCACGGCGCTTTCGTCCAGAGCGTTAGAGCCTAATCCGTAGACAGTCTCTGTCGGGAAAGCAACCAGCCCGCCCTCCCTCAGGGCTTGAGCGCAAGGGGCCAGGAGTTCGTCACTAGGGTTAAAGGGGTCCACCCTCACAATCTTAGTTCTTGTCACGTTGTCTCACCATCGCCGCTGCTATCCTATCCTTTCCTGCGTAATCCGGAGAGATGCTTATGTTTTCCCAGTTATGATCCGCAAGAAGGCGCCTTACGGCGGCGCCTTGCCCGGCTTCTATCTCAATAACAAGCCATCCGGCGTCTTTCAGGAGATTGCCCGCATCTTCAACCAAGCGTCTTATGTAGCGCAATCCCCCAGGCCCTCCGTCTAGGGCGCTCTGAGGCTCGAACCCGACTTCCTTAGGGAGACTGGCCATCTCCCCGTCCGGAATGTAGGGCGGGTTGGATACTAAGGCATCCAGTCTTCCTGCGTAACCTCTGGAATAGAGAGGAACCAGAAGGTCCCCGTGAAGAAAACTCACGTTTGAAGACACCTCTAGGTTGTCCGCGTTGAACCTGGCAACCGACAGAGCCTCACTGGAGGAATCCGTGAGCACCACTTGGTATCCGCCCAGTTTGGCCAAGGAAAGTCCGATAGCCCCGGAACCGCAGCCTACGTCGGCCACCACGGTCTCTCGCCGGTCTCCAAGAATCGAAAGCACCTTTTCCACCAAAAGCTCTGTCTCAGGGCGCGGTATGAGGACCCTGTTGTCCACCGAAAACCTAAGCCCCATGAATTCCTGATAACCACGAATGTAGGCCACCGGCTCGCCATTGCGCCTTCTCTCAACGAGACTGCGGTAACGATTCTCTTGCTCTTTGGTCAAGACAATTTCCGGATGCAAGTAAGGATACTCTGAGGATTCCCCCAAGAGATGAGATAGAAGCACCGAGGCGTCTCTCGCGGGGGACTCGGAATGGTCCCGGAGTTCTCGTCTTGCCCAAGCCATCGCCTGCCCAAGAGTCAAGTCTCCCAATGTTACTGAACATCCTGGATCTTGAGTCTTTCGTCCTCGGCAAGAAGGGCCCCGACCATTTCGTCAAGATCGCCGTCCATAATTTCCGTGAGTCTGTGGCTCGTGAAACCGATTCTGTGATCTGTTACTCTGCTTTGGGGGAAGTTGTAGGTACGTATTTTCTCGGCTCTCTCTCCTGTGCCCACTTGGGATCGCCGAGAATCGGTGAGTTCCTTATTCTTCTCCTCCTCAGCCAAAGCCTGCAAGCGAGAACGAAGGATCCTCATAGCACGTTCCCGGTTTTGGATCTGAGACCTTTCATCCTGGCATGTCACCACTATTCCCGAAGGCAAGTGAGTTATTCGCACTGCGGAATAGGTGGTGTTGACGCCTTGCCCGCCCTTGCCCGACGAGCAATAGGTGTCGATTCTCAACTCATCGGGATCAATAGACATCTCGTCTATTTCCTCAGACTCGGGCAGAACCGCCACTGTAGCGGTAGATGTATGGATTCTCCCACCCGACTCCGTAAGAGGAATGCGTTGAACTCGGTGGACACCGCCTTCGTACTTGAGGCGCCTGTATACGCCGTCGCCCTCTACCGCAAAGATGACCTCTTTGAAACCGCCTAGGTCGGTGGGGTTGGACGTGAGGATTTCCGTCTTCCAGCCCCTGCTTTCGGCGTACCGTCCGTACATCCGGAAAAGATCGCCTGCGAAGAGAGCGGCCTCACTACCTCCTGTACCGGCACGGATCTCCACTATGGCGTTCTTGTCGTCGTTGGGATCCCGGGGAATGAGGGCCTTTTTGAGCTCGGCTTCAAGGCTCGCCTTCTCCTCAAGAAGAACTCCAAGGTCCTCCTGCGCCAGATCCAGTAATTCTTGGTCCGTCTCCGTCGCAATAACATCTCGGTTGCCTTCAATGTCTGCTAGTACCTTTTTGTACCGTCTATACTTTGAGACAACGTCGTTGATGCGACCCCGTTCTTTGACCAGATCCTTGTACTTTTTGGGATCCCCGAACACTCTGGGGTCCTGCAGAAACTCGCCTATCTCATCAAAACGTCCTTCAACTTCATTCAATTTGGCAATGAAGCCGTCAGCATCGCGTATCGCAGTCAAGCAGAATCACCTCTTTCGACCTCAATGAGGTGGGCAAGGCTTTCGGCCGCTACCTCCAGTTGGCCCGTATCAGGTTCTCTAGTAGTAAGGATCTGAAGTGCCATCCCAGGAGCCGCTATGATCCTCCAAAATACTCCTTGTCGCCCCGCAGACAACTTCAGTACTTCATATGATAGCCCTGCCACAAGAGGGAGAAGCAGTATGCGTGCCGTGACCCTGTGCAGCACCCCCGGAGGCGACACAAAGAGGTACACCACCCAGGAGCAAATGGCCACAAGAAAGAGAAAACTCGTGCCGCACCTGGGATGAAGTCTCGGTGCATCCTTGGCGACATCGGCAAGGGTATTGACGACGCCCACATGATCCCAGGTACCGTCGCGAAACCCTTGTGCGGCATGGTTGTTTTCCCACGCCCATAGCACTTTGTGCTCCGCACCGTGGTATTGGAGAACCCGCTGGATTTCTTGCATTCGGGATATCGCCAAGACATAGCCCACCAACAGAACAAGCCTGATGACCAGTTCAACAAGGCCGGTGGTTGCCCGCCCAGACATCCCGGTGGCCCTAAGTATCACCGACGCGAGAAAAGTCGGCAAGAGCACGAACATAGCCACGGCAATGACAACGCCAAGAAAAAGCGAAAGGTTCAATGCCGATTTGCTTGGGGTTTCTTCTTCCGGCATTGCAATTTCAGCGGACTTCATGAGCATCTCCATACCCAAAGACAAGGAATCCCAGAACGCAAGGGCGCCTCTCATAATGGGAAGGTTGAACAGTCCGCCTTTTTCCGATGGCATGAGGGCCAACTTGGTTAAGGAGACTATCTCGCCTGAAGGCCGTCGCACAGACATGGCCAAATGTCTGGGGCCACGCATGGCAACACCTTCGATTAAGGCTTGGCCGCCATATGTCGGTGCCTTCTTGTTCAAAGCGAGCCCCCCAATTGCTATTTTACTACACCCAAGGTAAAGCAAAAGGACAGAAATAGCGCCGTGGGCGCGATCTCTGTCCTTCTATTGGCGATCGCTACTTGCCTGATTCTTGTGCCGGCTTCTCCCCCTGCAGGAAACCGTACTTTTGGCGGAATCTCTCAACCCTACCGCCGGTGTCTACGATTTTCTGAACTCCGGTGAAGAAAGGATGGCACTTGGCGCAAATCTCAACCCTTATGTTGTTCTTTGTGGAGCCAACGTGGTAGACTGCACCGCAAGCGCAGGTAATAGTAGTCTTCTGATACTCCGGATGGATTTTCTCCTTCAACTGCATCACCCCAAATTGACTAGAAACGCAACAGCCGAATTATAGCACCCTACCTGATCAAAGACAACCTGCGCTTTAGAAGCGGCAAGGCTTCCTTGTTGCTCCTAGTCTGACTAAGAGCCTGCATGAGACCCTCCAACACCTTGTCAAGGTCAAGATCATAGGTCATCTTGTGGAAGAGCCACATGGCCTCAAGTTCTTCCTTGGGTTGCAGAAGCTCCTCTTTGCGAGTGCCCGATCTCTTGATGTCGATGGCGGGGAAGATCCTTCGTTCGGCCAGTTTCCTGTCAAGATGAATCTCTGAGTTGCCCGTGCCCTTGAATTCCTCGTAGATGACATCATCCATGCGGCTTCCGGTATCTATAAGGCTTGTGGCCACTATAGTGAGACTTCCGCCCTCTTCGATGTTCCTGGCAGCCCCAAAGAACCTCTTGGGCTTGTGGAACGCGGCGGGGTCCATACCTCCCGACAAGGTCCGGCCCGACGAGGGTTCGATCAGGTTGTATGCTCTGGTCATCCTCGTGATGCTGTCCAAGAGTATGACGACATCGCGATGGTTCTCCACCAACCGCTTAGCTCTCTCTAAAGCCATTTCGCTGACTCTGGCGTGGTTATCGGGCGGCTCATCGAATGTTGACGCGATCACTTCGCCCTTGACCGAACGCTGCATGTCGGTGACTTCTTCAGGCCGCTCGTCTATGAGGAGGACCATGAGGTAAGTGTCAGGACTGTTTTGGGTGATGGCGTTGGCAATTCTCTTAAGTAGGACAGTCTTGCCGGCTTTGGGAGGCGAGACTATGAGAGCCCGCTGTCCCTTGCCCAAAGGGGCCACAAGATCAAGGAGTCTCCCTGAAAGTTCATCTCTCGTGGTCTCGATTTTGAAGCGTTCGTCAGGAAAGATGGGCGTCAACCCTTCGAAGTTCGGACGTTCCCTGGCGGTTTCTGGGTCTTCGCCGTTGATGGCTTCTATTCTGAGCAGACCATAATACCTTTCGCTGTCTTTGGGAGGGCGAACCTGCCCGGAAACCAAATCGCCCGTGCGCAAGTCAAACTTTCTGATCTGCGAAGGCGAAACATAGACATCGTCTTTGCTCGGAAAATAGAAGGCCGGCCTCAAGAAACCGTAGCCTTCATGCAGGATCTCCAAGAGCCCCTCGGCGAAAATGAGTCCTCCTGCCTGAGTTCGGGTCTTGAGGATCTCGAACACCAATTCCTTTTTTCGAAGAGCCGAGTACCCGGCTATCCCCATCTCTCTGGCAATTCTCTGCAGTTCAACGAGAGTCATGACTCCCAGTTCCTTCATGGTGAGGGCAGGCTCAACTCTTGCCCTCCCGGGGCGTCTTGACACGTACTGCTCGTAAGGTTGATGGACGCCGCGGATTCCCGCATCCCCTTGGTCGACATCAAGCGCGCGCTCTTGACCGCTATCAAGGTGTCTGTATTCCCTGACGCCGGCGTCGGGAATGGAGATCGTCCTTTCATCGGGAGCAAGACGAGATGAGCGCTCATCTCGATGGTAACGGCCGTCGCGAGGATAGCGGTTTTCACCTGGATCGCGCTCCTCTCGAGCGAACCGGTCTTCCGGTTCGGGTACAGCTTCATGCTGAAGAACTGCTTCCCGCTGGAATTCCGACTCCCGTTGGGCCATTGCTTCCCGTTGCGAAGCCACTTCACGCCGAGATGAATAGTCACGCCTAGACTCCTCTGGCCTGGTCACAGTCGAAGGGTCAGGTCGCGGAGGTGCCACCCAAGACAAAGCAAGCCCTGGTGTAACCCTGGTCAAAGACCGGTGAGCCCCCACCGGCACCCCTGCCTGTTCCGCCTGTCCTAGGTCGGATTTCGCTTCATCTGCATCTTCAACAGGTTTCGTAACAGGTTCAAGCGGTGAAGCCTCCGATGTTGTTGTATGAGTATCCGTATGAGGCGCTTTTTCCGGTTTTGCGATTTGAGGTTCCACAGCAGGAGTCACAACAGCAGGCATCTCTGTAGGTTCTTGACTGTTGATTTTGGCTTGAGAGGCAGTTCGTCTGGTTCGCCTCTTTGGCGCTTCCCTTGGGGACTCGTCTGCTGCTTCGTCTTCATCTGACTTGGTTGATGAGGTTTCGGGTTCTTGCGCCTTTTCGCTTGGCTTCTTTCTGGTGGTTCGACGAGGCTTTTTGGATTCGGTAGACTTTTGAGCTTCGGCAGTTAAAGCCCCTTCTGGTTCTGCAGGGTGGAGGTCCTTTTTCTGCCGCGTACGCCGCATCTTGGGCTTCTCGAGAACAGCTTGCCCATCCGGTGGGTTTAGGTCTAGCCCAGGACCTTTGGGATCATCTGCTTGCATAAGCGTCACATCTCCTTGGCATCGCACTTGCGCCCGCTTTCTGTCTGTGGTCTATCATTGGGGTCCGTGGGCTGCAGTAAGCGTGTGAATATGGGTAACGGCTTGATAGCCTGTAATTGTGAATAGGTCTGGACTTGCGAAACTCGAAAAACTAGGAAGGGTAGCGCACGTGAAGACTTAGACTGTTGCACTCCTATTTGAAACTATCATACGCACTTACCCTAGTCAAGATTCAGGTATTATATAATATGCGCTCCTTAGCGCACCGGTACTCTTGTTGGCGGAGACCTTTATGGCAATTGGCAGGCCTCCGCCCAATTTCCCTCTCATTCTTGTAATTCGCCTGAGGCTTGGAGTTCAGTCTGCACTTTGGCCCAGTCATCGTGAAATCTCTTGATCCCGATATCCGTAAGAGGATGGCGGACCATTGCCTTAAGCACCTTGAACGGAACGGTGGCGATGTGTGCCGAGGCCTTTGCCGCATCCAACACGTGAATGGGGTGACGCACCGAAGCCGCAATGACCTGGGTCTTGAGGCCGTAGTTTTCGATGATGAACACCAAGTCCTCGACGATGCTCATGCCCTCATTGCCAACATCGTCGAGGCGCCCAATGAACGGGCTAACGTAATCAGCCCCAGCCAAAGCAGCCAAGAGGCCCTGCAAAGGCGAAAACACTAAGGTGACATTGGTCTTGATGCCCTCTTGCGAGAGTGTCTTGACGGCCTTGAGCCCTTCCTCAGTCATAGGTATCTTGATGACAATGTTGGGAGCGATCTTGGCTAGGTCCCTAGCCTCAGGTATCATGTCTTGAGCCGCAACCGACAGTACTTCCGCGGAAATCGGGCCGGGGACAATCTGGGATATCTCCCGAACGACGGTCCGAAAGTCTCTGCGCTCCTTAGCGATGAGGCTGGGATTGGTGGTTACACCCGAAATGACTCCCCAACTGGCCGCTTCTCTGGTTTCGTCTATGTTGGCTGTGTCAAGAAAGAGCTGCATCTTTGTGCTCCTTTCTGGCTCGTGCTTATTACCGGCTAACCGGATCTATTTGAGTCGCAAGATAGCTCTTGCTTCTTGAGGCTTCGCCACCGGCCTCCCAACTTCCATGGCAATCCTTGCGATTCTGGATACTAGTTGGGCGTTGGACTTGGCCAAGACTCCTCTGGAATAGTATATGTTGTCTTCGAAACCTACTCTGACATGGCCTCCCAGGACCACTGCCATAATACCTAGGGGCAACTCGTGTCTTCCGATACCCGCGACTGTCCATGTGCAATCATGGGGGATGAGGTTCATGAGGTGCATAAGGTTTCGGGGATCGCCCGATATCCCTCCGGGAACACCCATGACAAAGTCGAAATGCCCGGGTAGACTCACATGTCCTCTTTGGGCCAAGCGCATGGCGTTCTCGATCATCCCTGCGTCAAAGATCTCAAACTCGGGTTTGACACCCTCTTCTCTCAGGGCTCTTGCGATTCTCTCTATGTCTCCTTTGGAGTTGACAAATATACCGTCACCAAAGTTTACCGTTCCACAAGTAAGTGTAGCCATCTCGGGTCTAAGTGATACGGGTCCAAGTCTTTCATCGACCGTCATCCCAACGGCCCCGCCGGTTGAAACCTGGATGATCATGTCGGTCTTAGACCTCACCAACTCGATGATTTCCCGATATACATCCGCCGATTGGGTAGGGTTGCCATCCGGGTCTCTGGCGTGCAGGTGAGCCAATGAAGCGCCCTCGTTCCAGGCTCTGTAGCACTCTTCCGCGATCTCCTGAGGGGTTAGAGGTATGTTCGGGTTGTCCTTTCTGGTAACCTCCGCTCCGATTGGGGCCACGGTAATAATGAGAGGATCCATCAGCATCTCTCCAATCTCTGAGTCGACGGCATAGTTCGAGTCCGGTAAGGGGAATTCCTGCAGGGGCCGAGGCAGACCCCGCGAAATGCCGGAAAGACCGACTCTCATCTTGAAGCAAGGCGGGTTTTCCGGCACCCGACCGAGAATGCCGCCGGAATTTCCGACGCCCAACCGAGAACACTGCCGGAAATCCCGACACCCCACGGCACCGCCGTTCCGGGTACACCGGAGTCCCGCCGCGTCGGCCGAAGCCAGGACCAAAAACCGCGCGCTTCGTTGAAAAGCTGTGCAGACGGGGAAAACCGGTCCGGTGCCTAATCCGGCTTGGCCTTAGGAACCACGACAGTCCCCCTCGCCCTGGCTACCAGCACAGGCTCGGGGAGGACTCGGGCTGCAGTGGGCCCTGCCTCGGGGTGGGGTTCGATAACCCTCCAGGCGTCCATCTCGATCTGGCGCGACCTTTGCCCAATCTTGGTGATCCTACCCCGAATCTCGAGAAAATCCCCTGCTCTCACAGGCTGTTTGAACTCGACGAGGTCGTAAGATGCCAAGAGGCCCTCGTCACCGTCGGATCGTATGCAGAGCTCGGTGGCAACATCCCCGAAGTACTCCATGACCTTGGAACCCGCTGCGATACCCCCTGCGTAATGGACATCGCTCTGGGAAACCCTCACTCTTATGAGGGCTGTCGAAGTATTCATGTTGCTCTACTCCCATGTCCCCGATTGGACTCTGTTTCTCAAGATCTCAATTCCCTTTTCCATGATGGGATCGCCCGCCAAGTCTCTGGCCTTCTGGATGCAGTTTACTCCCAACACGTTCATCATGGTTTCGGTGACAGTACCGCTGTAATCGAGTTCGTGTTCTCTACAAAAAGCAGTAATGGCCGCGGCAGTCTTAGGGCCGAAGATACCGTCAAGCTCGCCCACTGCGTAGCCAAGAAAGGCCAGGTTCTCTTGAACTGCCAAGACATCGAGCCCTATCATCCCTTGCCTCAAAGATCGTTTGAACTCGGGAGTGGCAGGGATCTGGATCTCAGGTGAACTCACTAAGTAGTCGGGCTCAAGCCCTTTACCTTCTATAGCCTGTCCTGAAGGAGTCCGGTATTCGGCGATAGTGAGCTTGATCCCTCCCATGTCGTCACCCAGATCGACCAGAGTCTGAATGCATCCTTTGCCGAAAGTCTTCTCACCAACTAGGACGCCTACACCTCGGTCACGGATTGCGCCTGCCAGTATCTCGGAAGCGCTGGCCGAGCCGCCGTTCACTAGAACAACCACAGGCACTGGTACAACATCCCTGGTGTTCTCGATAACCTCTTTGAGTTCCTTACGCCCGAGCTCAAAGATTGGGCCTTTGGGAACTAGGTGATTGGCCATATCTATACACACATCAACCAGGCCACCGGGATTGTCCCTGAGGTCTAGGACCAGTCCCTTCATACCGAAATTGCGCAAGACCTCGATGATGGCAGTAAACGTCCGACCTGCCTCTTCAGTAAACTCATTCACGCGTATATAGTGGAGATTGTCTCCCAGTTCCTTCACGTCCATCGACGGTTGCACGATGGTAGCCCGCACTATTGTGAGGTTCAGAACCTCTCCAGTAGATGACCGGAGGAACACCGCCTCAACCGGTGTACCGGGTTCGCCTCTTAAGAGAACCGCAGCGTCCCTGGGAAGCTTCCCCTTCATGTCATGCCCCTCTACCGAGACGATGACGTCTCCCGCACGAAGTCCCGCCTCTTGGGCCGGAGATCCTGAGAAGACGCCCACTATCATGAGCATACCATCGACCAGTTCAATAGTGACGCCTATTCCTCCGTACTCGCCTTCAAGACTTGATAGCCAAGCGTTCAGTTGCTCCGGGGTAAAGAATTGCGAATACCGGTCACCCAGGGCGTCAATCATGCCTCTTATGGCACCCTGGTAAAGCAAGTCGACCGAAATGTCTTTGGTGTGGTAGTCGCGGATCAGGTCCTGCACCTCGATAAGTAGCCGGAAAAACTCCGCTTGCTCTTTGGTAACTACTAAAGACTCGGTGGGCGCCTCTTGGGTCAAGACGTCCCCCTGAGAATACGTGACTCCACCGGAAGCTAACACCAGCAAAATGGCAACAAGCAGGGTTAGAGCCGTCTTGCCTGTGGTAAAGCGTCTTATGGTTCTCACGGCAGAGATCTCCTATTCATGAATAGTCTTCATCCTAGGGTACATCCCCGGATACTCTGAGTACAGCTCCAATCCCTCAAGACTGCTCTCATTGATAACGACTGTGGCCTTCCCGTTGCGGAGTTGAAACCATACATCCCCCAAGCGAACTAGTGCGTCAACTGGCTTTAGAGAGACTGAGTCCCAAGCGGACAGCGTCACAGCTGTTCGCCCGTTGGCCGCACTCCCGGTCCCGGCGTAAGTAAGGACGCTCGGAGAAAGACCCGTGACGTCTAACGCGACTAGACTTCTCAGCGTTCCGGTAGTCTCGTCCCAAAGTGCCAGATACACCTCGTTCTCCTGCCCAGGAGAGAAGCGATTGGGGATTGATACCTTGATACTCTTGCGACTGCCTGTGGGCCACGCAAACTCCTTGGATCCTGCGGACGCCTCTGAAGCCCCATATCTGGCCTGCTCTCGGGCGATTACCGTAGTCCATTTGAACGTCGCCTGGCTGTCCTGAAGCCCTCTAACCTCGATGTAAGCAATGTATTGCCCTGGAGCAGGGTTAACGAGGGTGAGTTCTTCGTCAGAAGTCTTCGGTTTGGCGGAGGATTTTACCTCAATCCAGCGATTGGCATCGGGATCCAGGTAATACAAGTAGACGTCTATGTCAGCGGCGGGATCGGAAACCTCGGAGATACCCAAGTAGAGATAACGGGTACCCTCTGTCACCCCCGTTACCGACTTGGGCATGGAGACAGATGATGACGCAAGAAGCCTTTCGCTTGATACCCGGCCATTCCTGCCTTGCTCGATCACCATGGGTCTGCATAGGAACTCCACGCCTGGGTTGGCAAAGGGAACTTCTCCCACAACGGGTGCGCTCTCATCTTGAGACACGACCAGGGAGCAGTGCGACTCTGTGGCAGTGAGTCCTCGTCTTGTGAACGTGAGGTGGAACAGCGCTTCCAGGACACCAAAGATGTGGGAGGAGGGATCGCTAACCACCACTATCTCCCACACTCCGGGAGCAGGCAGACGGACTGTGGTCGCGTCTTTGACAGAGGCAGTCCCGGCACCTACCCAAGGTCCTTCGTGTACCAGCCACCCCTTGTCATCGTAAACATAAAGCCTCTCGCGACCTCTGGGCCTTCCATCGCCGCCCTTTGGCACCTCCAAAGTGATGGAGAGAGATTCCACTCCGGGATTAACCCGCAAGTACTCTCTGTGCAGCATGCCTGGGCTCATGATGTGTTGAACAGTCAAAGTACCGGACGCTCCAAACCGTCTTGGCACCAATGCAGTGGCCAGCGCCCTCATCTCGATTCCCGGCATACTCGGGTCGTCCCCCGTCACAAACCCTGACGCGAGCCCCAAAGGAAGCCCTGGTTCCAACAGCAGCGCCATTTCCCTTTGCTCTACTGCGGGAATATGAAGAGACAGAGTATTTGCCCTGGCCCAGATGGGGACATCCAGGCGGAGAGAAACATCAAACGGCATGAAACTATCTAGCCCGATAGGGATGAGTCCCGGTGTTTTGTCACGATCAAAGAAGCCTGACGTTTGGTATCGCCCACCCCACTCCGCCACAGTCCTGACACGGGAATACTTGCGCCCAGACTTGAGGATAGCCATGGCATTGTCAGCATTCAATACTCCGGTCCCCTGTTCTACTGGAGAGACCCCTGGCAGTGCCACAGCCCCATCCTCCAGAGATTCTTTCAGTACGGTAGGAGACAATGGAGTCCCGCTAGATCTCAACGCGCTTGCCACTGCAGCCGCCGCCCCTCCCGCATAGGCTGTAGCACACGAAGTGCCCTCGAAAAGCCATGTTGTGCTCCGGTCCGCTGCCCAACCGGGCACTTGCGCGGGCCCTATTGCCGGGGCGACTAAACTAACAGTGGCACCGCCAGACGTAGGGCCGATAGAAGACCATGGCCACATGCGCCCGGGAGTCAGTCCCAGCGCTTGACCCATGCTCCTGGGGATGTAAGCTCCAACAGACAGGACGTTAGGCAGCTCAGCATAATCAGCAAGTGTCCCGAGACCAGGGCCCTTGTTTCCGGCAGCGATCACAACCAATGCCCCGTATTCTCTTTCTGCCTTCCGTATGGCATCCTCAAAACTGTCATCGCTTTCTCCGGACAGAAGCGGAGCAACGCTCATTATCACTATCTTGGCTCCTTTTCGGCAAGCAGCCAGAATTCCCTGCGCCAGGAGACTCCAAGTAGTTCGCCCGGAAGAATCAACCGATTTCACCGAGATCAGCTTCGCCCCGGGAACCAACGCTGTGAACCCCGTGGCGCTGCCCAGAAGCACTGAGGCAACCTGTGTTCCATGACCGTGGCCGTCGAATCCCAAAACGATCCGCGTACCGTTGTCCAGGATGTCGGTGAGCACAACATGCAGGTAACGTCCGCTGGGCAGACTCACTAAGACACCAGTACGTGAGTTCCGGAAGACTTCCAGACCCCTTTCTGACACCACAGAACCGTCGCAGTCAGTGTCAAGGTACACTGTATCGTACTGCCCGGCAATGTATCTGTCCGTGGCCACCACCAGAACCTTAAACCCCGCTCCCACGGCTTCCCTCAGTGGCGCATCAACTGGAAGATCAGTGATGCGGAACTCTCCTATCCTGACGCGGCCGCTCTTGCTGGGAATGCCCTTGACCTGAGCGGTGAGTTCGCCCACAGTGACCGCACCAGATGATGACGGGGAGACGGGACTAGAAAGCCTAACGTCACCTTCGCCAGTGAGGTCTATCCAATCGAGTAAACTGCCCGAAGACATGCTTGAGCCATCGACCCCGGTATCCACAACCCCGACGGTAATGCCCTGTCCCCGCGAGCTCGGGGAGCCAACGGACGGTCCAATCCCTAATTCGGATATGAGTTCGGAGGACCACAGGGCATCCACACTCTCTATGTTTGAAGGCTGAGCAGACGTCTGAAAAGGGGTCTCTGGAGCATACAGGTCTCCAGAAAGGCTCGGTGCGGCGCTTGAGGCAACAAACACCACAAGGCAAAGTATCAATATGTAACTATGAGTCCGCTTCATGAACTGCACCTGCCTGACGCTTCGATTCCAAGTACCCCAGCACTACAAAACGGAGATGATTGAGACCTGTCCTTCGTCAAAAACCAAGCCCACGCTCTGTCCTTTGCGGAGGCTTACAGGCGGGACACGCTTGTTCTTACTAAATACTTGTACAGTGGTAGGGTTCAGGGAGAACCGAATCTCCTCGCCTTGAACGTCCAGGACCAAGTCAGATGCGCCTGACCCAACTTGAATGACGGTTCCGGCAATGTCCCAACGTCCACCACTCAGATCTAGGAGTCTGATCGCCAGTGTGGCTGCCTCTGCCCTACTCAAGTTGCGGTGGGGATGAAACCGGCCATCGCTATCTCCCTCAACCACGCCTCCGGCAGAAAGGCGCTTCACGGCTTCCCTGGCCCAGGCTGGAATATCGCTCTCGTCCCAAAAGGTTCTGCCAGATCCACTTGGCAAAGGTGCTCCCATGGCCAACCTGCAGCGGTCGATCATTGTGACGGCCTCGGCCCGCGTGATGTTTCGGTCTGGAGAAGCCCGCCGGTTGTCCTCGCCTTCGAAGATTCCTTTTTCGCGAGCGACCTCCAGGTAGCCCTTTGCCCAATAGTTGAGATCTACATCAGAAAAATACGAGGGAAGTCGCCGGGCGGCCAGTGCTGCGCTTTCTTCGCCCAAGAGTCTTATGAGGATGGTGCAGAACTCAGCCCTGGTCACCGACCGGTCAGGCTGAAGGCTGCCGTCTGGGTAGCCCTTAACAAGGTCCCTGGATTGCGACTCTGAAAGCCATTGGTCTGCCCAGTGGTCGGGAGTCGCCAAACAGATTCCGGTTGCGGAAACAAACAACGCGATGGCCAAAAGCACACAAGCGCAAACCATGTAGGCGCGTCTGGACCTATGCATGTTACCAATCCCCTCAAAAGCACTTGCATCCGATTGGACGCGGGCATACAACGTATGGTTCCAGGAAGACAGGCATATCGCACCAATAAGCACAGGGCGAGAGCTTTCGCTCTCGCCCAGGTACCTAATCCAGTTCAGTCCTCAAGACTAATCGGCAGGATGTGTTACGGATACCATGCCGGGGGTTGTGTTAAGAACGTTCCCAGCGTAGTCTGCTGCAGTGACCGCCAGGGTTACCGTGGCACCAGGATCGCTCATGGTAACCTTGATGGTCCACACATTGCCTGAGGGGGTGTAGGTAACACCAGTCTTCGGCTCCGTGTACTTCTCGCCCGCGATCCAGACTGTGGGCATCTGAACTTCCTCGTCGAAGGTCAAGGTCACAGTCAGGTCACCGCCAGAGTAGCTAACGGCATACGAAGAGAGTTTCGGAGCGGTTGTGTCATCAGTCGCTTCGATGTACGTCGCGGTCAGCGCATCATAGAACAGCTTGTCGCCAAGCTCTATGTCAGCCAACTTAGCAGTGGCTCCGTCCCTTATGACAACTGCGGTCTTGGGGGCAGTCACAACATCGCCATTAGCCACGATGAAAACGTAGTTGCCTTCACTGTCGGCAGAAATGCTCCGAACTGCGCTGGCAACATCCTCCTTGAAGGCGTAGCCGGCTACCTTGGCAGCCTTACCGGTTGCTACATCCCAAGTGATGACGACTTTCTTTCCGTTCAGTTCAGACAGCTGCTTGGAGACTCCGTTAAGGGTAACGGGAGCGCCGCTCACCGTAGTGATAGCCTCGGTCTCGCCACCAGTAAAGACGACTGTGAATTCGCTCCTCTACGGTGTCCCACTTACCGGTACCCTCGAGAGTGGGTGAGTAGAGGTTGACCTCGCTTATGGCGCCGCCGGCGCTTCTCACGATGTGGATGCCATCGTCAACCTTGAAGGTCTCAACGAAATAGGTGGCATAGGGTCGGTCGGTCGGGTCGGCAGCCAGAGTGTTCTTGAATACCTTGTCGTTACCTATGGTGTCCACTGGCACTGTAACCGTAGAACCATTGGCGAGAACGAGCTTGTATTCGGTAGTGACCGTAGTGCCGCTGACTGTCTCTACGCTAACACCAACAATGGTGCTGACGATCTCCAGAGCGGTCGTGGTCACGTCCGCCACCGCACTGACCTTGTTGTCGCGGTTCAGATTGAGATCGTAGTAGCCGCCAACATTGATCGCATTGAAGACAGCTGCATCCTTGCACACATAAACGGTGCTGACATCGTCAACTACCCCAGTGATCTGGTAAGTAGTGCCCGAATGATACTTGGCAGTGATCTTAACGCCCTTGACAATGTTCGCCCAGGCATCGAGCCATACGATCTTGCCGTCCTCTAAGGTGAAGGAGCAGTCGTCATCGGGGTTCAGATTGGCCCATGTAGCGGCTACGTTGTTCTTGAAGATGGAAGCATCCTTGGCCAAGGCGTACTCTGTGGAGTCGCCGTCAAACTTCAGTTTGTAGACAACACCGGTCATGTCGATAGAGGTGAGCTTCTTCTCGATGACTTTCCCAGTGTAATCGAGGTAACGGGCCTCGACCTTGTAGACCTCGCCGTCCTCGTTCAGCCAGATGTTAGCGCTGGTATCGAGCAGAGCGACCAGCTTGTTGGCCAGACTGCCCGTGAGGTCCGCGCCATTCTTCTTGGCATCCAGACCTGCGCCGTCAGATCCGCCGGCAACATCATAGGTTACTCCGCCAACAGTGAGGGTTCCGGCGGAAACGTTAACGGCCGTAACTTTGCCTACAACGTAGTCGGCAACAGTGGTAGTAACGAAGACTACCTCGTTCTTGGTGTTCATCCAGCTGTTAACGGCATAGCCACTGAGGGACGTTACCTTGTCGACTTTGCCGTACACAACTACATCAGCAACGTACTTCTTGGTTTCGCTGCCGATAGTGATTTCCTTATTGGTAGTGTCTACATCGGCAACAACGCCAGAAGGCCCAGGCTTAACGCCAAGATTCTTCTCACCGAAGCTTGGCCCACTGACGGGTTGGAACTCGCCGGGGTAATCTTCCTTGTCGGGCTCGTAAACGAAGCTCTTGGTGAGCATGCCGCCTATCATGCGAGCCACGAACGCTCTGGTAGCAGACTCGGTAGGAACAAACCCGGACTCAACCAAGTCAACACCCTGCCTGGCGCCTTCCATAATGTAGTTCAAGGGCCATCTTCCAGGCAGCGAATCCTTGTACCCGAGAGCTCTCATTACCATGGTGAGAGCTTCGGCCTGGCTGACGGGGTCATCGGGTTTGAATGTGCCATCCGGATAACCCTTGATGACTCCACGACTAACGGCGACGTTGATGTAGCCGTAAGCCCAGCTTTGCTTTGCGGTGACATCGGGGAACTGTGTCGGATATGCTGCATACCCGGCAGAGACCTCGAGCCCAAGAGCTCTGACTATCATCGCGCAGAACTCAGCCCTCGTAATGCTATCATCGGGGTTGAAGTAGCCCAGGTCGTCACCCTTGACCAAACCAAGGGTCTTGAGCAAGGCGACGGTTTCCTCGTCTTCGTGCCCCTCAGTGTCGGGGAATGGAGACGCGGCAAATGCGACGCTTGCCAGCCCAAGTATCATTGCCGCTGCCAGAGCAACAGCAAAGATCTTTTTCAACACGCTTGTATCCTCCTTTGTCGTGTTAGGTACCTTTTGAGTACTTAACCGGTCAACTTCGTTGACTCTGGATCTGGAATGAACCAACCTAGAGCCTACTGCTTAATGTTGGTTTGCCCGAGACCCCCCCTTCCAGGAATTCCTCTACAGCCTTCCACCTTACCCGGATTTAGCCCTCCTTTTGGAGGGCGACTCCCGTCTGTGTATGAAAAGGAGTCCGTATGATCAGGTGTGTTTTGGGAGCCTATCTTGCATCCGGGTAGGTTCTTTGTCTCTCTTCTGTTTGGTCCTCATTCTGCCGATACAATTTGCCTGGATAACGGCCGTTTTATGGACAACTTCCCAGGCTATGGCCGATTATAGCACCCATCGCCAATAGAGGTCAAACTATCTTGTCAAGGAAACTGCAGGTAATATAAGGTTTATCTGTGTTGGTTGCCCAAATAGGCGAAACAAGCCAATACTTAGTGAATGCTCTACTTCTTCGCCTCGTTGAAAAATCCTTCTTTACTTAGCCACTATTTGTAAGGTCTTCCACGATGATTGTCAATGCTTTAGCCACCGCGTCACAAATAGTCGAGAGGCTCATGGACGGTCTTGGAGCCTTTCCTGCCACCATTTCGGGTGTGGCGGGAACGTGAATGAACCCCGATAAGGCTTTCTTGTCCGTAATCTTGATGTGATGGACAGCGACGTAAAAAACGTAATTACAGAGATACGTACCAGCCGAGAAACTCAAGCGTGCGGGTATCTTAGCCTGAACCAGAGCCTTGACTATCTTCTCTGTTGGGATCGTGGCAAAGTACGCATCAGCGCCTATTGGAGATATGGCCCTTTCCTGTGGAACCTGCCCGGCGTTGTCTTTTGCATCTGCCGTATAGTTGATAGCGACCTTCTCCACGCATATCTCTGGCCTTCCCGCGGCAAGCCCAAGCGACAAAACAACCTCTGGGTCGAACTCATCTATGTACCCTTCAAGAACCCTCTTGGCAGTGCCCCACTCCACCGGCAATACCTTGGAAACCACCGTGCGCCCGGCGATCTCCAGCCCGCCGAGCTTCTTGGCAACCTCTCCGGACGGATTGACATCATCGCCACCGAAAGGTTCAAACCCGGTCAGGAGCAGAGTTCCTTTCATAGGTCATATCACCTCGCTTGGAATTTAGACGGCCTATAGGCATAAATGTTCCACGGGAATATAGTCTTCTACGTTAGGAATCGCTATCCTCCTATGGAGTATTATGGGACAGATTATCCACATATATCGGATAGCCCTATAGAAATTGAGGAATTTGAAAGCGGCACGGACATTTCAAGAGATATGCGGCTTGAGTCCCTTTGGGACCTACTGGGAAACCTTAATCCGCCCCTTGATGATAGAAACTGCGCTACCGCCAACGCGGATCCCTGTAGGCTTACGCCCCTCCGAAGACACCTCTACATGTATGATGGATGGCCGCTTGAGGATGTGTCCTTGCTCACACACAATTCGCGTTACCGGACCCGCCACCTCTACCAAGCCGTTAAGCACAAGGTAGCCTCCCGTAGCCCCCGACGCCGTACCTGTTGCCGATTCCTCGGGCACTCCTACAGCCGGCGAAAAATCGCGGCAGTGGACTGTGGAAGCCGGATGAATAGTTTCCAAGGAAAAACAGTGCACGCTTATGATGTGGCGATCGTTGCAGAAGTCTGTGAGGGCACTCATATCGGGCCGCATAGACAGAAGAGCCTCCCGAGAAGTGACAGGAGTTATCAAGTCGGGCAGCCCTGTGGAAATGACTTGGGGCCGTGCGCGCCGAAATCCAGTGATAGAACCTTGGGGCGCCCCCAATATTTTCTCTAGTTCCGCGATTTCTTGGTATGTAGGTTCCGCCACCACGCTGGGAACGTTCTGTGTCATCATGACTCTTGAGGGAATCCCTTCGCAGCCAAACTCGATGTCTACGGGCAACACGCCCGCCTTTGTCTCCTGAGTCACACGCACATCCGCGGAAGCGGACGAGATTATCCCTATCTCGGCCAGCAGGTAGAACGCACCTATAGTAGCGTGACCACATAGGTCCACTTCAGATAGAGGGGTGAAGAACCTTACGTCGAAATCGGCACGTCCCGATCCCCTGGTATCGAGCACGAAAGCCGTCTCCGAGAGATTCATCTCCCGAGCGATTTTTTGCATAGTGTCGTCAGAAAGCCCTTGAGCGTCAGGTACGACTCCGGCAGGATTTCCCCCAAAGAGGACGTCGGTGAAAGCATCCACCTGATAAATGTCGATTTCTCTCACGAGCAATCTCTCCCGTCGTTTCCTTGGCGTCTCGGGGTCGTGTCCCCGGCGATTAGCCGCTCCATCATTAAGGGCCGGAAAAACGCTCTCCGGCCCTTATAGTACCTCGCGTTTCTCTAAATCATCATACAGGAGCGAAACCTTTGGGATGCTCCTTCTTAGCTTGCTCCAGGAGACCGTAATCCACACCGGTTCTCTTGGCCAATTGCTCCTCTAGGAACTTCTTGGCCTGAGCAGGGAACAATGCATAGGATAAGACATCCTCTTCCTTAGTGTACAGGTGCCCCAGTTCCTCTTTGGCTTTGGCGAGTCCCGGCTCGATGTGGTCGGCAGGTCTGTCGGTAACAGGCTCCTCATCACCAATGACCTTCTTCTGCACATCCAGATTGACCTGCCCGGGAGCCTTTCCGTAAAGCCCTCTGAAGTAGTCTTTCACTTCGTTAGTGGCCATCTTGTAACGCTCCCCGATCAAGACGTTGAGGACTGCCTGGGTCCCAACGATCTGGCTTGACGGGGTCACAAGAGGCGGGTGCCCCAAATCAGCCTTAACTCTGGGCACTTCTTCAAGCACTTGTGGAAGCTTGTCGATCTGCCCTTGCTCCCTAAGCTGGGATATGAAGTTGGAGATCATACCCCCGGGAATTTGGTACCTGAGCACGTCGGCATCCGGCACGGGCGAGGCCTTATCGTAGGTTCCGTACTTGGTCCTTACTCCCCTGAAATACTCGGCGATTTCCGACAAAATGCTGAGATCCAAGTTCGTATCGTAAGGAGTCCCTTGCAGCGCGGCCACTATGCTCTCGACCGGCGGCTGGGAGGTGGACATTGACATAGTAGAGATGGCGCAGTCGATTACGTCGCACCCCGCTTCAATGGCTTTCAGGTAAGACATGGAACCCATTCCTGAGGTGTAGTGGGTATGCAGCTGTACTGGAAGACCGATCTCGTCCTTCCACGCCTTCACGATGTCGTAGGCTTCCTTGGGCGAGATGATCCCCGCCATATCCTTCAAACACAGTGAATCGGCTCCCATCTTCTGCAGTTCCTTGGCCACAGCCACATAGTGTTTTAGGTCGTGAACAGGGCTAATAGTATAACACACCGTGGCTTGAACGTGGGCGTTCATCTCTTTGGAAACCTCGATAGCGCGCCTCATGTTGCGAACGTCGTTGAGTGCGTCGAAAATCCGCATGATAGAGATGCCGTTTGTAATGGCCGCCCGAACAAAAGCTTCAACCACGTCGTCTGCATAGTGCTTGTAGCCAACAAGGTTTTGACCCCTCAAGAGCATCTGAAGAGGGGTGTTCTTGAAACCTTCCTTGAGGGCACGCAGTCTCTCCCAAGGATCCTCAGAGAGAAATCGCAGGCAAGTATCGAAGGTGGCTCCACCCCAGACTTCTACCGAATGGAAACCCACCTTATCCATCTTGTCTACTATCGGGAGCATATCGCTTGTCTTCATACGTGTGGCCAGAAGGGACTGGTGTCCGTCTCGCAGAGTCGTGTCAGTGATCCAGACCTTCCTTCTGGTGGTGCTATCCGCCATGGAATCCATCCAATTCACCCCGTAATCTCTAGTTGTCTCCTAACGAATCCCTATTTGATAATAGCATTCTTGTCCATATAGTGGAGCAGGTTTCTTCTGGCGCTTCCCAAAATTCCAGTTACTCCGTTTGCCCGGGATGCTCGTCCCTCTGGTTCTCCGGCATCGCCAACCTTTTCGAGTTTTCCTGCCGCTCAAGAGCCGCCTCCACAAAATCTCTAAACAAGGGGTGCGGTCTGTACGGTCGAGAAATGAGTTCCGGGTGGAACTGGACACCCACAAACCATGGGTGATCCGTTAGTTCCATTATTTCGACCAGCCCTCTTGCGGGCCATATCCCCGCCGTTATCAGTCCCGCTTTGTTCAAATCGGCCACGTACCGTGGGTTGACCTCGAAACGATGTCTGTGACGCTCCTCAATCATGTCTCGACCGTAAGCCTTTGCAGCCAGGGTGCCCTCTTTGAGTCTGCACTGGTACAAGCCCAATCGCATGGTGCCGCCTATCCTTTCTGCTTCTTTCTGCTCAGGCATGAGGTCTATAACCGGATTCCTGGTGTCGGGATCAAACTCTGTGGAATTTGCACCTCTGAGTCCCAAAAGGTTCTGCGCCACTTCCACAACGGCGCACTGGAGTCCAAGACAGATCCCGAAAAACGGGACTTTGTTCTCTCTAGCGTACTTGACGGCCCTTATCTTGCCGAGGACCCCTCTTTGGCCGAATCCCCCGGGCACCAGAATTCCATCGGCATCCAGAAGGGCATCGATAACCTCTTGGTCCGAAGCATAGTCCAGTTCCTCTGAGTTTACCCACAGGATATCTACCTTTGCGTCGTTATCAAGCCCTCCGTGGCAAAGGGCCTCCGTCACGCTCTTATAGGCATCGTGAAGAGCTACGTATTTTCCGACGATAGCGATTCTGCAACGCTTGGCCGGATTCTGAAGCTTCCTGCCAATCTTGATCCACTCTCTGAGATCTGGCTCCCGCTTTTCCAGCCCTAGCTTGTCCTCGATGATTCTGCCCAACCCTTCGTTTTCTAACATGACAGGAACCTGGTAGATGCTATTGGCATCAAGGTTCTGAATCACTGCCGAATTGTCCACGCTACAGAAGAGCGCCAGTTTCTCGCGAATCTCCGACGACATGGGAAAACTGGTTCTGCAGATCAGAATATCGGGAGCGATGCCTATAGACCGTAGTTCGGCCACACTGTGTTGGGTGGGCTTGGTCTTGAGTTCGCCGCTTCCATATATATAGGGGATCAGCGTGACGTGGACATACAGAGTGTTTCTGAAGCCCACATCGCCTCTTATCTGCCTTATGGCCTCGAGAAACGGGAGGCTTTCAATGTCGCCAACCGTGCCTCCGACTTCCGCGATGACGAAATCGGCCTTTGACGCCTCAATGAGTCCTCGGATCCTATCCTTGATCTCGTTAGTTACGTGGGGAATAACCTGAACGGTGCTGCCAAGAAACTCTCCCCGACGCTCTTTGGCGATGACCGAACCGTACACCTGGCCGGTTGTCATATTGTTTATCGCCGCCAAAGGCCTGTCGATAAACCTTTCGTAGTGTCCGAGGTCCAGATCGGTCTCGGCCCCATCGTCAGTGACAAATACCTCGCCGTGCTGAAGTGGGCTCATGGTACCCGCATCAACGTTGACGTATGGGTCCATTTTCATGATAGTGACCGAATACCCTCTGGCTTTCAACAAAGCACCTATGGAAGCTGCGGTAATCCCCTTTCCGAGGCCTGACACGACTCCCCCTGTGACAAATACGAATTTAGGCACTGTATAGATGACCTCCTTCAAAAGGGGAGGGAGCCCTATCCCTCCTCAGGTTCTTCGGGCTCCCCTATTGGTTCCTCGTCTGCTGGTTCTTCTCGGTAGTTCTCATCGATTGCTACTAGTTCTCTCCGAAGGCGCTCCCCAGGCTTGGGTCTTTCGGTGTTGGAGAGCTCGACCACCTTGTACGCAGGGGGTTTAACCGTCCATTCTCTCAGACCGCACATCCCACTACCGCGGTTTAGGAATCGGTTGTCTAGACTCAGTTCGGTGTGTATCTTGGCCATGAGCTTTGGAAGCTGCTGCTCTGGCTTTACGCCTCGTCTCTCAAGCACTTCTCGAACCAGGTCCTTATACTTCATGGGCTCTTTGCGTTCCTTGAGGATATGGTAAGCCACATCGCCAACTGAGTGCTCTGGACGGGGGCTTTGCACCTGAACCATATTGCTCACACTACCACCCCCACACCTGATCAGTTATGAAAACCTCCATACTCACTCCAGTCATTCTACCCATGCGAGCGCCACTGTCAATACAGTTAGGAAACCCCGGGTCAATATAGTCCCTTTCTCCTCAAAACTTCCTGTACCAGGTATGAAGCCACACCGTGAGGCTTAGTACCTGGACCAAACCCCGCATCGAAACCAATCTCCAGGCACAATGCATGAGTGATCCTGGGGCCTCCTGCTACCAATACGACCTGGTCTCTCAGTCCCTCGGCCTCTATGATTTCCACCAGCCGGGTCAAATTCGCAAGGTGCACGTTTCCTTGAGTCACAACCTGAGACACCAATAAAGCATCGGCTTTTTCCTCAAGACATTTTGCCACAAGCGCCTCATTAGGCACCTGACTACCCATATTAACCACTCTGAAGCCCCGATATGCCTCCAATCCGTGGTCGCCCGCAAACCCTTTGTAGTTGAGGATGGCGTCGAGCCCTACGGTATGGGCATCGCTCCCGGTTGAAGCGCCGACTACTACTAAAGGCCTTCCCAGCCTTTCCCTTATTAACGACTCTACAACCGGAGGTTCGAGGTTATCCCATAGAGGCCTGGCCACCTTGAGTTTCTGTAGTTCCACTGGCCGGGTCATCCTCCCGTAGCCCACGTAAAACGTGTAACCCTCGCCTAAAGAGGCGGACTCTACCACCTGAGGTTCTGCGAGGCCCATGAGGCGCAGGACCTGGCGGGCGGCTTCATCGCCTAGAGCGCCGTTTCGAACGGGCAATGTGAAACTCACCTGCACTACCCCGTCGTTGTGGCGGTCGCCGTAAGGCATAACCACGTCATCACAAGTTCCACCGCTACTTAGCAAGACCGGTCTACCTCCTTCCTGCTTTCGGCCAGTCGGTGCACGATGCCGTCTTCAATCGGGTTGTGATACCAGGGGCTCTTCCGAAAGACTCCTTCCTTACCCTTTCCGCCTGTCCTTTGCCGCCTCACTCCGCCAAAGACTCCTTCTTCTATGGCCCCAGACAGGCCCTTTAGGAGTACTTCGGCCAAGAGGCTCTCACATTTCCCCAAGAGGTCCTTGGCGCGGGCGGCGATGAGAGAATCTTCTATGAGGTAAAGACTCTCTCCCAAATGCCTGGCAGCGTTTCTCATATACTTTGCAGACCTAATGGAAGCGTACCTATCGTGCAAAAGCGGAGTGTGAACGGCCTCGGTGAGCATTCCTACAAGGTGTATGGATTGGCCCGTTATGACGGAGGTCAAGTTGAAACTGGCATCCAAGGCGTGAGCGAAGAATATGTCGCCGGTCTTATGCACCGTGGGAGGCATGAACTTGACCGGGCAGTCGGGGAAAAGGGATCGCACCAGGAGAGCCGATGCTATCTCGTAAGAAAGGCTATCTTCTATGTTAGGATCGATTTCAAAGGCGTGTCCGAGGCCAATGGCCTGATCAGAGAGCCCTGAGGCTTTGGCGAAATGATAGTTGATGAATTGGGAGGCCAGCACCTGGTGCCCGGAATCGGCGGCATCAGCAGTGGTAAGGTAGTTGTCCTCGCCGGTATTAATGATGATGCCTGCAAAAGCATTGATCATCCTGGAAAATCGCTGGTCACAGAAGGTCCTTTCAGCGTTAATGTCCCTAAACAAGACGCCATACATGGCGTCGTTGAGCATCATATCCAAACGTTCTAGGGCGCCCATCGCAGCGATCTCCGGCATGCATAGTCCCGAACAATAGTTTACCAAACGCACATACCTACCGAGATCTCGGGATTCTTCATCTAAAGCACTTCTCATGAGACGAAAATTCTCTTGCGTGGCATAGGTGCCGCCATACCCTTGGGTGGTAGGACCATAGGGCACGTAATCTAGAAGGCTCTGGCCGGTGGATCTTATGACGGCGATGATATCGGCGCCTTGTCTGGCTGCCATCCTGGCCTGTACGATATCTTCGTATATGTTCCCCGTAGCCACAATCACGTAGAGCCACGGAGACCACGGGACCGGAAGAGCACTGAGCAGCTCATCTCGTTCCCTCCTTCGTCTAGAGACAGCGTCCAAAGCAACACGGGCCATGTCCCTGGACTTGCCAAGACACGCTTCGCGCCCTTGCCAGGGTATTGTCCCAATATCAACGTTGCCTTCAGCTACCTCTAAGGCTACCTCCAAAGGTGAGGCATCAAGGGCAAGACAAGCGTTGGCAAGATGCAGGGCGATCCCGTCTTCCAGGCGTCCGGCATCCCTCAGTCTGTCCACCAGTACATTTGCCAAAGGGACCTCTTGGCGGTTAACGCCATCCACTCCCAACAACCTGGCAACGGCGCGTTCGATTGAAACGGTACTGTAGGGGGCAAGTTCACGAAGAACCGCCTGGGCGATGTCGGCAGCCATCCTATGACATCTATCCACTGCCTCTTCATCTACGCGGTATCTCATCTATCCGGCTCCTCCCCAAAAAGCCACCCCCTTACCCATGGATTAGGGGCGGCAAAACGACTCCGCTATCTCGATGATCTCTCTGTCAAGCCCCAGGAGGCTCGCCACCAATAAAGCATCTCGAGGTGCAGGAGTCTCGGGCCCCACTTTCTGCAGGCCATAATCCATGTGCTCGTAGAGCCACTGGAGGCCCGACTCGGGATCGCCATTGTCTCCCGGCATATCTCTCTCCGGCGAAAGGCGGAGCCCGGCCACCTGCCAGTGCTCCGCAGGAATTAGCCGTGTCAACCCGTGATAATGAGTGGTCGCGACTACTCTGGATGTGTTACCCTCCGTCTGGCCGAGATACTGTAGGAGAGCAGCATATAGCGCCATTCCTTGGGAAGGGTTAGTTCCCCGTCCGATCTCGTCCAGCAAAATGAGGCCTTTCTGCCCTTTCATCGCCAAAGGCTCTTTCAGGGCGACTATCTCAGCAGCGAAACTCGATAGACCCGGCTTGCCGGGACTCTGGGGCTGTAAGTACACAAAGTCAAAAAGGGAAAAAGACATAGATGTACAGGGCACCAAGAACCCCCATTGAGCGAGTGTGACCATTAGCCCAAGGATTTGCAGGGCCACAGTCTTTCCTCCCATATTGGGGCCCGTAATTACTGTAACGGGCTCGCTTAGGGAAATGCTTACCGGCTGGAATCTCCCGCCTCGGCCTTGGACAATCTCGCGTACAATAGGATGGATTGCTCCTTCCAACTGCAAACATACCCCTGCATCACCTAGGACCTGGGGAACCACGGCATCCCATTCTCTGGCCAAGTGCGCTTTGCACAGGAGCCAGTCCAGTTCGCCCAAGGCCCACGCCGCTCTTTCAAAGCTTTCGGCCGTAGGTCGGAGTTCCCGCGAAAGATCCGCCATAACTTCCTCTTCTAATGCAAGTTCTCGCTGGCGAAGACGGCTGATCTCGCGCTCTATTGTCACTGCTTCGCCGGAAGCTTTTAACCTGAAGTGAACGTGGGTCAACGTCTCCCTTATCTCGCCGAGTTCTGGCATGAGTCTGGCCTTTTCTACGAGTCTTCGGTCTGACTTCCTAACGGCTATCTCTTCGCGAAGCCCGGGCCTTTTCCCCAGAAGGTCCTCCACGGCTTGCGCTTCCTCGTCCATGGCATATCTCCACTGCCGTTCCTTTTGCTTTCGTTGGGCCCTGGCTTTGGCCAGTTCGGCCGAATACGAGTCAGCCACGTAGAAGGAGGGTTGGCCCGACGAACCGGGCATGAGCCTTTTCTCCACAGTCTGCAGGGATGGCGGCACACATCGCGCAGGCCATGGGACCCAATAGGTATCGTTTAGGACCATGAGCGCCCTATTCACGGAAAAAGCCAGGTGTCCCAGGGTGAAGAGCTCGGAACCTTTCAGAGTTCGTCCGTCTTTTAGAAGCGCTATAGCGTGGAAAGGATCTTTCAGTGAGTGCAGTATATCTTCTAGTTTTTGGGCCGAATCGGGAGATTGATCCCAAAGACTCTGCACTCTGGAAACGTTTTGGAATTCTTTTCTCAGGAGGTTTTCGTCTCCCGGCAAGAACGGTTTCTGCCGCAACTTTACTCTCTTTCCCAGGGAGGACCGCGGCGTCAGAGCCTCCCAGAGTTCAGAGAATCCTGTGTCAGAGCCTACCCCAAAGCCACTCCAGCCACCTCCTCTCGGTTGCTCTCCCCGGTCACAACGTCAAACACAGGCACCCACTTGTCCGAACCTCGTTGAATTCCTTCGCTGACGACCTTGATAATCTGCGAAGGATCGTAGGAACCACTTCCGTAGGATACAGGATTCACGGTCGCCGCCAAGAGATTGATCTGTTCCAGGACCAATATGTCTGCGCTCGGAACGTGGGCCATGAATACCCTGGTGGGATCTCTGACAATGACCGCAAAGCCGTTTCGTTCTGCCCAGACACTTGCCCCATGCAAGAAGGTATCCGTGATCGCTCCAGGAACCACAACAGCAGTTGCGCCATTAGTCTGACTAAGGATGACATCTTGTCTTCCAAGGCAGGTTCTATAGGGCGTTTGGCGCAGTGTGTAAGCAGATGCTCTGTCCGAATGGGACCCCTTGGATGGAAAACACTTACGGTCCAAGAACGAAACAAACCCTGTTGATATGGCTTGTTCGGCGAGAATCCTCACATCCGAGCAGTCAGGCAGAGGCCTAGACCAAAGCCAGGCAATCCTTCGGATATCTTGACCTATACTCGTCAAGTTGTCCTGAGATGACGCTCCCGTAGCGAGAATGGCCCCGTGGGTAACTCGGGGGCTCGCCGCTGCCAACCTGTCCAAAGCGCCGTCTACCAACACGATATCTGCACCCAAAGCCAGAATCTTTCGGACAACGGCAGCCAATTCCCCGGCGCTTTGGGGCCCCACCAATTCAATGGGAGAAGACACAACCACTCGTCCCAACACCAGGCGGCCCAGAAGTCCAGGTCTTTCAGATACGTCCACTATCTCAAGGCACTCGCCAGAAGCCTCTAAAGCCCCTTCGGCTGTTGCAACCCACGCACCTTCAGGCGGAGTCACAGATGGTTTCGGCTCTCCCGTCAAAGAATCCACCATCTCACCGTCGCGGCCGCTGGAGATGAGCCCTATGGTCATGCCTTCTTGGGAAAGACGGGAAGCCAGGTAGTTCATGGTCACCGTTTTCCCTACGTTCTTAGCGGTCCCGACTATGGCCAAAGACTCAACTCCGCTGTCCATCACCATTTTGGCAAGTTCCAAGGGGATCACCTCCTAAGAGACCCAGACTGCTTTTGGCCACGCCCCCCTCAATGGTTATGGCGTCTTTGAAGTCGTTCCGTTTCTTCAGGCACAAGACTCACTTTGTCTCCAGAAAGCAGCGAAGCGACGCCTCCAAGTCCTTTGTGGTACCCGCCGCAGATGCGGCACCTTCCGTCTTCATCTACTCTATCGCCGGGATCGTACTTGGGTTCTTTGTATGCCGCTATAACGCCTTCGTAGTTCCTTACCACTACCGTATCGGCGCTGGCTGATAGGATGTACTGGGGACTTAGGGGAATCTTTCCGCCGCCCCCAGGAGCATCCACCACATAAGTAGGCACGGCAAAGCCAGTGGTGTGGCCCCTTAGACTCTCCATTATCTCCAAACCCTCGGCTATGGATGTTCTGAAGTGATCTAGCCCCCATGTGAGGTCGCACTGATAGATGTAATAGGGTTTGACCCTGATCTTGACCAAGCCTCTTACCAGGTCTCTCATAATCGAAGGACAGTTGTTGATCCCCCGCAGTAGTACGCTTTGGTTGCCTAAGGGAATCCCATGGTCGGTCAAAATGGCACACGCCCTGGAGGCCTCGGGAGTGATTTCCATAGGATGGTTAAAATGAGTGTTGAGATAGACAGGATGATACTTAGACAGGATCTTGGCCAAGTCTACGGTGACCCTTTGGGGCATTACCACAGGGATTCTGCTTCCAATCCTGATAATCTCCACGCTGGGAATATCTCTCAAGGCCTTAAGAATTGAGTCCAATCGCTCATCAGAGAGCGTAAGGGGATCGCCGCCAGATACCAGCACATCCCGAACGTCTTTGTGCCGGCGTATGTATTCCAAGCCGGCTTCGATCCTCTCCTGAGATGCCGCCATGTCAGTTATGCCTACCACCCTGCGTCTCGTACAGTGTCTACAGTACATTGAGCACTGTTCAGTTACCAGAAACAGAACTCTGTCAGGATAGCGGTGTACCAAACCTTCTACGGGTGAGTCAGCGTCTTCGGCCAGGGGATCTACAGACTCCCACGGCTTCACTTCTGCCTCTTGGCCTCTGGGTACTGCCTGAAGCCGTATTGGACACGTCTCAGATTCGGGATCCATTAGGCTGGCGAAATACGGGGTAATGGCCATGCGGACCCTGGTAAGGGCCTTCTGTATCCCTCTATAGCCTTTGGGGTTAAGCGGACTACTTTCGAAAGAGTGTCAATGTCCTCGATCCGGTTCCTCCACTGCCAGTGCCAGTCGGCCCACTCTCTCTCCGAAACATCCTTCCAAACCGGAATGTCTTTCCAGTGCCGCAATGTCGCGTTTACCTCCTTACGCCGATATACCTGGGAACATCTCCTCAAGTATACCTCGTAGTCTGGGGCTGGACCTGACCAATTGTATGGCGTATTGTGCGTGTCCTTTCGCATACCCGTTACCTATCAAGAGTTCAACATCGGCCCCTACCCCTTCGGCCCCCAAAGCAGCCGCCGTAAAACTAGTGGCCATTGAAAAGAAGTACACTTTGCCGCCATCCCTGGTACATAAGATAGATGCCATTTCGGTACCGGGAACATTGACGCAGTTGATGGTGAGGTCGGCTTTCTTCCCTCCGTTGGCTTCAGTCACCATCTTCATGATGCCCAAGGCGTCTCTAGCGTCTCCCGCCAGTACCATGTCGCAAGCTCCGAGCCTCACGGCGCGATCCGCCGAAGTCTCGCTGTGCGCCAAGCCGATTATCCTGGCCCCATGTCCCGCTTTGTCCCTGGCCACCTGAGAACATATTAGGCCCGATTTGCCTCCGCTCCCATCACCAAAACCGTATCGCCGGGCTTGACCAGTCTCGCAACCTGGGCGGGTGCTCCTGCCACATCTAGCAGCGCCAAAGCCAGTCGCTGGGAGAAGTCTTCGGGTATTACCGAAAACGATCCAGACTCAAACACCACAGCAGTGCCCTCTACGTCAACTTGGTCTTTGTCAAGATGAACCGCTCTTACCCGAGTAATGTTAAGAGGAGTAAGAGACAGAGAAACCAGGGTGGCCACCAGGTCGCCCACTTTGGCGGCATCTCTTCCCGCAACCCTGGGGCCGAACTCTCTCACAGTCCCCAGAAGCATGCCGCCAGAGCCTGTCACAGGATTATGCATTTTGCCCCTTTTGGCCACTATATCCGAGACGGTTCGGGCAACGTGTTGTTGCTTTTCCATCGTGGTCAGAGAAGGATCGCACCGTCCGAGGATCTCTTGAAGCTGGCAGAGTCAATATTGAGGGTCCTAACGTCCACCAACATCTCGTTGTCGTAGATGGCGGGAGAATTGTCTATTCTCCATGCGGCTTGAGGCAACCCGCCTTCAGGCTCCAAGACCCGGTGGCTTCCGTATGGGCATCCTCTCTTGTAACCCAAGGTATCTTTCACGCCTTTTCCCTCCAAGGCTTTCTTCACTCTATATGGAGAAAGCAAAAACCGTGCCAACGTGTCAGACTAGATACCGAGGGTTTTGATACGGTACTGGAGAGTCTGCCTGGGCATACCCAAGAGCCTGGCGGCTCCGGACACAGATCCGGCCTGCTTGAGTGCAGCCACTATGACAGCCCGCTCCTGTTCTTTTAGTTCGGTCCTGAAGGTTTTGGCCGGCGAGGGTGCATCTCCGAACAAAGAGGCTGTAGCCAGGATACCTCGTACCACAGGGGGAATGTCGCCGATATCCACAGTTGGACCTCTGGCAAGAGCCAGACTTCCCTCTATGGCGTGTTCCAGTTCCCTCACGTTCCCGGGCCAGTCGTAGGTCAAGAACGCCGACATGACCTGGGGTGATACGAACGCGGGTACTTCTTGTGGCGAGTGCTTTCTGAGAAAATGCTCGCAAAGCAGGGGGATGTCTTCTCGCCTCTCTCTGAGCGGAGGCAGCGTTATCTCCACCACTGCAAGCCTAAAGTAAAGATCTTGCCTGAGGAGCCCCGATGCCACAGCCTGCCTGGGCGGAACACTGCAAGAAGATATGATTCTCGCGTCCACTTGCCGCTCTCGAGTATCGCCTACCCGCCTCACCACTTTCTCTTGGATTACCCGAAGGAGTTTGGCCTGAAGGCCTAGGGGCATAGAGTCGATTTCATCCAAGTACAGGGTGCCTCCTGATGCTAGTTCGAAGAGCCCTGGCCGATCCACCGATCCCGTAAAACTGCCTTTAGAGGTCCCAAACATCAAGCCTTCCAGAAGGCTTTCTGGAATGGCGGCGCAATTCTGCGCCACAAATGGTCGGTTCCATCTGGTGGAAGCCGAATGGATGGACTGCACCACAAGTTCTTTGCCTGTGCCCGTCTCGCCCCAAACCATTACGCTGGAGTTGCTCTTTGCAACTTTCCCGATGCGGGACTTTACCTCGAGCATGGCCTGGGACAGACCCACTATATCGTCGACCGTGTACAGTCTTTGGGATTGGGGGCCGGTCCTCTCCGTTCTGGAATCGCCTTTGTGACGCAATTCTCGGCGCAGATCTAGGATTTTCTCGGACATCTCTTTGATGCGAGTGATGTCTGTGGAGACTTCGCAAGCCCCCACTACTTTTCCGTCCAGTTCTATGGGGTAAGTTGAGTTGATGGTGGTTATCTTTTTGCCCTTGTAGTTGGTGAAAGTCTGCTGCTGCTCAAATTCGGGCACCCCGGTCTTGAGAACTCGCAAAAGGGTGCTGGAGTTGTGGTCAAGGGAAGGATACACGTCCAACAGCCTTTTCCCCACAACTTCATCTTTGGAAAGACCGTCGAGAAGCGACGCTACCCTATTGTAGACAACAGTAATCCCGTTTTCATCGACCACGTGGATACCTTGGCTTATCGACTCCAGGACAACCATAAGTGACCTTAGAAGGTCCATATCATCCTGTCCTTTCTCGAGGGCGTGCGCCCAATATTCGGCACATGCTCAAGATTCGGCAGGCGATGTCCAGATCCTCTCGTCGAATTGCTTTTACATAGCCTCGGGCGCAGAAACGCCAATTGCCCTGAGAGCGTTGGCAAGGACTATTTGAGCCAGCCTGGTCAAGTAGAGTCGCGCCTCAGAAAGTTTGCGGTCCTCACCCAGCACCCGGCACTTGGTGTAGAAAGTGTGGAAAAGGGACGCCACATCCATCATGTACTTGATTATCCGGTTAGGCTCCCTTGCTTTGGCGACTTCGTGCACCTCCTCGGGGAAGGCCGCAAGCATCTTCATGAGGTTCAGCTCAGACGGGTCCTTGAGAAGTCCGAACTCCACTTCGCTGGGGCCGGCCGCTACGTTGAAGCCTTCTTGATTGGCTTGCCTAAAGATGGAGGCTATGCGGGCGTGAGCGTACTGAACATAGTACACGGGATTATCGTTACTCTGAAGTCTGGCCAAGTCCATGTCGAAGTCAAGGTGGCTCTCGGGAGATCGCATTAAGAAGAAGAATCTCGCTGCGTCTTTTCCCACTTCCTCCAAAAGCTCATCCATTGTGATGAACTCTCCCCCTCGTTTGGACATCTTCACCAGTTCATTGCCCTTCATCAGTCTTACGGTCTGTACTATGAGGATCTCCAGGCACTCCTTGGGATAGCCGAGGCCCATCATCCCCGCTGACAGCCTGTTGATATAGCCGTGATGGTCGGGGCCCAGGATGTCTATGAGGTGGTCGAAGCCGCGTTCCAGCTTGTTCTTGTGATAGGCTAGATCGGGCACTATATAGGTGGTTGACCCTTCTTCGTCGGACTTCACCAGTACCCGGTCCTTGTCGTCGCCAAACTCAGTTGACCTAAACCATAGTGCACCGTCTTTTTCGTAGGTTAGTCCTTTGGCTTTCAAGACTTCGATGACATGGTTGTGTGCGCCCGAATCCCGTAGAGACTTCTCAGAAAACCAAGTATCGAACTCAAGTCCGTAGTCAAGAAGCGTTCGCTTCTGCCAAGCTATTATGCGTTCCAACGCGTATTTTTTGATGATTTCGTGTCTCTCGTCATAGGGCAGATCGCACAGGGATGAGCCTTTTTCCTGCACTAGGTCTCGGGCAAGGTCCTTGATGTAATCTCCTTGGTAACCGTTTTCGGGCATCTCTACATCTTGCCCAAGAATCTGCCTGTAACGGACTTCAAGGGAATCGGCCAAAACGTCTGTCTGATTGCCTGCGTCGTTGATATAAAACTCCCTTGAGACCTTACAGCCTGACATCTCCAGTAGGGATGCAAGGCAATCTCCCACTGCCGCTGCTCTTGCGTTCACGACATTCAGAGGTCCCGTGGGGTTTGCACTAACAAACTCCAAAAGGACGTTTCTGCCCCTGCAGTAGTTGGTCCGCCCATAGGCCGGCCCTTCGGACCAGATCCGGGCCATGGCTTTCTCTAGCCAAGTCCTGTCCAGGAAAAGGTTGAGAAAACCCGGCCCCGCTATATCGATCCTGAGGATCGGCGAATCTTCAACGTCTAAGTGTTTCACGATAATCCCGGCGACGGTCCGTCCATCGGTTCTTGCCTGCCTGGCCATGGCCATGGGCGCTCCCGTGGCAAAATCACCATGCTCAGGCCTTGGGGGAATCTCTATCTTGATCTCAATCGAAAGATCCTTGGGCAATTCGCCTTTATCTTGGGCCTTTTCCACGGCCTTTGCAATGCGTGCCGCAATATCTTGCTTTATCTCCATAAGTACGCTGGACTCATCCTGCAAAAGGAACATCTCCTTTCAAGCCCTGCTTGTGCCCTCATCATCCAGATCATTGGCCAGCAAGAGCAAACACTCCCGGACTATGGCTGCAGCCAAAAGCCCTGTCTGGCCGGTGGAATCGTATGCCGGTGCGACCTCTACCAAATCCACTCCAACGATGTTGGCCCCCTTCATACATGAAAGGGCATCCAGGAGTTCTCGTGAAGTGATGCCGCCCGGTTCTGGCACTCCGGTGCCCGGGGCAAAAGCCGGATCAACCACGTCAATGTCGATAGAAAGGTACACGGGCTTATCCTGAACCCTGGGCATGACTGACCGAACAGGCTCCAGTACGTGATAGAAATGGATCTCGCTCATCCCTTGTGAGGTGTCCAGTTCGCCCTTATCTGCGGATCTTATCCCAATCTGGTAAAGCCTGGATGGGCCCAATAAGTCTATTACCCTGCGCATAACCGTAGCGTGAGACCACGCGGTACCCGTGTATTCCTCCCTCAAATCCGCATGGGCATCAAATTGAATAACCACAAGGTCAGGGTATTTACGCAGCACGGAATCAACGAGAGCCCACGACAAAAGGTGTTCCCCGCCAAGCGCCAGGAATTTCTGACCGTTCTCCAAGATATGTCTAGACGCCGTCTTTATGGCATCTAAGGCATCCTGAACATTGCCCAGGGGCAGCACCAAGTCGCCTGCATCATAGACGCACGTGGGTTCCAGGCAGCGGCTTTGCCTAAGAGAGTAGTCCTCTAGGGCGTGAGATGCCTCTCTTATGGCAGTCGGCCCAAACCTGGCCCCCGGCCTGAAAGAGGTGGTCTCATCCAAAGGGACTCCCAAGACCACAATGGGCGCCGAAGCGCTATCCGAGGACCACAAGAGCCGGCCCATTGGAGCCCAGGCTACTTGCGCGCCGCTACCCAATGATGATCCCTCCGCTTATCCAGAGCCCGCAATTTGCCTCTACTTATGAATGCCCAAATCCTTTAGGGTTTTGGGACCAAAGACGAACGACATCTCGTGGATTTCTGGAGTGTAATACTTGAGTCCCCAATCAGGTCCCGGCACCCTGCACGGTTTGCTGGGGTCCGGACCCTTTGAGCCACAAGTATAGCTCCACAAGCCGCCAGGGTATGTGGGCATAGGGGACGAAAACAGCCTTGTTATAGGAAAAGCGGTGGCGACCCTATCCAGAATTCGCTTCACTAGGTGGGGCTCCACTAGGGGAGCCTCGGTCTGGGCCGTCATGATCCCTCCCGGTCTGAGCGCCTTGCTCACAGAGGCGTAGAATTCGGAAGTGAACAGCACGACGCCCGGGCCGATTGGGTCCGTGGCATCAACGATGATCACGTCGAACTGACCCTCGGTCTTTGCCACGTATTCCAGTCCGTCGCCTATGATGACGTTAGCCCTGGGATCGCTAAAGCCCGAGCTCCAAAGGGGCATGTACTCCTTGGCGGCTTCGATCACCTCGCCATCGATGTCAACAAGCGTCGCCTCTTTGACACATGGGTGACGCAGAACTTCTCTTAGGGAGCCGCCGTCCCCTCCGCCGATCACCAAGACTCTCTCGGGGTTAGGGTGGGAGAACATAGGCACGTGGACCAAGGTCTCGTGGTACAGGTACTCATCTTTCTCCGCAGTCTGGATAACGTTGTCGAGTACCAACACCCTCCCAAATTGAACCGTGTCATAGATGGCCATATTCTGGTATTTGGTCTTCTTGCTAATGACTACGGATTTCACTTTGAGGGATATCCTCATGCCTTCTAGCCATTCTTCGGTAAACCAAAGCTCCAAGTGTCTCGCCTCCATTCGCGGGTCAAGGCATTATATCAAATACGGGTATTGGACAAAACATTAGAGTACGGCGGGGGTGTGGGGCCGGTAGTGGGTAGAGACCAAGCAGATACGAAAATATACCGCAAGGAACGGCACTCGGCACTCAGCAAGGCCAAGAGGATAGGCGTGTTCCTTCTGAAAATAGGGACTTTCGCCGGACTGGCGCTAACCGCGCTTTTCTTGGCATTAGTCCTCTTCTTACCCCTCCCCGAACCTAAAGTGCCGCAGGCAACCAGAGTATATGATGCCAAAGGACAGCTGGTCTCGTCTCTCTTCGTCCAAAACAGGACAGTGGTAGGTTTCTCTGATTTTTCCCCTGAACTCCGGCAAGCCACCGTAGCAGTTGAAGACAAGCGATTCTACAGCCACTACGGCCTAGACTTCCAGGCGCTGGGAAGAGCCCTCGTAAGGAACCTGAAAGCCGGAAGGATAGTGGAGGGCGGCAGCACGATTACCCAACAGGCGGCCCGAAATCTGTTCCTTTCTCTGGAAGTCACACCTCAGAGAAAGTTCATGGAGATGGTGTATACGCTCAAGCTAGAAATGCAGTACACCAAAGAAGAGATCCTGACCATGTACCTAAACCAGTTGTACATGGGACACGGAACCTGGGGCATGGAGGTAGCTGCCCAAACCTATTTCGGGAAGAGCGCCCGAGAACTGGACCTGGCTGAATCGGCCCTCTTGGCCGGCATTATCAAGGGTCCGGAGTATTACTCCCCCTACAACGATATGGACGCATCGCTCCAAAGACGGGCCTTGGTCCTGGATCTCATGGTGGAACAAGGCTACATAAGCAACGACGAAGCAGAAGCTGCCAAGAACAAGAATGTAACGTTAGCAGGCCTTCCAAAAAACTCCGCCCCGTATTTCGTGGATTATGTGGTGTCTTGGCTCACGTCACGAAATCCTGATCTTAGGGATGAGATCTATCGCGGAGGTTACGAAATCTACACCACTCTGGACCTGGATATGCAGAAAGCTGCAGAGAAGGCCTTCAGCCAATACATGCCCCCTGGGACAAAAGACGCCCGCGGCATTACCCAACCTCAAGGTGCCTTGGTGGCCATAGAACCCGAGACAGGATATATCAAGGCCATGATAGGGGGCCGCGACTGGAAAGAAACCCAACTCAACAGGGCATACCAGGTGGAGAGACAACCTGGATCGGCTTTCAAGATATTTCTGTATGCGGCCGTGATAGACCGAGGACATCCAGTGACCGAAACCAAAGACTGCGAACCGGTCACCTACCCGGGCGCATCTCCCAATGAGCCCTACCGCCCCGTTGACTACGGCAGGCAGCCTTACCACTATGCCCCGTTAACCGTCCGCCAAGCCGTGGCCATTTCCGACAACGTTGTGGCCTGTAAGTGGGCTCAAGAAGTGACTCCGCAGACTATCATCGATTATGCCAAAGCTATGGGGATCACAAGCGAATTGAAAGCCAACATACCCCTGGCGCTGGGCGCATCAGAGGTTAGTCCTCTGGATATGGCGGTGGCCGCGGCAACTCTCTCTGCGGGAGGAATCCGTCCCGACCCCATAGCCGTGCTGAAAGTGATCGACCATAGAGGGCAGATCCTTGAAGACAACCGTATAAGGCGTACTCCGGCCATTTCGTCGGGCACGTCCTACGTGCTTACAAGCGTCTTGCGTTCAGTACTGGGGCCTTATGGAACAGGAGCGGGGCTAGATAAGATCCTTGGAGGGCGCCCCGCGGCAGGCAAGACGGGAACCACCGATAACGAGCTCGAAGGCTGGTTCGTTGGGTATACCAAGCAATTGGCATGCTCTGTCTACGTGGGTTGGGACAACAGAGAAGAATCCTTGCCGGGGACAGGAGCAGCCGTTGCCGGACCCATCTGGGCACACTTCATGGCCGAGGCCCTCAAGAACGAGCCCTTTCTTGACTGGACGATCCCGCCAGATGTAGTGTGGGCCGAAGTCTCTGCCGACACGGGCACTCTGGCGTGGCCAGGCGCTATCAATACTTACTACGAGGTGTTCTTAAGGCGCGCTCTCCCAAGCCTCGGCTATTTTCCTCCCGCAATCCGAGAATCCCTAATCCCACCGGAAGGAACAGATGTAGACGAGGTGCCCATGATCATCCCTTCGGAGTCAGTACCTCCCGAAAACGTGATTCGGGCAGAACCCCACCCGAATCAGCCGAGTCTTCCTGGTCCCAGTCTAGACGACCTTCTGCGTCGTCTGTTCCCAGACTAGTCCGCGCGATGGATCCGGCGACCGCGCGGCCTACAATCGGCCTGGCCCGCGGGGCGCGCCTGGGGACATCCGACCTACTCATTCGCCCTACTGACCACTCCCGACACGGCCCCGAAGGTCAGGTTTGAGCCTCCGCCAAAACCACCGGGATCTCGATTTCCGTATTCCCCCGAAGAACTGTAAGCACAATAGTGTCGCCCGGAGATTTTTCCGACAATATTGCCTGGAAGGTAGAAAAGGTGTTAGTGACTGTGCCATCTACTCTCAAAATGAAGTCGCCACTTCGGAGCCCCGCTTTGGCAGCAGGTAGTCCCGGTATGGCTTCGTACACGTAGAGGCCGTTCTCGATCTTGATGTCGGACGCGTAGATGTTGGCTGTTTCTTTGTCCAAGAGTCTCACGCCTACCTGAGCCCGCCTTACGCGACCTGTCTCCATGATCTCCTGGGCGATGCGCTTCACTTGATTGGAAGGGATGGCAAACCCCATGCCTTCAACAGCGGTTCTGGCAATCTTGGCTGAGTTTAGTCCGATGACTTCGCCATTGGCGTTAACCAAAGGCCCTCCGCTATTGCCCGGGTTAATGACAGCGTCTGTCTGTATGAGGCGCATGGAAAACTCGCCCGTGCTTAGAACTCGGTTAAGCCCCGACACAACTCCTGCCGTGACAGCGCGGTTAAACTCAACGCCCAGAGGGTTTCCAATGGCGATGGCGAGTTCACCCGGACGCAGTTTGTCCGAGTCTCCAAATGAGCCGGTGGGCAAGTTCTCGGCATCCACCTTTATTACCGCAAGGTCGGTGGCCTTATCAGATCCCACTATCTCGGCGGGAAGTGTGCGCCCGTCTGCCAGAGATACCCAAATACCCCTGCTGTTTTCCACCACATGATGGTTGGTGACGATGTACCCATCTTCAGTAATGATCAAGCCCGACCCTGACGTGTCTGTGACATACTGACGGCCGAAAAAGTCCGAAGCGGTTGTCTTGTTGACTATTGCCACCACCGCCGGGCTAACCTTTTCTGCAGCGTGGGCTACCACTTCCCACGGATCCCCGACGACTTGGAGCACCTTCACAATGCCGTCAGAACCGGTACCCGATTCTCCACCCGGGTCTTGATTCTGCCCTATGGGTAACGCCCCAACATTCAGAAGCCCCGCCCTATGCAAGAGGATCTGGGGCGCTATGCCCAAAACCAAGAAACCGCCGATAATTGCGCCTACAAGCCCTACTACAAGGTAGCTCCAAAAATCTCTGCGTTCCCGCTTTCTAGGCGCCGGGCTTTCTCCAACAACTCGGTTTAGGTCCTGCACCGTTGCATCCTCCTTTGCCAGATAGGAACAGTTTTCCTATCCGAGATGACTCTATATCCGATTTACGCTATCGGAAGAAAAAAGTATCTTGGGCTCTTAGTTTGCGGTGTCGGGAGATTCTGAGGGTCTTGGGTTCGCTTGCTAGTCGTCCAAGACTCTTACATCGGCTCCAAGCGCGGAAAGCTTCTTGTCGATCATCTCATAACCTCGAGAAATGATGTCCATGCCGTAGACTTCCGTAGTGCCTTCGGCCGATAGTCCGGCGATGACGAGACTGGCGCCCGCCCGGAGATCGTTGGCTTTGACCGGGCTCCCCACCAGCCTAGGAACGCCCTCCACTATGGCGGTCCTCCCCTCGACCTTTATGGACGCTCCCATCTTCACCAATTCGCTCACATACCCCAACCGGTTGTCGTACATGGACTCTTGAACTACGCTTACCCCGTGAGCCCTGGTAAGAACCGCCACGAGAGGCTGCTGGGCGTCCGTGGGAAATCCGGGGTAAGGGAGAGTCTTCACACTGAGGGGTAGGGGGCGTTCCGGCCCCACCACGTGGATATAATCCCCGTTTTCCTCTATTGTAGCTCCCGCTTCCTTGAGTTTAGCAGTTATTGGTTCCAGGTGCTTAGTGATCACATTCCTCACCGTGACGTCACCGCTGCTGCAAACGGCAGCCATCATATAGGTAGCGGCCTCCATATCGTCGGGAATGACGGAATGGTTGGCACCCTTCATCTTCTTGACGCCGCGGATTCTCACTACATCGGTTCCTGCGCCCAAGACCCGCCCGCCCATGGCGTTCAGGAAGTTCGCCAGGTCAACCACGTGAGGTTCTTTGGCCGCATTCTCTATCACAGTCACGCCCTCAGCGCGGGACGCAGCCAACATGATGTTGATGGTTGCACCGACGCTGGGAATGTCCAAATACATGGAGGCACCGGTGAGGTTCTTGGCGGCAATCTTCACAACTCCGCCTTCGACAGATACATCGGCCCCCATGGCCCGGAACCCCTTGAGGTGCTGGTCGATAGGCCGAGGTCCAATGTCGCACCCTCCGGGCAAACCCACTTCGGCCTTTCCGAACTTGGCTAGGAGCACACCCATTAGATAGTAAGAAGCTCGGAGTTTTCTCACAAGATCGTATGGGGCAATATGGGAAACAAAGCCGTTAGGCTTAATACTCATGGTATTTCCATCTAGCGTGACTACGGCACCCAGGTCCGATAGTATCTCGGCAAAAACTTGAACATCGCGTATCTGGGGAACACTCTCGATAACACACTCATCGTCAGCAAGCAGCGCCGCGGGAATTAAGGCAACAGACGAATTCTTAGAGCCGCCTACTGCAACTTCCCCAACGAGTCTTTTTCTGCCGTTGATTACGAGTTTGGACATGGGTTCGGTTCCCCTTAGGCACTATTCGTAATAGGATAGCGGATCCTTGGCCACACCATCTACGTGCACCTCAAAGTGCAAGTGGGGGCCTGTGGAGACTCCTGTTGAACCAACATAGCCAATGACCTGCCCCTTCTCCACGGTCGCCCCTGTGGCAACTGCCATCTTACTCAAATGCGCGTACAAGGTCACTTTTCCTCCGCCGTGATCTATCTTGACGCAGTTCCCATAGCCCCCGTTCCAGCCCGCCGAAGTTACCATACCGGAATCTGCCGCCAAAACCTCGGTACCAGTTGGTGCCCCGATGTCCACACCTTTGTGGAATGAGCCCCACCGATACCCAAACTTTGAAGTGATGGTGCCCTGAACAGGCCACACCATGCTGCCGGAGCCCATTGCCGGGACTTGCTTGGATCCGCGAATAACCTTTTTTGTCACCGGATAGGACAGGATCTTCTCGGACACTTTGGCCCTAGACACTATTTTTCCATTCTCTCGCGAGATCTCTTCGATAACCTCTTTTTGCCCGTTCTTCCCGGCCTGAGTGACTTTCTCTTGCCAGGGCCACATTTCGGAGTCTTGAGAGACCTCAACCGAGTAGGGAATGGAAACGGTAGATACAACGATTTCTTTAGAAGTGAGGGTAACGTAAGGTTGGGGAACAATCAGATTAATATTCTGGCCGATCTGGATAAGATCGGGCTTAACCCCGGGGTTAGATTCAATCAGATCGTCAACTGAGAGATTGTTTCTCCGGGCGATATCCCAAAGAGAGTCGCCTCTCTGGACCACATAATTGAGGGTTCTGTCGGTGCCGCGGGAAAGCACCTGCGCCGCTTCAGAACGTCTTCGGAACATCGAAGTTGGTACAACCTTCTCCTGAAAGTCAATCTGTTCTTTTATGAGTACTTCCTCGACAGATGCTTGGGCACCAATGACGGTCCGTATGTATTCGGCTCGAAGGTCTGAAAGCGCTCCTCTGGCATCTTCCTCAGATGCCAAGGCCACAACCTCGTTACCATTGACGCTCACAACATAGCCCTTAGCCACCAACACGGTGTTTTCTTTCAAGGCTTCGGCAAGTTCGTCGGGAGTCAGTATCTTTGTGGCGTCCTTAGGACCCGCCTTCTCCAAGGTAACGTCCGTCTCCACGGTAACCTCACAGCAGATCCTGATGGCTTCTTCCTCGGCGATCCTGTTTAGGATCTGCTCGCATATAGTCTTATCTTCTATACATCCCAGGACCTTGTCTCCGGCTTTGACAACATAGACACTTTCTCGGTTGGATACGCCAACGTAAACGACAACCGCCATTACTGCTATGATGCTGGCCAAGACCAACTTGCGGCGACCCGTCAGACTAATCCGAAAACGACGTGTGGGCCTGTCCCCCACCGACCGCCGTGCTTGCTCTCTCAATTCAAGTCTAGCCATGGCCAGGGCCACCCCTTCGAAGTCAGACTGATGTAGCCGGTTTGTTCCAAGCATTTCCATATGAAGAAGATGAACCAAACCATGCTATTCTATCCGTCTGTCGAAATTTCCTCCTGCAAAGCTTTCTCGGCCTCAGCACAGAGCCCATACTCCAGTCTCATTTTCATGATGAGGCACGAAAGCGGATCGGGAGTCATGACGTTGCCTGTAGAAGCCAGGGCACGGGCATGACAACCCCCTCCACAAAGGTGCTTTGCCCAGCACTTCGAGCATTCTTCCTTATGTGGCACTCTCGCCGCCTTGAAGGATGATTGAAGATCTATTCGTTGCACACCGGCACCAACGTCTCCCAAGATCATGGCCTCATTTCCTACCATCTGGTGACACGGATAGATCCTCCCGGATGGCGTCACCGCCAAGTACTCGTAACCCGCTCCACAGCCCGTTACACGTCGCTCCTTGCAGACGCCCTTTTGGAGCCCCAAGTCAAAATGATAGAAGTCAAAGGCAGCTTTGGAGAGGCGACAATCGTGCCAGAACTCAAGAAGCCTCGAGTATGACGCCTTCAGTTCAGACAGGTGGCATTCCTGAATGTCCCACGGGTGCCCCTCGCCCACGGCAGGTTCTAAGGAGATTCTCTTGAACCCCGCATAGTAGAGATGCTGGACGTCTCGGTCAAAATCGAGGTTAAGGGAAGTATAGGTCCCCCTCACATAGTAATCCTGACCTTTTCGAGATTGGACTGCTTCTTGAGCGTTCTCCATGGCAATTGCGTAACTTGGACTTCCATCTCTGAAGACACGCATCCCATCATGAACTTGAGGGCGGCCATCCAGACTTAGGATGAGACTAATCCCTTCGTCATTCAAGAATCGGAGGGCCTCTCGATCCAATAGAACGCAGTTTGTGGTCAGGGTGAAGCGGAAGTCTTTGCCGTGTCCAGGCCCTTTCTTTCTAGCGGCCTTGACGAAAGCTTTAACGGTGGGAAAGGCCATGAGCGGTTCTCCACCGAAAAAGTCAACATCGATGAAGCGCCTGGGCCCAGAGGCCTTGAGGACAAAGTCCAAAGCCTTTTCCGCGACCTCCGGCGTCATGATCTGGGGGCGGCCCCCGAAGCGACCAAGCCCGGCAAAGCAATACTTGCAGGCCAAGTTACAGTCATGGGCGACATTCAGACAGAGTGCCTTGACCCATTGGGTGCCGGGGTTGGCCTCGTGATTTTCACAGTATCCGCCGGTCTCCCGGCCATCAGCCACACCAAACAGGGTTTTTCCCCTAAGCGAAACCAACTCAGACCACGCTTCTTCTATTTGCTCTCTAGAAAGACCACGGGGGATTTGGCGAAAAACCTCTTGGGGAATCGGTCCCTCGTCTAGCACCTGGGGGCCGCGGTCAATCACCCACTGCAGGACGGCTCTCCCGGCGGGGTCCAACGTGTGCAAGGAGCCGGTCTCGGCGTCGTAAGCCAAGTCTCGGTCCTTAGTCGAAAAAACATGGACTCCGCCCGAGCGGCGGGCGTCTATTTCTCCGGGCACGGGGTGTTAGCTACTGTACAGGATGTCTTGCACGCTGACTGGCATGAAGCCTGGCACGATTCGCACGACGGGGTCACTCTTTTCCAGTCGGGCTTGACTATGGGAGCTATGTGTCGATGGTTCTCTGGTCCCTTGGCTTCCTTCTTCATAGGGAAAACTCCTCTCCACAAAACAAGTAAGATCTCATTTCCCGATTTGTACTCAAGGATATCTATACCACGTTTGCGAAGTTAGTTAAAGAGCATGTATAATCCGGTTATCATGGCAAATATCATCTCTCGAGGAGAGAAAACCCGAAGCGTTTATGAAATCATTGAGGGCAGTTTCCTTTGAATCCAGAAGGGCCCCGGAGAGACATCTGGGGGGCCTGTCCTCATATGTCATTTCCTGCGCCTTGGTGCTATTGGGAGTAGTTGTGGGCCTCATCAGAACACCGCTGGCGCCCAAGCCCCCAGATGCCTACGCCAGCGCCCAGTGGAGAACCGCCGCCATGGCTCAAAGGTCAAGCGAACAAGAGCCCGTATTTGACGATTCAGACCCCGAGGCCTCATCCGCTACGTCTTCCAACCAGGTCAAACTAGTCACCTATACTATCAAAGAAGGCGACACGTTGACATCCATCGCTCTTCGCTTCGGCACTAGTGTGGACTCCATTGCGGCTATAAACAATCTGACATCCCCTGATCGTTTGACTGTGGGGGAGTCCCTATCTGTGCTGCAGGGCGCTTCTGGAACGATCAGGCGCGTGGCCAAAGGAGACACTCTTTGGGATATCTCCAATCTATACGGGATATCCATAGACGAAATCGTGAAGGCCAACAATCTCAAGAGCGCCGACGACCTCCAGTTGGGACAGCTTTTGATCTTGCCTGGCGCAAAGGCCATATCCGCGGCTCAAGTAGCCGGGGCATCCCGCTCAAGTTCATTTCTGTGGCCTTTATCGGGAACCATCACCAGTACTTACGGATGGAGAACTCATCCTATCTCAGGCGGACGCTCTTTTCACGAGGGGATCGACATTGCTGCTTCATCCGGCACATCGGTGAAAGCGTCATCGTCAGGAAAAGTGACCCATGTAGGTTGGACGGGTGGATACGGAAGGTTAGTAATCATAAGTCACGGAAACGGCTTTGAGACACGGTATGGCCACCTATCTGGATACGCGGTAAATGTTGGCCAGACTGTCTCGGCGGGTCAGGTCATCGGGTATGTTGGACAGTCGGGCAGCGCCACAGGCCCCCACTGTCATTTCGAGATAAGGAAATCGGACTCACCCAAGAACCCCAAAGACTATCTGCCTTAGGAAAAACGCCGCCTCAGATGAGGTATTTCACCGCCAATAGAAGCGCTGCGCCTGGCAAGCCCAACAAACCTACTGTAAGCACAGAGACGAGATTGAGGCCTATGTGGAAGTTTACAAGACCTCCTATTACGTTTACTGCCCATATTGCGAAAAATGCCACCCCAGATCGCGCAGCAACTTTACCGAGACTCTGCAACGGCCTCGCCAGGGCTTTGAGAACATAGAAAACCACCATCACAGCAATGGCAATCCCAAATATAGTATTGAGTCCCAAGGTCAACCCTCCGGTAATCTCATATGAGGACAGTCCTGGAGATATTACGAGGCGCCGCTGGGAACAGAACCGCGGTACTTGCGTAGAAAGTAGGAGTATTTCTTTCGAGCCGCCTCCATGCGAAATATGGCTTCGTCTATGATCTCTGGTTCGGTGGCTTCATCAAAGTAGGAAAGGGCCACGTTGTACTCTTTCTGAGCCTCAAGCAAAGCTTCCCGATACAGGTCGTGCTCTTGGATCTTGGTCTTGGGCGGAACAAGGCGCATTGTGGGAGTCGCCTCCAATGAGAACCGATGTGACTCATTATATGTCTCAACTAGAAGTATAGACACGTGGTGGAAAACCTATGCAAGCAAGTGAGAACTAGGTGAGATCTTCTGAGTTTGCCAGGAGTCAGGTCATCTCTCTCCGAGACTCGAGAGATCTTGCCAGAGTAACTTCATCGGCATAGTCAAGGTCTGCCCCAAAAGGGAGTCCCCTTGCAAGCCTAGTGACCATGACCCCTAGGGGTTTCAGCTGTTTGGCTAGATACAAAGCGGTGGTTTCGCCATCTACATCTGGATTGGTGGCCAGTATGACTTCCTTGATCCCCTTCCCGGGCTCAAGACGGGCCATCAACTCCTTGATTCTGAGATCTTCCGGCCCAATGCCTCTCAGGGGCTCGATATACCCGTGAAGAACATGGTATAGGCCCCTGTAGCTTCCCGCCCGCTCGATAGCCAGCACATCTTTAGGGTACCCCACCACACATAGGACCGTAGCGTCACGCTTTTCATCCCTGCACACCTCACAGGGCTCTATGTCGGTGAGGTTCCCGCACACCGAGCAATATCCAACTCGATCTCTGGTTTCCTCCAAAGAGGCGATTAGACGGGTCATACTCTCCTTGCCGGACACCACGAGGTAAAAAGCCAGACGTTGCGCGGATTTTGGCCCTATGCCCGGCAGTCTACGAAGCTCATCTACTAGTTTTTGTACTGATTCTGGAAGTATCGACATAGTTAGAATTTCAGCGGCATGTTGGCCATACCAGTCACCTTGGCCATCTCCTCTTTTCGAGTTTCATCGGCCTTGGCGACGGCAGAGTTGATGGCAGCCAGTATCAAGTCCTGTAACATCTCGACATCGTCTGGGTCAACTGCTTCCTTCTCTATCTCGATGGACTTGAACTGCATCCCGCAAGTCACGGTGACTCTGACCATGCCACCACCCGAAGTACCCTCGACCACCCTATTGGCTAGTTCCTCTTCGGTCTTGGCCATTTCAGCCTGGAGCTTCTGGGCCTGTTTCATCAGACGCCCTATATCCATACCTCCCGATCCGGGGAATCTTGGCATATGTTTTGTCCTCCTAGGTCACTACTTTGCCGTTCACAATAGTTATTGCAGCTTTTACAAGGGGATGCAAACCTTCATTGGCTGAACCTGAGCCGTTGCCCTGAGAACCTCCCACATCGTCATGATCTCCGTTCTGCTCAGAGACTGCCCCTGAGTCACTGCCGTGATCGTCCGGCCAGTACTCTTCCCCAGATACTTCTGTTGCAATCTCAAGACCCCGACCGGTCACTCTGGAGAGATATTCTTCAACCACATCCTTGTGGGTTTTGGACATCACCTGCTCCATATGGGTGGCGTAGCCTTTCGGATACCCAAGAACCAGGGTCTTCCCATCAACTCGCACGGGGTTGGCGGGCAAAAGGTAGGCTCGCGTCAGTGATTTTTTGGCTTTCAGTAGGCGCTCCATTAGGGCTGGCCATACAGATTTTACTTCTTGAACAGAAATGCTTGCACCGCTGGACTTCGCCCAAGCAGTAGAACTCTTAGATTGTCTCGGCATTGATGATGCTGCTTCTCCGGGCTCGGTTCTTTTCGTCGGGGAAGACTCCGTCGGTGGGACTAATTCTGAGGTTTTTGGCCGAGCCACAGGTTTGGCGGTTGGCTCTTTCGCAGGCTCTGTAACTCGAGACACGGCAGTTGACTCTTTGGCAGATTCAGTGGGCAAGCGGGACAGAAGGACTCCGAGAAGCGATACCTCTAGAAGAAGCCTAGGATCGTCGCTGTTCCTCATGAGGCTCGATGCCCGGGTCGTGGCGTCAAGAATCGAGATTAGAGTCGGGTTAGAGAGGGACCGAGATAGAACGCGCATCGCGCCGACTTCGTCGTCGGGTCTTCCCAAATCCGGGGTTTTGCCTCCAGGTTTTAGAAGCAGGAGATCTCGCGCGTAGGCACCTATGTCTCCCGCCAGCTCTCCCATGTCCTTGCCTCTATCCGCCATCTCCCTGGTAACATCCAAGATAGTCTTGAGGTCACCTTGAGAAAACGCCCTGAACAAACGGTTCATGGCTTCTGAAGATGTCTCCCCGAGTATTTCCCGGACATCATCCTCGGCAAGCGAACCCTCTCCGTAAGTCAGGCAGAGGTCCAAGATGGATAGGGCGTCGCGCATCGACCCTTGAGCGGCCCTGGCGATTATCTTCAAAGCGTTCTTTGAACCCTGTCCACGAGAGTTCTCTGTCTTGGCAAGGATCTTCTCCAGTTGCCCCTCGATATCGGACAAAGAAAGGCGATGAAAGTCCATTCTCTGGCACCTGGAAGTGATAGTAACCGGAATCTTGTGAGGGGCTGTCGTAGCCAGGATGAATATGACGTGCTCAGGCGGCTCCTCCAAGGTCTTAAGAAGAGCATTGAAGGCCTCCTGGGTCAACATATGGGCTTCGTCGATTATGTAAACCTTGAACTTGCCCATGACCGGAAGGTACCTGACACTTTCCCGAAGGCTCCGCATTTCGTCTATTCCGCGGTTGGAAGCGGCGTCAATTTCGACTATGTCTACAGAAGCGCCGCTAGCGGTAGCTTGACACCAACGGCAAACGTTACATGGTTCTGGGCCAACGGGCGACTCGCAGTTCAAAGACTTTGCCAGAAGACGGGCTACAGTGGTCTTGCCTGTACCGCGAGGACCCGAGAATAGATATGCGTGGGAGACCCTACCTTCGACGAGAGCATTCTTGAGAATGCGAATAACCGCTTTCTGGTTGACAACGTCTTCCCACTTGGCGGGACGCCACACACGGTACAAAGCCACATAAGACAACTGGCTTACCTCCTAGAGGCTCTTTACCGGCGAGTATACGAGGAAAACACTTGGCCGTGCACCCTTCCTTGACCGCCATCCCCAGGCGATACCGGTATGGCCTGCTCCAGTCAGGAACCCCTGCGGCACATGAGAAGATTTGCTTACCGCTGCTTCCTCCCGGACCTGACGGGGTTCACAAGTTCCCATTGCGCAGGACCCAACCTTCACCGCCGCCCGTACCGGCCGGCCCCAAAAATGGACGGCCGCATGAAAGGCATCAACCCCGCTATAGCGGATTGCGGGTTACAGGGCACCGCTACCTCCCCGTTTAGCACGGCCAAACTTTTCACAGACCAAATCTTTGCCAAGATGGCGGAGGGAGTGGGATTTGAACCCACGAGACGGTTACCCGTCTACACGCTCTCCAGGCGTGCTCCTTCAGCCGCTCGGACATCCCTCCGCGTGCTAGAAAGAAGCTCAATGGCGGAGGGGGTGGGATTCGAACCCACGAGGCGCGTCAACGCCTACTCGCTTTCGAGGCGAGCTCGTTCAACCGCTCCGACACCCCTCCGGGAAGCTAGCATCTTCCCCTGAGTTCTCGAAAGAACTTCTCCAACAACGAAGCGCACTCGGCTTCTCTGACGCCAAAGGTCACGTTAACCCTGTGATTGAGTCTCTCGTCTCCTGTGATGTCCATGAGAGAACCTGAAGCGCCTGTCCTGGGGTCCCTGGTCCCTACCACTAAGTTCGGAATTCGGGCCATTACCAAGGCACCTGCGCACATGGGGCAAGGCTCAAGAGTAACATACATGGTCGCCCCCAATATGCGCCAAGAGCCCTCGTGCTGGGCAGCCCTACGAAGCGCAATAATCTCGGCATGGGCAGTAGGATCCTGCAATGTCTCCTTGAGGTTATGTCCTCTCCCTATAAGGACTCCGTCCTTCAAGATCACAGCCCCGACAGGCACTTCTCCCAGTTGGTATGCCTGTCTTGCCTCTTGAAGGGCTAACCCCATACCGAAATGGTGATCGCTTATTCTTGGCATGCCCCTTCCTCAATAATAGTTGGTGCGCCCGGGAGGACTCGAACCTCCGGCAGACGGGGATTAGGAATCCCCCGCTCTATCCACCTGAGCTACGGGCGCATTGAAACGCTTTGCGTGATTGGTGCGCCCGGCGGGACTCGAACCCACAACCTACAGATCCGTAGTCTGTCGCTCTATCCAATTGAGCCACAGGCGCACACCTATATGACGATATGCCGTTGTCAATGATATGGCGGAGAGGGAGGGATTCGAACCCTCGAAGGGGTCTCCCCCTTAACGGTTTAGCAAACCGTCGCCCTCGGCCGGCTAGGCGACCTCTCCGCACCTGAAGCGATTGCCCGTACACAATGTATCTTATCACGTAACCTACTGGGTTCCAAGTGGCGGAGGGGGTGGGATTCGAACCCACGGAGGGCTTGCACCCTCAGCAGTTTTCAAGACTGTCGCATTCAACCGCTCTGCCACCCCTCCAGTCTCGGAAAGTCATAATAACACATGACAGGGGGCTAGATCAATTTGGGTGTCGCCCATGAGAATAGGTCAAGATTCTGGCGTCGGGGAACGATCTTTCGATCTTTCCCTCACAGGGCGGCTTCTTGTCGGCCCCGTGAGGGAAAGCATCTACAAGGGTGATAATGCCGCTAAGTGTGGGCACCTGGGTGATTGTGGGTAGGTGAGAACCTTGGGGCGGACCTTGCACCAGAGTTCACAGTGAGATCCCAGCCTGGAAAGGATGGAGCGGGCCGCCCTCACGCCGGAACAAGACGCCTGTGCCAGACTCCGAGTGATCCCCGCTCCGTCACCACAGGCAAACAAGCCGGGGATCTCGGTTTCCATATCATTGGTTACTTTGACTCTGAGCGAGTAGAACTTGACTTCCACGCCGTACAGCAGAGTGTGCTTGGACCAGATCCCCGGGATCAGCCTATCTAGAATCTCAAGCATCTCCAGGATATTCTTTATGTGCCGGTAAGGCAGTACTAGGGTAAGATCTCCTGGAGTGGCGGCTTTCAGCGTAGGCTGAACCATGCTTTTGGAAAGCCTCTTGGCGGTAGACCTTCGGCCTTCCCAAAGGTCGCCGAGCCTCTGAACCATGACTCCGCCACTAAGCATGTTGGCTAAACTGGCTACGTACTTGCCGTATTCTATGGGCTCTCTAAAAGGCTCCGTAAATGTCTTTGACACCAAGATGGCGAAATTGGTATTCTCGGAGACCGGTTCGCTTCTGGAGTGCCCGTTGACCGTAACCACGCCGCAGGAGTTCTCGGTTACCACCTCGCCCCTGGGGCAGACGCAGAAAGTCCTGACAAGGTCATCGAAAGATTTCGAGTAGTAGTGGATCTTGGGTTCCCAAACCTGCTGGGTGATCTCGTCTGTCAGTACTGCGGGTACCTCCACCCTCACCCCAATGTCAACCGGGTTGTTCTCTGCCGTGAGTCCGAGTTCTCGGATCTGGTTGGAAAACCAAGCGGCCCCTTCTCTGCCTGGAGTCGCGATAACGTAACGCGAACGCTCCACCTTTCCGTCCTTCTGGACGATACCCGATATCCTGTCATTTTCCGTCAAGAATCGAACTACTTCTGTATTTGTGCGGATCTCAACCCGAGAGACGAGGTAAGAGTACATCCGTTTGAGTATTTCCGGGCAATTTTCGGTGCCTAAGTGCCGGATCAGCGCCGGAATCAGATCGAGCCCAACTCTTGCAGCTCTAGTAACCAGAGAATTGGTCGTGTCTTCATCGGTTCCGTACAAACGGTCTGTAGCACCGAATTCCCGCCATATCTCATCTTGGTATCTAATGAGCTCTGACAGTTCCTCTTGTGACAGGTATTCGTCCAAGAACCCTCCAAATCTTGTGGTGAGAGTAAGCTTACCGTCACTGAAGGCTCCCGCCCCGCCCCATCCCGAGGTTATGGAACAAGGCGAGCAGTCCAGACATCCGCCAATCAGGCCGGGTCTCGGACATTTCCGTTTATCTAACCCCAGGCCTTTGTCGATTATGAGAATGGACAAACCCGGCGCCTTCCGCGTGAGTTCAATGGCCGCGAAGATCCCTGCCGGGCCTGCCCCAACAATGATCACATCCCAAACCACCTGTCGCACCTCCATGCACTAGTATTTCGCTATGGTTGGTGGATAACGTCCAGGTCGTCGAATCTGCAGTACTCGCGTGAGAAGAATATCTTCACAGAGCCTGTGGGGCCGTTTCTTTGTTTTGCCACGATGAGCTGGATGGCGTTCTGCTGCTCTAGCTCGGGGTCTGCGTACAAGAACATTACGATGTCCGAATCCTGCTCTATCGCTCCGGACTCTCGCAAGTCTGATAGTTGAGGAATCTGCTTTTGTCTTTGTTCCACAGCACGGGAAAGCTGGGACAGGGCGATCACGGGCACATCCAACTCCCTGGCAAGACCCTTCAGAGACCTAGAGATTTCGGATATCTCTTGTTGCCTGTTCTCCTGCCTGCGAGTGGGCCGCATCAATTGAAGGTAGTCCACAATGATAAGTCCTAGACCGTGTTCGGCCTGGAGTCGGCGACACTTGGTCCGAAGATCCATAACTGAGATAGAAGGCGTGTCGTCTATGAAGATCTTGGCTTCCCCAAGAGTCCCCAAAGCGGCAGAAAGCCGCCGCCATTCGTCGTCATCCAGATAACCGTTTCGAAGCTTCTGGCTTCCAATGTACGCCTCTGAGCAGAGCAATCTTTGTGCCACCTGCTCCCTGGACATCTCAAGGCTAAACACCGCCACAGGCACATCGCTCTTGAGCGCCACATTGCGAGCGATGTTCAAAGCCAAAGATGTCTTGCCAACCGATGGCCTGGCGGCAATGATTATGAGGTCTGACTTTTGGAAGCCGGTAGTCATCCTGTCCAAATCTTGGAGCCCGCTGGGCAGTCCCACCGTCTCTCCGCTGTGAGAAGCCATGAGTTCGATCCTCTCCATGGTCTCCACAAGTACATCTTTGAGGGCCACGTAACCCCGGTAGGACCTCTTTCTAGAGACCACGAAGATACTCTCCTGGGCCTTGTCCAAGAGCTCGTCAACATCGTAAGCACCTTTGTACGCGTTCGAGACAATCTGAGTAGCGGCGGCGATAAGTCTTCGAATAATGGCTTTTTCTGCCACTATCCGGGCATAATACTCTGCGTTCGCAGCAGTGGGTACGAAGTTGGCTAGGCGGGCCAGTTCGGCCATTCCGCCCACTCTCTCAATCTCCCCTGTGGAACGCAGCCGCTCTGTTAGGGTGACCACGTCTACCGCCTCGCCAGTCTCAGCCATCTGCATCATGGCCCGAAAGATCACCCTGTGCGTCTCCTTGTAGAAATCCTCGGGAGTCAGGATCTCGATTGCAGTCAAGACGGCTTCCTGCTCAATGAGCATAGAGCCCAGTACAGATTCTTCTGCCTCTATATTCTGAGGTGGGATCCGCTCAAGAGATTCGGGCAAGAGCGACATCCCTCCACCCTGGGCAAATGCAGTCGAGGGCCTCTTTCAAGTCGCCAACGAAGACCACGTCTATACCCCGGACTTCTTTGAGCCCCTTCTCGTTTTCTCGGGGAATCAAGATAGTCGTCATTCCGGCTTGTTTGGCGCCGTATATCTTCTCATAGACTCCACCTATTGCTTTAACCTGTCCTCGAAGGGAGACTTCTCCTGTAACCGCCACATCCTGCCGAAGGGGCAAACCTGTGACTGCCGAAAAGATGGCTAGGGTGATAGCCAAGCCTGCGGAGGGTCCGTCCACCCTGGCGCCGCCCACGATGTTGACGTGTACGTCATGGGAGTTCAGGTCAATATCGAACACTTTTCTCAAAGCCACTCCCGCGTTGAACAAGGAGTCCTTTACCATAGAACCGGCTGTATCGTTCATCCTCATGGTACCTTTTCCCGGTTCTCTAGACTTGAAGCTTACCGCCTCGATTTCCAATATGGAGCCCAGATAGCTGACGACGCCGAGACCGAAGGCCTTGCCCACCTCCAAAGAGTCTTTGGCTCGCGACGTCAGGCTGGGAAGAAGCCTCCCTGTGCCTATGGCGTCCCTGACGTCGTCTACACTAATAGGAAGGAACCCGCGGCTAGGTAATTCTCCCGCCTTGTGCAAGGCAATAGCATAAGCATCGGCAAGAAGGCCCACAGCCTTTCTGCCCTCTATAGTGTAGTCGGCTATGAGTTCGCAAGCTTCTACAGGGATCTTCGCCCTGAGTCGTCTGGCAGCCGCCTTCACGATGGTCACAACGTGCAATGGCGTCAGAGCGTCAAAAAACACTTCGGCGCATCGCGACCGCAGCGCGGGACTGATTTCCTCCGGGTCCCTAGTGGTAGCACCCACCATAACGATGTCAGCCGGAGCACCCTTTTGGAATAAGCGGCGAACATACTCGGGTACTCGAGGATCGGTGGGGTCATAGTAGGAAGAGTCGAAGGTGACCCTTTTGTCCTCAAGGACTTTCAGCAGTTTATTCTGGAGCAAGGGATCCATCTCGCCGATCTCGTCGATAAACAGCACTCCACCGGTAGCCATGGTGACCAAACCCAACTTTGGCTCGGGTATGCCGCCTTCCGCCAGATCCCGCCTTGCTCCCTGGTAGATAGGATCGTGAACTGACCCCAAAAGAGGGTTGGTGATTTCTCTTGGATCCCACCTAAGGGTGGCCCCGTCGGTTTCGACAAACGGGGCATCCTTCAGAAACGGTGAGAACGGTAATCTCTTGGCTTCCTCCAGTACCAGCCTGGCGGCAGATGTTTTTCCGACTCCAGGTGGTCCGTAAAGGATCACGTGCTGCGGAAAGGGGCTGGCAATCTTGGAGAGAAGGGCCTGGATGGCGCGATCCTGACCCACGATGTCTTTGATGCTCCTTGGGCGAAGGAAACTCAGAGCCGAGCGGGACAGCTGCCGCCGCTCTAACTTGACCAGGTCTTTGAGTTTCTTCCGGGTAGTATCGTTTTCGGGTCCAGTATCGTCAGAAAGGATCTCACGCTTTATGTCCTGGATGTATTCCTCGTGTTTCTCCTGCATCCGTCTGGACACTCGTTCCTCGATTTCCTGCTCTATAGACTGGCGGGCAAGACGGTTTGCGATCTCATCCTGGCATCCTTCCAGGATCCCCGGAATGTCTTCCATGTTTGGCGAAGACCCAATGGTGGGATCTTCGTACACTACTTTCTGAAGTGCTATTATTTGCTGCAATAGGTCTTGAGACTTCATACCGGCCAGTGCGCCTAATCTTCCTGCCTTTAGAACCAGTTTCTCTGCTCCGTATATGGACGCGAGAAACCCAAACAGGGCGCCTACTTGCCGCCTATACATTTCCTCAGTTTCGATGACTGAAGGGTACGGGATTTTTCGTTCCACCCTACGTGCCCACCTCCGGCCTTATCTCCACGGTGATCTGAGCCCGCACCTCAGGATGCATGACGATAGTCACCTGGTGCCTTCCAATATCCTTCAAGTTTTCTGAAATCAAGACTTTTCGTTTGTCTACTTTGACTTTGTACGACGACAGGATCTTGGCCGCAATATCCTGAGGCGTTATTGATCCAAAGATCCGACCTTGTCCCGCCTTTCTCACAAACACCAAGACACTGCCGTCAATCTTTGCCGCGTTCTGCCTAGCTTCCATCAGAATCCGTTGATCCTTGTCTTTCTGGGCCGCTTGCAGCGTTTCGTATTGTTTGAGGGCCCCTTTGGTTGCGGAGATAGCCAAACCCTTTGGAAGCAAATAGTTCCTTCCATACCCGTCCTTCACGGATACCAGATCACCTTTTTTGCCAAGACCGGCTACATCTTTCGTAAGGACAACCTCCATCAGGGCATCCCCCTCCCATCGGTTCTCGCAGCCTCGCCAAGACCTAAATCTAGGACAAGAGGCCGCTCCTTATATGCCGGAAGTCGAAAAGCATATCTATCATACCAAAAAAGGCGCCCAACAAAGATATGCCCGGAGAGGTAAATACGACGCTCACACTGAAGAACAAGGCGAAACCTACCATGACTCTGGGCAAGTTGGCTCGTATGAGATAAAAGGTAAAGGCTGACATGGCTTCAACGATACCTAAGATGGATGCAACGGAGAATATGTTTTCCACAGCCACCCTTGCCGCAGCGTTTTTGAGATAGGGAGACCCAAGATAGCTGATGAGTCCTATCCATGCCACTATTTCCGGGAAAAGCCACCTAGAAAACGGAGGAAGGGCCTCCAGTTCGAAGCCGAACCGGGGCATCACACGGCGGAAAACTTCTATATTTACATACGCCAGCATCAGGCTAGCCAGCACCAAGGACGCAGGGAGGAGCTTCATCAGCACATCCTTTTGGGTCAGTGCTTCGGCAAACTGATCCAGCTGAGGATTGGGCCCCAGGACCTTCCTATTCATCTCCAAGGCAACCTCAAAAGCCTTGATCATCTCTTCTATCAGATCAGAAGGAGTAAGCCCCGTCACTATGTAGGACGTCACTAGCCCGGAAATGGTACCAAGCAGGAGTGCAAAAGCGGTAACCACCAGAACTACTCCGGCCGAATAGCGTCGTCTTACGGCAATGCCGAAAGCTAAGCCAACCCACCCGTAGACGATCCATAGCCCCAATGCGGTTATCCAATCCACGAATGGAAACAAGGCCAAGGTGGAAACGATGGACGCCAACAGCCCCCAACGTCCTCCGTGGCGAAGCACTGCCATAGCTACTGGAAGCGGGGACACTAGCGCCACGATCATCCCGAGAAGCGGCACATAGAAGGCAAACAAGATCAGGACCGCCCCTAAGGCAGCCAGAAGTGCGCTTTCCACCAGCGGGCGCGCTCTGCTTTCTCTCAAACCCCGGAAAACCTCACTTTAACCCCGGTCTGTGGGAGTCTTTGGTGGTCGAAGCGGGGCCACCTTACTAAAGGCGCCCCGCGTTACAGACTTCTGTCAGTGGACCTGCTTTTACTCTATAGTGTAAGGCATGAGCGCCATTACACGGGCTTTCTTAATGGCAGTGGTCAGAACACGTTGATGCCTAGCGCAATTGCCGGTGATCCTACGAGGGAGAATTTTGCCTCGTTCAGTGATATATCGGCGCAGGCGGGGAACATCCTTGTAATCGACATCTCGTATGCCATCCACGCAGAAAGCACATACCCTTTTTTTTGCCTTTCGGCCTCCTTCACGTCTCAACAGAAGACCTCCTTACTCTACTGAAGACTACTCACTACTCTGTGAATTCAACTCCGGAACTTGGGTCTTCAGGCTCGGGAGGAATGTCATCTTCGAGCACGTCATTGCCCCTTGGGATCTGCCTAGAGCCAAGGAACTGAATGTTGTCGCCGACGACTTCCCACACCTTTCGCCTTTGACCATCTTTGGTCTCATACACGCGCGTCTGCAGACGCCCTTCTATGGCGACCTGCCTTCCCTTATCCATGTACTTGGCCGTGACTTCCGCAAGCCTTCCGAACAACACGATGTCAAAGAAGTCGGCCTCCCTTTGACCGGCCTGGTTCGCCCTTCTGTCCACCGCTAGCCCGAAAGTAGCAACTGGTACGCCGTTTGGAGTAACGCGGAGTTCGGGCTGCTTTGTCAGTCTGCCTATGAGAATAACCCGGTTGAGCAAGCTTTTCCCTCCAAAAATGCCTATTGCGCGCCCTGTTCTTCCCTCACTTCAGGTTCGGATGCGCCACTCTCTGAAGTGGCTTCTCTCACAACCTTGACAGGCGGCGCCGTTTCGTCCGGTTCGACTCGGATTTCTTCTGGCTTTGCCTTCTGCGCCGCTTTCTGGGGCACCCTGCGCTCTGGGTGTTCGATCCGGGAAATCATGTGCCTAACTACGTCTTGGTCAATCTTCATCAGGCGGTCCAATTCGGACGCAACTTTGCTTCCTGCCTGGAAGTTGATCAGGATGTAGACCCCTTCGCGGAGATCATTGATCTCGTAAGCCAGGCGTCGCTTTCCCCACTTCTCTGCGGATTGTATTGTGCCGTTGGCGTTGGTGATGAGGTCCTGGTACCTGGAGATCACCGAGGCTACTTTTTCGTCGTCGTAATCAGGTCTTGTGATGAACAACAATTCGTATGAACGTAAACGCATAACTTAATCCTCCTCCCTTGGACTTGTGGCCCCGCTTTTCTCGGGGCGGGAGTGCAGGGGCAAAACCCCTTAGCTCAACCGGCGCTAGGCTTCATTATAGACTGTGCGGTCGGAGATCTCAATACGACTGCCTTAAATTTCCATGACGTCAGCAACACTCACGCGCTTCTTCAGACGAGAGTTAAAACGCACCCTATCGAGAAGCACCACCCTGCCACAGCCTCTGCACTTCAGGCGAACATCGGCCCCTGCGTGAAGCACATCCCAGATGTCCGAGCCGCAGGCATGCTTCTTCTTGGTCTGTACGACGTCGCCGTGCTTGAGCGGCGGATCCAACAGCAAATCCCCAAACCTCTTTTCTCGGTGATGCCTATGATTGTATCTTGGCTACGATCAAAGGCCAGATAGACCGGTAAATCCCCAAGAGAAGTGCCAGTACCCAGGAGTTGGACGCGGCTTCGGAGGCCCCCTTCAGGAATCCTCCGGTGAAGGCCGGGTATAACGTACCTGCCAGTATCGATAACCAGATCGAGGACAAACCCACCTGGATTATTCCTCCCAGGAGTCTAGCGCCTAAGGAGGCAGGAAGCGCAAAGCCCAAGGTCTTAACCAGAAGCGTTCCTAAAGACGAGAACAACGCCAACAGGATCAAGAATGCGATTCCTGAAAGAAATAGGTGTGAGATACCGAAAGCAAGAACGTCTCCCCAAGTGGGATCTGGTCCCGCAAGGGATGCAGCACCTGACAAGTCGCCCTGCAAGAACTTTCTGAAAGTCCCTGCCCAGCCCGACTCCCCCAAGCCCTCAAATACCCGCTCAAAAGTGGCCGGAGCGTATGGCTCCGATATTCCTGGCAACGACGGAAACACATTGCGGGTCCAGTTTGATACTGAAGTGAGCGTCCCGAACCTGGCATCAAGCCATCTCACTGTTGGCCCTGCTAACAGGAAGGCGAGCAAGAACGCTGCTGCTGTCGTGAGCAAATTCATGATGGACTTCCACACACCCGCAGCAAAGCCTCTGAGAAACGCCAAACCAAGCAGGATGAGCAGGACTATGTCTATGTAGTTCACTTTGCTCTACCTCCTTCTTCCCAATGGCCTGGGAGACGGCCACGCTTTGTCCAGGATTGCGACCAAGACTCCAGGAATCACCGGGCCCGCATGTCTTTGGGTATACACAGCCATCTGATGATCCATCCACCAAGCAACCAGCCCCAGGACCGCGTAAACAAGGATGCCCACAGCGACTTCCTCCAGGAAAATCGGTCTCTCTTTGTTAGACCACAGAAACCGGTGAACGTTATCCAACAAGTACACTATCACAAAAATCGAGGGAAAGAGGATGTGTGCCGGGGCCCTCATCAGTAGTTTTTGTGCTATGAAGGCGCATACCAAGAGTTTCAGTATGCGCCTAGCCTCCCTGCCAAGCCATTCTCGCCTCACCGGACTCATTCCCTCCATGGGCGCTCTTGTTAATTACCTCTCATGCACGCTCACCAGCCTGAGATCGTTGCCTTCTTTAATCAGGACGGTACTGGACCCATCAAAGTCTAAGGGTAGCCCTTGAGTTCTGGCTTTCAGCACTTCTTGCCCGTCTTCTGCCCGATAGCACATCACGTTGTTCTCCCATAGGACAGCTACTCCACGTCCACTACTCTCCTCCCAGGGCAACTTGTCCCTAGGCAATACCCTAAGATGTCTTCCGGCAACACCTTTTCGCCAACGCACTATGCCATCGTCGGCCAGAAGCATCACTCCCGAAGAGACCAAACGATCGACCGGGGGTTTCCAGGGAGAATCCCATGCTAGAACCACAGAGCCTCCAACGTTTGCAGCCGAGACGATTGGGCCAGGTGGCTCAAGAGTCCACAGTGCCTTGCCGTCTGAAGAAGAAAGCCCCTTTACGCGATTATCTAGCACCGATATCACGGTTTCCCCGTTCAGAACCAGTCCCCGCCACATGCCCAACCCCAGGTTCTCGGACCACAGCCTCCTGCCCGATTCTGTATCTATGCAGTAAAGACAAGCCTCTCCACCGGTTGCCACATCGGTGGCAGCTATCAATGCGCGAGTGCCCAATTGCTCTACGGTCACGGGAACTGCGGGCACGGTAACTTGCCATTCAGTCTCACCGGAAATTGTCGCCGCCACTACATGCCACGGCTCACCGTACAGGCCGCCGCCTGTTGGATTCGCTACATATATGCAGTCATCGAAAGCCTTAGCCACCAAGAACCCGCCCTGAGCGATCGATAGGAGTTGCTCTCTTCCGGACGGCGTCTCCAATACTACGTGGAAGCCGTCCGACACAATGACACCATGCGATGTCAAAACTGCCTGTTGAGCCTCACTTTCCAGGACGTACTTGCGGCCTTGGAACCCCCAAACCTCCATATTTGCGCCGACCTGTAACAGGTACTCGCCTCCCGCCGCCCAAATCAAACTTGCTCCCGATTGGGACCAAAGAACGTCATTCTTCGTGCACCCATCTTGCATGATTAAGGCGATAGCCACACCAGTGCACAGCAAGGTTGTAACTAAGAGGACCCCCACCAAAACTCTTAGCTTTCTCCGACGTTGCTGATCGCCAAGGACATCCCGACTACGAACCTTGCCTTTTTCGGGAAGCTCTCCTTTTCGGCGCCAAGGAACCATCACGCTCATGCCGGGCCCCGCCCATGAAGGAGAAATAGAACCATTAGGATTGTCAAACCCAACAAACCTAAGCAAAAGGCTTTGAGGGACCTGTGCACTTTACAAAGAGCGACATAGTCTTCGTACGCGCCCAAGGCTTTCTCGAAATGACCCATATCCAGATATGCCAGGACCAGATTAAAGCGAGGTTCTACCCTCCACGGACTTAAGTTGATAGCTTCCAAGTAGTAGTCTCGGGCATCGCCCGGACACTCTTTCAGAAGCATGAGATTTCCCTGATTATTCAAGACCTCAGGACTCCTCCGGTTAGAGGACAATATGCGTTGGAACGTCTTTCGGGCCTCATCCAAGAGACCTGCTTTTGCCAGACACACCCCTACTAGGTTCAGGTGATGAGGCTCTTGCCGAAGGCCCCAGTTTGTCGTCGATCGGACCAGACGCAGGGCTTCATCTGCGCTCCCTTGCTTCGCCAGGGCCCTCACCTTGCGCGTCAATCCCCACATGCCCGATCGCACCTCCGCCCAATGCGCCCTGGATATTTCTAGCATGCCTTCGTTATGTCCTCCCTGTGCATACCCGCATTTCGGTCGAGAGACATTACTCCCGGAGGAGGTAGTTTCTTGACCAAAGTGGCAGTAGAGCAAGGGCTTCGGCCCTTCCAAAGTGCCCTCAGAAATGCCGGGTTCATAGTCGTTGAACTGCGAGATGCCGAGGAGTTGCCGAGTGTTAACCCTCACGCAGTTGTTGTATCTGGAGCAGGTACGAGTCTCCCAGATATGTCTTTGGTAGGGGATACACCCATCATCAACGCGGTGGGGCGTACTCCGGAAGAAGTAGTGAACGAAGTGAGGCGGTCTCTAGGACCGAGAGAGTAGCGTCATCTGAACGCGCCCCGTTCTTTCGGTGCGATATCCTGCGAAGCAACGTGTCAGCCTTGAGGATGCCGCCGGCAATGGCCTGGGCCATCTTCAAAACTAGACTCAACCTGGTGTTCTGGAGGACTGTGTACTCCATGAATCCGCCTATGTTCACGACACCTGCAATGTGGAGATCGCCCACCGGAGGAAGTTTTTTGCGAACTCCAAGCCCTGGCCTCAAGGCCCCTTGTCTTACAATGATAGTCCCGACCTCGCGGTCAGTGCCTAGACAAGCGTCCACTGCAACGGTTATGGTGCCGGGAACTGACGTGTCCGAGTGCAGCGAACGAAGGTTCTCTGCGTGGACGGGAGAATCCAAAGTGCCCAGCAAGCGCCCGGGAAATCTCGCGTTTAGAAGCAGAGTCCCTGTGAGAGGGCCAAGGGAGTCGCCTGTAGATCGATCTGTGCCCACACAGACAACAGTCAAAGGAGCACTATTGCCTCGCTCTGCGGCACAATTGAGTATGGCTAAGGCAACTTGGAGAGACGCATCATACGATCCCACGGCAATGGTTGGATGGCGCAAGATGAAAACCCCTGGTACAAAATATGCACAACCATGCGGTGGATGATTCGCTACTCAGATGGGTTCTCGATGTTGGCCATTCTCGAGGGCAAACCTCGCTTCTCGACTTGGGCGACCTTAGTATTTCCGTGAAAGAACGCCCCTTCGGCCACCACGAGCATAATGGAAGATACATCCCCACAAACCCGTGCCGATGGCAAGAGCTCGAGTCTGCCGGAACACTGGATATTCCCTTTTACGCTCCCTGAAATAGTCACATCGTGAGCCTGTACGTCGGCGTTAACCGTAGCCCCATCGCCTATCGCCACATCTCCTTGGCACTGGATGTCCCCTTCGACGATCCCCTCTATACGCAGGCTCCCCTTGGACTTGACAGAACCGGTGATGGTCATGCCTTTTCCAACAAGACTCTCAAATGGGCCTCCCTTCTGCCCCGCGTGAGATCTTGAGAACATAGAACGCCCCCCTATACTAGGGTAGAAAATCGCGTGGGTCGACTTTTTGGCCTTCGACGTGGACTTCGTAGTGGAGATGGGGGCCCGTTGCCGTACCTGACTGTCCAACATCAGCAATGCGTTGACCTCGTTGGACCTCCTGCCCGCTGCTCACACTAAGGCGAGAACAGTGGGCGTAAAGAGTCTCGAAGCCGAAACTGTGATTGATGATTATGCAGTAGCCATACCCGGATTTGTAGCCGCTAAAGGTGACGACTCCATCTGCAGGGGCGACTATCCCCTGGCCATAGGAGGCGGCTATGTCCACCCCTTCGTGGGTATCACTACCACCTGTGATCGGGTGTCGGCGCGAACCGAAATCTGAAGTGATAATCCCGGAAGTGGGCCATCTATTGGGCCTAGCCCTGGAAATAGCCACTAACCGAGAAGCCTTTTCCAATAGATCTGAAACGCCTGCATCTACCAAATCCAATCGTTTGTCCAGGTTTTGAGTGATATCGGCCACTGTTTCGAGAGCGCTTCCCAGATCTCTGGCCGCAGACAATCTTCCGTGTCTATCGCCATCCCGTGAGAGTAGTGTGACCCTACTTCTGTCTGTGGCGGAGGCAACGCCCGCATCTGGTGCGTAGGTTTGAGGAATCAGGCCCTCCTCGGTCAGCATGTCTCTTATCTGACTTTCGGTCACTTCTGCCTCCCTCAGGCGTGCCGAGAGGACTTCGCATTCTTCTTGGAGCGCTAGTATCTCTTGCCTCTGTGCTTCTGCCACATCTCGCATGTATCGCAGTTCGGCCAATTCCTGTCTGTCAATGTTGTATGACCACAAGAAAAAGCCCAGAGCGATAAATGCTAAGACAGATAAGGATGCTATGGTCCTGACGACGAGATGGCTGAATCTCAGGGACCGACTTTGACCATGAGAAGGAACCCAAAACAACGTATAGGACCGTTCCAGAGGACGAAACCCTGGAATCTTCGAGAGATATTTAGACCGCTTTTTAGGCAGAGAATTGTCCATTGAAACACCGCCAAGTGCGAAAACCTAACAAAATGTCAAAACTTGTCCTACATATCTTCTCTTACGCAGAGCCGGAACCCTTCAAGGCCGGAGAAATTATCGGTATATTCTAGGGACTCTAGGGGAAATGCCTGTAAGCACCTCATGTGGAATGGTCAGACTCTTTTCTGCAATCTCGTCTGCGGTAATGGTCTCGTGGCCATCCGTACCTATGAGAGTGACCAACTCCCCTTGCTCCACCGGCAAATCTCCCACATCGAGCATGACCTGGTCCATGCACACTCGCCCCGCTATGGGAAACCTCTGTCCCCTGATCAGAGCCGATCCGCAGTTGGACAACAGCCTTGGATACCCATCTGCGTAGCCTATGGGCAGCGTGGCAATAGTGGTTTCGGTCTTGGGAGCGTAAGTCTGATTATATCCTATCGGTGTGCCTGCCCCGACTCTCTTAACATGGGATACTCTTGAATACAGGGATAGCACCGGTCGAAGAGTACCCGTCGACTCAAGACCTTTAGCCGGGTAAGACCCATAAAGCATGATTCCCGGTCTCACCAAATCCATGTGGGACTGAGGAAACAAGTATGTAGCGGCGGAGTTGGCCGCATGATAGTACCGCGGTCGGATACCAGAAGACTCTATCGTGGCCTTGACTCTGGTGAATCTTTCAATCTGAAGCGTTGTGGAACGGCGGTCTGTATCAGCGGATGAAAGATGGGTAAACACGCCTTCTACAAATACATCTCCAAGGTCTCTCAAGAGCCTTAAGGCTTGATTCAGAGAATTGTCAGGGTTAAGCCCTATCCTCCCCATGCCAGTGTCAATCTTCAGATGAACAACAACCCTGGTTCTCAATCTAGCGGCGGCCGCCTGGACTACTCGGATATCTTCTGGGCTGGCCACTGTGAGCGTTACTCCCCGAGCGCCGAGTTCTAGAGCAGCTTCCAAGGTGGAGGGGCCAAGTAGGAGGATTGGGGTTGTAATCCCAGCTTCCCTCAGCTCAAGGGCTTCTAGGGGAGTCGCCACGGCAAGACCCACCACTCTGGGATTTGAGAGCGCGGCCTTTGCCGCCTCAATCGCCCCAATACCGTAGGCATTGGCCTTGACCACTGCCAATATGCCTGTGGGAGGAGGAACCAGGTTGGCGGCAGTCTCCAAGTTGTCCTTGAGCGCGCCCAGATCAACTTCTGCCCATGTCTGCCTTAGTACGTGCCCCATGGATGCCCCCCGCCTTGTCTTCACAACAGCATTGTTTCACGTGAAACAATGCTGTAGATCAGAAGGTTTCGGACTGTGGTCCTCTCTGGATAATCTCAACAAGGCGCTCAAGATCTTCCTCGCCATAGAAAGAGATCTCTATCGTGCCCTTTGAGCCTTGCGATCTAACGATAACGGGGCTGCCCAATGCCGCCGTAAGTATCTCTTCCGCATCTTTTCGTCGGGCCCCAACGGGGCGCTGCCTGCGCGGGGTTGCACGCCTGCCTTCATTGGCGACAGCCTCCTCAGTCCTTCTCACCGAAAGGCCGCGACTTACAATCGTCCTTGCCATCTTGATCTGAGCCTCTCGCTCAAGCCCCAACAAGGCACGCCCGTGGCCTCCAGAGATCTTGCCTTCAGACACTAGAGCTTTCACTTCTGGCTCAAGGTTCAAGAGGCGCAGGGTGTTGGCCACGTCCGAACGGCTCTTGCCAACCCGCTTTGCCACTTGTTCCTGAGTCAAGCCGAACTCCTCCACAAGACGTTGAAAGGCGCCAGCCTGTTCTATGGGCCCCAGATCCTCGCGCTGCAGGTTCTCTACTAAGGACACTTCCATGGCCTCTCTATCGTCCATTTCCCTGACAACCACAGGCACTTCTCTGAGTCCCGCTCGAATAGCGGCACGCAAACGCCGTTCCCCGGCCACCAATTGATAACCACTGCCTACTCGCCTAACGATGAGCGGTTGGATGACACCATGCTCTTTAAGGGAAGCGGCAAGCTCGTCGATCTTGACCTCGTCAAAAGTCTGCCTGGGCTGGTTAGGATCGGCCGTGATGGCGTTGGGGTTCACCCGAATCACATCGTCTCCGGGCGGTTCGTTCATGCTCGGTATCAGCGCATCTATTCCTCTACCTAGACTTTTCCTCGTCACGCTGCAGGACCTCCTCAGCCAAATCCTGATACACCTCAGCGCCTCTAGACCTCGGATCGTACACTGTAATCGGCTTTCCGTGAGATGGCGCTTCAGACAACCTCACGTTTCGCGGGACGACGCTCTTATACACCTTGTCTCGGAAATACCTCTTAACATCGTCCGCGACCTGCATGGAAAGGTTTGTCCTACCGTCGAACATGGTCAAGAGCACTCCTTCAAGCTCCAAGGTTGAATTCAATCTGCCCCTAACCAACTTGATAACGTTGAGTAGCTGACTGAGCCCTTCCAACGCGTAGTACTCACACTGTATTGGGATGAGAACGGAGTCGGCTGCGGTAAGAGCGTTGACCGTGAGAAGGCCCAAAGACGGAGGACAGTCGATGAAGGTGTAATCGTAGTTGTCTCGGAGCCTGGCCACGATCTTCTTGAGGCGCGATTCACGCTCAGGCATGCTCACTAGTTCAATGTCTGCCCCGGCCAGATCCAAAGAAGAGGGCAGTACCCAAAGCCCCCTGAACGGTGTCGCTCTCAGGGCCTTAATCGGGTCAACAGCCCTAATCAGACAATCGTAGAGATACGGTCCGTGACCACGCCTATCGATGCCCACCCCACTTGTGGCATTGCCCTGGGGATCCAGGTCTACAAGCAACACAGAACGTCCCAGGTCACCCAAGCACGCAGCCAAGTTGATCGCAGTGGTGGTCTTGCCAACGCCGCCTTTTTGGTTTGCAACAGCGATAACCTTTGACATGTCCTCACAGCCGGTCTAGATATCGGAGATGATCACTTTAACCCGAAATTCCCAGGTATTCTGGCTGTTGTCTTCTTCGCACGAGGCCTTCAGTCCTGCTTTCTGCATATCCCTAACCACACTGCGCAAAGCATTTTGATAGATGCGCGGGTCTTTGACAACGCCCAGTTTGGACCTCTTCCCCACCGGCCGGCCTCCCCCTGATAAGACACTGCACATTGACTCGACCTCATTGGCCGACAATCTCGACTTAAGGCACCTCTTGAATACGCTCATCTGCTTCTCTTTATCCGCTACCTTGAGAAGTGCCCTGGCGTGCCGCTCACCTATATCTCCCCGTCTGAGGCCTTCCAATACTTCATCCGGAAGGTTCAACAACCGCAATTTGTTTGCTATAGTGGACTGCACTTTACCACACCTTACGGCGATCTCTTGTTGCGTCAAACCGTGCTCCCGGCTCAGTTCACGAATAATCTCCGCTTCTTCAACGGCATTTAGGTCCCGCCTGTTGCCCGCTTCATGAAGTCGCAGAAGGAGTGCGTACACATCGTCAAGCTCGGCCACGGAAACAGTGATGGTGGCTTGTCCCTGTTTCTTAGCGGCCATAAACTCCGCGTCCCCCGCTATAAGCTCGTAAGTGCCACTCAGGGGCCTGACAATAATGGGCGCCCGCGTGCCTCTAGCCAGGTCTTTAAGAAGCTTTCTACCGATGTAGGCGGTTCCGCCCGGAACACAGGCTCCCGGTCTCATGCCGATCAGCTCGACGGGTATAACGCATGTGGTGAACTTGTCCAACAATACGCCTGTGGACACTCTCTCACCCCCCGCCAAGACCTTCTCGTTTCAGGAAGAATATTCCTCTTGTCCGAGGAATTTCCCTGTCAGAACAGAGGCTTCTTGCGGATGCTCGAGATCCGCCTGGGAAACCCTGCCTCCGCTCTCTTTACCTTTCGATATACCACAAGCATCCGCCTGCCCAAACCAGACGGAAGCCAATACCTCTGTATGTCACACAATGAAATACCCAGCTCTTTCACAGAAGGCGCCTTGAGTACCAGATCCTCCTGCTCTGGCCCCAACCACAAAACCACAGCGCCACCTATCTTAACAAAAGGAGATGCCAATTCGAGGGCCACAGAAGGCTTTGCCATGGCGCGAGAAACCAGAACATCGGAAATCTCCGAGAACTCTGGCTCATTCCCGACGTCTTCCGCTCTCGCCTGAATTACACGAACCCCAGACAGAGCCTGTTGAGAGACAAATCCCCGCATGAAGTCACAGGAGCCTTCCCTGGAGTCTAGAAGCGCCACCTCACAATCAGGAACACCGAACCGCAAGGCAAGCCCCGGCCAACCATTACCACTCCCGAGATCGAGAGCCATTTTACACTGCAAGATCCCATCTACCTTCTCATAGGAAAAAGAGTCCGCAAGAAGCTTGGCCGCTATTAGTTCGGGCTCTACAAAACCCACTACGCGACGGCCAGTCCAACTATAGTAGAACTCAAGCCAATCTTTGACACCCTCTAGGGCTGCCTTGCTGACAGTCAGTCTCATGGCATTGACGGAACCCACAAAGGCCAGCATTCCCCGGGATACAAGGACTTCTTGCTCTAACTCAGAGCGTCTCACCGCCCCGCCTCCCTCGGCCGTGCTCAAGGTGCGCCAGTATGACAAGTACGTCTGTGGGCGAGACCCCTATCTCCAAGGCCCTGCCCAACGTCGATGGCCTGTGGTTGGCTATCTTGTCTCGCCCTTCTCGAGAAAGGCTTGGAATGTCGTTCAGATCCAAACCCGAAGGAATCTTTTTGCCCAGGTATCGCTTCAATCTTGCTGCTTCTCTCTCCTGCCGCCGGATGAATCCTGCGTATTTGGCTTCTATCTCGATCTCGGCAAAAACCGCCGGGGGGAACGTCAAGATTTCGGGTATCCTTTGGGCAAAATCCGCCAGATTGTTCTCGGGATTCCTCAATAGATCACTGATGGGCTGCCCTGAGACTTTCTCCTCCAGAAGCGCCCTCCCCTGCCTGAGGTAAGCCCTCTTTGACTGAAAACGAGACCATCGTTCGTCGGATACCAGTCCGATGCGTCTCCCAAGAGGAGTCAGTCTGGAGTCGGCGTTGGATTGGCGCAACAGCAGCCTGTACTCTGCCCTGGATGTTAGTATCCTGTAAGGCTCCTCGATACGGGTGTTGACTATGTCGTCAATCATCACCCCAATGTAGGCCTCGTCCCTACCTAAGACTATCTGATCACTGCCAGTAAGGTATCCTACAGCATTGATCCCAGCCATAAGCCCTTGAGCGGCGGCTTCTTCGTATCCAGAAGTTCCGTTAATCTGCCCAGCGGTGAAAAGACCAGGGATGGCTTTGGTCTCCAAGGTCGGTCTCAACTCTGAAGGCGTCAGGTAATCGTACTCAATGGCGTATCCTGGGCGGGTGATCTCCGCCTCTTCCATGCCCGATAGACTTCGAACCACCATGTACTGCACTTCAACGGGCAGACTCGTGGATAGCCCCAGAAGATATACCTCGTCATCCTCGTTGCACTCCATCTCCAGATAGACTTGATGCCGCTGGCGCTTGGGGAATCTCATGACCTTGTCTTCTATGGACGGGCAGTACCTGGGGCCCGTCCCTTGGATAGTGCCGTCGAAAAGGGGAGCACGCCAGATATTATGCCTGATGATGCGGTGAGTCTCCTGGTTTGTGTACGTGGAATAGCAGACATCTTGCTCCCAAATACGCGGCTCTGACATGAACGAGAACGCAAGCGGTTGGTCAGTACCCTTTTCGGCTTTCAGCCGGTCCCACTTTATGCTGGCCTTCTTGAGTCTGGGGGAAGTCCCTGTCTTGAACCGTCCCAGCTTAAGGCCAAGACCCCTCAAGCAGGCCGATAATCCCCGAGCGGAGGGCTCGCCCAACGGCCCCGATTCCCGGATCTCTTCTCCAATAATGATGCGGCTCTCAAGATATACTCCGGTGCAGAGGATGACTGCTCGCGCTGGGATCGCATGTCCTCCTGTCAGGCGCACCCCGCCTGCGCGGCCATTTTCATCCAGGATCACTTCCTCAACGTTGCCCTGAAGAATCTCTACACCAGCCAGGGCAAGAACCCTTTGCATGTGCTGTCTGTATACGTTCTTGTCAACTTGAGCCCTAAGAGATCGAACGGCAGGACCCTTTGACTGGTTGAGTACTCTCAGAGACAAAGTGGCTTCATCGCAAGCCAGGGCCATCTCTCCTCCGAGGGCGTCGATTTCCGACACCATCTGAGCCTTGCCAGGCCCCCCTATAGAAGGGTTACACGGCATTCCCGCTACGTTCTTGGAGTTCAGAGTGATGATCGCTACCGACAAACCGAGACGACTTGCGGCCAGACTAGCTTCAACCGCCGCATGTCCGCTTCCTACTACCACCACATCGAACCAACCGTGTCGCAAGAATTGACACTCCCTACTTGCCCACGCAGAACTTCTCAAAGACTCGGTCCAGAGTCACCTCGACCGCATCCGTTCCAGTGAGCTCTGCCAGAGATCTTGCCGCTTCTTCGAGAGACGGAGCCACCACGTCCTGAGGCCATCCGATAGCCAACTCCCGGAGGGCTGTCTCCAGGCAAGTGGCTGCCCTGCGGATGCATTCCACCTGCCTTGCGGATCCCGGAATCACCGCTTCTGAGGCCTCTCGCGATGGGAACCACTTCAAGACCTTGTCTTTAAGTTCCTGAAGTCCTTCCCCGGTAAGACTTGACACACGAACCCATGAATCCCCCGCCAAAGACCGGGCGGTTTCGGCGGAAACCCGTCCCTTCCCCTCATCAATCTTGTTTACCACCAGCACAACGCGCCGGTCGCTCCACTTTGCAAGCCACAGCCTATCCTCGTCCGAAAGTCCCTGCGTATCGTCTACTACGTAGAGAATGACTTCTGACGACACTGCGGCTGACTCCGCTCTTGCGACGCCGATAGCCTCAACTACCTCAGTGGTTTCCCGCAACCCTGCCGTGTCAAGAAGCACCACGGGCACTCCCGCCCATTCAGTCGTCTCTCGGAGCACATCCCGGGTGGTGCCTGGTACGTCGGTGACTATGGCTCGATCTCCCGAGAGGAAAGCGTTGAACAGAGACGACTTCCCTACATTTGGCCTACCCACCAGGCAGACCTCTATGCCACTGGCCAAAGCCAGACCTAACGGAGCCCTGGCCAAGAACTCCAGAAGCTCCTCATGGAGCGTCTCGAGCAGCATCTCGACTTCTGCAGTATCGTCAAGAACGTCTTCAGGAAAATCTGACGACCCGTAGATAGTGGCCAACGCGTCCAATAAGCGATCTTCCCAAGAGGTCACAAGGGCCGAAAGCTCCCCTCTCAACCTCTTGTTCGCGTGCTTGAGAGCCGCCTCGGAGGTTGCGGTGATCACGTCGTACACGGCTTCTGCCTCATCCAAGCAGATCCTTCCAGAAAGGTACGCCCTCCGGGTAAACTCGCCGGGCATAGCGGGCCTGGCCCCACAACGAAATACTTCTGCCAGAACCTTTTGGCTGACAAGTCTTCCGCCATGACACTGGATCTCCACGGTATCCTCGCCGGTATAGGACATAGGCGCACGCATAACCAAGACCACGGCCTCATCCACAATACTGCCATCGGAAGCAACAACATCCCCCAGGGCAATGGACCAAGTAGGCATCTCTCTTACGAGCCCACCTCTGCGAAGCCTCAAAACCCGCTCTGCTACTTCTAGGGATTCAGGACCGCTTATTCTGATCCCAGCTATACCCCCTGTGCCTAAAGGAGTAGATATTGCCGCAATGGTGTCATCTTCCCAAACCTCGGGCATCACCATCTTCACCTCGCACAATACACAAAAGCCCCGGAAAGCCCGGGGCCCAATACGCTGTATACGACGACGCCCGCCCTTATTCTAGGTCTTCCTCTCGAGCCCAAGCCTGCTTCTGCTCGAGAGTCACTACAACTCGTCGAAAAGGCTCTTGACCTTCACTGTAGGTGGCAATTCCCGGCTCATCTTGAAGAGCTACGTGAACCACCCTTCGGTCCCGGGCATCCATAGGTTCCATGACCACCGGCTTACCCATGCGCCGTACACGCCTCGCGGCACTCGCCGCCCAAGCGGCAAGTTCGCGCTCGCGGCGCTTCCTGTATCCGGCTGCGTCCACAAACACCCGTCTGACTGGGCCGCGCCCGTTGCCACTTACTATGCCCGTCAAAAACTCCAAGCATTTGAGAGTTTCCCCTCGCCTACCAATGAGGATGCCCATGTTTTCGCCGACAACGTTCAGGGTAACAGACTCCTTAGCGGTCAACGTCTCGATAGACGCTTCGATACCCATTCGTTCCAGTACCCCGGACACAAATTCTTTGGCAAGTTCAGTTACGGTCTTCTGCAGTGTTACTCTTACCCTGGCTTCCCGGCCACCCAGAATCCCCAAGAATCCACGTGTCGGCTCAGTCAAAACCTCAACCGTAACCTCGTCAACGCTGACTCCCAGTTCGGCAACAGCACTGTTCAAGGCCTCCTGGACGGTGCGCCCCGTCTTCTCCACAACGGTCTTCACGCTGTTCATTTGGTAGCGGCTCCTTCAGGTGTCGCAAGATTGCTGGGCACCACCAGGCGTTCCAACAGCCCCACCAAGTTGGCGGTGATGATGTATATCGCCACCGCCGCAGAGTACCTAAAAGCAAAGAACGCCATCATTCCCAGCATCAGAATAATCACAACCTTCTGATTGCCGGCTTGTTGCTGCCCCGCACTCATAGATGGCGAGAACCGCATGGCCAGGTACGTGCTGAGGATAGCTGCCAATACCAGAGGTAACGTGCCCGGCTTGCCCAGCTCAAGGCCCAGGAACTTCGATGTCTTGAGCACGGGGTGGGCATCTAGCGACCTTATCATCGCAATAAGGATCGGGAACTGGATGATCAAGCCGAGACAGCTGGAGAAGGGACTCACCTTGTGTTTCCTGTATAGCTCCATTATCTCTATGTTGAGCCTCTCCGGGTCATCCTTATACTTTTTCTGCAACCGGGCCTGCTCCGGTCCGATAATACTGAGAGCGTTGTTGGACCGGGCCTGCATGATGGTTAGAGGCAACATGATCACACGCACTACTACCGTGAGCCCCACAATCGCCAAACCCCAGCTGCCAGTGACTCCGTGAACGAAATCCATTATCGCGATCATGCCGTCGCTTATGTATGACATTCGCCGAACCTCCTCGGCTTCGGGGACTTCTCCATTCGGTGGGGCGGCACAGGATCGTACCCTCCATAGGAAAAAGGATTGCATCGCAAGACACGCCACACAGACAGGAAAAGACCCTTTATGGGCCCGTGGATCGTTATAGCTAGCCTCGCATATTGGGAACACGACGGATAGTACCTGCATGTCGGTCCCTTTAAGGGGGAAATGTAAGTCTGGTACATGCTTATGAGGAAGAGTAGGCACTTTTCAAGCATCTAGGAGTCCCATCCTCCTCATTAAGTCTCTCATGGATTCCAACAAATCCCAAAAGGTGCTGGCAACCGAACCTCGCTTGACTATGAAAACCACCTGGCCCTCTTTGGCCAGGTTTGGGACGAGAAGGCGGAATGCTTCCTTTACCCTTCGCTTTAACCTGTTGCGCACGTGAGCTTTGCCAAGCCTTCTTGAGACGCTCACTCCAAGTCTTATACCCGGCCCTCCGGGAAGGTAATACAACACCAGGTGCCGGTTGCCCGCAGAACGTCCGTCTTCGTATACTCTACGATACGATGGTGCAGGTATCCTTCCTGATACCAACAAAAAGCCCCATTTCCCTTTACCACAAACCAACGCATCTAAACAGTGAGTGATTTTCTACCCCTAGAGCGCCGGCGACTTATCATCTTTCTTCCGGTTTTGGTGGACATTCTTGTCAAAAAACCATGTGTACGCAGTCTTTTGCGGCGTTTTGGCTGATATGTTCGCTTCACGGGTTGTTCTCCTCCTAAAAGACCGCTGGAACTTAACCCCAGGAGTCCAAGGCATTATATCTTAGCGCTCATTCACTGTCAATAAAACGCCATTACTCTGGTGTTTTCTTGTCCACGGACTCTGTTGGCAGCCGTTTTCCGTACACTAGTTCCGTTGTCTCCCGACCTGACCCCTGGTATAGTTTTCACGGAAAGGGACACGGGGTGCAACAGAGAAATAGTCCAAAAACCCACCTCTCTTTGGAGTTTATCCACATCTGTTGATAAGTGTGTGCATAACCTGTGGGTTTTCTATACGGCGGTTGCCGGATTTCAACACCAAGCGTAGAAGCGGGATTCAGAAAGGAGCAAGCCCAAGGGCGGAGGTTCGGCTGTTATACATCGATGCATAACCCTTTGACATGGATATGAAACGGTGGTTTTGTGAATGACAAGATCTCTCGACGAATACTGGGACGCTGCCCTGAAAATCGCGTCGCGGCAACTAGCGAGCCCTAGTCTCAACTGGCTCAAGGATACAAAGCCCGAAAGCCTTAAGGACAATGTGTTGACCATTTCTGTGCCAAGCGACTTTGCTAAGAACTGGATAGAGTCGCACTACCGAGAAGAACTTCTAAGTTCGTGGCGCGAGGCGTACGGGAAGGCATCTGACATCAAGTTCACCGTATCCGTCCAAGGAAAAGCTGTGCCCGGAGCTCTCTTCCCAATGGACGTCCAGATGACCCCGATCCGCAAGAGGAAACCGGTAGAAGACACTTCTCAATACATAAAGGGACTGAATCCCCGCTACAGTTTCGAGAACTTCATCGTGGGAGCATCAAATCGGTTTGCTCATGCCGCAGCTTACGCCGTGTCGGAAAACCCGGCCAAGACATACAACCCACTGTTCCTGTACGGAGGCGTTGGCCTTGGAAAAACCCACCTGATGCAAGCAATCGCTCACTACGTCCTTGGCCATCACAAGAACTTACGGGTATCGTACGTATCCTCGGAAACTTTCACTAACGAGCTGATCCTGGCGATCCAAGAGGGAAACACCCAAGACTTTAGAAACCGCTACCGAGGGGTAGACCTTCTTCTCATCGACGACATTCAGTTCGTAGCCGGGAAAGACGCCACACAGGAGGAGTTTTTTCATACGTTCGATGCCCTTCACCAAGCTTCGAAACAGATTGTCATATCATCAGACCGTCCCCCCAAAGAAATCGCTACTTTGGAGGACCGCCTTCGCACGCGCTTCGAGTGGGGGTTGATCTGTGATATCCAACCTCCCGACCTGGAAACCAGGATGGCCATCTTGAGGAAAAAGGCGGAGATGGAGGGGCGGGACGTGCCGATAGAAGTGTGCCAGTACATAGCCGAACGCATACCCTCCAACATTCGCGAACTGGAGGGCGCCCTAATTCGCGTGCTTGCTTTCACGTCGCTTCAACGCAAAGAGGTAACCCTTGACGTTACGGAAGAGGTGCTCAGAGACCTTTTGCCAGACAGAAAACAGGTGCCAATCACTGTGGACACAATCAAGAAGGTCGTGGCGAGCTACTATAACGTGGAAGTTTCTGACTTCACCACCAAGAGACGCACGAGAAATGTGGCCTTTCCCAGACAAATGGCCATGTACTTGAGCCGCACGCTGACCGACTCGTCGCTGCCCAGGATCGGAGAACAATTCGGAGGCAGAGATCATACTACGGTTCTCCACGCTTTCGACAAAATTGACAAACAACGTAAGGAAGACCCGACTCTTGATGAGACCCTCCACGAATTGGAAAAGAGGATCAGGGAGGGATAACCTGCTTGTGTACAACTCTGTGGACTGCTGATTGTTCCACGCGACATGAGGTGTTGATAACCTGTGTGCAACATCGTGAAGTAAAGCACTCCACTTCAGTTACCCACAGCCATCCACAGAGCGTCCACATGTCTTTAACAGAGAAGGATCTTCTGTTTTGCTGATAGAATCATGGCTTATTAACAAGTTGACAGACCCTACTGCTACTACGTTTTTGTATAATCCACAAAGAAGAACTAGTGTAGAAGGGAAAAGTGCCCGCGCTTCGTGTCAAGTAGGGGGGAGACGATGAAATGAAGGCAACCATACAAAAAGATAGCCTAGCCTGGCTAGTGCAGACAGCATCGCGGCCCATTCCTTCCAGAACAACCATGCCGTCTATCAAGGGCTGCCTTATCGAGGCCCTGTCGGACCGCTTGGTGTTTTCGGGCACTAACCTCGACTGGGGCGTTCGGGTATCTGCTCCTGCCCAAGTGGAGGCATCGGGTTCCCTTGTTGTATCCTCAAAGATTCTTGAAGACGTTGTGAGGACCATTTCTGCACCTGATGTGACTCTCTCTCTCGATGAGTCGGCTTGGGCTCTCACTATCAGAACCGGAGGTTCCGAAATGGTTCTCAACGCAGTGCCCGCCGACGATTTTCCCCGATGGCCAGAAGCCAAGAATGGCCACACGATAACCGTAAAGGCGGATGCATTCAAAGAAGCTGTGAAAGTGGGAGCAACATGCGCAGTGGCGAACCCCGCCAGACCATTGTGGGGCGCCTGTCTTCTGGATTTCTCGGACAATACCCTGGCTATCGTGAGTACAGACCAATTCGCTCTCTCAAGAGCGCGGTGCAAAGTATCGGGCGGGGATGCCAAGGCCATAATGGCGGCAAACATACTGCAAGATATAGCCAGGCTTTCTGACACCCAGAACGATGGCGAGATTGAGATAGTAGTGGCAGACAATCACATATATTTCGCCGCTAGTTCCATGTCTTGTTTCTCACGTCTCATAGACGGTCAGTACTATCCCTACGAACAAGTGATCCGAAACGCCTTTTCATCGACCGCCAGAGTCCCTACTGAGGCACTTTTCCGGGCATCGTCTCGCGCAGCTATTGTAGCCAGCGAAGATGATAAGGCCATGAGGCTCATAATCAACAGGGGGTCAGGTATCCTTACTGTGAAGTCGGGGTCCGCAGAAAAGGGGCGAATGGAAGAGAGTGTTCCGGCCATCCTAACCGGAGATGACGTGGAAGTCTGGGTCCAGCACCGGTACATGCTTCAAGCATTGAGTAAGATCCAGACTGCAGACACGTTCATAGGGGTGTCCGGTCAGGTGAGCCCCATGAAGATGGAGCCCGTGGAGGAAGGGGACGGTAGTCCTTCTGTGGAAGCGACGTTTGTTGTGATGCCCATGTCCAGCCCAAAGGGGACCTTCTAGAGCGTGACTTTAGGTTTTTTGTATCTTCAAGACTTTCGAAACTACGCGCACCTGGAGTTGGAAATGGCTCCCGGTGTGTCTCTGTTTTTCGGGGAGAACGCTCAAGGAAAGACGAATCTTCTGGAGGCATGTTACTATCTGTCTACTCTGTCTTCTCCCAGAGTCGAGAGAGAAGGCGATCTGGGGCTCTGGGGTTCCCAGGCCTTTTGTGTGGGCGGCAGACTGGACGGGATTGGTGAAGGCCCCGTTTATGTAAAGATCGAAACCACGTTAAACCCGTATCTCCGAAGGCGGATTCGCGTTCAAAACGAGGCTGCAAAGAAGCCTGACCTGGTCAGAATCTTTCCGTGCGTCTACTTTTCTCCGGATGATCTATACACAGTGAAGAAGGGCTCCTCCTTTAGGCGGAAATACCTTGACTCCCTCCTGGAGAGAATCGTTCCCGGTTACGCAAAGAACCTCTCCCGGTATCAGGACGTGGTCACCAGGCGAAACGCTGTCCTTAAGAAGGCGTCTTTCGATTCTTTGTGGAAAAAGACTCTGGATGGACTTGACGAGTTGTTCCTGGATACAGGAACCTCGATCTTGGTCAGCCGGATGGCGCTCGTAGGCGATTTGGCTCGATACATCACCGAGACATACCGATTCGTTTCGTCTGAAGAATGCCAAGTTGAGTATGCGTCGTCTTTGGGTGCGCTAGAAAACCAAGGGGATAAAGATCGGATAAATCACCTCTTTCGGTCGCGTTTGGCAGAGACCAAGAGACTAGAAATGCAACGGGGAGTTACCCTTATCGGTCCGCACAGGGATGACCTAGTTTTCTCATTGGCTGGAAAACCTGTGAGGTATTTCGGATCTCAGGGCCAACAACGAAGTGTCGCTTTGGCCCTTCGCATGGCAGAAGCTAAACTCCTAGAACAAGCTTTTGAGAGAAAACCCGCTCTGCTTCTAGACGACGTGTTTTCCGAACTTGACGAAAACAGGAGAAACAAGGTCATTTCTTTGCGAGAATTCGGGCACCAAATTCTCCTCACTTCAACTGATCCGGTCTCGTACGGAGGTTACGAGTTCCAGATGTATCGCGTCGCCAACAATTCCGTGGTGCCTCTGGGGCGCGCCTGATCTTGGAGGGGACTTTACTCATGCCATACCCGGTCAATCTTGATAGAATCTTGGAGAAGACCTTGGACAACATTGGGTTATTCCAGAAGGCCAGGAGGTACCAGATATTTGCCCTCTGGCCGCGGCTTGTGGGAAGACTGTCCAAGCACGCCCAGCCTAGACGCGCAGACGGCGATGTTCTGTACGTAGCCACTTCATCTTCTGTGTGGTCGCAAGAGCTTTCATATATGAGCCAAGAAATATTGACCAAAATAAACGAAGCGTTAGGAAACCAATATTTCCGGGAAATACGTTTCTCCGAGAACCTTTGGAGGTCTACCGTCGGGAAGATGCGACCGGCAGACGGGGTTTTGGCACATGATTTCAAGAAAAGGCTCTTGGTCTCAAGAGGACCGCGGAGTGGGCGAAGGAACGCCCCGGACCGGAAAGACTTGTACGCGGCCTTACAGTCTTTCAAAGAAGCCATGGAAGAACGCAAGAGAAGTTTACTTGCCATGGGATTCATCGCTTGCAGAGAGTGCGGTTGTCTCTATCCCACAACGAAGAAAGGGTGTCCTTTCTGCAAGACGCGCAGAGAATTCTCGGGCTACAACTGTGTAATAGCTATTCTGGAGGAGCATCCGGAGATACCCAATGATGAAGTGTGTAGAGTGTGCGGGTTGGACGACACCTGGGTTGCCGAGAGAGCAAGACACGAATTGGAGTCGAGGTGGTTAGCGATCATCGGTTCGCGTCTTGCTCGGGGCACAAGAAGAGAAGCCCGGGGCTCGGAAATCGTGGACTATCTGAAAAAGCTGGCTTCTTTGCGTTCGGGGATGAGAGCTCAGGACATGAACCAAAAAGACTTTGAAAGGGTACTGGGAAAGCGCCTTGCCATTCTTATACCAAAAGGATGATTCTGTGCGTTGATGCTAGTGTACCTTGCGGGTGGCCAAGTTATCGACGCGTCCAGCGTGATTATGGCCATAGACTGGAGCGTCGGTAAGGAATCATCCGATAACCGTGAACTTGTAGGATATGCTCGCGCTCACGGTTTCTTGGTCGAAAACGACAAAGGATTGAGTTCCAGGGTTCTAGTTGTTACTTCGGACAACGTGTACCTGTTGCCAGGGTCACTCCGAGATCTTGCGCGCAGATTGAATCAAACGTAAGTTCGGCCGGGACCGCGAGGATATGCTAAGATGTCTAAAGAGGTGGCTTTTTTGACGGAGAGTACCGGATTCAGAGACGAATATGATGCTAAACAGATAAAAGTGCTGGAGGGCCTGGAAGCCGTCAGGCGCCGGCCAGGCATGTATATCGGCACTACCGCCATCCAGGGGCTGCACCATTGCCTTTACGAGGTTGTCGACAACAGCGTTGATGAGGCGCTTAACGGGTTCTGCACTCGGATCAATGTCACCCTATGGAAAGATGGCACTGCTTCGGTAGAGGATAACGGCCGAGGGATTCCCATCGGCACCCATCCTCAAGTGGGCTTGCCTGCTGTCGAGGTAGCTATGACTCGGCTTCACGCCGGGTCCAAGTTTGGTGGGGGCGCCTACAAAGTCTCCGGAGGCCTTCACGGGGTAGGAGTGTCAGCCGTTAACGCGCTTTCCAGATTCATGGAAGTTACGGTCAAGATAGACGGCGGTATATACCGGATTCGGTTCGAACGCGGAAAGACCGTGGAGCCTCTAAAGCGCATAGGCGATACTACCGAAACAGGGACCACAACCCGCTTTTTGCCTGACGATGAGATCTTTGACGAAGTTGACTTCAACTTCGATACGGTTTCCATGCGCCTTAGAGAACTTGCGTATCTCAACAAAGGATTGGAAATCAACCTTTACGACGAGAGACATGACAAGAGAGTCACTTACAAGTTCGACGGCGGGATAAGTGAATTTGTAGCCACCCTTAACAGGAACAAGACTGTCCTCCACAAGAACCCCATTATTGGAACGGTGACCAGGGATGATGTAGATATCGATTTCTCTTTCCAGTACAACGATGGTTACGCCGAAAACCTGTATTCTTTCGCCAATACGATTCGAACAACCGAGGGAGGAACCCACGAAGCCGGTTTCAAGGCAGCTCTTACCAGGGTCATCAACGATGCCGCCAGGAAAGCCGGAGTCTTGAAGGCCGCAGATGGCAACTTATCAGGCGAAGACATCCGCGAAGGAATAGTGGCTGTTCTGCATGTAAAGGTGAAAGACCCGCAGTTCGAAGGTCAAACCAAGACCAAACTCGGCAACTCGGAGGTTGCCGGAATCGTTCAGGCGGCCGTGACCGAGCTATTGAGCTCATATTTTGAAGACAAGATACCCCTGGTAAAGACTATTGCTCAAAAGGCTATTCTGGCCGCAAGAGCTCGAGAGGCAGCACGCCAGGCCAGGGAACTAACCAAGAGAAAAGGCGCCTTGGAAGTCACCTCTCTTCCGGGCAAACTCACCGATTGCACAACAAGAGATCCACGGGAGGCCGAACTATTCCTGGTTGAGGGAGACTCCGCCGGCGGATCGGCGAAACAGGGGAGAGACAGGCAGTTTCAAGCCATATTGCCACTTCGGGGCAAGATCCTGAACGTGGAGAAAGCGCGGCTGGATAAGGCCCTGGCTCACGAGGAGATACGCTCTCTCATAACTGCCATAGGTACCGGCATAAGCGAAGATTTTGATATAAGCAAAGCCAGGTATCACAAGATCATAATTATGACTGACGCCGACGTCGATGGGAGTCACATCTGTACGCTTCTTTTGACCTTCTTCTTCAGGTACATGCCGGGACTCATCGACCACGGGTTTCTGTATATCGCCCAGCCCCCCCTCTACTTGGTCAAGCGGGGGAAGAGCGAACGATATTTCAACTCCGATGAAGAGCTGGAAGAATATCTTCGGAAGACCGGGCGTGATGGCATCACCATCCAGCGTTACAAGGGCCTGGGAGAAATGGACTACCACCAGCTGTGGGAAACAACCATGAACCCCGAGACCAGGACGCTTCGCAGAGTCAAGGTGCAAGACGCCATGGAGGCTGACGAGATCTTCACCATCCTCATGGGGGACAAGGTCGAACCCAGGAGAGAGTTTATCCAACAAAACGCGCACCTGGTTAAGAACCTTGACACCATAGCCTAGGAGGACCTCACATGGACAAAGATACGGGAACAGTCATAGCCACACTGATAGAAGACGAGATGAAGCGTTCGTACATGGACTATTCCATGAGCGTGATAGTGAGTCGCGCCTTGCCTGATGTCCGGGACGGGTTGAAACCGGTTCAACGCAGGATCATCTACGCCATGGACGAACTGGCTTTGAGGCATGACAGACCTCACAAGAAATCCGCGAGGATAGTTGGGGAAACCATGGGCAAGTATCACCCCCATGGTGAAAGTGCTATTTATGATGCTCTAGTGAGGTTGGCCCAGCCTTTCAACATGCGGTACCCCTTGGTGGATGGGCACGGCAACTTCGGTTCTGTGGACGGAGACCCCGCGGCTGCCCAACGTTACACCGAAGCCAGGCTCACCAGCATTGCCGAAGAACTCCTGGTTGATATAGACAAAGAGACTGTAGACTGGTTGCCCAACTTCGACGAGAGCCTCAAGGAACCTGCGGTCCTTCCCGCAAGGATACCCAACCTTCTGATAAACGGGTCCGCGGGAATCGCTGTAGGCATGGCCACCAATATTCCTCCTCATAATCTGGGCGAGGTTGTGGACGCCTTGGAGGCTCTTATAGACAACCCAGACCTTACTTCACAGGAACTACTAGAGTACATACAGGGGCCCGACTTCCCTACGGCCGGCCTTATAGTGGGCACTGAAGCAATCCGGTCCCTCTACAATACCGGCCGGGGGATCATGACCTTGCGGGCTAAGACCCGGATAGAGAGGGAGAAGAACGGCAGAGAAGTCATTTACGTAGATGAGCTTCCTTATCAGGTCAACAAAGCGAAGCTGATAGAGTCCATCGCCAATCTCGTTAGGGATAAGAAGATCCAGGGGATCACCGACCTTAGAGACGAGAGTGACAAGAAAGAAGGACTGCGCGTTGTCATAGAGGTGCGCAGGGATGTAGAGGCGAAGGTAGTTCTCAACCAACTCTTCAAACACACAGCCCTGCAGACTAGTTTCGGAGGAATAATGCTGGCTCTGGTCGATGGCCAGCCTCAGGTCCTAGAGCTCAAAGCCATGCTCTGGCACTACCTCATGCACCGTAAGGATGTGGTCACGCGCAGGACTGTATACGAACTGGGAAAAGCTGAGGCGCGCGCTCACATTTTGGCCGGGTTGGTCATAGCCCTAGACAATCTGGATGAGGCTATCAGCATTATCAGATCCTCCGCTAACGGGAAGATGGCCTCGGAGAGACTTATGGCAAGATTCGGACTGGACGAAGTTCAGGCCAAAGCCATCTTGGATATGCGTCTCGAGCGCTTGACCGGGCTGGAACGGGACAAGATCGTGGAAGAGCGGGTGGCCCTTCTCAAGGAGATTGAATACTTAAGAGCGGTTCTCTCTTCCGAGAAGATGGTGATGGGAATCATCAAGAAGGAACTTAAGGATGTCCACAAAGCTTACGCTGATCCACGCAGGACTCAGATCATCGAGGCAGTAGACGAGATATCGGATCTTGAGCTCATCCACGAAGAAGAGGTAACGGTGCTTCTTACCAGGATGGGGTACATCAAGAGAATGCCCCTTTCGGCTTATCGGTCCCAGCGCAGAGGCGGAATAGGTACCACCGCGATCCAGACCCGTGATGAGGACAGTGTGGATAAAGTTCTTAATGCTACCACCAGGGAGTTGCTTCTCCTGTTTACTACCCAAGGCAAGGCTTACTGGCTCAGAGTGTACGACATACCTGAAGCGGGTAGGCAGGCTAAAGGTTATCTCGTCTCCCGACTTGTGCAGTTGGCCGAGGATGAACGGGTGACTGCCCTAATCCGGATTAAGCCGGATGCCCAAGCCGGAGAAGACCTGTTCTTTGTGACCAGGAACGGAGTGTGCAAGAGGACTCCCGTTTCGGAGTTTTCTACGGTGAGGAGATCGGGGCTCAAGGCCATCAACCTGCGGGAAGGCGATGCCCTCATTCAGGTCAGAGAGGTTACATCTGACGACGAATTCCTCATGGCCAGCTCGTCAGGAAGGACCTTGCGGATGCGGGTCGGAGATGTGAGGCCAATGGGTCGAGAAGCAAGCGGCGTCATCGGAATGCGTTTGTCTGAAGGGGACTACATCGTAGGGGCTGACAGCACTTATTCCGGAAGGCTGGTGCTACTAGTCAGTCTAATGGGGTACGGAAAGATGACGCCTGTAGAGGAGTTCCCTCTGCATCGGAGGGGAGGGCGTGGCGTAGTGGGACTTAAGGTTAGCGACAAGAGCGGTCCCTTGGCGGTTATGCGGGTTGTGGACTCCGAAGGCGAAATCTTGCTGCTAACGGCAGAGGGGATAGCCATCAGAACACCCTTGTCAGAGGTCAAGGTTCTACACCGCGCCACCCTTGGGGTAAGACTCATGCGCATCGAACCTCCCGATAGGTTGGCGACTTGCAGCATATTTGAAGGCGAATGACACCCTTGAAACCTGTGGGCGGCTTTGAGTTCCTCGAACATATTTCGGACATAAGGATAAGGGCTTGGGGAGATAACCTGGACGAGACGCTCGCTCAAGTCAGTCGGGCCCTATGGTGTCTCGTTGTGGATCCAAGCGATGTCTTGGCCGATATGGACTTCGTGGTCGCGGTGACAGCGCAGGATCGAGAAGAATTGGTAGTAAACATACTCAACGAACAGATTTCACTCATGGACTCCCAAGGCATCATCGCCAAGGAAGTCCTTTCTGTCACGACATCATCCATTGAGGATTCTGGGGTTGGGGTATCTGCTGCAGGCGGGATTGGGGCGGAAGTGACCCTTCGGGGTTGCAGAGCTTCTTGTGTGGCTGCCCCACTATCACGATATCCCAAGGCTGCAACATACCACGATCTGATCGCGACCGACAGGGAGATAGTCGTCACACTGGACATCTAATGCTGGAGGGGATGCCTCGTGTCTCGCGATAGCCATTTGCCTGGCTTACTCAGTGGGGGCGATTGTCACTACGTCATTCCCCGTGAAGGACCAATGCTGGTTCCCGGCAGGATATTTGGCCATCCCGACATACTTCGGGAACAACTAGGGTCAAAAGCGCTTCAGCAAGTCAAGAACGTTGCTTGCCTGCCCGGCATTATTGAGGCTTCCATGGCTATGCCCGATATTCACGAAGGCTACGGGTTTCCCATCGGTGGGGTTGCGGCCATGGATTTCAGCCGTGGTGTAATAACTCCCGGAGGCATCGGATACGACATCAACTGCGGCGTAAGGATTATGGTTACCCAGCTCAACAGAGAGGAAATAGACGGGAAGATAGAGGCCCTGGTAGACTCCCTTTTCAGACGCATTCCAGCGGGCGTTGGCAGAGAAGGCCCTATAAAGTTGAATCGCCGCCAGATCGACGAGGTATTTACCAAGGGGGCGGCGTGGGCCGTGGAGCAGGGGTATGGATACCAAGAGGACCTCCTTCGCTGCGAGGAAAATGGAGCTATTGAGGGCGCGGACCCTTCGGCCGTATCTGAGCGGGCTTTTCAACGCGGTAGGGGGGAACTGGGGACGCTCGGGTCGGGCAACCACTTTGTGGAGGTCGGATATGTGGAACGCATCTATGATCAACCTGCAGCGTCGGCTTACGGCCTCTGGCCCGATCAGGTGGTCATATGGGTTCACTCGGGTTCTCGCGGGCTGGGCCACCAGGTCTGCTCAGACTACATTGGGGTGATGCGCCGCGCGGCCCAAAAATACGGAACGGTTCAGCCCGACAGGCAATTGGATTCGGCGCCTATCACCTCGCCGGAAGGACAAAAATACTACAGTGCGATGGCTGCCGCGTCCAATTACGCTTGGGCTAACCGCCAGATCCTTTCTCACTATGCACGGGAAGCTGTCGGAGAAGTGCTCGGGAAAAGGGCCTGCCGGCTGGGGCTCAATCTAATCTACGATGTTGCCCACAACATAGGCAAAATAGAGGAGCACACTATCGACGGCGTTAGGCGAAGAGTCCTGGTGCATCGAAAAGGTGCCACTCGCGCCTTTGGCCCGGGTTCTATGGGCATTCCAGATGAATACCGCGCAGTGGGACAGCCTGTTCTCGTACCCGGAGATATGGGGAGAGCATCGTGGGTATTGGCGGGTACGGAGTCGCCGTCTGCCTTGTCATTTTGTTCAGCCTGTCATGGCGCCGGGCGTGCCATGTCACGAAGATCGGCCAAACAAACGGTATCAGTGGATGCTTTGAAACGGAATCTTCTTTCCATGGGCGTAGTGGTCAGGTCTACCACGGTTAAGGGGCTAGTGGAAGAGGCACCGTCGGCGTACAAGGATGTTGACTACGTGGTAGATTCTACGGTTAGGGCGGGACTGGGACGCAAGGTGGCCAGATTACGACCTCTTGGGGTCATCAAAGGTTAGTTGAAAGCCAGAATCTTAGGTAAAAGGGGGGAAGCCGCATTTGGCGGCGTCACCGTGAACGAGAGAGCGAGCATCGCCGTGATAGGTGGTACCGGATTCTACAGGTTCCTGGACAACGTCACTGAGGTAAAGGTAGACACACCTTTTGGACCGCCCAGCGATCTCATCTCTCTGGGAACGCTAGGCGGAGTTCCGGTAGCTTTCCTGCCCAGGCACGGCAGATATCACCAATTTCCGCCTCATGCCGTGAATTATAGGGCCAATATTTGGGCTCTCAAGAAACTGGGAGTCACCAGAGTCTTGGGGCCCTGCGCAGCGGGAAGTTTACAGCCTGAGGTTGAACCGGGGGATTTTGTCATTTGCGACCAGTTCGTTGACAGGACTACCGGGCGCAAGGACACCTATTACGACGGCCCCAGGGCAATTCACATAAGCTCTGCTGAACCATATTGCCCGGAAATGCGCCGGGTCGCCCTGGAGGCTGCCCAAGAGTTGGGCGTTACTTGCCACGGCGATGGGACAATGGTTGTGATACAGGGTCCCAGGTTTTCCACCAGGGCCGAATCCAGGTGGTTTTCTGCTCAAGGATGGAAAGTCATCAATATGACAGGCTATCCTGAGGTGATATTGGCCAGAGAGCTTGGCATGTGCTATCTCAATGTATCCCTCATAACTGACTACGATGCGGGCGTAGAGGGGAGACCGGATGTCCGACCCGTTACTCAAGACGAAGTGGTGAGGGTGTTTACAGAACACAACGAAGTACTGAAGAAGTTGATGGTCAGGATCATAGAGATGACTCCAAGAGAAAGGACTTGTTCCTGTGAGGAGGAACTGAAGAAGGCCACGCCTTAGGATGAGGTGAACTGCATGATTCAAGCGGTAATCTGGAAGGGAGACCACCTGCTTCTACTAGATCAGAGACTCTTGCCGGAACGCATCGAGTACGTTAAGTGTACGGACTATCGAGAGGTAGCAGATGGGATCAGGGACATGGTAGTGAGAGGAGCTCCAGCCATAGGCATAGCAGGCGGGTACGGAGTGGCCCTGAGCACTGCTGGCACCGAGGACAGTCCCGCCCCAAAAGGGACTACAGAATTGGCAAACTACGTAACCGCGGCCGCACATCATGTTGCTTCCGCTCGTCCAACTGCCGTCAATCTTCAATGGGCAGTTGACAGGGTGCTGGCAGCGACCCTCAAGGCCATCGAAAATGATGGCACCGACAGTGCATTCAAAACTGCAGCGCATGAGGCGATGGCTATTGAGGAAGAGGATGTCAAGATAAACAAGGCTATTGGGGTTCACGGAGCTAGGTTGGTGAAACCTGGGGCGACGATACTGACCCACTGCAATGCCGGGGCCCTGGCCACGGGTGGCTATGGTACCGCGTTGGGCGTGGTGAGAAAGGCCTGGGAGGAAGACAAGGTCTCCATGGTCTATGCGTGCGAAACCAGGCCCTATTTGCAGGGAGCCAGGCTTACGGCGTGGGAGTTGATCCAGGACGGCATCGACGTAACGATTCTTGTAGACAGTGCGGCCGGTTATCTGATTTCCCAAGGAAAGGTCGATTTCATAGTGGTGGGTGCCGATAGGGTGGCCAGAAACGGCGACGTTGCCAACAAGATCGGCACTTATACCCTGGCATGCCTTGCCCAGAGACACCGTGTTCCTTTCTACGTGGCCTCACCCATATCCACCTTTGACCTGAGCCTGGAGAGCGGTGACCAGATCCCTGTGGAAGAGCGGGACGAGAACGAAGTGCTTACCTTATTGGGGAAGTCCGTGGCACCCGTGGGTGCCAGAGCCTTCAATCCAGCCTTCGACATTACGCCCGCCTCTTTGATATGTGGCATCATCACGGAAAAAGGTGTGATTCAGCACCCCATGGCAGAAAACATCCAGAAAATCCTGGTAGGGGATGATGCGCGTGCTTGACGTAAGAACCATCCGGCAGGATCCCGACAGGGTTTCCTTGGCCCTGAAAGACCGGAACAGCGATTTCGACATATCCCTGGTCTTGCGCCTTGATGAGGAAGTTAGGAAGAAAAGAGCAGAGGTAGAGAGCCTTCAAGCTCAACGTAACGAAATCGCTCGAAGAATAGCCGAGGCAAAACGAAAGGGCGCCGATGTGTCTTCAGACGTTTCCCTGGGGGCCAGCGTTGCTCGGGAGATCTCCGCCATAGAGGGGACTTTGGTGTCAGATGAAGAGCGGTTAAGAGGCCTTCTGGCTCTTATCCCCAACATACCACATTCATCAGTGCCTGTAGGAATAGACGATCGCGCTAACCGAGAGATCAAACGGTCGGGAGAAATCAGGCAGTTCACGTTTGAGCCGCTGCCTCACTGGGAGATAGGGACAAAGCTCGGGATTCTGGATATGGACAGGGCTTCGAGGATGTCAGGCACCCGGTTCGCCATGCTCAAAGGGCTAGGCGCTCGGCTCGAGCGAGCCCTGGTCAACTTTATGCTGGACCTTCACGTCAAAGAACAGGGGTATACCGAGATCTTCCCGCCTCTTATGGTTAATGACAGGGCCATGTTTGGGACTGGCCAGTTGCCGAAATTCAAGGAAGACATGTTCAAAATCGAGGGGCAAGAAATGTACCTGATTCCCACTGCAGAAGTACCCGTAACCAACATTCATCGCGAGGAGATCCTGTTGGGTGATGCGTTCCCCATAAAGTATGCTGCTTACACCCCTTGTTTTCGGGCAGAGGCAGGGTCGGCTGGGAGGGATACCCGGGGTCTGATTCGTAATCACCAGTTCAACAAAGTGGAACTGGTGTGGTTTAGCTTGCCCGAGAACTCCTATGACGCTTTAGAAAGCTTAACCTGCGATGCCGAGACTGTTCTGGAGAGACTTGGCCTTCCTTACAGGAGGGTAGTGCTTTCCACCGGCGACCTCGGATTCTCGTCGGCCAAGACCTTCGATCTGGAGGTATGGCTACCGAGCTCCAACGATTATCGAGAAATCTCTTCTTGTTCAAACTTCGAGGATTTCCAAGCCAGGAGGGCGAGCATCAGGTTAAGAAGGAATCCCAAGGCAAAACCCGAGTTCGTCCACACTCTCAATGGCTCGGGTGTTGCGGTGGGCCGCACATGGGCAGCCATAGTGGAAAACTATCAGAATGAGGACGGAAGTGTGACAGTCCCCGATGCTTTGGTACCTTACATGGACGGAGTAGAAGTAATCGGCAATCAACAGGCGAGGACGTGAGGTATGCTTAGGAAGACGCGGTTTATTGACTCGGGATGGCGGCTCACCATCCCCAAAGCAATGCGCACTCGGCTTGGGTGGGACAAGGATACCGAAGTCTGCGTCAGTTGGGACGGACAGCGGGTGCATATCAGACATCCCCTTCGGTGTCGGGTGTGTTCCGATCTGACTCGGCTTGGTGCCCTTGGAAAAATCGTTATTCCTCCGAGAGTGCGAGCGGATGCGCAATTGTACCGGGGTCAGATCCTCTCGTTGGATATCGAGGGTGACGAAGTGATCGTCATGGCCGAAGGACTTCAGGTTAGGTGTCAGGCATGCGGTTCCGAAATGGATGTGAAAGAGTCTCTTCCCAACGTTCACCTATGCAGGCGATGCCGCGAGGCGCTTGACCGCATCGCCCTGGACGCAGCATCCCCCAGGTAGAAATCGCGAAATCTACGTGATTGCACAGACTTTTGTGTGTATGAGGAGAAACATTGGAGGATGGGAGGCAGGCGAGGTGGCGATACAGCCTGTTAGCTCGAAGCAATATGTGTGTACGTTGACTGTGGGTTGGCGAATTACTATCCCGTCTATGCTGAGGAGAGCGCAAGGCTGGCACCAGGGATCTACTCTTGTTGCAAGGGCTGAAAGACAGGATCTTTTTCTTAGGGCTGCCCAGGGCGATATCCCGGGAAACAATGAAGTGCCCTGTTATCTTGGGTCAGGAGGCAAGGTGGTCATTCCGACCTCGTTGCGTTCCGTCCTTGGGTGGCCGGTTGGAGGCAAATTGGCGGTATCCGCAACAGATGCCCTTCTCAAGGTATCCCCATGTTGTCACGAGAGACGGTGCAGATCTTGCGGGGCTACGAAGAACGTAGGAGAGATTATTCAAGGACTCTATCTGTGTTCCCACTGCTGGAGAGACTATGTGGTCTTGGCCCGACAACGTGCCAGGACAAAATGGAGTTCGAGAGGCTAGACCTAGAAACGCCTGTCCGGATTATGTTACACTTGGCATGAAGACAGACACATACGAGACAGAGCTCCGAATCTGCAAGTCCTAAGGCGTCTGGCTACGGATTGCAGGCGTTAGGGTTATGTTGGAAACGGCATAATCTCCCATTGTGGAAAGGAGTTGCGCCGGTGCCTTTAGTTGGAGCTTGCCCGGGCTCTGCTTTCAGGTGGAGTTCGGCTTTTTTGTTCGAGAGCTCCTTCCTCTCTGTCGGATTCTGCCCACTATCAGAACATATGAGGAGGTTGGCACAGTGAAGCGTGTCAGGAATGCTTTATGCTTGGCTCTCTCATTCATGATTGTCGTGATGCTGTTTGTCAGTTGTTCTCCAAAGGAAGACCCTCTCCCAGTGGATCCAGATACCTCTATTACCGTTACAGACCACCTTGGCAGGACGGTTGAACTGCCCGGCCCCGCCCAAAGAGTAATCGGTACTCACAATCCAAGCATGAATATGGTTGTGGTTCTAGACGGGAACGGATCGCGGATCGCGGGTTTCGGCAGTAAGGACATGTCATACGGGATATACGACGTCATTGCCCCAGAAATCGAAACCGTAACCCAGATTGGGAAGGGGAAGGAGCTGAACATAGAGACAGTCATCTCTGTGGAGCCTGACCTCTTGATAATCCCGGCGCGTTTTCAGAGTTCCATAGAACAGATGGACGAGCTCAACATCCCGTGCATTGCCCTGGATGTTGAGAAGTTCGACTCTATTAAGAGTGCCTTGCTGTTAGTTGGCAAAGCTATTGGCCAGGAAGAGCGCGCCCAGACAATAGTCCAGTTTTACGATGAGATGATATCCAAGATGGATGGCATAGCCAAAGCAGCAGAAGAAAAACCGAGAGTGCTCATGCTGTCAAAGAGCTCTCCCACCGCTGTCAGCACGGATGCCATGCTCCAAAACCTGATGATCGAGACTGCCGGCGGGACCAATGTGACGGCAGGATTCCAGCCGGACGAGCTCTGGACTGAAGTCGATATCGAGCAAATAATCGCGTGGAATCCTGACGTCATCTATGTACCTGTGTATGCGACATACACTGTCGAAGACATCTTGAACGATCCCCAGTGGGCGAGCATTTCGGCAGTCAAGAACAAGAAAGTCTATAGATTTCCATCGACGTTGGAGCCTTGGGACTACCCAGTTGCAGCTTCCTGCTTGGGTCTATGTTGGGTTACTTACAACCTGCACCCGGAGATCTACTCCTTTGAAGACTTGATGGAGGACGTGGATCGTTACTATCAGTTTGTGTACGGTAGAACGTTCGATGTCGAGGAATTTGGATTCACAGATTAAGCGGCTGTCTCAAAAGAGGCGGTATCAGGCGCTCGTCGTAGGGTTATCTATAGCGCTCGCCGGTACCGCCTTCTTGGCAACGGGCATAGGTAGGTACAGTATGAATCCTAGAGATGCCCTTCGAGCGTTGGCCGAAACGTTGACGGGCTCCGTGCCATACGACTCAACAATGCACGATGTGCTGTATATCGTCCGGTTGCCTCGCATTGTCGCTGCCATATTGGTGGGTAGCGCGCTTTCGCTGTCAGGGGCGGTTTATCAGGGGGTCTTCAAGAATCCACTGGTGTCACCGGACTTGCTGGGGGTATCGTCAGGAGCATGCGTTGGGGCCGCCATTGCCATCCTTTTGGGATTTAGTCTAGTGATGATACAAGTGTCGGCATTCGTTATGGGCATGTTTGCGGTGATATGTAGCGTGGCAATAACGCAAGCGCTCCGAAACGAATCCAATATGGCTCTAGTCCTTGCCGGCATAATTACGGGCGGGTTCATGTCTTCCATCTTGGGGGTTCTAAAGTATATCGCGGACCCAGAGACTCAGCTTGCAGAAATCGTGTTTTGGCAGATGGGTAGCCTTGTCTCGGTGAAGCGTGGGCAGATGGTCGCAGTATCCCCTCTGTTGTTCGTAAGCGGTGCGCTCTTGCTGGCGTTAAGTTGGAGGATCAATATCCTCTCTTTCGGCGAAGACGAAGCCAAGTCTTTAGGCATGAACGTCAGACTATACCGAGGTATTACTATTGCCTGTGCCAGTCTCCTTACGGCAAGTGCCGTCAGCATAAGCGGTACTATAGGCTGGATTGGCTTAGTTATGCCCCATCTGGGACGGCTTTTGTGCGGTCCTGACAATACCAGGCTCTTGCCCGTCACGATTTTGCTTGGCGGACTGTTCATGCTTGTCGTAGACACGATTTCTCGCGCGGCAACTTCGGTGGAGATCCCTCTCAGCATTCTTACGGGACTCATAGGGGCGCCGTTCTATGCGTGGTTGCTTTGGAGACAAAGGATGGGTGCGCTCTGAAAATAGAGATTCGGGGGCTCGAGTTTTCCTATCCAAATGGTAGGCCCATATTCACTAACCTCAACATGGACATCATCCGTGGGCGAATCCTGTCCGTATTGGGACCTAACGGAGCGGGCAAATCTACGCTTCTGGGATGCATTTCCCGCCTTCATTTGCCCACTAAAGGAGATGTCTTGGTGGCAGGGAGAAGCTACCGTACAATGTCTCACACGGAAATCGCCCGTGCCATAGGATTTGTCCCTCAAAACATACTTCCTTCATTCGACTATAGCGTCATAGATTATGTAGTCACAGGTTTGGCTCCAAGAATGAGGGTGTTTCAGAAGCCCAAAGATGAGGAATACGAGGCAGCTTGGCGCGCCATTGAATCCATGAGGCTAGAGCATATTGCAGAAAAATCTTTCATGCGGATAAGCAGCGGAGAAAGGCAGCAAGTCGCCATCGCCCGAGTGATTGCCCAAGACCCTCGCTTCATCTTGCTGGACGAACCTACCGCCTACCTTGATGTGGGTAACCAGATAAGAGTGTTGAGGATCCTCAAGGGATTGGCAGACAGGGGTTACGGCGTAGTGATCACTACCCATAATCCTGACCATGTACTTCTTCTTGGCGGAGATGTGGCAGTCATTGATCGTCAAGGGGACTTCACCTGTGGTCCCGGAAAGGAGATCCTCAACGAGGAATTTCTATCCCGTCTGTATGGCACTCAACTGAGAATTCTGGAGATTGGCGAGCTCCAACGAAAGGTTTGTGTGGCGCCGAACATGGATTAGGAGGGAATGTTATGGTTCTCGAGTCAGTCTTGAGGTCAGCCCAACCCTGTTTGGCAGGGAGAAAGATACGTGATGCAGTAATTGGCATTTCGTTGTTGGCAATAGAACTGGACAACGGGCATATCGGAGTGTCTTACATACTGCGCGAAGATCTAGACCCCGGGTGCTCGAACTTTCCCTATGCCAGTTCTATGATAGGTTGTGATGCGGCAGAGATCGCCCAATGGGCCATAACAGGTTGTGAAAGCCTGCAAAGAGCCATAGGGGTAGCAGCGCTTAATGCAGCATCCCGTTCTTTGGCCCTGGAAGACTGTGAGACTACAGATCGTCCTTTTGGCGTCCAGTTCAAGAAGACCGATAATGTTGGGATGATAGGCCACATTCCGCCCGTTGTGCGGATGCTTGCTCCTCGAGTCAAGGCAGTATACGTATTTGACAAGGCCAAACTGCAGTCACCTGTTGAGCGCAATGACGTATTGCCCATGGAAGAACAGCCTTGCGTGTTGCCCCAATGTGACGTTGTGATAATGAGCGGCACCACCGTAATCAATGGCTCTATCGATAGTCTTCTGGAGATCTGCAGAGGCGCCAGAGAGATTATCATGATTGGCCCATCGACACCTATGTTTCCCGAAGCTTTCGTGGACACTGGAGTCACTGTGTTGGCGGGGTCATGGTGGAAAAGCGAGAACAAGGACCTGATATTCAAAGCGATATCGCTGGCGGGAGGAACACCGTTTCTTGGCCACAGTGCCATTAAGAAAACGGTGAGGGTGTCCAAGGAAGTCTCGTGTAACTTGCATTGAAGGATATGCACAGGTATAATTCGAACTACAGCGAGCGGGAGTAGTTTAGTGGTAGAATGTCGGCTTCCCAAGCCGAAGGTCGCGGGTTCGAACCCCGTCTCCCGCTCCATTTGTCTTCACTCGTGGCGCAGCGAGCCGGCGTAGCTCAGTGGCAGAGCAACGGTTTCGTAAACCGTAGGTCGTGGGTTCGACCCCCACTGCCGGCTCCACTCATTCCTCTACCTTGTCCGTCTGAGGACTGCTCCTGGGCGCTTGCCCGTATGCTTGCCGTTCCTGACTACAACTTCCCCGTTGACCACGACGTAGTCAACTCCGGAAGGATACTGGTGTGGGGCGACGTAAGTTGCGTTGTCGATTACGGTGTTTGCATCGAACAGCACCAGGTCTGCTTTCATCCCTTCTCGCAGGATACCCCGGTCCTGCAAACCCAATCTCATGGCCGGCAGAGAGGTCATCTTTCTGATCGCTTCTTCGAGTCGAAGGTGACCCATTTCCCGGACATATTTCCCCAGAATCCTCACGAAAGTGCCGTACGCCCGCGGGTGTGGCTGACCTTCGGCTTTTTCGGCGTCAAGGCCGCTCGCATCGGAACCTGGCATTACCCAAGGAAGTGACATAACAGTCTGTACATCGTCTTCACTCATGCCGAAGTTGACGATCTGAACTGAGGCAGAGTTCTTTAGAAGCAAGTCCAGGCACGCCTCTCCTGGAGACAATCCAAGTTCTGTTCCGATTTGCAGCAAGTTCTTGCCGATAAACTGTCTTTGGTCTGGGTGACTGAGAGACGCGATGACTAGGTTTCCCCAGTCGTCCTTTTCGGATAATATCTTCAGAAGCTGTCGGCGCTCTCTTGGGTCACGAAATCGTCGGAAAGCTTCTTCGCGCCCGCCTGCCCAGAACTCTGATGGTACCGATGTGCTCAGTCCAGTCGAAGAAGCGATGTACGGATACTGGTCTGCGGTGATATCGAGACCATTTCTTCTGGCCATCTCGACTTTGTCTATAGCTTCGTCTATGCGGCCCCAGTTTGCTTTGCCTATGATTTTGAAGTGGCATATTTGCACAGGTGTGCCCGCTTCAGTACCAATTCGAATGGCTTCGTCAAGAGCTTCAAGCAAACGAGACCCTTCGTTTCGCAGGTGGGTGAAGTAGATTCCTCCATGCCTAGATACCACCCGATTTAGCGCTAAGATCTCTTGAGTGTTTGAGTAAGTGCCGGGTACGTATATGAGGCCGGTGGAGAGCCCGAAAGATCCCTGTTCCATGGCTTCTTCAACGAGTCGTTCCATAAATGACAGTTCGTCACGTGTGGGTGACCGCCGATCTTCCCCCATGACATATCGCCTTACTGTGCCGTGACCTACCAAGGGCGCTACGTTTACGCTTACACCATTTATCTCAAGAATCTGGGCGTAGGAAAGTAGGTCAGTCCAGTCGGCTCTGTCGCTTCGCCCTGCATCTTCCGCGGCTTGTCCGTCATCCTGTCCTGAGCCCGGTTTTCTTGGAGTGGCTGAGTCTCCGCACTGTCCAATCACTTCGAGGGTGACGCCCTGCATGACCTTGCTATCGGCACTGGGGTTAGATATGAGTGCTTCGTCGGAATGTGAATGAGCATCAATGAAACCTGGCGAGATACATCTGCCATCGGCACTCACGACTTCCGTGGCGTCCCCCAACGCGACGCCCACTTTGACGACGATTCCGTTCTTGACCGCCACATCAGCCACAAACCAGGGCGCTCCGGTCCCGTCGAAGACCCTTGCATTTCTGAAGACTATGTCATACATGGATTTGTCTCGAGACCTCCTTTCCGGTGGCTACAGAGAGCATTCGCCGCTTGAGACTCAAATCCTTCGGGTCTCGGACTTTACGAACAAGCCACGTCAAGGCTAGTTTGTCTTGACTGGATGTGGGCGGTCTGTTACCTTAATGACGATACAGGTAAAGTTTGCCTATTTATAATGGCACCTTTTTTGACATAGGCAATCTTCGCACAGCGAGATACTAGTATCGAGGAGGAGGGGCTTGTGTCAGATTTAGTTGAGATTCGTTGGCACGCCCGAGGTGGCCAAGGAGCCAAGACTGCCTCAACCTTGCTAGCGGAATCGGCGATGAGTGTCGGGAAATATGTTCAGGGTTTTCCCGAATACGGCCCGGAGCGAATGGGCGCGCCGGTTCTAGCCTTTAACCGGATAGGAGATCAGCCCATAACCATTCATTCCAACGTAGAGGAACCGGACGTGGTAATGGTACTGGACCCCTCCTTAATTGGCTCTGTTGACGTGACTTTCGGTCTGAAACCCGGTGGTATTGTCTTGATCAATACTTCGCTGTCAAGTAGAGAGGCCAAGAAGAAACTGGGACAAGATGTGAAAGTGGCTACGGTGAATGCAAGTCAAATCGCACAGAGCACCATTGGGCGGGACATCCCGAATACGCCGATGATGGGAGCTCTCCTGAGACTTGTGCCCATAATCCCATTTGACGCGTTCTTGGACAGGATGAAGATCGACCTTGCTCGGAAGTTTGCCGGGAAGAAGGACATCGTGGATGGGAACTTGGCCGCCATCCGTCGCGCTTACGAGGAGGTGCAATTGGAGTGACCAAGAAAGGACCTCGGGACATTCCCATAGGTGGAATGATCACCGAACCGGGCAACTCCCGCAAGTACAGAACCGGCGAGTGGCGGACAGGCTTTAGGCCGGTGTGGCACCAAGAAGGCTGCGTTCACTGCCTGATGTGCTGGTTGTTCTGCCCAGATACGGCCATAGAGGTTGAGAACGGCAAAATGATAGGAATAGACTACGACCACTGCAAGGGGTGCGGGATCTGCGCCCGAGAGTGTCCGAGAAAAGAGAAGGCTCTGGAAATGGAGAGAGAATGACCAGGGCTATCTGTTCTTAGAGGAGTGGAATTAGATTGGCTTTAAACACAGAAGAAGTGGCTATGACCGGCAATGAAGCCGTTGCCAATGCCCTAAGGCAGATAAACCCAGACGTCATGGCTGCGTATCCCATTACGCCACAAACAGAGATGGTGCAGTATTTCTCTCAGTTTGCCGCTGACGGACGAGTCAAGACCGAGGTTATTGCGGTTGAGAGCGAGCATTCGGCCATGTCCGCCACAATCGGGGCATCGTCAGCGGGGGCTAGGGCCATGACAGCGACCTCTTCGCAGGGCTTGGCTCTAATGTGGGAGATGCTGCACATTGCTTCAGGTTACAGGTGCCCAATAGTGATGCCCGTGGCCAACAGAGCGCTTTCTGGCCCAATCAACATTCACTGCGATCATTCGGACACTATGGGTTGCTTGTCCACAGGCTGGCTCCAAATATACTCTGAAAACGTTCAGGAAGCTTACGACAACGTCATACAAGCAGTTCGGATTGCCGAAGACTCAAGGGTAATGCTGCCTGTGATGGTCTGCTATGATGGTTTCATCACAAGTCACGGAATCGAGAACCTTACTCTATTGAATGATGAAGAAGTCAGTCGGTTTGTGGGAGAGTACAACCCTCCAGAGCATCTATTGAACTTGGAAAAGCCTTTGACCGTTGGCCCCCTCATGCTTACCGATTACTACACCGAGGCTAAGTTTCAGCAGGCTCTGGCACTGAGTGACTCCAAACAAGTCATCCTGGAAGTGGCCCGCGAGTTCGAAAAGGTGTCTGGGCGAAGGTACGGGCTGTTTGAAGGGTATCGTCTGGAAGACGCCGACAGGGTCATAGTGGTTCTTTCGTCTACCGCCGGTACAACTAAGGCTGCAGTAGACGAGCTGAGGCGGAAAGGCCAAAAGGTGGGTTTGCTCAAACCCAGGGTAATTAGGCCGTTCCCCGCCAGCGAACTTGTGGAGGCTCTTTCTGGCGCTCTTGCTGTGGCCGTCATGGACAGGGCAGAATCCTTTTCCAACCAGGGAGGCCATATATTCACCGAACTCCGGGCGGCCTTTTACACCCATGCCAAGCGTCCCCTCATGAGAGGGTATGTGTTTGGACTAGGTGGGCGCGACACGACAATCCGCGAGATCATCAGGGTGTTCTCGGATCTTGACGAGGATATCCGACGAGGCCAGGTGACTGAACCTTATACATATTTGGATGTTAGGGCATAGGAGGGGAACCCATTGGCCAATCTCAGAGAGCTTTCGACTGTCCCCGAATTGTTGGCTCCGGGTCACCGGATGTGCGCCGGGTGCGGGGCTCCGATAATAGTGCGCCAAGTATTGCGGGCGGCCAAGGGGCCCGTAATTGTTGCAAACGCCACCGGGTGTCTCGAGGTATCCACCAGCATCTACCCCTATACTTCGTGGGGGTGTTCATGGATTCATGCCGCGTTCGAAAACGCAGCGGCGACTCTTTCGGGCGTTGAGGCGGCATATAACTCTCTGAAGCGACAAGGCAAGGTGGACAAAGATATCAAGTTTGTGGCGTTCGGCGGGGATGGCGGAACTTATGACATCGGACTTCAGAGTCTGTCGGGAGCCATGGAACGGAATCACAAGATGGTTTACGTGTGCTATGACAACGGCGCTTACATGAACACAGGGATTCAGAGGTCATCGGCAACACCGAGAGGCGCCCATACTACAACTACCCCTGTGGGAAAGGAAAGCACAGGCAAACGAGAGAATAAGAAGGACCTTACCAAAATCATGGTCGCCCACGATATTCCGTACGTAGCGCAGACAACGCCCGCTCACTGGAACGATTTGTATCAAAAGGCCGAGACAGCGTTCGCTGCCGAAGGTGCGGCTTTCATCAATGCTCTGTCGCCATGTCCCCGCGGGTGGAGATATGACAGCAAGGACACGATCGAGCTCTGCAGGATGGCCGTGGACTGCTGCTTCTGGCCTCTTTATGAGGTTGTCCACGGAAAGGTGCGCATCACCTACAAACCCAGACAGAAGAAGCCCGTAGTAGACTTCCTGAGAGCACAAGGGCGATTCAGGCACTTGTTTCAAAAGGAGAATCAGAGCGTTATAGAAGATATTCAGCGGGAAGTCGACCGAAAATGGGAAGCGCTCCTGGCAGAAGAGGCCATAGCGAAGGCCGGGTAAACTAGGGAAGATTCGGCGAGTACTTGAGGTGTCTTCGGGTGGTCGCCTTTGCCGTGTTATAATTCCCATGGAATGGGCTCGACTTTGTGGTGATTCAGGGCGGGACATCCCGCCTTTTTGTCAAGGGAAGACGAGGTGCTAATGTTGGCTGAGATAAGAGTCCGATTTGCTCCTTCTCCCACGGGTTATCTTCACATAGGAGGTGCAAGAACGGCACTTTTCAACTACCTATTCGCCAGAAAGAACAAGGGCAAGTTCATCCTTCGCATTGAGGATACCGATACTGAGCGGACCATAGAAGACTCAGCAGAGAGACTGATGGAGGCTTTCAAGTGGATGGGGCTCGAATGGGATGAGGGGCCCATTGTGGGTGGTCCTGTAGGTCCGTACTTCCAATCGCAGCGGCAAGACTTGTACCGAGAGTACGCAAAGGTTCTGCTGGACAAAGGCTTCGCCTACCGGTGCTATTGCACGCCCCAAGAGTTGGAGGCCGACAGAGCCAAGGCTCGTGCCGAGAAGCGGGCGCCACGATACAGCGGTCGCTGCCGTGAGCTCACTAAGGCGCAGATAGCTCAGTTTGAGGCTGAGGGTAGAAGGCCTGCCCTCAGATTTCGCGTACCTGATACTGAAACAACGGTAGTGCAGGACCTAGTCCACGGTGAAGTGACATTCAGAAACCAGGAGATTGCCGATTTTATCGTAGTGAAATCAGACGGATTTCCTACCTACAATTACGCTTGTGTAGTGGACGATTGGCTGATGGGACTTTCTCACGTAATACGTGCCGACGAGCATCTGTCCAATACGCCCAAGCAAATGATGTTGTACTCGGCGTTGTCGGCACCTATGCCAAAGTTCGCTCACGTCCCAATGATCCTTGCGCCTGATCGGGCAAAGCTATCCAAACGGCACGGCGCGCAGACGGTTGAGGAATTCAGAGACAAGGGCTACTTTCCCGAGGCCTTGGTCAACTATATAGCTCTCTTGGGCTGGACTCCCTCTGACTCGACCAAAGAGATAATGAGCCTTGACGAAATGATTGAGGAGTTTGACTTGGGAAGAGTATCATCGACTCCCGCCGTGTACGACACGACTAAGCTTACGTGGATGAACGGGCAGTACATCCGCAACCTTGACAAAGACTCACTCGTGGAGAAATACATATCCGTTGTCTCAGGGGCCGGGCTAGCCAGCCGAAAGGACCTGCAAGGAAGACGCGAATGGGTTGGCAAGATAGCTATGGCTATCCGGGAGCGTGTCAAGACTACTGACGAAATGGTCGATATGTCCAGATACTTCTTTGAGGCGCCCTCCAAGTACGATGAGGTAGGAGTTCGGAGATTTTTTGCCAACTCCGGAGTTGCTACCTTGCTTCGTAAGGGAGCGCAGGTTCTAGACGCGGTGGACGACTGGAATCTTGACTCTTTGGAACGGGCGTATCGTGATCTCATCGAGCGAGAGGGTATCAAGAGCGGCGAGATCATTCATCCGACGAGACTGGCCTTAACAGGAAGGACGGTTGGACCGGGGTTATTCGAGATTGTAGAGATTTTGGGGAAAAGCGAGGTCTGCGATCGTCTCGCCAAGGCTGCAGGACTAATCGAGGCCAACGCATTCGCGGAGATGGGGAAGCCCCGGTTATAGGGGTCATAGGGGACATGCCAGTCTGGCAAGTTTCCTAGGCTCATCAAGTGTGTCAAGCAATGAGATTGGGAGGGGTTATAGTGGACGTGATCGAGGCCATCCAAAAGAGACGAAGCATAAGAAAATATACGATGCAGGAAGTCTCCGATGACATCGTTAAGACGCTTCTCGATTGTGCGCGGGCAGCGGCCAATGCCGGAGGAAGGCAACCGTGGGCTTTTGTGGTGGTAAGGTCGACGGAGACAAAGACCGCTCTGGCGGAGGCAGCCAGCAAGCAGGCTTTCATTGCGACAGCGCCTGTAGTGATAGTTGTGTGCGCTGATCCGGACCGCAGTGGCGAAAGGTATGAAGATAGAGGTCGCACGCTCTACGCGTTCCAAGATACCGCATCAGCAGTGACCAACATGATGCTGGCCGCCGTTTCTCTTGGACTGGGAACCTGCTGGATTGGCGCTTTCAAAGAAAGCGAGGTTAAGCGCATATTGGATCTCCCTGGGAACCTCAAACCGGTGGCGATGCTTCCGGTGGGCTATCCTGACCAAGAGCGTCCACCCAGACTGCTTCGGCCCGAGTCGGAAGTTGTGTTCTTCAAGTAAAGCGGGTTTGAAGCGCGGATACCTGCAGTAAGGTCAGTATTGCCTGAGGAATTCGGTAATGCTATAATTTGAACTGTTCCCAGTGCTTTTGGGGGATCGGCTAGTGGTAGGCCAGCAGACTCTGGATCTGCCTGCGGAGGTTCGAATCCTCCTCCCCCAGCCAAGACGCAGTGTGGCCCCATCGTCTAGTGGCCTAGGACATCGCCCTCTCACGGCGAAGGCAGGGGTTCGAGTCCCCTTGGGGCTACCAGGACAAACTGAATAAAACTTGCTAAAAGGCAGGCTTGTTTGTCTGTCTATCTATTTGTTTGGTGTTTTGCTTTGAGGTCTGGTATACAGGAGGTGAAGCCGACAGTCACCGAGGGGAGGCGTTTTTTATTGACTGACTTTGTGAAAGCCCACGTAATCACAAAGTAGCTACGTGATTTCAGAAAGAGCAGAAAGGAGATTAAGAAAAATGAAGAGTCATAGACGCCTGAGTGCAACGCTGCTGGTGGCGGTTCTTGTTATGACTTTGCTTGCCGGCTGCAGTAGCGATCCCAAAGTTGATGCTGAGGCTGATGTTGTGGTCGTAGGCGCAGGCGGGGCGGGGCTAGCCGCGGCGATTGAGGCGGCCGACGCAGGCGCTTCAGTGATAGTTCTAGAAAAGATGCCTTTTGTTGGCGGAAACACCAGAATATGCGGAGGACTCGTACCAGGAGTCGGAACCGACTTGCAGAAGGCGTCTGGCATTGAAGATTCTCCTGAAAAATACGCGCAAGATATCCTTCTTGCCAATGGGAACACGGGCGATGTCGACCTCATCAGAGTCGCCACTGAAGAGGCAGCCCAGTTCATACCATGGTTTGAATCGTTGGGAGCCGAGTTTTTGAAGGTACTCCCGTTCCCTGGCAACTCTGTTGAGCGGTTACACCTGGAGAAGTCTCTATCCGGGGCGGGGCTGGTAAAGGTTCTTGAGGATGCGGTCAAGGCGAGAAACGTTGAAATAATGATGGAGACTACCGTAACATCTCTCGTAAAAAACTCCGATGGCGCAATAACCGGTGTCAAAGCAACGACCAAGGACGGGACTGAGATTACTATTGGGGCCAAAGCGGTTATCCTTGCCGCAGGCGGATTTGCAGGTAACAAGGAAATGCTAGAGCAGTACATTCCCGCCATGAAGGACGCCGGGCTGCTTGGTCACTCCGGCAACATCGGTGACGGAATTAGGATGGGTATAGAGGTGGGTGCCGATGTAGCGTACATGGACGCCTACTGCCCACACGCCGCAGTCAACCCCGAAAAGACCATGCTGATTAGTTGGGAAATGATTATGCGAGGCGGCATTCTCGTTAACGAGGCGGGAGAAAGGTTTGTTGATGAGACTCTAGGTTACGCCAAATGCGCTCCCATTCTCGCTGAGCAAACGAACGGCAAAGCGTACCTCGTCTTTGACGACAACGTGGTGGCCAAGGTTGAGAAGGCAGCCACCTACGAATCTGTTACCAAACACGCAGATTCAGTCGAGGCTTTAGCAGAGACCATCGGCGTCGATCCGGTGGCTTTGAAGGATACCATCACCGCGTACAACGATGGTGTAGCTGCGGGTGAGGATGGCTTTGGCAGGACTTATTTCGGAGAACCCATTGACGAAGGAGCTCTGCACGCTATCGAAGTGAAAACTTTCCTCCTGTTTACCACTGGCGGCCTTCGCATAGACACAGCTGCGCAGGTACTGGACACCAACGGTGTTCCGATCCCGGGACTCTACGCGGCAGGCGAAAATGCCGGCACCAGCGTTGCCGGTGTTGGGTTTGACGGCTATATTACGGGGGAGGGGCTTCTTTCGGCTTTGGCTTTTGGAAGGATAGCCGGACGAGAAGCTGCCAAGCTTGTGGCTGAGTAGGTCATCGGTTCTTTGTTTTCTACTGGGCAACAGGGAGAGGGTTCAATCAAGGACCCTCTCTTTGCCGTTTCCTTTGAACGTAGATCCGTCGCTGTCGAGTCCTACGCATCTCTGTTGGTGATAGCGGCAAAATACCGGTAACAGAAGTCGTAGAAAAAAGGGTGAAGCAGATGAAGAAAACACTGACAGTAGCATTGCTTCTTGTGATGATACTACTCGTTCCGGGGTGCAGGTCAGGCAAGTACAAAGACGGAACTTACACCGGTCAGGCCGAAGGTCATCACGGTCCGGTAAGAGTAAGTGTTGTGGTCAAGGGAGGGAAGATCTCCTCGGTGAACGTGACTGAACACCAGGAGACCCCAGCCTTGAGTGATCCGGCAATCACTGGGATACCTGAGAGGATAGTCAAGCAACAGACTTGGGAAGTGGATGCCGTCGCGGGTGCAACCGTTACAAGTAACGCGATTAAAGACGCGGTCAAGTTGGCTTTGGAGCCGGCCCTTAAGTGACTTACGTCCTTAGGCCTCTAAGCAGACTATCACGCCTGAGGCTTAGTTGATTATGCCTATGAGGTTTGTTAGACTGTTGAGCCCCGCTCCTTGTCACTGCGCTCAGTGTTGCGGGGTTCGGTGCTATCATTCCAGCCTTTACAGACATCCACCCACGCCTTGCAGTTGGAGCACTCGGTCAGCTCCTGAATGGTGAGCTCAACGGGCTTCGGTTGCTGCCACCGGCGGGGAATACCGTATCGAACCTCCGAAGGGAAATATCGAGATATACGGCCACGCCCTCATTGACTCCAAACGGACAAACCCCACCGACTTCGTAACCTACAAGGCGTTCAACATCGGCAGGATCAAGCAGTCTTGCTTTAATCCCGAACTGAGCCTTAAACTTGGCGCTGTCTACTTTGGCATCACCGGCCAAAACGACCAAGATGGTGCGGCCGTTTCCCGCAAACGACAGCGTCTTGGCGATACGAGCGGGTTCACATCCTACGGCTATTGCGGCGAGCTCTACAGTTGCGCTGGAAGCGTCAAATTCCCGTAGGCGGTCTGCAAGACTCCACTTTTCTAGATGCTTTCTGGCTCTTTCAATTGCCATCTGTGTTTCCTCCACCATCCATCGACGCATATCTGAACTATACTCGTACTCTTAATGAACGCAAGAAAGCCAGACGAAAGGAAGCGGTGGATCGTGTCAGTGTACGCCCCCACCCCGAGAAAGGGGAGGGGGCTCTTGCGAATCGTCTCCAGTTGAATTGCTATAACGCCAGTTCAAATAGGGCTCTGTCGAAACTCGTTAGGAATTCGGCTCCATTTTCGGTGATGAGCACTATATCTTCAACCCTCAGATAATACTCTCCTGGCAGCCATACTTTTGGTTCTATGGCCATGACCATGCCCGGACGCAAGACCGCGTTGGTGGTTGGGCGGATCCAGGGATTTTCGTGGACATCCACTCCGATCTGGTGTCCAAGCGTTCCGTCAGTGAGCCTTGCCCTCAGCCGGTCACCATAGCCCAGCTGATCCATTATGCTTTCCAACATTCCGAACATCTCGCCAAGGTTGGTCTTCCATGGCTCCAATCGGCTCACGAGTTCAGTTTGGGCAGTCTGCAGCGCACTATACGCCTTAACAAAATCTTCGGGGGCAGGTCCGCAGTAAAACGAACGGCCGAAGTCTGAGCAATAACCGTCCACCAAGAAACCGTAGTCAAAAGCGATTGATGCTCCTGGGACAAGGCCTTCTTCGGCGGGATAGGTAAATGGATTCTCCGAGGGCTTCGTGCCTGACTTCACAAAGAGTGCGGCAGGGCTGAAAGACACAGCGTCGGCTCCCAGGGCTTGCCCTTCGCTGGATATCATCTCCTGGAGTTCGAGCCGCGTTATCCCAGGCTTAATGAACGGTACCACCTTTTCCAGGGTGTTCCCCGCAAGTTCTGCAGCCTTGCGAAGCAGCGCTGTCTCTTCAGGTTCTTTGATGACGCGCATCTTCTCGCCTAACTCGTCCGCGCTCACAATTGAGGCTTGGGGTATGGTTGCGCGAACTATTTCGGATATGTACTCCATTGCGCCATTGTTGGCCCCAATTGTCCTGCCCGAAAGGCGAGCCTTGGCTATGCCGGAGATCTTATCGAGGGATTCCAGTATTACAGTTTCGAAAGGTGATGTCTCCGCCAAGTGGGCCGACTCACTATCCAATATGACCAAAGGTTCTCCTTCTCCTGATACTACAAGAAAACACGATGGCTTTGTGGGTTCGTCCATACGGCGCCACGGCACCAAGAGCCCTGTGAAGTACTGAAAGTTGGCTCCGGTACCGTAGATGATGCTGTCTATTTCCTGCTCTAGCATTGCGGCCCTCAGGTTTTCTAGCCTCTTGGCATAGTCCATGGTAACCCTCCTAGATTTCATAAGGTGAGTCCGAAGCAGTTAACGACAGGATTTCTTTCTTGGGCTCGAGATTTCCTGCTGCAGGCACCGGTCAATGACTCCCCGGAAACACCTTTGCACTCTTGTGCGTCAAAGCATATGATTACTCTACATAAGGAGACAGACTATGCGCAGAATTGCTGTAATCCTGATCGCGGTCGCGATGGTTTTCCTGCCCCTACAGTCGGCCGCCGCATTTCTACCTGAGTTCAGACTCGGCAATGAAGTATTGTACACTCGTTACCACCATTTGATCGAAGGTAAGCGAATTGGGCTGATCACTAATCAAAGTGGAGTCAACAGCCAAGGGCGTAGCACGATAGATGTCTTGGCATCCGACCCAACACTAACCTTAGCCGCTCTCTTCGGGCCTGAACACGGGATTGATGGCAAGGCCAGCGCCGGGGCCAGGGTAGAATCCTACCAGCATCCGACTCTGAACATCCCGGTCTATAGCCTCTACGGATATGGCGAACAGCGCTTTCCCACGGAGGACATGCTGAAAGACTTGGATGTTCTTGTCTACGATATTCAGGACATTGGGGCACGCACTTACACCTATATCTCGACATTGCATTACGTCATGCAAAGAGCCAAGCAGTATGGCAAGCCAGTAGTAGTGCTCGATCGTCCCAACCCTCTTGGCGGGGAAACCGTGGAAGGCCCGGTGCTTGAGGACTATTTCGAGACTTTCGTGGGCGTAGATAACCTTCCCATGGCACATGGAATGACCGTTGGAGAGCTTGCGCGTTTTTTCAACAGGGAAATCGGGGCTGACCTGACAGTAGTGCCCATGGAAGGTTACACACGGGACATGATCTTCCAGGATACAGGGTTAGAATGGGTTCAGACGTCTCCCAATATCCCCGACATAGACTCGGTGTTTGGATACATGGCCACGGGACTCGGTGAGGGTACGGGGATCCGTCAGCGGGACACCTTCAGATGGATAGGCGGTAAAGGGATTGACTCGGACCGCTTTGCCGCCCTTCTCAATTCTTCTGGCCTTCTCGGGGTGGAGTTTGTACCGGAGACAATTGGGTCAGAGGGAGGCGTCCGATTGCGGATTACCGACTATCGTCAGTTCAATCCCGCCAAGTGCGGGCTGTATGCACTGGCATATGCTAAGCAACTGACGGACTTCGCGGTACCCAAGAGCGGTTCGACTCCCTCAAGCATAGTCATGTTCGACAAGATTATGGGAACCAACCGGGTTGGGCAGTGGCTAGAGGCGGGACTATCACCCTACCAAATGGAGGGCCAGTATGCCCAGGAACTGGCGGCGTTCAAGCACGAGCGCCAGAAATACCTCATCTACGGCTATGCTGGAATTCCGGGAGAGATCACTGTTACTGTCAACAATGTGCCCATTTTCTTCGACTCGGCGCCGTACATCGATTCAAACAACCGGACCATGGTACCTTTGAGGGCCATTAGCGAAGGACTGGGCGCGGAGGTTGGCTGGGATCCCGTAGGTTACGTGGTCACTGTCGTCAAAGACGACCTCGAGGTCATACTGACAATCGGTGATCCGGTTGCGTTTGTGAACGGCGAAGCCAGAACTATGGATACGGTGCCTGTCATCAGGAACGATCGCACCATGGTTCCAATGCGCTTCGTCGCTGAATTCCTTAACGCACAAGTGGGTTGGGATGGCGTACACCGAGTCGTTACAGTCATCCAATAAAGGTGATACTAGCACCGATATATGCTTTGTGCTAAGCAGGAACTGTGAGAGAGATGTCGAAGACGTGAGATGGATTCTAACTCAGCCGGGGACTGTCTTGATCCATGGGAGCTCCGGGAGTGAGGGCTAAATCTTCCATTGGGGGTAGTGATTTTGAACGGCTTCTGGACCGACGATAGAAATCTCTCTCTTCTCATGGACTTTTACGAACTCACCATGGCCAACGGCTACTTCTTGCAGAGTATGCACCAGAAGAAGGCCCTGTTTGAGTTTTTCTTTCGAGACATACCTGATGGCGGAGGATTCGCCATAGCAGCCGGCTTGCAGCAAGTGGTGGATGCTGTGTGTAATCTCCGCTTCACCGTTTCAGACTTGGAGTATCTTCGGTCCAAGAAGATGTTTAGCGAGGATTTCCTCCAATGGTTAGCCGAAACGCCATTTCGGTGTTCTATTAGAGCGGTTCCAGAGGGCACACCCATTTTTCCCGGAGAGCCTGTTCTTGTGGTGGAAGGGCCCTTGGCTCAGGCGCAGATGGTGGAAAGCATGCTCCTTAACTTCATGAACCACCAGTCACTTATTGCCACTAAGGCCAACAGGATAGTCAGGGCTGCTCAGGGGAGAGCAGTAATGGAGTTTGGTACTAGGCGGGCGCACGGGCCGGACGCTGCCATATACGGTGCGCGGGCTGCCTACATAGGCGGGTGCATAGGGACTGCTTGCACCCTGAGCGATTCTGCTATGGGTGTACCTGCTATGGGTACTATGGCTCACAGCTGGATTCAGTCATTCCCGGATGAACTGAGCGCCTTCATAGCCTACGCCGAGGCCTACCCCGACAATTGCACGCTGCTCATAGACACATACCACGTTGTCGAATCGGGTTTGCCCAACGCCGTTCGGGCTTTCCAGACGGTTGTGGTGCCCAAGGGCTACCGACCCAAGGGCGTGAGGATCGACAGCGGCGACTTGGCGTACCTGTCCAAGATCGTCCGCGGAGCCTTAGATGGAGCCGGTTTTCCAGATTGCGCCATCGTCGCCTCAAATGCCTTGGATGAGGACATCATCTCGGATCTAATCCTCCAGGGCGCTCCCATCGACTTTTTCGGAGTTGGCGAGAGACTCATTACCGCCAAGTCTGATCCCGTTTTCGGAGGCGTCTATAAGCTCGCCGCCATCGAGGAAAGCGGCAAGATGAGTCCTCGCATGAAGGTTTCGGAGAACCCCGAGAAGATGACTTTGCCAGGAGGCAAGAGACTCTTTCGACTGTTCGACTCCAAGACACACAAAGCCATGGCCGACTTGATCACGACTGATGATCCCGACGATGAGGTTAAGGCCCCTTACGAGCTCTTCGATCCAGACTACACGTGGAAGCGCAAAGTCGTGAAGGGTTTTGTGGCCAAGGAACTGCTCCAGGAAGTTGTTTCCGAAGGGATACTCGTGACCGAACTGCCCACTTTGGACGAAATTCGAGCATACTGTCTGGCACAGATAGACCTCTTGTGGGATGAAGTGAAGCGGTTCGAGAATCCGCACAAGTACTGGGTAGACCTATCGCCCAGATTATGGAACCTTCGCAACAAATTGATTCAAGAACACTCGGGTGGCAGGACTCGTAGGAAATAAAAGGCACAATGTGTCTTGTAATGTGAAAGTCCCCATCCAGACGTGGATCAACTATGCGCACAGGAGGGATCCGCATGAGTTTCGGCTATGTCTACAACTGGAAAGATCGTCTCGTGTCAAGGCCAAAAGAGCGTGAGATTATCCGTGGCTGGATCGCCAAGCGTTTGACTGCGCTTTTGCCTTCGTTGATGAAACGGGAAGGCATCGACATGTGGATAGTGGCCGCCAGGGAATGTAATGAGGATCCGGTTATCGAGAGTCTTACAGGAAGCCAGATGGCCAGACGCCAGACAATCCTTGTGTTCTATCAACGGCCTGATGAGACGGTTGAAGCCATGAACATCAGTCGCTACAGCATAGACGTGCCTGGTGTTTACAAGGATGTCTGGGATCCGGAAAGCGGCGAAGACCAGTGGAAATGTTTGGCCCGAATAGTCAAGGAGCGGGATCCCCGAGTCATCGGATTGAACACTTCCAGGGTATCTGCCTTCGCTGACGGTCTGTCTTACACTCAGCATCGCATGATCTCCGAGGCCCTGGGACCCGACTACGAGACCCGGTTCCGAAGCGCTGAAGGACTTGTTGTTGGATTCTTAGAGACACGAATACCTGAAGAGATGGAAGCTTATCCGGGTCTTCTTGAAATCACCCATGGGCTTATCGCCGAGGCTTTCTCCAGCAGGGTTATACACCCGGGAGTGACTACGGCCGGGGAAGCACTCAAGTGGTTCAACTCACAACTACCCGTGTTTGGGTGCGGCTATGTCAAAATACAGAGACGTGGGGTCATTCCGCCGGCCACAGGCAGCGATCAGGATTTCGGCGAACTCAGAGACGCCGTAATCCGGCCGGGAGATGTTCTGAGATGCGATTGCGGTCTGCGTCATCTGGGCTTGCATACCGATGTGCAGCAAAACGCCTACGTCTTACGGCCCGGCGAAACAGATGCACCCCAGGGTTTGAAGGACGCTATGGCAAAGGCCAATCGCCTTCAGGACATCTTGGCTCAGGAGTTTGTTGAGGGCAGAACGGGAAACGAAATCCTTGCCATAGCGCGCGCTAAAGCCATAGAAGAGGGCATTAAACCGTGCATCTACGCCCATGCGATAGGCAACCACGACCATGGCGCAGGCATGTTTGTGGGAATGTGGGATCAGCAGGACGGCGTTCCGGGCGTAGGAGATCATAGGCTTCACAAGAATACTTGCTATGCTTTTGAACTTAACATATCCGCGCCGGTTCCAGAGTGGGACGGCCAAGAAGTTACGATTGCCTTGGAAGAGGACGTGTTTTTCGACGGCAAGACCGTGACGTATATCAACGGGAGGCAGACCAAGTTCCACTTGATTCGGTGATTATCTTGGCCGCTGCTGCTTCGACTTGTTCCAGGATCTCGGTATTCCGAAGATGAATTGGCCCAGGCAGGACAGCCTCCCGCCTGGGCCTCTCACTCTACTCCTTAGTCAAATTAGTCAAACTGGAGCATGCTTGGGAAACCGGTGAGAAAGCGGTTCTTGTCCTCTTCAGAGAGATTTAGGAATGCCTCGAAGTTTTGGATGCTTGTGTTGAGCACCGAAAAAAGATACTCGGTGAAGGTCTTCTTGTCATACCCGTACTTTTTCTCTAGGTCCTCTAGCTTCTTCATGCCGTAGTAGTAGCAAGTGAAGTATCCGATTCTGTTCTGGGTTTCTTGAGACTTGACCTGTCCAAGAGCCGTTATTCTATCGAAACCCAGTTCGTCCATGTAGAGTTTGATAGCTTCTTCCTCTGGCTTGTGGAAGTAGTGCAACCAGAGGTCAGCCATTATCCGAAGCGATGTGTGATGGCGGCGAAACGCTACTGCCAACGGGTAGAAAGGATCTTCAGGGTAGATGTACTCCATCAGTCTTTCAGTTCGATGGCACATGCCTTCCTGAAGCGGTACCCGCTTGGCGCCCAATTTGAGCGTCTCCGGGATGGGGTCTAGAGTCCCGCGTACCCACTGGACATGGTGGCCAGGGTAGCATTCGTGTACTGCATTGATCTTGATCCAGCCGTCCGAGATGTTTTTGTAGTTTGTGTCGTTGAGAAAGACTTCCCCTACCAATGGGCGCCTTCTCGGACATCCTCCGCCGTAACCTCCCCAAGGGTAAGTCAGCCTGTACTCGTCGGGCACAGGAATGACCACGCAGCTTTCCTCGGGTAGGCGTACCCATTCTCGGGCCGCCGCTTGAGCCCGCTTGAGGTAGCCTCTCAGGCGTTCGAACATCTCTTCCGGCGAATCTGCAGGCCCCGCACAGGTGTTCATGACGTTCACTGCATCCAGAGGTGTCTTTACTGGGCCCATGCCGGGAGGGCAGACCTTCGCAGCTGCCTCAATCATCTCGGCTCTGGTTTTCTCGACTTCATCCTGGTACCAGCTTAGGAGTTCGTCCAAACTCACACCCAGTTCCTTATCGAGGATTATCCGGTACCGGTCAGGATCTGTATCTAACACGGCTTTTTCCGCCGGCAAAGACTCCTTTGGTCTCTGCTCGATGAGGTTTCCGGTTTCTTTCGACCAATCGCTGGCTTTTGCTGAAAGCATGTCGTAAGATCTTGCTATGGCGTCCAGGTCTTGCTCGCTGAGGCCCTTGTATTGAGATGCGAGTTCGCGTTTCGCTTCGGTGGCGGTTTTCACAACCAGGTCGCAGGCACTCTTGACATCTTTGAGTTTGGCTAGTGGGGTGTCTGGCAAGAGAGTCCTAACCCCAGACCAGAGATTGTCTATCTGGGACAGGCGATTGACGACGATTTTTGACCTCTCGCCGGGCTCCCTTGAGTCTTTGCCCCCCATGTACTTCACGAGGTGCGAAAGAGAGCGTATGAAACCCGAAGGGTGCTCGAAACAACTCTGCAACGCCGACCCTTGCCCTTCGATGAAGTCGATCATGTGGCTCTTGATAATGGCAAAGACGGGGTCCGGCGCAGGCAGGTTCTTTGCCTCATCGAGAAGACCCTTTAAGACTTCCTCTTCGTCTTTCTTGGCCTCTTCTGTAGGTACAAATAGGCTCATTTCGTACTCTCGTGAGTTGTGTAGTCTGTAACTCTGCCTTGCACATCTTGCGTCAAATTCTCGGTATGTTTGTGTAAGACTCGCGGAGTTGAACTCGGTCATTTGGTCATCGCCTCCATGGACAGGTTATTTGAGGCATCCTAGCAAAGGGCCGTTGAATGTACGTTTGCTAAATGTCCATTATGGCTCATTCGACGTTTGCGGTCATTGTCCTGCCGGACATACCGTCCCGACGCACTTCTTCTGTGCCGGTTGCCCCTTTCGATGCACTTTCTGCGTCGGTTACTCCATTCCGATGCACTTATTGCGTCGGTTACTCCATTCCGATGCACTTATTGCGTCGGTTACTCCATTCTGATGCACTTTCTGCGTCGGTCATACCGTTCCGATACACTTTTTGCGTTAGCCATGCCATTCAGATGCATTTTTCGCATCGGTCTGGCCGCCTGAGCCGCTTCAGATTTACATGTAACGCCTAGCAGGTAAAGTCGAGATGAAAACCGAATCATCAACTAATCAGGAGGAGGTGCTTCCATGGGAGAAGTCTATCGTTGCGGAACGCTTATAGATGGAAGAGGCGGTGCTCCCGTAAAGAACGCTTCAATATGGGTAGAGTCGGGCCGTATCAAGGAAGTTATCGAGCCGGGAGAGGGAACCCCTGACGGGATCAATGTAGTGGATCTATCAGGGTACACCGTCATCCCCGGACTCATTGACATGCACGTTCACGTTGACTACTGGTACAGCCACGTTAATCGGGCCGAGTATGAAGACGAATTCGGCGACGCCATGGCAGCGTGTTTGGCTGCGAGGAATATTCGCTCTACCTTGGAGAAAGGTGTCACCACCTTACGTGACGTCGCAAGTGGTGTTGGTCTCAAGATGCGCAGGGCGGTAGAGTTGGGCTATGTACCTGGCTCTAGGATATTCACGTCCGGTAGGGGCATTTGTATGACGGGAGGTCACGGCTCTGACGGGTACAAGATGTGCCGAGAGGCCGACGGAGTAGATGATGTCAGGAAGGCCGTGCGAGAGCAGATCAAAGCCGGGGCCGACCTCATCAAGATTCTTACCAGTCACAGAACAGAGACTCCTGAATACACTCAGGAGGAGCTCAATGCGGGCGTCGACGAAGCTCATCGAAGAGGATACCGCGTCGCCTGTCACGCGGCTATAATGCCTTCAGCCATGATGGCAGTTGAGGCGGGAGTCGACACCATCGAACATGGTACTCACCTTACCGATGAGGTTCGTGCCTTGATGGCCGAGCGTGGAATCTATCTGATCCCAACCATGATCGCTTACCACACAACAGCCGGGGCAGCCAGAAGGGTAAAGGAAGACCCAGAAGGATCCGGTGATTTCAGGCGCGGTTTCTTGGCCAAATATGCCGATTGGTGGATTCACACCGACGAGATCCTCGAAAGCCAGTTCAGAAAGGCTGCTGCAGCAGGGATCAAAATGGCGGTCGGTACTGACCTTGTCATTCCCGACGTTGAGTTTGCGCCGTACCATGACGAAATCGAGCTCTTCGTTAAATTTGGTTACGGCGAGATGAACACCATCTGTGCCGCTACTAGAGTTGCAGCCGAGGCCTTGGGCCAAGTCGACAATCTCGGTACTGTTGAGAAGGGCAAGATTGCGGACTTTGTGGCGATTGAAGGAGACCCTTTGAAAGACATCCGTAACCTGCGCAACGTTAAGATGGTTGTGAAGGACGGCAGAATCGAAGTGCCTGCTCCAGTACCTTATTTCACCAACTGGGGCTAGGCCACTGTATGGGACAGGTTTAGTCTAAGTCCAAAAATGAGGGACCCGGCGCTATCAGGCCTCCGGGTCCCTTCACATATCCTTACTACTTGCCGTACCTACTTACCGGACAGCTGGTGGAAAGGCGGTTTGTGCTCAGGAGGCATCGCGCACTTGTACGGCTTTCCTCCCGTGGATTTCTCAAATTCCTCTTTGGCCTTAACTATGATGTCTGGGTTAGTTAGGATTTCCAACCCTGCTTCGGCCAGAACCTTAGCAGCCGCAATAGATCCCGCGTGCCCCACGCCCACACCCGCTTGGGCTGTGTATTGCCACGAGTGTCCGGGTGTTGCTAGAGCGATGCATGCGGTTGTGAACTGGGCGGTTGGGCAGCACCAGCTAACGTCTCCTACGTCCGTAGAACCGGCCGGCTCCGGGATCGCAGATGGCCTAGGCATGACCTTGTCATTGAGAATACCGGTCTTAAGTTCAGACTTCACAGATCCGGGCAAGAGCAGTTTCTGGAAGAATGTCTCCTTTTGTTCGGGAGTGATGGTCTTGGCGATCTCCTGGGCGAACGCATAGTCTTCAGGTGTAAAAGCCGGAGGCCCGACGCGCTTCATAGCCTCTTCCAGGACGTTTTCAAGAACCTGGTTCGGTATGAGGTTGTATATGGCATCTAGAAGCTCGACCTCACACTTGGTGTCGGTCATCTGCGCGGCTCCGTAGGCGCAGTTCAGCACACGTTGGTACAAGATGTCACATTCTTCCCTCTCAGGGGCCCTAACATAGAACCAGGCAGTTGCCGAAGCAGGCACAACGTTAGGCTGACTCCCACCGTTGGTCACCACGTAGTGAATCCTTGCCTTAGGCGACATATGCTCTCGGAGAAACTCCACTCCCATTCCAGTGAGCATTACGGCGTCGAGCGCGCTGCGGCCGTTGTAGGGGTCGCCTGATGCGTGAGCAGTCACCCCGTGGAAAGTGATGTTCATGGAGCTAACGGCCAGGGATGATCCGATGCTTACCTGATTTAGGTGACCCGGGTGCCAGGTAAGGCATACGTCGCAATCGTCAAAGAGATTTGCCCGTGCCATGAACGCCTTGCCGCCGAAATTCTCCTCTGCAGGGCATCCGAAGTACTTAATGGTTCCTTGGAGGCCCTGCTTGGCGATTTCCTGCTTGAGGCCAATGACCGCTCCAAAGGCACCTGCTCCAAGAAGGTTGTGGCCGCAGCCGTGACCCGCCCCTCCCGGCACCAACTCTTCTCGAACCGCTGTTCGTTTCTGTGATACTCCAGGCAAGGCATCGTATTCTCCCAGAAAACCTATAACCGGGCTTCCCGAACCCCAGGTAGCCACCAGGGCTGAGGGCATTTCGGCTACCCCCAAGTCTACCTTGAAGCCCTCTGCCTCTAGGGTTTCTGCGAGGCACTGGGCAGATTTTTCCTCATGCAGTCCAACTTCGGCCAGCTCCCAAATCGTGTCAGATACCTTGGTTATCAGGTCTTTCTTATGGTCAATGTACTCTCCGGCCGTTTTAGCCTTCATGCTCACCTGTCTCTCCTCCTCGAAATCGTCCGTTTCTACTTACTGAGCCCGTGGGATCAAGTGGATCCAATCGCTGAACAGGAACGTCAGCCTCGGTATGAAGAGACCGAGTCTAGCCATGACAGTAGTTCCGAACACCGCTCCAAAGGAAACCATGAGCACAACTCTTCCCGCGAGGCCGCTCCGCTGTATGATTTTCGTCAAATATGGGTTGTGCACCTTTCCGTTGCTTCTTTCCGCTCCCACAATGAAGAAAAATGTGGTGATAGCGGCGATGTTGCACAGGAAGGCGACTACCGAGTTGATGTCCTTCAAAGGCACGACGGCACCTCTTATCTGGGAGATAATGCCCGCGTCGATGACTCCTGTTATGGTGACTCCAGAAGCCACGCCCACGAAGTAGGCCAGGGAGTACCTTGAAAGCCAGCTTATCTTGGGGGAAAAGCGGGTGAACAAGAGAATCCCGAGTACCAAGGGTATCAGTACAAGGTAGTTGCCTTGCGCCAACTCGTTAAGCCCCAGATCTCGTATGTTGGTCCAGCCCATAACGGCCAAGTGTGCCAGCGAGAGGCCCAAGTAAATGTGTTCACAGGCTCGAAAGAACGGATTCTCTTTATAGAGGTAGCTGTAGATGCCGATTGAGATTAATGCAGCCAACCAGATCTTCGGATCATTAGACATGGCTCTGCACCTCCTGACCGTTTGCTGCTCCCCTGTCCTTTTTGTTCTTCCAGAACACGATATTGCCCAGAATCATCAGGACCAAAAGGAAACCGTGCCCCATAGACTGGGCGTCCATAGACTGTATGGCCAAACCCGGCTTTTCGATCCTTGTCTCGTAGTAGGCGGCACCCTTTACCCCGGAAATGACGCCCGCCAACTGGCCATTTTGGAAGTAGGTTATTGCTTCGGCAGCAGACAGAGCGATGACTCCGCCCAAACAAGGGACACGGTGTTTCGCCCAAACGTGTCTTGCCAGCCAGAGGTGATTGTCAAAGGCAGAGTACGAAGAAACCAGGGCGATATCTTTGATGCCTCGGACATCTTTCCACATTGGCAGATCCGATAGAGGGGTCCCATATTGATCGACCTCATATGCTTTGGTTAAGTCGTCGGCCATAGCAACCACAGCAGTCTCGTTGCCTGCTCGATAGGGCAGTATGATGAAATCGGTACCGTACTGGTATCCATATTCTTGTTCGGCTACGGCCCTTATCTTCTCGGCATACATGATCCCGTCGGGGTTGAAAGTTCCCGCGATGATTCGGTGGCCTTTGGACATATGATGTCTTGCTACAGCCAGGGCCATCGGCCACAGTTCGCCCTCGGAACTGGGGGCTATACTGAGGTCCATGATGGTTATGGCGTCCTGCGGGATGCTATCCACGGTTTCGTATGCGGCCTCCCCCTCGGGGCTAGGGCCCAATGGAAGCCCTAGTGGCCTTATCATGGGCAAGAGCACTACGAGCACCAATATAAGCCAGATGATGCGAGTTTCTTTAACTTTCATTTAGCCATTACCTCCAGGCATATAGGTTCGCTCAAGCCCAAGTATCACCCGGATGCTCATCATGACCATTCCCAATGAACCGCCTATGGTGATGGCTCGTATACCTGCGGCGCTGGGGTTTGCCACGATCCAGTCGGATATCTTCGGAATAGCGGGAGAAATCGCAGAACCCAAGCCGACTTGGCCAAGAAGCACTACTACCCCAACCACCAACAATACCGCCGCTTGCCAATTGCGAATGCGGAATGCCCTCCAGCAAGCGCTGGTCATGTAGAATAACGTGAAAGAGTACATGGTGCTCGATGCAGGCTGGTACAAATTCTGCCAAATGTATTGATACTGGCTCGACGTAGGAGACTTGGTGACTCCAAGCACAAAGTACAGAAAGAACGACACTATGAAGATCAGACTGTACGGCCAATTGTTCTTCTGCTGCGCGACTCGTTGCCCGTGTAGTCTCAGCATGTTTACGCCGCCCAAAGCCAGCGCAAAGGCGGCGATGACTATTCGCCATCGTACTATCTGAGCAGCGAGGTCTGTCACCGCCTTCTGGTCAAGAAAGTATCCTGCCAGGACTATGATCCCGCACAAAAAGGCTACTAGCATAGGGCCTTCTCGTTTCATCTCGATCATCTCACTTCGACAGAAAATTGGTCACGGCATCGCTGCCAAAAGTGGCCATGACGCATCCCACAATAATGAGGACAACCGACAGGACTTTGCCTGCTTCCTGGGCGGTCAGTGCGCCCACTTCGCTGGGCTCTCGAGACAAGTACGTGCCTGCCGCGAAGATCTCTTCGCCTATGAGCGTGTAATCGCAACTGGCCACGAAGAACGGCAACTGGTGGTAGTTGGCGGTTCCTCCAATCTGAAGGGCACCGACCAGACTTGCGGCTTCAGCAAACAGCATGGACTCATAGTAGTAGTTGCCGAACAACATGGCCCCTGCCACTCTTTCTCGCTGGTACATTCCAAGGACCCCGGCTTTAGAAGCGTCGCCCGGCATGTACATGACGTTAGCCGGGTTGTATGATTCGGCATTGCCGCTTGTCGTGTAGGAGTTGCGCATGATTTCCTGGCACATAGGCTCCATTTCAGGAAGAGGCACCACTACCAACATTTTTGCATCATATCTGGCTACTTCGCTCGCTACGTGGCTCAATATTCGCATACTAGCAAAGCCCTGGGCCTCTAGTTCAGATCCTCCAAAGACGAATGCCAGCGGCCTGCCCATTTCCGTTACCCGACCCACCATCTCGTCTATTGCGTCCAGCCCTGGGATCCTGCGGATATGCATTTCCTTAGTCATGCCAAATGCTCGTCGCGCATAGAACATGACCGCCGTCAGCATCGCCAAGAGAACCAAAGAGCCGACCCTACCTTGAACCATTCTTACACCTCCCGACACGGTGAACAATAACTATGCACTAGTATGCATAAACATACCGACATGTGCAAGCGTTTTTTGCGAAGTGAGGAACGACCATAGAACGCGCTTTTATCTAGGTATTTTTGAAAGGAATTGGCCGTCTGTGCAGCGAACGTCATGGAAGGAGGTGCGGAATCCGCATACGGCGTCAGGAGGCGCGCAACGATGAAGCGACCTTTAGTATTTGCAGTGTTCTGTCTGCTATTGGCTTCTTTGGCTGTGGGGAACCTTCTGTTACTGGTACAGCTGCAAGAGTCTTTGAATCAATACATGCCAGATAGCGCAAGGCTTACAGATATGGCCGATATCCGGCCAGTTTCGGGCGAAAGCCCTGCTGAAGCCGTTGTACTGGTGGTCGTAGACGGGCTTCGTAACGATATCTCACAAGGGTTGCAGTCTCTTAACAACATGCGCAATAACGGTGCTTACGGCACAGCAAGAGCGGGACAACCCTCGTACTCCAAACCTGGATATGCAGTGATCTCTTCAGGGGCGTACCAAGACGATACGGGAATTGTGCTCAACGATGATTCCGGCCCTCTGGTGATAGATACGATCTTCAGATCTGCCGAGCGTTCGGGTCTTACGACTTCGCTCGTGGCTCATGACTGGTGGGTTGAGCTCAATGGAGAAGACGTTTTCGCATCTGTGTATTCCTACCGCGACGAGGAGTCTCACGACCAAGAGATTGACATGAAGGTTTGTGACAACGCTTTACGGATTCTTGGGGAGAACCAGTCGAACCTTCTCTTGGTTCATTTTATGCTGACTGATACCGCCGGACACGAGGAAGGGGGCCTCAGTACCAAATACCTAGCGGCGGCGCAGGCCATTGACGGGTATATATGCGAGATAGCCACGGCCATGGACCTGGTCAACGAGACCCTGATCGTAACCGCGGATCACGGTCATCTTGGAAGGAATGCAGGGGGCGGCAGTGGCCATGGCGGCTGGGAGAGCGAGGTCATCACAGTCCCTTTTCTGATGTTAGGCGCCGGAGTGAAACCAGGGAAGATACCTTGCTCCATACTCCAGACCGATGTGGCGCCTACCGTGGCGGCTCTTCTAGACATTCAGGTTCCTTCGTCCGCCACTGGGACGGTCCTATGGGATTGCCTTGACGTAGAGGAGGAGTATAGAGACTCTTTCGAGGCTGCCGATAAAGATCGAATGGATGCTGCTTTGACCCGTTCAGCGACCAAAGCGGCCGTGGTGAGCGAGGGCCGTCGCAACCGCAGTTTTTGGGTTTTGGGAGTCGTTCTCGCAATAGGTCTAACCTTGGTCATGGTGCGCCCTAAGGCAAACCCGGCTATTGTCAGGCTCGCTTTGCTGGGCTCTGCCGTGTATCTCTTGACTTACTGGCTAACCTATAAGGTGGCGTTTGGGTATGTGTTCTCGCTTTCTACATTCCCCAACGCCGAGATGTTGACCATAATGCGCATTGTAGGTCTTCCTGCAGCGGTGAGCCTGGCCGTGGCCTGTCTGGGTCTCATATGGACTGCGGAATGGCGGGCGACCGGTTGTCCCGCCGCATCGATAGGTGCTATCGTGGCCGGGATATCCGTAACTCTCTTGGCGATAGTCGCCGCAAGCTATGTTGTGAATGGACTTGTAGTGACATGGCCTCTGCCTGATTTTCGAGTCGGCTTTTATCAACTGTCAGCAATGCTTCAGCTTGGAGTTGTGGGCCTTACGGCCTGGATTCCTGTGGCTGTGGCAGGGGTCTTGGCTCGAATCTGGCGTAAATCGTAAGACAGAAGAAAGGAGTCTCATCATTGCCTAAACCGCGTTCCAACTTTGCTAGCCTCAGATCATCCGCCCCAACGCTTCAGCCCTTGATCATGGGGCGACATGGGATGGTGGCTTCGGGGCAGTTTTCGGCAACAATGGCGGGGCTTCACATCCTGAAAGCCGGGGGCAACGCAGTTGATGCAGGCGTCGCCGCGGGTATAGCTATCAACGTGATGCTCTTTGATCGTACAAGTTTCGCAGGCGTGGCTCCCATCATCCTCTACCATGCGATGACCAATTCTGTGGTAACTTTGGACGGTTTGGGGGTCTGGCCGCGCTTAGCCAGTATGGAGTATTTCCACAAGAATCATGGGGGCAAGATGCCTAAGGGCATAATGAGGACCGTGACTCCCGGAGCTCCTGACGCTTGGCTCATGGCTTTGGCACAATACGGGACTATGAGGTTGGCCGAGGTTCTGGAGCCCGCTTGGGAGATGGCGGCCAAAGGCGCTCCCGTGTCGGCGGGAGTGGCGCTTGGACTCGCTAACCTCGAAAAGAACCTGGATGTGATTGACCCGGAAGCCCAAAGAGTGTTCTTTCCCGACGGTCGCGCACCTAGGGCTGGAGATATCTTGGTTCAGGAAGACCTGGGGCGGTTGTTCAAAGCCCTGATGGACGAAGAGGCGAAGGCCAAGAAGGAAGGACTGGGACGTCGAGAGGCGATAATGCGCGCCAGGGACCTCTTCTACAAGGGCTGGATTGCCCGGGCGATATCCGAGTTCTACGAGAGTAAAGGGGGATGGCTGCGCTATAGCGATCTGGCTTGCCACAGAGTAGAGATATCCGCGCCGTTGCACACCAAGTATAGAGGTTACGACGTCTATGCGTGTGGGCCATGGTGTCAGGGACCTTTGCTCATAGAATTTCTGAACATCCTGGAGAATTTCAACCTGGACAAGATGGAACATAATTCGGCCCAGTACATTCACCTTCTCGTGGAAGCTATGGATCTCGCGTTTTCTGACCGGGAGAACTTCTACGCCGATCCCAGGATGATCGATGTGCCTTTGGTGGGCCTTACATCCAAGGAGTACGGCAAAATCCGAGCATCCCTTGTGAATATGGAGCGTGCCACGGGACATATGCCTCTTCCGGGTAATCCCTGGGAATTTGAGCAAGGGGCAAGGGCCCGCCGTGTGGAACCCGTGGACATATCCGGATATATTGACGCTGATGCGGGAATACAGAGGGATACCAGCTATGTGGCGGTAGGCGATGAACACGGCAACTTGTTCTCGGCTACCCCCAGCGATCCGGTGTTCGATACGGCGGTTATCCCAGGGTTGGGTATAGCTTGTTCAGGAAGGGGCAGCCAGTCTAGGCTTCAGCCAGGGCACCCTTCCGCCTTGGCTCCCGGGAAAAGGCCGCGTCTGACACCCAACCCCGCTTTGGCCATGCTGGATGGACGCCCTTTCATGGCGTTCGGTTGCCCCGGTGCTGACGTCCAGACTCAGGGAATGCTGCAGTTTTTCCTCAATCTCGTTGATTTCAGCATGAATGTACAAGAGGCCATAGAGGCTACCAGAGTGTGTTCCTACAACTTTCCGGGATCATTCGCTCCCTGGACTTATCATCCAGGCCGCGTGGACGTGGAGGCTCGCATCGATCCCTCTGTGGTTGGCGCCCTCAAGGCCATGGGGCACGATGTTCGCACTCTAGGCCTGTGGTCAGCTGCCGCTTCATCGGTGCATGCCGTCCTCATGAACCCTTCTAGTGGGGTGTTGTTGGGCGGTGCGGACCCAAGGCGGGAAGGCTCTGCGGCAGGTTGGTAACGAGTATCTGAAGGTGGGGGACCGTTGTGGCTGAACTGAGATGGAATCCTTTGCTTGGCACATGGACTATGGTGGCCCCTCACAGGCAAGCCAGACCCGTTGTGGCGTCAAGAGGGTGCCCGTTTTGTCCAGGGTCAGGAAAGGTACCTGACCAATACGAAGTGTTGGCTTACGACAATGATTATCCCACGCTATCGCAGGAGCCGGAACAGATAACTGTAACCGAATCTGCCCTATACAGAGTCAAACCGGCATATGGAAAATGCGAAGTGATCCTTTACTCGTCATCTCACGATGCTTCGCTGTGGAATTTGCCACAGAGTCAAGTTAGAAACCTAGTTGAACTATGGGCGGAGCGTTCAGAAGCCTTGGCGTCTGACATGGCCATCAAATATGTGTTCCCTTTCGAGAACCGAGGCGCTGAGGTGGGTGTAACCATACATCATCCCCACGGGCAAATCTACGCCTATCCTTTTGTGCCTTTGAAGGTGCAGGTAGAGTTGGATCGCTCACGGGAACATTTCGGTAGCACCGGGCGATGCCTTATCTGCGATATGAATTTGGAAGAGATATCTTCGGGTAAGCGCGTCATAGCGGAGAACGATGGATTTGTGGTGTATTTGCCGTTTTTCACCGATTATCCGTTCGGAACTTTTGTTGTACCCAAGAGACACCTTGTATATCTGTCTGAATTGGATGACACAGAGCGGGAAGACCTGGCCTCCATTCTGCGAAACCTCACTGGGGCTTTCGATTTGCTGTACCAAAGGCCTTTCCCATACATGATGTGCTTGCATCAGGGGCCGGTGAACTCTGCTGAGTATGCGGAGGCGAAGGATTATTACCACTTCCACATAGAGTTCTACCCGCCCCTTAGGGACGCCGAAAAGATCAAGTACTACGCTTCTTCGGAGATGGGAGCGTGGGCGGCGTGCAATCCCCTCTCCGTGGAAGATTCCGCTGTGATGCTGCGCGAAGCGTACCACAGATTTGTGGGGGATTCGGAGAAATGATTTCGGTGGAACACTACTTTGCGCCGGGGCGAGTGAACCTCATAGGAGAGCATATCGATTACAACGGAGGGGTGGTGCTTCCGGCTGCCTTATCTCTTGGCATATGCGCCGGAGTCAGGCTTCGCAGCGACGGTGTCGTCCGTGTGCGTTCAGACAACGAGGCAGGTTGTGTTGAGGTAGATCTTGCGAAACCCGTAGTCTATGATGCTCGACATGGCTGGGCCAACTATCCTAAGGGGGTCGTAGCGTACCTCCAGAAAGACGGGTTCATCCTGTCAGGTTGCGATATCGTCTACAGGGGAGACCTTCCCGTCGGGGCGGGCCTGTCATCGTCTGCGGCCATCGAGGTTCTGACCGCCTATCTCTTTCTATACCCTAAGATGGCGGACGGCATCGACCGCGCGTATCTGGCGAGACTATGTCAGCGCGTGGAAAACGAGTATATTGGAGTCGGATGCGGCATTATGGACCAGTTTGCGGTCGCAAACGGCAGGGCAAACCACGCCATCCTTCTCGACTGCGAATCGCTCCAACATGAGTACGTTCCGGTGTCCTTGGGTAATTACAGCCTGGTGATAATAAACACAGGGAAGAAACGGGCACTGGGAGAGTCCAGATACAATGAGAGGCGCGCTGAGTGCCAGGAAGCCCTCAAGATCATCCAGCGGCATCGAGATGTGCCCAACCTGTGTCAGGCAACTCTGGAAGATGCGAACCGATGGATTGACGATCCCATCCTTTTGAAGCGTGCGAGGCATGTCATCTCGGAGCATTTACGGACCATCGAGGCTTCACGCCAACTTGCCGCAGGCAATTTAGGCGAGTTTGGCCGCCTCCTGACGGCGTCTCACAAATCTCTCAAGGAGGACTACGAAGTCTCGGGATTTGAGCTGGATACTGTCGTGGCTCTCGCCCTGGCTTCCAACTCGTGTCTTGGGGCCAGGATGACCGGGGCGGGGTTTGGCGGATGCGCCATCGCCCTGGTGAGTAAAGACGACCGGGAAAGGTTCCAGAACTTCGTTGGAAGCACCTATACGAAAAGGACCGGGTTGCGTCCCGAGTTCTACGTCACTGAGATAGGAGATGGAGTCAGACGAATCCCCTCAAGAGCATTTTCTTAGGTATGAGTAAGATCTTTGTGGGTAGTTGAGGGAAAAAGAAGGCGAGAAGCCATGAATCCCGAAGTGTTAAGTTTGCAGGCCAAACACAAAGGGGGCTTCTCGCAGTGCAAGAACTTCGACAGACATTAGGGATTTCCTTCAAGGATTTAGAGTTGGGCGTATTCCAAAAAATGCAGGAGACGTTTTGCGAGGTAATATGCCAAGTTCTAGCGGAGTTGGATGAAGCGATATTTGAGAACAGGGAAAAGGGGCGTTACGAGGTCAAGGATATTCGTTCTGGGTGTGTGGCGACGCTGATGGGTGACGTTAGATACCGACGGCGGTACTATCTGGACAAAGAGAAGGGGAAATACGTTTGCCTTCTTGATGAGGCTTTGGGCATTGAAGTAGGCAGGGTAAGCCCCGGTCTTGCCCTTGCGGCTGCGATGCAGGCGGTGTTGGGGCCTTCTTACCGTGCGGCCAAGGAAAGCCTTAAGCGCCTTTACGGCCACCAGGTGGTCAGTCATGAAGCAATAAGGCAGCTAATCCTGCGTTTGGGCGAATTGATAGACAAAGAGGAGGAAGAGAAGCGCGAAAAGGCCCAAGGGACAAAGAAAGTCCCAGTTCTTTTTGTTGAAGCCGACGGTTACTGGTGTTCAATGCAAAGGGAGAGGAAGAAAAGCAGGGAAACGAAGATGGTGGTCAGCCACGAAGGATGGCGGGCCAGAGCTCCTGGCAGCAATGAATATGAGTTGTTGAACAAAACCCACTATCTTGACCTAGATTCCAAAGATTTCTGGGAAGAGGCAAGTCGTCACCTTTACAGCCGTTATGACATAGACGAGAACGTCATGGTGGTGATTAACGGCGATAGGGCGAGTTGGATTAGAGCAGGCGTCGATTATTTCCCCAAAGCCATTTATCAGGTGGATCGCTTCCATGTTAAGCGTGATCTCAGACGGCTTTTGTGCGAGACCGGCGAACTTGGCGTGTGCCTCGGGGCGTTCGATAGAAACGACATTGATGCCCTGCTTAGAGGACTTGCAGGCGCCAGGAGGAAGATGGAGGGCAATATCGACGACTTAGCGCGGCTAGCTGCAATAGACGATTTGGCAGGGAGTATCAAAAAGATGCCGGAAGCCTACATAGATTACAGGGTCAGACTCAAAGGGCTTGGTTACGACACAAACGAGATGCGCGGGATGGGCTCGGCCGAATCGAACGTGGACAAGTTTTCTAACAGGCTCAAGAAACGAGGTCAGAGTTGGGGCGTGGCGGGGCTTAAGGCGATGACCTGTTCGTTAATCAAGTACTTCGAGGGCAAACTTGACCGGTATTCCCAACACGTGAGCAGGGTGCACGAATTACTGGACAGCACTAAGATCACTAAGAAGGCTTCAGCTGTGGCCCACCAAGTTGCAGAAGGGATAACGGGTGTCACCAAGGCAAAGACCCCGGTTATGCAGGCCGGCACAACGGCTTCCGGGGGACTGTCCCGCCTGTTCAACAACATTGCGAATCAAGGGATTCCGGTGACCTAAATTTTCCAAGTGCTTAGGGAACGTGGCTTCTCACCCACATCTACTTGACAGACTCTTTCTTAGGAACCATGTTGACCTTCGTGATGCTCTCGTGATATATACACTTCCAACATACGAATACGGGCCATGACGAGGAGAAGTAACCTGCGGTACACGTGAAGAGAGCCTGGGGTTGGTGCGACCGGGACGGAGGAGCAGGCGAAATACACCTCGGAGCCACCGGTTGAAATCGCGTGACGGGCAGGACAGGTGTCCCGTACAAGAGCGAGAGTAGACTCAGGCGGACCTTCCACCGTTAACAGGAAGGAAGCATCGGACCTCTACCGGGGAACTGTGCTTTACAGAGTGGGTTACGACCAATTAGGGTGGTACCACGGGCAGACATCCCGTCCCTTACAGGACGGGTTTTTGTTTTCCCAAGACTCCACAGGAAAGAGCCCAAAACGCCAGTTCAGGTAGACCGAAACACACAAAATAGGAGGAAAGCTCGATGGATGACAGGCTCTTTTCCATGTGTTTTCTTGCAGCATTTCTTCTGGCAAGCCTTCTGGCCATGAAGAGAGTAGAGCGGGGGCGAGACATCCCCATTAGGCGTCTAGAAGGGCTTGACGCCATACAGGAGGCAATAGGAAGAGCTACCGAGATGGGAAGCGCCTCCTTGTTCATAATTCCCGGCGGGCCTTTCGACGCCCAAGCCTTTGCGGCCTTTGACATCTTGGGTTACGTAGCCCAAGAAACGGCCAAGTACCACACCAAGTTAGTGGTCGTAAACGCCCTGCCGGAAGCCCATGCCATCTCCCAAGAGATCGTTCGTCAGGCTTACAAATCTTTGGGCAAAGATGATTCATTGGACAACGTATCTCTCAGGTTTCTTTCAACGGGATTTACGGCCGGGGTGCTCGGGGTCTACGAGAGAGATAGGATAGGGGCCAACTTTCTTTTCGGTTCGTTCTACTTCGAGAGTCTTACCTTGGCTGAAGCCGGCCAGAGGACCGGCGCAATTCAAGTGTCTGGTACAGCCAACACCCATCAACTCCCGTTCTTGGTGGCAGCTTGCGACTACTCCCTGATCGGGGAGGAGATATATGCTGCCGGAACCTATCTGTCGCGCAATCCTGCGCAGATAGGAAGTCTAGTGGCTCAGGAGATAGGCAAGTACGTCGGGATCTTGGTGATTTCGGCTCTGAGCATATGGCGCACGGTCCTAGTTCTAGCAGGTCGATAGGGGGGATCGGAGATGAAGAGAACAGTGCCTTTGGCAGTTGGTTTCGTATCGGGGCTCTTAGTGATCCTGAGGTATAGACAACATCGTGATGGTACTGGGCGCGGTTTCCACTTTGGCTTTCTTTCTGTTTATCCCTCTCAAGAAACAGAGCGGGCCTCGCTCCGCGGTGTCGAACTCAGGGTTGTTCCCTGCACTTAGTCTCCTGGGCCGCGCTACCATGATGGTAGCTTTCGGCTCATCGTTTGGCTTCGTAGTCATGGCCCGTCTTTCCTATTTGATCGGCAGGTTGCAGTTTCTCTTCACCAGGTGCATTCCCCTCATACCGCAGTAGAGGACATAAACATGGAGGGACCCCTTCTTCGGAAGGGGTCCCCGATTCTTCCCTGTCTTATCTGTTGAACTCTGAGACAGTCCTTACTTTGCCACCTCAAGGAAGTCAATCAGAAGGAACTGCATACGCCCTAAGAACAGCGAGACTCTTGCCATGACGGTGGTGCCGAAGGCTGCTCCGAATGCAAGCATCATGGTGTAGCGTCCGATCCTAGAGCTTACTCCCGCAAGACCTTTAGGTTCCACTGTGAACAGGAAGAAAGACAAAGTGGTAAAAACGCCGATCAGCAGTAGTGCCGCATTTATGGCTGTTGACGTCTTGGCTCCTTCAGCGAGAGGCATGATAGTGGCGGCAACCTGGTCCAAGAGCATAGGCTTCCAGGTCTTAGTCAAGACAACTCCGGCTCCAACTCCCATCGTGAAAGCCACCGGGTATCGCGATAGCCACTGGTACTTAGGAGATAGTCTCGTGTACATGAGGATGCCCAGTAACGCCGGGATGACGAAATACCATTTGCCGTTTTGCAGGATATCCACTTGTATCGTCGGTTTGATGTAGTTACCGAAGGTCTGGGCCACAAAATAGCCCGCAGACGAACCTACAAATAGGTGTTCAGCCCAGTAATAAGCTTCATTCTGTTTGAAAATGACGCTGAGAAGAGCAAGCGTCAGAGCTGCGGCTACCCAGTTGGCTATGCTAGACATTCCTGTTGCCTCCCTTCTTGGACTTTTCCAGGAAGTACTGCACGTTTCCGACTATCACGAAAGCGATTATCAGAAGGTGGGTAAGGCTCTGAGCGTCCATGCCTGCCGCTGCAGTACCCGGTTTCTGTATCAATTGCTCATACTCGGCCGCGCCACGCATCCCTTGCAATAGCCCCGTCAACTGACCTGCCTGGTAGAGAGGGATGCTCTCTGGGATACTCACTGCGAAGCATGCGCCGGTGACAGGAATGCCTATTGGGGTGCCTATCATCTTTACGTAAGACGAAAGACCTTCGTTCAGGGAACCCATAGAGCAGGCTATAGCTACGTCCTTCAAGGACTTGACTTCCTGCATCAGGGGCAATGTGTCTAGAGGAGTGCCTTGGTAGTCAACACCGCCGGCGGCATCACTGATACTGACCGTCAAAGCCTGCAAAAACACCGTGGTTCCCGGCTTGTACCCGATGTTGACCCAGTCAACGCCGTATTGCTTGTCTGGAAACTCTTCGCGGATCATCCCGATGACCTTGTCCATTAGGGCACCGGACTCAGCCGTAATACCTGCACCCACGACCTTGATATCGCGACTAAAGAAGTGACGCATTAGAGCGACGGCGTTAGGCTCGATCTCTGCCATGGAAGACGCTTGATAGTCAAAACCCATATATACCGCTTTGCCTGCGGGAATTGTCTCGATGAAGTCGTATAATGCCCTAGTCTCCTTACTCACCTCAATCGGCAGACCTATAGGAGAGATGATGGCGTAACTCACGCAGGCGATTATCAGGACATACAAGATGCGGTCCATGTTACGGTTAAGCCAAGATGAGTTCACGTTTCACACCTCCTTTAATTGGTACCCAGATGCCGCCGCTCGATCCCGACCATGATCCGAAACGCCTGTGCGACGGCACCGAGACTAGCCCCAAGGGTAATGCCTCTCATGCCTGCAGCGTTGGGGATGTCTAGGATCCAAGACGACATCACCGGGATGCGCGAAGAAATCGTTGCGCCAATGGGAGCCTGTCCCAACATGACGATTATCCCGGCTACCAGCAAAAGCAAAGCTTCGATGTTTCTCGCACGAAATGCTCTGAAGGAGGCCGAGCCGATGTAGAATACCAGTATTGCGTACATGGTGCCATCCAAAGGCGTTATGATGTTCTGGTAGATCCACGTAAGCTCGGGCCCGCTGTGGCCAAGGAACACGCCTACCAGGATGGTAACATACATGGCACAAAGCAAGATGAGGCTTCTTGGCCAAGAACCTTTCCTAAGCCGCATGCTTTTGACATGGATCCTAGTAAGGTTTGCCACGCCCAGGAAACAGCTGAATCCGGTGATTATTAGGAACCATTTGTCTAAGCCTTGCTGTATTGGCTTGGCGGCAGGAACGTTAAAGTAGAACGCCGTGGCGTATATTATGCCTGCAATCAATGTGATTGCCATAGGAAGTTCGCGTCTCAACTATATCCCTCCTTCTAGAGCTTCAGTAGTCTGACGAGTGCGTCGTTTCGAGCGAAGATCAATCCTCCGCCGGCTATGAGGACTAAGATCAAGGCCATTTTCACCCAGTCTGCAGCGACCAGACTTCCTAGGAGTACGGACTCCTGGGTAAGGTAGGCTGATGCGGCGTATATTTCGTCACCGATCAGGCAGTAATCGCAAGCCGCAACGAAAAACGGGATCTGGTGAGTGTTGGCCGTGCCAGCGATCTGAATAGCGCCGATCTCATACCCGGTCTGTGCGAAGATGAGCGATTCCGCCCAAAAGGCGCCCACCAGAATGTTACAGGCAACCTGTTCGCGTCTCAGAATGCCCGTCACACCTGTAGCGTACCCGAACTGTTGGTCGCTCAAGTATCTGACGTTGTCGGGGTTGTACGCATCCGCTTTTTGCTCGAGAACGTACGCGTTCCTAACGATCTCCTCCGTGAGGGATTGGACCATTACCTTATTGTTGGTCACTATGAGAGGGACATCCTGCCGAGCTGTCCGGCTCGCCACGTAAGCCAGTATTCCCATGGCGGCCAGAGTCTGGGCTTCGTCAACGTCCCGGAGACCTGGTCCGAAGTGCACCGGCCGTCCCATTTCAGTGGCTCGTCCAATGGCCTCATCGATGGCGTCCAATCCGCCCACTTTTCTGATGAAGGGAATCTTCAGGCCTTGCCTGGCACGGCTGATCGTAATCCACAAAGCGATACAGAAAGCCAACTCGGTGATGAACGTGGTCACATATCCTTCGGCAATGATGTTCAACTTGCGGTCCTCCTTTGCCTTGGTCTGTGCCGGCCGATCGCATTGGGCCGACTTCCGGGTACATTATGGGTACGGAGACTCGACTCTTGCTATGAACTCCCTGCCCCCTTTCGGTCTCGTATGCAGGTCATCATCGGGATTGATGTAGCCCGAACCCACGTTTGAGATTGTGGTGGCTCAATAAGCACCTACCTGGCGTATATCCCTTAATGCCCACAGAACAACGTAAGTCTTTCGTAAGATCGCGAAGGCTTCTGCGAACAAAATCCCTGCTAGCAGCCCAATTGTGAGCCCCGGCGCCATCCGCCTAGAACCTTAGCGCGTATACTACTGGCAGGGCCACCCCAAATCCTTTGGAGGCTAGACACAAAGATACATGTATCGACAACACATGACATACCGAGAATGCTGATTGTGAAAGATATTCTCCGGGGGAACGCCACCAGCATTTACCACGTCTAATCTGGACGATCTCACAGAAATTTCGCACTTGTGATGAAGTCGCGAGCTATTGCGGCCGGTATTCTAGCCGAGTATGATCACCTAGATGTCGATTATCTGGTGAGCGGACTGGAGCCGGGAAACCCGTAGGGCGCCACCGATTGTACTGGTCTTGTGTCGACTGGGGTTCAGGCGGCGCCTCACTGACGGACTCGCTGGGTTGCCATGAAGGATTGCGTCTGATGGGGCAAGGGGTGCGATCATGAGAGCCATAGTAATAGGCGCGGGAAAAGTCGGCTACCACATAGCTCGCCAATTGAGTGGCGAGAACAACGATGTGGTCGTTATAGATAACAGAGAAGAAGCCCTGGCTCCTACCAGGGAATCGCTGGACGTCATGACCGTCTTGGGAAACGGAGCATCTCCGGCAGTGCTAGAAGAGGCGAATGTAGCCGACACAGATATGGTCATTGCTGTAACCACTCAGGACGAGGTGAACATCATCGCCTGTCTGACTGCAAAGCACTACGGAGTGACTACTACCGTTGCACGGGTGCGAAACGCGGATTACATGCTTTCTGCCCGAGCCTTTATTCACGGGCAAGCCGGGATCGACCTCATCATAAACCCTGAACGATTGGCTGCTTTGGAAATCGTTAAGCTTCTAAAGACCCCTACGGCCAGCGAGGTTGGGACTTACGCCGGTGGTAGAGTGCAGTTGCTAGGGTTGCGTTGCGACGAGCACGACCAGGCCATCTTGAATAAACCCCTGTGGCGCTTGGGTCTCAGAAACATTCTGGTAGTGGCTCTGGTGCGAGGCGACGCTATGCTCATTCCCGACGGCAATACCCAGATCGAATCAGGAGACTACATCTACGTACTTGGCAGGACCGGAGACTTGGAGCGTTCGGCCTTTATTGCCGGTCGCTCTCATGGCCAGATACAAACTGTGACCATTGTGGGCGGAGGAGAGATCGGGCTCAGGATATGCGAGATCTTGTCCGGTTTCAAGGGCCAAGGGCTTACCATCAAACTTGTGGAAAAGGACCGGGAAAGGGCCGCTTTTCTGGCCGAAATACTCCCTGATGTGCTTGTCTTGCACGGTGATGGGACACAGATCGAGTTTCTTGAGTCCGAACAAGTGGGCGACTCTGACGCTCTTGTGGCTGTGTCAGGTCACGAGGAGACGAACCTCTTGATCGCCATGTTGGGGAAAAGGCTAGGGGCTAAGGAAATCATCGTGGAGTTGGGGCGCCAGGAATACTGGGCTTTAGCCGATACCATCGGAGTTCGCGCCGTAGTGGTCCCCCGGTTGCTGACGGCTAGCACTATACTCAGACTCCTTCGGAAGGATAGACTGCTGGACGTGTCTTTCCTTAAGCAGGGCCAAGCCGAGGTTATGGAAGTGGTGATATCAGGCGATGCGCCCATAGCCGGGAAGACCCTGAGAGTCGCCAGAATGCCCAAGAATTCTCTCGTGGGCACGATCATTCGGGGCAACGAAGTCATAATCCCCCACGGCGGTTCGGAGATACGTGCGAACGATCGGGTAGTCGTCTTCTCCCAAGTAGAATCCGTGCCTCGAGTCAACGAGATGCTAGGAATGTGAGGGTTACCGTTGCACTGGCGAAGCGTGGCTAAAGTGTTTGGGTTCCTTCTGATACTCTTGGCCGCCAGCATGATGGTGTCGCTCTTCTGGTCGGTATGGTACGGTACCCCCGACTGGCGCGCTTTTCTGTGGTCGATCATCCTTGTGGGTGTCCCTGGGGCAGTCATGGTGTTTGTGGGAGAAAAACAACTGCTGCTGAACTCAAGAGACGTCTATGTGGTTGTCGCCGGAGGTTGGGTAGTCTGTTCTTTGGCAGGGACAATACCGTTCATGCTGTCAGGCGTTTTGCCTCACCCCGCAGACGCTCTGTTCGAGACAGTGTCAGGGTTCACCACCACGGGTGCCACCGTGATGACCCGGATCCCCGAAAACGCGGCAGGCATTCTTTTCTGGAGGAGCTACCTAAACTGGTTAGGCGGCATGGGAATAATCCTCATATTCTTGGCTTTGGCACGCCGAGCAGATCATGGCGGCGATTCCTTGTATAAGGCCGAAGTACCGGGGATGGAAGTAGAAAGACTCACCCCTCGGCTGAGAGAGACGGCGTCTGTCCTTTGGAGAATCTACGGAACCATTACCCTTCTTGAGACGCTTCTTCTTTGGCTGGCGGGTATGAGCCTCTACGAGTCTCTGATCCACGCCTTTAGTACCGTGGCGACAGGCGGCTTCTCAAGTCGGACTCTGAGCGTGGGTGCTTACGAAAAACCGTGGATCTTCTATATCATTCTAGTGTTTATGCTTCTTTCAGGAATCAACTTTGGGCTCTACTACCGGGCTATTAGAGGAAGAAGGCTTGGTGCGCTCTTTGACGATCCAGAGCTCCGCGGGTATGCGACTATCATACTGGTGGCTGTGGCTATACTAACGTACAACCTTATGGGCCAATACGGGTTTGGCGGAGCTTTACGACATGGATCATTTCAGGCGGTCTCCGTGATGACCACTACTGGCTTCACCACTACGGATTTTGACACCTGGCCCGATCTTTCCAAGTCAGTGCTTCTGTGCCTTATGTTTGTGGGCGCCTGTTCAGGTTCAACCGCCGGAGCCATCAAGGTTGTGCGCTTTCAGGTCATGGGCAAGAGTCTATTTAGGGAACTTGGGAAGATGGTTCACCCTCAGGCGGTTCTCCCCGTAAGACTAGGTCGCCGGGTTATACCCGAGAGCACGGTGAGAAGCGTCCTTGTGTTTTCGGCGGCTTATATGGCTTGTGCTTTGGCCGGCACGTTCTATATGCTGCTTTGTGGTCTGGATATGGTGTCAGCCGTATCAGCCGTGGCCGCTACCTTGGGGAATGTAGGGCCCGGGTTGGGTTCAGTGGGACCGTCGTTAAGTTACGCTTCGATACCTGCTTCGGGGAAGGTCGTTCTTACCTTCCTTATGTTGTTGGGGAGACTGGAGATTCTCACTGTGTTAGTGACTCTTACACCGAGTTTCTGGCAGCGGCGGTGAAGAGATATGGATGTTAGGTAGCCAATTGACGAACTATGAGACCACTTAAGGTAGGTTTGTCGGAGCTGGCTAGATTATTGATGCAGGAGGGGCTTCGACTTGAAGCACAAGCGTACCAAAAAGAAAAGCAGGAAGCCGGATCACACAGTCCAGCGTTCGCAATCTCACAGCGACTGGCTTTGGCCGTTAGTCGTCCTAATCATACTTGCATTAGCAGCTGGACTGTGGTGGGCTCATAAGAGGAAGCAAGGGGAGATGGCATCTGTGGTAGATAAGGTCAGGATAGAGACTAACAAAGGGACTATTGTGCTTGGGGTGTATTCGGATAATGTTCCTTTGACAGCGAAGAACTTCGTGGATCTGGTTTCATCGGGATTCTATGACGGGCTGATCTGGCACAGAGTTGAGGATTGGGTGGTTCAGACGGGGGATCCCGAAGGGACAGGTAGGGGTGGTTCCGACAAGACCATCAAACTTGAGGTAGACCCCGACCTTAAGAACACTCGCGGTATGGTGGGGATGGCAAGGAAAGACGACCCAGACTCGGCAACCTCGCAATTCTACATACTGAAATCTGACGCTCCTTGGCTAGACGAGAGCTACGCCGTATTTGCCAAGGTCATGGAAGGCATGGATGTAGTAGACAGTCTTGAGATTGGCGATCGGATGATTACTGTTACGCGTGAGACTTCCGACTAGACAAGATGACTGGACGATTTGGGACAAGACTAAGACGCAGCCCAGGAGATTACTCCCGGGCTGCGCAACACTTCGACGGTAGCCTAGGTTAGCGCCGCATCAAGCGCCCATTCGATGTCCAACTCTTTCATTTTCCCGCGGAGGGGTATACCGGTTTCCCTATCCCACCCAACCATTTCGTAGTAGGTGCGTTTGGCTTCCTCAACCGCCTCAGGAGTGGGTGCCACTCCCGCCAGAGGACCTGTCAAGAACGGTTCGTAGAAGCGCTTGGGAAGGACATCGTCCCTGTCGGTGAACCCTTCTCTAATATTGAAGCACTTTGCCAGGTTTATGGCACGCTCGGCCACCTTGAACAGCTCCAGTTTGGTGGACTTCCAGCCTGTGACCGCCCTGACCAGTTCAACGGTTTTGTCGTGGCCCCAACCTACGAAATTGCATAGACCAACGCAGTTGTTAAAATGTCTCTCGGGCAACATATGCGATAGGATGCGTACCTTTCTTTCGCTTAAGTCTGACGCTGGGATCGGACCGCCTCCGATTCCCAAGTCCTCGTAGGCCGAGCTGGAGTTGACGAAAACAGTATCATGTGCGTTATGGCAGTGGTCTGCGCCGGTGGGAGACAGGGCGTAGCCGACTCCCATGCCCATCTTCAACCGCGGTTCGTGCATGGGGACTTCTTGTCCTTTGATCTGCATGGCATATTCTTCTGTGCCTTTGCCCCATTTTCGTGCGACTCTTAGTGAGCCTTCTGCAAGCAGGTCGCCCACTCCTTGGCGTCGAGCGATCTTCTCCAGGAGTTGCAGCATGGCTTCGGCGTTTCCGAATTTGGCGTCCAACCCATCCAGATCATCTTTTGTCACTAATCCTCTTTCGTAACACTCCATGGCGAAAGCAATGGTGACCCCAGCAGAAATGGTGTCCAGCCCGTAGGCGTTGCACAGCTCGTTTCCTTTACATATGGCGTCCAGATCATCAATGCCGCAGGTAGATCCAAGAGAGCCAAGGGTCTCATACTCTGGCCCGCCGTAGCGAGGGTCCACGTTGTGGGGCTCCCCGGTCTTGACAACCCTCTTGCAGAAGATCGGGCAGGCGTAACAATTGTCGCGATCGACCAAGACTGTGTCCCGCATAGTCTGGCCCGATATCTTCTGGTAGCCATCGAATTGGCCAAACTGAAAATTCTTGGTTGGCAACGCTGAGGATGCATGAAGTGATACAAGCCCGCCTGCAGTCCCGGTGTCTCTCATGCCTTCCCAATTGGACCTGTTCTCGGTAGCCATCCATTGGGCCAGTTCCCTTAGTCTAGCAGGATCAGCCGCCGGTACGCTTTGCGTGCCTCTCACTGCCACTGCTTTCAGGTTCTTTGAACCCATAACGGCTCCCAGGCCTGAACGCCCGTATGCATGAGTGATATCGTTTAGGATACACGCATATCGCACCTTGTTTTCCCCGGCTATGCCACACTGGGTGATGCGGATGCGGTTGTCGCCCAACTCAGCCTTGATGATGTCCTCTACTTCGCCCGTGGTCTTCCCCCAAATGCTGCTCCCGTCTCTCAGCTCAGCTTGGCCATCCCGGATCCAAAGATAGCAAGGTTTTTCGGCTTTACCTTCTACAATAATGGCGTCAAAGCCGGCCCTTTTCAGTTCAGCTCCCCAGAACCCTCCGGCTTCAGAAAACCCGACGCCTCCTGTAAGAGGCGACTTGGCTCCGACGCTGTTGCGCCCTGCGCCTGCCACAGGGTGACCGGTCAAAACCCCGAGGACGAAGATCAGTTTATTCTCGGGGCCCAGAGGATCAATACCCTTTGGAATCTCCTTCAGCAGGTAATGGACAATGAACCCTGTCCCTCCGAAGTACTTCCGGTAGAATTCCTCACCGGGTTCTTCCACCAAAATGGTGTCAGACGAAAGGTTCACTCGTAGTATTTTGCCTGCGCAACCCATCATGTGATAGGTCCCTCCTCTCTAGACCTCTTGTCCTTCACTTGTCTTCTATCCGCCTTCAACGGGGCACATGATCCCGATTTCGTCCCCTGCTGATAGTGTGTGGTCTCTTTCGACTCCCTGGTTGTTGACAGTGAGCATCCATACATCTTCTTGGGAGATGCCCAAACGAGTCAAGAGTTCCTCCACCGTCTCACCCGAGACGTAGGGTACCTTGGCCCAATCCCCGTCAGGCAAGAGTCTCTTGCGGCTTCCGTACACTGTGACGGTAATTGTCTCTAGGTTCAGATCTCCTCCGACCACAAATACCGCCTCCATTCCCAAGAGAAGGTGGCCTACTTCTTCGTTGGTTTCTTCAACGCCACACTTGTTTCCTCTCCCATACATTCTAACCGTCTTCTGTTCTCAAGTCGAAGATGTGGTTGCGGAGGGTCATCGCCTGTGTTAAGATAAGACTCGCCTCGCCCCGAAATGGGCAGGTCAACGGGGACAAGCGAATCCAAACGGAGCGGCAAAAACCGTTGACGACCAGGCAAAAACCTGATAAATTGAAGTTTGTTGTCTCGGTCCTTGAAAACTGAACAGCGAAAAGCGAAAGTCTTTGAGGAGAAGGAACAGGTGTAACGGAGAGTTTGATCCTGGCTCAGGACGAACGCTGGCGGCGTGCCTCAAACATGCAAGTCGAGCGAGGTGAGACCGAACCGTAAGGGGAGGTTGAGCCTAGCGGCGAACGGGTGAGTAACACGTGGGCAACCTGCCCTTAAGCCTGGGATAACGGTCCGAAAGGGTCGCTAATACCGGATAATGTCGCAATTTCGCATGGAGTTGCGAAGAAAGGGGAAACCCGCTTTTGGATGGGCTCGCGTCCCATCAGCTAGTTGGTAGGGTAACGGCCTACCAAGGCGACGACGGGTAGCCGGTCTGAGAGGATGAACGGCCACACTGGGACTGAGATACGGCCCAGACTCCTACGGGAGGCAGCAGTTGGGAATATTGGGCAATGGGCGAAAGCCTGACCCAGCGACGCCGCGTGAGGGAAGAAGGCCTTCGGGTCGTAAACCTCTGTCATTGGGGACGAAGGAAGTGACGGTACCCAAGGAGGAAGCCCCTGCTAACTACGTGCCAGCAGCCGCGGTAATACGTAGGGGGCGAGCGTTGTCCGGAGTTACTGGGCGTAAAGGGCGTGTAGGCGGCTTGTTAAGTCAGGTGTGAAATTCCAGGGCTCAACCCTGGGACTGCGCTTGAAACTGGCAGGCTTGAGGACAGGAGAGGGAAGTGGAATTCCCGGTGTAGCGGTGAAATGCGTAGATATCGGGAGGAACACCAGTGGCGAAGGCGGCTTCCTGGACTGTACCTGACGCTGAGGCGCGAAAGCTAGGGGAGCAAACAGGATTAGATACCCTGGTAGTCCTAGCCGTAAACGATGAGTGCTAGGTGTGGGGGGTTGAAATCCCTCCGTGCCGGAGTTAACACAATAAGCACTCCGCCTGGGGAGTACGGCCGCAAGGCTAAAACTCAAAGGAATTGACGGGGGCCCGCACAAGCAGTGGAGCGTGTGGTTTAATTCGACGCAACGCGCAGAACCTTACCAGGGCTTGACATCATGGTGACAGCCGTAGAAATACGGTTTTCCGTAGCGATACGGACAGCATGACAGGTGTTGCATGGTTGTCGTCAGCTCGTGTCGTGAGATGTTGGGTTAAGTCCCGCAACGAGCGCAACCCCTATCTAGTGTTGCAAACGGGTAGAGCCGAGCACTCACAAGAGACTGCCGGAGACGATCCGGAGGAAGGTGGGGATGACGTCAAATCATCATGGCCCTTATGCCCTGGGCCACACACGCGCTACAATGGCCGGTACAACGGGCAGCGAAGGAGCGATCCGGAGCGAATCCCTTAAAGCCGGTCTCAGTTGGGATCGCAGGCTGCAACTCGCCTGCGTGAACATGGAATTGCTAGTAATCGCGGATCAGCTACGCCGCGGTGAATACGTTCCCGGGCCTTGTACACACCGCCCGTCAAGCCATGGGAGTTGGCAACACCCGAAGTCGGTGACCTAACCTGAAAAGGACGGAGCCGCCGAAGGTGGGGCTGATGACTGGGGCTAAGTCGTAACAAGGTAGCCGTATCGGAAGGTGCGGCTGGATCACCTCCTTTCTAAGGAGACCTTCCACTAAAGTTTCGCTTTCTCGCTGTTCGGTCTTCAGGGACTGAGACCTCCTGGTAGGATGCACAATCTTCCTTGACGGCGGAGGCTGTCTTGGGCGATACTAGTCCTCCTAGGCCGCTGGTGAAAGCCGCGGTAAGTGGGCGCATAGCTCAGGTGGTTAGAGCGCACGCCTGATAAGCGTGAGGTCGGTGGTTCGAGTCCACCTGTGCCCACCACGTTTGTCGCTGTTTCCCGCAGAATGTGTGGGGGCGTGGCTCAGTTGGGAGAGCGCCTGCTTTGCAAGCAGGAAGTCGGCGGTTCGATTCCGCCCGTCTCCACCAGCCTCTAGCCCGACCTTAGAGAAGTTGAGGCGGGTAGTTTGAGGGTAAGCGAGATGGTCCTTGACAACTTAAGAGAGGTAATTGCGAAGAAGAGTAAAGCGCGAATTAGGATAGATTCGAATTAGAGGATCGTCCCTAAGGCGGCATTGATTTAAGCCGCGAGGGTCGAGGTAGTAAGGGCGCATGGCGGATGCCTTGGTGTCAGGAGTCGAAGAAGGACGTGGCCAGCTGCGATAAGCTTCGGGGAACCGCTAGCAGGTATTGATCCGGAGATATCCGAATGGGGAAACCCGGCACGTGAAGAACGTGTCAACGTCGTCTGAATACATAGGGCGGCGTGGAGAACGGGGGGAACTGAAACATCTAAGTACCCCTAGGAAGAGAAAACAACAGTGATTCCCTAAGTAGTGGCGAGCGAAAGGGGAAGAGCCTAAACCTTACCGGCGTGATAGCCTGCCGGCGTTGCGGGTAAGGGGTTGAGGGACCTTCAGTGCGTTGCGGCAGAGACGCGAGGGAGTCAAAAAACTCAGGTCTAGTCGAAGATGCCTGGAAAGGCACGCCACAGAAGGTAACAGCCCTGTAGGCGAAAGGTCTGAGACTTCCATGAAGGCACCCGAGTACCGCGGGGCACGCTAACCCCGCGGGAATCTGGGAGGCCCACCTCCTAAGGCTAAATACTCCCTGACGACCGATAGTGAACCAGTACCGTGAGGGAAAGGTGAAAAGCACCCCTGTTAGGGGAGTGAAATAGAACCTGAAACCGTGTGCCTACAAGCAGTTCAAGGCCCATGAGCAGAGATGCTCGGGCTGAGGGCGTGCCTATTGAAGAATGAACCGGCGAGTTATGTTCTGCAGCGAGGTTAAGGGCTTAAGGTCCGGAGCCGCAGGGAAACCGAGTGCGAATAGCGCGTCAAGTTGCAGGGCATAGACCCGAAGCCGGGTGAGCTATCCATGGCCAGGATGAAGCGTGGGTAAAGCCACGTGGAGGTCCGAACCTGTTGTCGTTGAAAAGACATAGGATGAGCTGTGGATAGGGGTGAAATGCCAATCGAACCCGGAGATAGCTGGTTCTCCCCGAAATAGCTTTAGGGCTAGCCTCAAAGCAAGGCCGGCGGAGGTAGAGCACTGATTGGGCTAGGGGCCCCACAAGGTTACTGAACCCATTCAAACTCCGAATGCCGCCCAAGCCATCTTTGGGAGTCAGACTGCGGGTGCTAAGATTCGTAGTCAAGAGGGAAAGAACCCAGACCGCCAGATAAGGTCCCCAAGTTCAGGCTAAGTGGGAAAGGAAGTGGAACTCCTAAAACAGCCAGGATGTTGGCTTAGAAGCAGCCACCATTGAAAGAGTGCGTAATAGCTCACTGGCCGAGGGGTTCTGCACCGACAATACACGGGGCTAAAGCCTGACACCGACGCTGCGGATTTGACTTTTAGGAGTCATCTGGTAGGGGAGCGTTCCGTATGCAGAGAAGGTGGACCGGAAGGACTGCTGGAGCGTACGGAAGTGAGAATGCCGGTATGAGTAGCGAAAAGGCTGGTGAGAATCCAGCCCGCCGAAAGCCTAAGGTTTCCTGGGCAAGGCTCGTCCGCTCAGGGTTAGTCGGGACCTAAGCCGAGGCCAATGGCGTAGGCGATGGACAACAGGTTGACATTCCTGTACCGCCGTATGGAGCGATGGGGTGACGCAGATAGGAGTATCCGGCCGGGAGTTGGTTCCGGTCCAAGTCCAAAGGAAGCCCTGATAGGCAAATCCGTCAGGGAGGTATTCTGAAGGGCGATGGGGAGGGAAATTAGAGTACCGAACCGGGTATGTCCCAAGCTGCCGAGAAAAGCCTCTAGCGCATCGAAAGGTGCAATTCATATGGCGCCCGTACCCGAAACCGACACAGGTAGGCGAGGAGAGGATCCTAAGGCGCGCGAGATAACCCTCGTTAAGGAACTCGGCAAATTGACCCCGTAACTTCGGGATAAGGGGTGCCTCCGCAAGGAGGCCGCAGTGAAACGGCCCAGGCGACTGTTTAACAAAAACACAGGTCTCTGCAAAGCCGAAAGGCGAAGTATAGGGGCTGACACCTGCCCAGTGCCGGAAGGTTAAGGGGAGAGGTTAGCGCAAGCGAAGCTTTGAACCGAAGCCCCGGTGAACGGCGGCCGTAACTATAACGGTCCTAAGGTAGCGAAATTCCTTGTCGGGTAAGTTCCGACCCGCACGAATGGTGTAACGATCTGGGCGCTGTCTCAACGAGGGACTCGGTGAAATTGAATTACCTGTGAAGATGCAGGTTACCTGCGACTGGACAGAGAGACCCCATGGAGCTTTACTGTAGCCTGACATAGGATTTTGTTGTTTCATGTACAGGATAGGTGGGAGGCGGAGAACTACTCTCGTCAGGGGGTAGGGAGCCATCCTTGGAATACCACCCTTGGAAGAACGAAATTCTAACCTAGGGCCCTGAACGGGTTCGGGGACGGTGTCAGGTGGGCAGTTTGACTGGGGCGGTCGCCTCCCAAAAAGTAACGGAGGCGCCCAAAGGTTCCCTCAGCGCGGTTGGAAATCGCGCGTGGAGTGCAAAGGCAAAAGGGAGCTTGACTGTGAGAGAGACATCTCGAGCAGAGACGAAAGTCGGGCTTAGTGACCTGGTGGTTCCGCGTGGAAGGGCCATCAATCAACGGATAAAAGTTACCCTGGGGATAACAGGCTGATCTTCCCCAAGAGTCCACATCGACGGGAAGGTTTGGCACCTCGATGTCGGCTCATCGCATCCTGGAGCCGGAGTAGGTTCCAAGGGTTCGGCTGTTCGCCGATTAAAGCGGTACGTGAGCTGGGTTCAGAACGTCGTGAGACAGTTCGGTCCCTATCCATCGCAGGCGTAGGAAACTTGAGAGGAGCCATCCACAATACGAGAGGACCTGGATGGACGCACCTCTGGTGTACCAGTTGTCGTGCCAACGGCATAAGCTGGGTAGCCAAGTGCGGAGTGGATAAGCGCTGAAAGCATCTAAGCGCCAAGCCCACCTCAAGATGAGGTTTCCCACGGAGTAGTCCGGTAAGACCCCTGGAAGACGACCAGGTAGATAGGCCGGGTGTGTAAGCGTGGTAACACGTTGAGCTGACCGGTACTAATAGGTCGAGGCCTCGACCCTTGCGCTTAAATCAGTGTCGCGTTAGGAGTGAAAATGCTCCTTGGGCAAAAGCCCGCCTCTCTTAAGTAGACAAGATTCTGACACGTGACAACAGAATACAGGTTTCCGGTGGTAATGGCAGAGGAGTCACACCCGTTCCCATCCCGAACACGGAAGTTAAGCCCTCTAACGCCGATGGTACTTGGGTGGCAACGCCCTGGGAGAGTAGGTCACCGCCGGATACTTTTGGGGAAGCCTCGCCAACTCGCGAGGCTTCTTTACTTCTCCGCCAAACCCCTTCCAATGTGAAGTTTCCCAGCATATCCTCTGCTCGATGCGGAGTCTCCCAGCGTGGCTTTCCGCAAGTGCTGAGTTTCTCAGCATAGCCTCAGGCTGATGTCTAGTTTCTCACCGCATCAATCGACCAGTGCGAAATCTCTCGTCGTGGCCCCAGATTTCAGCACGGAGCCTGACTCTCCTGAACCTCCTTGGTCCGCGGAATCCTTCGCGCGTGACAGATCGTCTCGAGCGATATCAGGGAGTAGCGAACCTTGTTGACAACTCTGGGGATAAGTGCCAGATCGTGTGGATAAACTTGTAAATCGGCGGCTCCAAGGTGAGTCGAGATTTCAGACATCACCGGACACACTGTTTGAAAGAGCCGTTCGACACTGTTGGGAACAATACATGTAGCTACGTGTAGCAGTGTACGGAGTGTCTCTTGTGCTACACTTGAGGCGTGCCTAGATATAGCGGGGAGGGTGAAGCATAGTCGATGCGTGGAATCTTCATAACCTTCGAGGGATGCGACGGATCGGGTAAGAGCACTCAAATGAAACGGCTCCACACGAGACTCCTACAACTGGGGATTGATGTGGTGTTGACAAGGGAGCCAGGCGGCACGCCCACAGGCGAACTCATTCGTGACTTGCTCTTGGACCCCAACGGGCCCGACAGAACCGCTCTTACAGAAACGTTCCTCTATGCTGCATCAAGAGCTGAACTGGCCAAGCGCATACTCCAACCCGCTCTTGAAGATGGCAAGGTAGTCCTGCTTGAAAGATATGTTGATTCAACTCTCGTGTACCAAGGAATGGCAGGAGGAATCCCTATAAGAGATATAGAACATATTAACAGAATAGCGACATACGGGTTGATTCCGGATCTTACCTTAGTTTTTGACATTGTCGACCCTCATGTACTCCATCAGAGGATGGCCCCTAAGAAGAAAGACAGGATCGAGTCTCGCGATGAGGCATACCATGCCAGAGTCAGGGAGGGCTATCGTGTTCTTTCTGAGAGGTATCCCGAACGCATCCGATTGATAGATGGAGAACTGCCTCAAAACGAGGTTGAGGAAATCGTATTTCGCGAAGTGTGGTCGATTCTTGAAAGGCGAGAAGGGGGAAAGATGTCATGAGGCTCATAATCTCGGTGGTTCAGGACAAAGACGCTCCAAGGCTAATAGAAAGCCTTGTGAAAGAGGGTTTCAGCGCGACGAAACTTGCCTCCACCGGAGGTTTTCTTAGGGAGGGCAACTCCACCGTTCTTATCGGGGTGGATGATGGCCAAACCGACCGGGTTCTGGAAGTCATAAAGAAGACGTGCCAGGCTAGAGAGCAGCTGGTTACGCCCATTACACCCGTGGGTCCCGGTGAATCCTATGTTCCATATCCTGTGGGCGTGGTCGTAGGCGGAGCCACGGTGTTTATCCTTCCCGTTGAGAGGTTTGTCAAAGTTTAGCTTCTGAATTGGACGAACAACGCGTGAGTCTCAACATGGACCATGGCAACCAAGTTGCGCCGAAGATAATCGAACTAACGCTGAGGTCTCAGAGGGTTGCCCACGCTTACCTGTTCAAAGGGCCGCCCACGTCCCCTAAAGAGGCCTATGCTGTTGCTTTGGCAAAAGGACTCTTGTGCGATGGCGAGTATTCCTGTGCCGAGACCGATGGAGCTCGGCCCTGCGACTCGTGCTGGTCGTGCCGAGAGATAGAAAAGGGCGCCCACCCCGACCTGTTTCTCGTGGAAAAGGACGGCAATAGCATAAAGATTAGAAAAACCCACGAGATTCTCAAGGAAGCGTTGGCTAAGCCGTACCATTCAGCCAGGAAAGTATTTATCATCAAGGACGCAGAGGATATGACGGCTGAGGCCGCTAATGCACTTCTTAAGATCCTAGAGGAACCTCCGTCATACGTGTCTTTCATATTGACTGCGGCCAATATATCAGCTATCCCTGAGACGATCGTATCCAGATGCCAGGTAGTGCCCTTCAGAAGGCTTTCGCCTCGTGCTTTGGGGCAAATCCTTATGGAGCGGCACAACATCCCTCAAGAGGAGGCATTCTCTGTAGCAGAGTACGCTGACGGGAGCGTCGACAAGGCCCTAAGCCTGATAGAAGGACAGCGCCTTGGTTTGCCTGGGGAGACTATCCTGAGGGAGTTGACGGAGACTTCGCCAATTGAAGTCGCCCAGAAGTACTCCAAACTTGATCCCAAGGAAAGACTCAGAGTAGTATTTGGCCTTGAAGTTGTTTTTCAGAAGATGATGCGAGAGACAGTATATAGGGGCTTTGAGGGTAATACAGACGGAGAACCCCGTCAGTATCTGGAGGAATTGAAGAGGCGGTACCTGGCACTTGAGGCGCTCCTCCAGGCCAGAAGACGCCTTAACGCCAATACCAATCCGTTTCTCGCTTTTGCTGTGTTGTTTATGGACCTTCGAAACATTGAGAAAGGTTGAAGACTATGCCTTCCGTAGTTGGAGTTAGGTTTAAAGATAGGGGCAAAGTATACTACTTCGCTCCGGTTGATCTATCCCTGAATGTTGGAGATAGCGTTTTGGTTGAAACGGTCCGGGGAATAGAAATGGGCACTCTGGCAATGGGCCCCAAAGAAGTTCCAGAGGACAGGCTGGTCCTCCCTCTTAAGAGAGTCATTCGAGTTGCCACTCCGGAGGACATCGCTGTTTATCGAGATAACATCGTAAAGGCCAAGGAGGCCATGGAAATTGCCAAAGCCAAGATAGCCGATCACGGTCTCGATATGCATTTGGTGGACGCCGAGTACACATTTGACGGTTCCCGGGTGGTTCTTTACTTTACAGCCGACGGCAGGGTGGATTTTCGCGAACTGGTCAAGGATCTCGCATCGGCTCTTAGAACTCGAGTGGAGCTGCGGCAGATAGGTGTAAGAGATCAAGCTAAGCTGATTGGCGGAATTGGTCCGTGTGGGAGGACACTCTGTTGCGCTTCATTTCTCAATGACTTCTTGCCTGTGTCCATCAGGATGGCTAAGGATCAGAATCTCTCACTGAACCCCACCAAAATATCGGGGGCTTGCGGCCGCCTTCTCTGCTGCTTAAGATTCGAATGTGACCACTATGAGTGCGCCAAGAATGCTTTACCCCAAGTGGGTGCTGTTGTGGTGACTCCCGAAGGAGAAGGCAGAGTCGTTGCGCGGAATCTGGGTAAGAACACTTTGAGTGTGGAGATAGAAGATGCAAAAACCATGGAATTCCCGGCTGAGGAAGTAGAGGAGAAGAAGGCGTGAGCCAGGATGTCCAAGTCTCCGCGGGCGTCTTGTACATTTGCGGCACTCCTATCGGCAACCTTAAGGACGTGACATACAGGCTAATCGAGGTTCTTGAACATGTGGACGTTGTTGTGTGCGAGGACACAAGGCGTACGCTGAAGCTTCTGTCCCACTTCGGCATAGCCAAGAAGGTTATCTCGGTTCATCAGCATGTGGAGAGAGAACGTACCAGCAACGTGTGCGATCTTCTTTCTCAGGGCAAATCGGTGGCTTTTGTCTCTGATGCGGGGATGCCCGTGGTTTCTGACCCCGGAGCCTATCTGGTCAGGACTGCCCGGGAGCGAGGCTATAAAATCCAACTAGTACCCGGACCCTCGTCGGTGTCTGGGGCGCTGGCTTTGTCCGGGTTTTCAGGAGACAAGTTCGTATTTGGAGGTTTCTTGCCTAGAAAACCCAAAGACCGACGAGAGTTTTTCCGGCGTTGGGTATGGCCCGGTATCGCCGCCGTGTTTTTCGAGTCACCGTACAGAGTCAAGAAGAGCCTGAAGGATTTGGCCGAGGTGTTTCCCGCATGTCAGATTTCGCTTTGTCACGAGATGACCAAAATACACGAAAGCGTGATTTGGGGGAGGGTCGGCGCGGTCTTGGCGGACCTGGAGGGGGAGGCGCTACAGGGGGAATGGGTTATTGTAGTCTTCCTGCCCCCGGACGAAGATGCAAGACATTCTGCAGAAGAGACAAATAGGGAGATGGACCGTTTACCCCCATCTCCCTGAATGACCTCTGGTATTGCTATAGGCTAAAGACTGTCAATGGTGCTGGCCTTGCAGGAAATTACCTAGAAACCTTAGCTAGTGTGCTGAGGCATTGTCTGCATACACGCTTGCCTTTGTATATCTCAACCTCGGCAGCATTCCCACAGAAGACGCAAGCAGGCTCGTATTTCCTTAAGATGATGCTCTCGCCGTCTACGTATATCTCCAAAGAGTCCTTTTCGCCGATGTCCAAGGTACGCCGCAGCTCTATGGGAATGACTACTCTGCCCAGTTCATCTACCTTACGCACAACGCCCGTCGACTTCATCACAGCCGATCCACCCCCGCCTCTCCACAAGATTCGACATAAGGTTCACTCTAGAACGTGTACCAGAAGTGCCAGAAATCGTCAAGGGATTTTAGGAATTAATTTTAGATAATGGGTAAGCAGGGTAAACTTCCTTATTAAGGCTGAGAATGTTAGAATTACGCAAGACATCCATAGGAGGTCCTGTCACATGGCTCAACGTAACACGTATTATATAACAACCCCCATCTATTATGCATCAGGTGATCTGCATATCGGACATTCTTACACCACCCTGGCTGCTGACGCGATATCACGCTATAAGAGATTAAGAGGGTACGACGTGTTCTTTCTCACGGGTACAGATGAACACGGTCTCAAAATACAAAGGCAAGCGCAGTCTTTTGGCATGGCGCCCAAAGCGTATGTAGATATGATAGTCGGGCGTATCAAGGAACTTTGGCGTACGCTTGAAATATCCTATGACGGGTTTATTCGGACCACAGACAGGCCTCACGAGGAAACCGTGCAATGGATCTTTCGGAAACTGTACGATAATGACGACATCTACAAGAAGGCCTATGAAAGCTGGTATTGCGTGGGGTGCGAATCCTTCTACACCGAGACTCAAGCGAGATCCTTCCCAAACATGACTTGTCCCGATCACGGCAAACCCTTGGAGCGGGTTAAAGAAGAAAGCTACTTCCTACGACTCTCCAAGTACCAAGATGCCCTTCTCCAACACATTCAGGAGCATCCCGATTTCATTCAGCCCGTATCCAGGAGAAATGAAGTGACACAGTTTGTCAAAAGCGGGCTAGAGGACTTGTGCGTTTCCCGTACCAGTTTTGACTGGGGTATCAAGCTGCCCTTTGACCCAGATAGTGTGGCGTATGTTTGGATCGACGCTTTAGCCAACTACATATCCGCAATCGGCTATCCTCACGATGCCGACAATTTCCAGCGATGGTGGCCCGCAGATCTGCACCTCATGGGCAAGGAAATCTTGAGGTTTCACGCAGTCGTCTGGCCGATCCTTCTTATGGCCCTAGACCTCCCTTTACCGAGACAGATCTTCGCACATGGCTGGCTCAACCTAGGCGGCAAGAAAATGTCCAAGACAATGGGCAATGTGGTAGACCCTTTCGAGCTTTGTCGTAAGTACGGGCTGGACGCCGTCAGGTATTTCGCCTTGCGTGAGGTCCCGTTTGGTGCAGACGGAGACTATAGCGAGGAATCCTTAGTAGCCAGGCTCAATTCGGACCTGGCCAACGACCTGGGGAACCTTGTGCACCGTACTCTCACTATGGTCAAGAAGTTTTGTGGGTCAAAAGTCCCAAGCCCTACCCACGAGAACGAGGTAGATATTCGCTTCAAAGAAAAATGTCTCTCTCTGAAGGAGCAAGTGGAGAGAGAGATCGACGCCCTTCACCTGAGCGCGGCTCTGGAAGCAATTATGGATGTGGTGAAGGCAGCCAATAAGTACATCGATGACGTGAGTCCATGGGATCTATCCAAGAATTCTGATCCGCGCTTGGGCACATCGCTGAACGCTTTGTGCGAGTGTCTCAGGATAGTCGCGTTGCTTCTCAGGCCATTTATGGTCAGGACACCCGAACTCATATGGAAAGCTTTGGGCATGGCCGGAGAAGTTCAATCCCAGTCTTGGGATACTGCCGGGGAATGGGGTATGACTGTACCTGGCCAGGTGACTCGGAGAGGGAAGCCCATGTTTCCCAGAATTGAGGATCACAATGAGGATCACAATGACGAAGAAACAACACAGGAAGCATCCCGAGAAATTGCCCAGGTTCCTACGCCCGAGACTACGCCGAGAGATGGTTCGCAAAGGCCAAGCCGGCCCGGCGGGCCTGTCGGAGTCATCACCATAGACGATTTCCGTAGAGTCCAGATAAGGGTAGCGGAAGTCATCTCTTGCTCGATGATCAAGGGTGCCGACAAGCTTCTCAAGTTGGAGATAGACCTGGGTGAAGAGACTAGGCAGATTGTTGCAGGGATCGCCCAGTACTACACCCCGGAAGAGCTGGTTGGTAAGTTGATCGCCGTGGTCTACAATCTTGAACCCGCAGTCATCAGAGGTGTGGAGTCCAACGGTATGTTGTTGGCCGCTAAAGACGATAATGGACTGGCGCTCGTCACGGTAGACCGAAGGATCGCGCCTGGAAGTAGGATCTCGTGATACCGGTGACTCCCACGAGGATCGTCGATACCCATGCTCATGTGGGCATGAAACAGTTTGACGGTGACAGGGATTCGGTCATACAGAGGGCCCGCGCCTCGCAGGTGAGTTTTCTGGAAGTGAGTTACGATGAAGAGTCTTCTGCCAGGAGTGTCTTGTTGGGACGGCAATTGGGTGTATGCGTGGCTCTGGGTATCCATCCTCACTATAGCGCCGTCCAAGCCGACGGTGAAACGCCGACCCTCCGTGACAGATGGGGCCGGATTGGGGATCTTGTGGTCGCCAACCGAGACCGAGTTGTGGCTTTGGGAGAAATGGGCCTCGACTACTTCCGCAACCCAATTCCCCGTGAGGCCCAAATTCAGTGTTTTCAAGCGGGTTTGGAACTCGCCCGGACGCTTGACTTGCCCGTCATAGTACATCAGCGAGATGCTGAGGAAGACACGTTAAGGATCATTTCTGAGGCAGGATTGTCTGTACCCATAGTCTTCCACTGTTTTTCTCAAGATGAGTCCTACGCGCGCCAATGCTTGGATCTAGGGGGCTACCTGGGCATTGGCGGGGTTCTCACGTTCAAGAGGAACGACTCTCTGAGGGAACTCGTGAGCAAGATGCCGGTCGATCGACTGCTGCTTGAGACTGATTGCCCGTATCTGGCTCCTCAAGAACACAGGGGCAAGAGGAACGAGCCTTCTTATGTGCTTTTAACGGTTAAGGTTCTGGCGGCCGTATTGCATCGAGATGAAGCAGAGGTAATAAGCGACACCACCATGAACGCCCGATTGGTTTTTGGCGATACCATATTGAAGCCAATATAGATGAGGTGCCCCTCAAGATGTGTTGGCTCGAGTTGATGCGAATAAGGCTCGGCCAACTCGTGTAACTTATAGCAGCGCACCCACTCACTACCAGTTAGGCCCAAGGGGGACTTTGGAGGAAACGGGTCAGTGGTATCGAATTACTACAATCGGAGGTGTCCACATTGCAGTCATGGGATTTGGCCAGTGGCAAAAGCGGAATCAAGCGGCTTTTCCCCTTTGGCCTCTCGATCGCTGCGTTGGTCACTGTCCTCGCCCTCTCATCTGTCTATGTTGTTCGTTCCCAGGCTTGCGCTGTTACGGTATCTGCTTGGGACCGCCAAGTGAATCTGTTCGTGGCGCCTGAGACGACCGTGAGGGAAGTCTTAGAGAGAGCCAATGTTGTTTTGGAACCGGGAGACTTCTGCGTTCCAGGTCCCGAAGAGATGGTAGAGGATGGTTCAAAGGTCACGATTAGCAGGGGGTGTCCTCGCTTCGTTGCCTGCGATGGCAAGATATCGGTGATCGTTACGTGTTGTGAACAGGTCTCGGGCGTTCTGGACTTGGCCCAGGTTGTTTTGGGACCCAAGGACATTGTGACTCCAGGCTTGGAAGACGTAATGGCTGACTGCAGCACTATAAAGGTCGTCAGGGTAACCTACGGGGAAGAAGTCCAGGAGATTTCTACGGATTTTGATACCGAGACCAGGAAGGATGATTCCCTGGAGGTTGGGCTCACTAGAGTTTACAAGAATGGGTCACGAGGACTTGCGCGCGTTACATACGCAGTCAGATATGAGGATAGGAAGGCTGTCCGGCGAGACGAGGTAAAAAGAGAAACGATTAAAGAGCCTTCCAACAAGGTAGTGCTTGTCGGCACCTTACGACAGGTGGCCCGCGGAGGTGAGAGTCTCCGATTCACCAAAGCGGTAGAAGTGTCAAGTACCGCTTATTGTCCGTGCGCTAAGTGCTGCGGCAAGTATGCAAACGGCTATACACACACTGGTTTGCCGGCAAAGAAGGGTGTTATCGCAGTGGATCCATCAGTGATACCTCTCGGAACTAGGGTGTATGTGGACGGCTACGGGTATGCCGTTGCCGCAGATACGGGCAGCGCCATCAAAGGTACAAGGATCGATGTGTGTTTCGACACCCACGAGGAAGCGCTCAAATGGGGCATGAAAAAGGTCAAAGTGTTCTTGCTTGAGTGATAAGACTTATGGTCAGATACTAAGGGATACCCAGATATTTCCGAAGAAGCGCTTGGGCCAGCATTTTATGACTGACCCAAGACTTCTCGAGAGCATCTCACAAGCAATGTTGCCTCCGGGGAAAAGTTGGGTAGCCGTTGAGATCGGCCCGGGCATAGGTACTCTGACCAAGGAACTGTGCCAGAGGGCCCATTGGGTGTATGCTCTCGAGTACGACCGTGACCTCGAAGAGGCGTCCCGGCAAGTCCTGAGGAACCTCACTAACCTGACTTGGATATGGGGTGACGCTTTATCCTACGATCTTACGGGCAACGCCACAAAGAGAGAGCATCCTGACCGAGATCTGGCCTTGTGTGGGAACTTGCCCTACTACATCACTTCCCAGATACTTTACCGGGCTCTCGTAAAGAGGTGCTCTTGGGCTAGGATGAGCTTTGTGGTTCAAGAAGAAGTGGCAATGCGAATGGCCGCATCTGAGAGTTCCGGTGGTTTTGGGCGACTGTCGCTTTGGTGTCAATACCGGGGTACCGTGAAAATCGTCAAGAGAATACCGGCAGGTGCCTTTCTGCCCCGGCCCGATGTCGACTCGTGCCTGGTGACTCTCGACCTCTATCCGAAGTTTCCATTGACAGATTCGGAAGAGGAGTTCATGGACGCCCTGTCCCGGGCAGCATTTTCTGCCAGGCGAAAGACTCTTCTCAACAGTTTATCCACTCTCTTCCCGGACAGGAAGGTTCTTTCCGAAGCCGTGACTTCCTGCGGCATTGACCCTGGGCTTCGTGCTGAAGACGTTGGGGTTGTGGGATTTGTGACACTCGCCCGGGCCCTTTTACCCATTCATTTCCCTAATAGCCGCAGCCTGGGCTGATTTGCCTCAAAACGAGAAAAGTAGTACAATTATTACGCAGTCACAAAGGGTGAAGGGGGATCTGCGGATGTACTTCGTCAGTCCTACCAAGGGTCCCATGTCCTTCGGCTCCATGTTTGAAGACATCTGCGGATTCATGGCCGAGGATCCACACTCTGACTACAAACTCATCGTCGGCAGCGACTCCCAGACCCGTGAACAGGTATGTTTTGTGACTGCGATCATCATTCATCGCCTAGGCAAAGGTGGACGCTACTTTTACACACGTGAACATGTGACAAAAATGCCGAGCCTCAGACAAAGGATATTTTATGAGGCGCACTTGAGCCTGGATGTAGCTTCAAGGCTGGCCGCCGAAATATCCAAGAACGGCTTTTCTGACCTGAACGTCGAGATCCATCTGGATGTTGGCAGAAACGGTCAGACCAAGACCATGATCCGTGAGCTAGTTCAGGAGATCGTGGGCAATGGGTTTGCGGCCAAGATCAAACCTGATGCCTACGGCGCTTCCCAAGTGGCAGACAAGCACTCAAAGTAATTGTAAACGAAGAGGGGGATAGCCGGTGGCTAAAAAAATGGCACTGGAGGCTATCCGAACTAAATTGGATAGCCATATCGGTCAACGAGTCAAGATTCGGGCCAGTGAGGGGCGCAAAAGGTTTTTCGAAAAAGAGGGCGTACTAGAGAAGACTTATCCAAGCATCTTCGTAGTTCGGCTAGAGGATGAGGACAGCCGTGCCATGTCCTGGAGTTATATAGACGTCCTAACCGATACAGTAGAGATTCAGTTTAACGGAACCCCCGCTAGCGACAACTAGATATCGTCGGCTGAAGCAGTTGGGCGAGACGACTTAAAAGGTCGTGCAGGTGATCCTGCACGACCTTCTGATTTTCCATCGTAACCTAACCAAGCCCGGGAACATAAGGTGTTTACACATGCTTATGCAGCGGGAACGGAGGAGGGACGATGGACGCTGTATCTAAGGCGCTTAGGGTTTCGGCCCCGACTCTTTTGGATCTTCCCAACGTAGTCGGGTTCGGCAGAGGTTACAAACAAGTGGATGGGAAAAACACGGGGAAGCTGGCAGTGACAGTGCTCGTGACCAAGAAGGTACCCAAGGGCCAGCTGCGAAAAGACACTGTTGTCCCTAAAAGCATCGCACTTGCCGACACTGACGTAATAGAGGTGGGAGAAGTGGTGGCCCTCTCTCGCCTCGAGAAAATGAGACCCGCTAGGCCGGGTAGTAGCATAGGCCACTACAAAATCACCGCGGGTACCTTCGGCGCAGTGGTATACGACTCAAAAACTGGTGAGCCGTTGATCCTGTCAAACAACCATGTCTTGGCCAATTCATCAAGTGGAAAAGATGGAAGGGCAGCGGTGGGTGACCCCATACTCCAGCCGGGCCGTTACGACGACGGCAAAGACGCAGACGTGATAGCACGACTCCACAGGTTCGTACCCATTAGCTTGGAAATGGGAGTTCCCGAATGCAAGGTAGCTGCGGCTTTCGAGAGAACTCTCAACAGCATCATTCGGAGATTTCGCAAGAATTACTGTCTGAAAGTGTACAATATCCAGGCCACTTCCAACTTAGTGGACGCCGCGGTGGCAAAGCCTCTGGCGCCAGATATGATAGCCGATGACATCATCGATCTGGGTGTGCCCAAAGGCATAGCCGAGGCCGAAGTTGGAGACAAGGTCTCGAAAAGCGGGCGCACCAGCGGCACCAACCACGGAGAGGTCAAAGTCGTTCAGGCGACTGTCAAGGTCAACATGGGGGACGTGGGAACCGCCGTCTTCGCGGACCAGTGTGTTACTACTCACATGGCTCAGCCGGGAGACAGCGGATCGGTTGTAATGAATACAAAGGGCGAAGTGGTAGGACTTCTGTCAGCCGGTTCTGACACAATCTCCATATTTGCACGAGCCAAGAACGTGTGTGAGGCCCTGGGAATCAGTTTCACTAAAGTGCGATAATCGGAAAAAGGAAAAGGGGCCTGCCGCCACAAAAGGGTGGAGGCCCCCCAAGCTTCCAGTTTCTTGCGTGAAATGACGCAGGGTTTTGGAGGCCTTGCAGCGAAACTTGGGCGTGACTATGGAAACGCCTGATCTGTCGGTCTCAAGGAACGCGTACGCCAAGGTTAACCTTGGTCTTTCTGTGCTGGGGCGCAGGTCCGATGGTTACCATGAGGTCTCAACCGTCATGGTGGCGGTTGGACTGTACGATCGTATCTACGTGACAAGGGATTCCGGAGAACTCTCTGTTTTCTGTCCAAGGCTGCCCCACCTTCCTCAAGAGACAAACCTCGCTTACAGAGGCGCCAAAGCTTACTTGGAGTCTGTGGGGGAAAACCTCGCCTTCACCATAAGGATCGACAAAAATATCCCTGTAGGGGCAGGTATGGGTGGAGGCAGTTCCGATGCGGCCGCCGCAATGCTTGCTTTGAGAGAGCTTACGGGTAAGGGTGAGATCGCCGACCTTATGAATGTTGCGGCTGGGCTGGGTGCCGATGTCCCTTTTCTTACGGGATGCAACGAGAATCCGCCTCTGTGGGAGGCAGCGGTATGCACCGGCATCGGTGAAAAGGTTGCGCCTTTATGTGTCAAGCCTTTTTGGTTGGTGGTGGCTTTCCTCAAGACCGGAGTAAGCACACCGTGGGCTTTCCGCACATGGGATGAACACAATTCGGCGAGTGACGTGCCGGACAGTGCAGACGTAGACCCACGGTCAGCCAAAGTTGTAGCAGCGTTGGCAGCCGGCGACCCTGTCATTTTGTCACAGGCAATCTATAATGATCTGGAACGGGCGGTAGTTCTGCATAGGCCAGATATAAGAAGAGCCAAAGAACTGCTAGTGGGCTCGGGGGCCCTCAATGCGGTGATGACTGGGAGCGGATCGGCCGTATATGGAGTGTGCCGTTCGAGAGAAGATGCTCTCGGTGTTCGGGAACGGGCCAGAAGGGCGGCAGGCAACACCGAGATTCACGGCTTAAGCGTCATCAGGACGGGGGTGCTAGGTTGACAGAGATAGAAGCCGTAGTTTTGGCGGCCAGGCCCAACGATGGGAGACTTGCCGGTGAGAGTCAGGAGCCATACGAAGCCAACATAGATATCGCCGGGCAACCCATGGTCAAGTACGTACTGGACGCGCTTAACGATATCCCTTCGGTTGTCAAGATCCATTTGATAGGACCTGCAGAAGGTATCGCACGCTATAAAGGGGGAAAGGTGGAGACTCTAGAACCTGGGAAAGACCTCTTTGACAATGTTAGGCTCGGGATTTCGGCAGCACAGACTGAGTGTGTGCTAATATGCGCTTCTGATGTGCCTCTTGTGACAAAACCGATTGTGGAAGCCTTCATCCAGAGATGCTTGGAGAGTGAGGCGGATTTCTGTTACCCAGTCTTGGAGAAGGGAGACTGCGACAAGGCCTTTCCGGGAACAGAGAGGACCTACGTCACCACAAAAGAAGGGTCTTTTACGGGCGGCAATCTGCTTATGGTTAGGAAGTCCGCCCTCACCAGAGCTTGGCCCATGGTGGAGAGAATGATAACCTATCGAAAATCCCCTTTCAAAATGGCCATGGCCTTGGGCCCTGTCCTCTTAATCAAGTTTCTGCTAAAGACAGTGTCCATTGCGGAACTGGAGCAAAAAGTGGGCAGACTCCTCGAGATGAAGCCGAAAGCCATATTGAACGTCGCGCCTGAAATCGGGATAGACGTAGATAAACCTTCCGATCTGGAGCTTTGTCGCCGTATCCTGGGTAAGTGATATAATACCTGGGGAGCGATTGACATGTCGTTACAATCCGAACTGTCTGTGGTCGTGCTGGCGGCGGGAGAAGGCACCCGCATGCATGGGGATATGCCCAAAGTGCTGTATTCTTTGTGTGGCCGACCAATGATCTCTTATGTGTTGGATGCAGCTCAAACTCTAACCCCTCGAAAGATCGTGCTGGTCATAGGCCATAAAGGAGAAGAGGTTCGACAGTACATCCAGTCAACATGGCCCCGGCAAAACGCACCTGTGGATTTCTGTTGGCAGCGTCAACAGAAGGGAACTGCTCATGCCGTGATGTGCGCAAAGGAAGCGCTCCTAGTTGACGACCCCGATGTACTGGTCTTGTACGGAGACACGCCGCTCCTAAATGGCCAAACCCTTGCGGCCTTCGCCAGAGCTCACAAAGAAGAAGGCGCCCACCTTTCGCTAGTGACTACCGTCCTCCAAGACCCCTCAGCCTACGGAAGGGTAGTCCGGGACTCTCAAGGCAACGTATCGCGCATAGTTGAAGCCCGAGACGCCACACCGGAAGAACGCCGTATCCGCGAAGTAAACGCTGGGATATACCTGGCCAAGGCATCGCTTCTTTTTGACCTCTTATCCCAGGTGGGCAACAGTAACGCCAAGGATGAGTACTATCTTACCGACATCGTGTCTTTGGCGATTGTTTCGGGGCACAGAGTCTTTGCTTTTATGTGCGAGGATGAAGGCGTTGTACAAGGGATTAACGATCGATGGGCTCTTGCCCAGGCAGAGGAGACAAAACGCAGGGCCATCCTTGAGGATTTGGCGCTCTCAGGCGTGACCGTACGGGACCCATCAAGCACCTACGTAGACAGCGGTGTGACCGTGGGGCCGGACACGACCCTGGAACCCCATACCTACCTCCGGGGAAGCACCACTATTGGGCCAAAGTGTTGTATTGGGCCTGGTACAGAGATCAGGAATTCCAAGGTCGGGGCAGGTAGCAGGGTGTGGATGTCAGTTGTAGAGGATTCCGTGATAGAGGATGGAGTTCAGATCGGTCCTTTCTCTCACCTGCGCCCCAATTCTTTGCTCAAGACCGGTGCTTTGGTCGGCAATTTCGCTGAAGTGAAGAACTCAGTAGTAGGTTTGGGCACCAAGATTCATCATCACTCCTATATTGGAGATACAGACCTGGGACAAGGAGTCAACATAGGAGCAGGTACTGTCACGGTCAACTATGACGGAAAGCGTAAGCACCGTACCACCATCGAAGACGGAGCGTTTATAGGCTGCAATGCGAACTTGATAGCCCCTGTAACTATAGGAAAACGCTCATATGTAGCCGCCGGTTCTACTATCACCCACGACGTGCCCGAGGATTCCTTGGCCATAGCAAGGGAGAGACAGGTCGTCAAAGAGGGCTGGGTTTCTAAGAGGTCAGAACAAGATCAGGGGAGGAACTAGTGAATGTCGCCATACGGTGATAAGAGACTGAAGATCTTCGCCGGCAACGCCAATAGAGATTTGGCCCAGGAGATATGCGATTATCTAGGCGTAAGCCCGGGAAAGATTCTAGTTACTCAGTTCTCCAACGGAGAATCGAGAGTCACCATAAACGAAAATGTTCGCGGTTCAGACGTCTTTGTCGTGCAATCGACTTGTTCGCCTGTCAACGACAACCTTGTGGAACTACTGGTCATAATTGATGCTCTCAGGAGAGCATCCGCCGACCGCATCACAGCTGTGATCCCGTTCTACGGGTACGCTCGCCAAGACAGAAAGACAAAGGGACGTGAACCCATAACTGCCAAGCTCGTGGCAAATCTACTCACCACGGCCGGAGTCGATCGCATTCTGACTGTCGATCTTCACGCCGGCCAGATACAGGGATTCTTCGATATTCCTTTGGATCACCTGACCGCCATCAAGCTCCTGGCAGATCACCTCAAGACTAGAGATCTGACAGACCACGTTGTGGTATCCCCTGATGCAGGCAGTATTCCCAGGGCTAGGGACATGGCCGAGAGGCTGAACCTGCCTGTGGCTTTCATCGACAAGAGGCGTCCCGAACCCAATGTAGCCGAAGTCATGAACATTGTGGGCAAAGTCGCGGGATGCCATGTCATCCTTCTTGACGACATGATCGATACAGGCGGCAGCATCTTGCAGGGAGCCAAGGCTCTGCGAAACGCCGGCGCGTTATCGGTGAAGGTATGTGCGTCTCACGGCGTTTTTAGCGGACAAGCTCGAGAGAATATGCAGGAAGCCGATCTCGAAGAACTCATTGTAACGAACACCATTCCCCTCCGAGAAGACCTCAAGCCTCTCGTCAAGGTATTGTCCGTGGCGAGCGTTCTTGGGGATGCTATTGTAAGGATTCATGAAGGGCGTTCCATATCTGAGATGTTCAGGTGAAGACAAAAGGAGTGTCTGTTCAAATGGCAGAGGCCATAGTTTTAAGTCGTCGTGGCAGCGGAAAATCAGCTGCCCGCAGTTGTCGGAGAAAAGGCATGGTACCCGCAATTATCTACGGAAAGTCCGTTGAGCCGCAAGCCGTCTGTCTGGATGCCAAAGCGGTGAGGCAGCTTTTGGGCCCCTCAAGTGGGCATGTGCACCGGGTTGTTGTGGCGGACCCATCGTTCGAAGGAAATGTCATGGTTCAAGAAGTATCTTATGACCCCGTCACAGGCCAAGTGAGCCACATTGATCTTCACAACATATCGCTTACAGACAAAGTCAAGACAGAAGTCGCTATCGATGTGGTTGGCGAGGCCGCTCTGGAAAAGCGCGGACTGTTCCTGCAGCGTCAGGCCCGTGAAGTGTTAGTAGAGTGTATGCCTACTCAGATCCCTGGTCCCTTGGTTGTGGACGTCTCGGAACTGAGCCCGGGTGACATAGTGACGGCAGGAGATCTGAAGATCTCGGAAGAAGTTCGCCTGGTTACCAACCCCGCCGAAGTGCTCTTAGTTGTGATGGCGCCTAAGTCAGCCGAAGAAGAGACAGGTGAAGAGGGAGTTTCTGAAGGTGAAGAACCTGAGGGCGAGACCAAGCCTGAGTAGTCTGACCCCAGGTTCTAGGCGAGAGCAGGTGGCAGGACGTTGAAGTGCGTAGTTGGGCTCGGGAATCGCGGCCGCAAATATGCGAAGACGCGGCACAACGTAGGCTACATGGTAGTGGCCGAACTCGCTCGCAGGATGGGGACTGAGTTCACTGAATCAGGGTTCAGCGATATCGCAGAAGGGAAGATCCCAGGGGAGCCTGGGATCCCTGTTCTTCTTGTCAAGCCGGCCACATACATGAACTCATCTGGACAAGCGGTATTGGATATTCTCCTTCACCATCCAGTGGTGTTAAGCGACATGATTGTCGTCCACGACGACATGGATCTGCCCTTTGGCACAATCCGCCTTAGAAGGCGCGGGAGTTCTGGAGGCCACAAGGGCGTCGAATCCATCATGGCCAGCATTGAGACAGGAGATTTCATCAGGCTCAAGGTTGGAATAGGACGCCCGGCTCCTGGTACCGACCCGGTCGAACATGTTCTGGAGCCTTTTACCCCCTGGGAAGCCGGTCTTCTAGCGGAGGTTATCAACGGGGCCGCTGGGGCGGCGCTGGATGTCTTTCGGCATGGTCTGGAATGGGCGATGGGGGAGTATAACGGCAAAGAACCTCTGGACGAGGGCGGAGACAGATAATGGCCCATACGGGGCTCTTGGAGTTGCTGGCGAGAAGTCCGGGGCTTTCGCATGCCCTTGATGACATAAGCGCGGGGAAGACCCCCATCATGTTAGTGGGCGCTCAAGGCTACGCCAAACTAGCTTCTGTAGCGGTCTTGGCCGCCAATACTTGTGGGCCCGCCTTTCTTGTGATGCCTGGTCCCGATGAAGCCGTAACCGCAAAGAGAGACCTATCGGATCTTCTTGGGCCCGATAGAGTAGCCCTATTTCCAGCCCGGGAAGTAATGCCTTTCGAGACTGTGGGAAACCAGGAGTCTCTATGGATGCGGTTGTCGACTCTAGCAAAACTCACCGAACTACCCTCAGGGTCGCCCCTTCTTGTGGTGTTACCTGCCACTGCTCTGATAAGGCGGTTGATGCCTCCAGAGGAGTTCGCCAAGGGGTGTCTCACCGTGCGTCGAGGAGACACCGTTTCCCCGGAAGCCTTGATTAGAGACCTGGTTGGCCTTGGCTATGAAAGAGAGTTTTCCGTGGAGACCCGGGGGCAAGTTGCTCTAAGAGGCGGGATACTAGACGTTTTCCCCCCTGCGTCCGACCGCCCTTACCGCCTGGAATTCGTCTACGACGAAGTCGAGTCTATAAGGACTTTCGATCCGGAGACCCAGGTATCTCAAGACATTGTATCCGAGGTCTTCATCACACCTGCCACAGACCATTTTAAGATTCGCGACGAAAAAGGCAGCACCGTTTTGGATTACGCCAAAGGTCAACGTTTCGTTGTGGTTGACGCTTATGAGCGGTGTAAAGATGCTTTGGCTGAGTTCGAGAGAATCGGGACCGAAATCGCTTCTGCAAGGATAGTGGCAGGTACCATGGGAACGAGTGAGGCATCGGTGTACTTTCCTGCCGCTCAGGTTTCGGGCTTGCTCGCAAGGTGTCATGTCCTGATCTCCATGTTGGCGAGGTTCCACGAAACCATTTCCATAGGGTCGGTGATCGAGTCCGATACATCCACCCAGGTGGGATTCAGCGGGCGCTGGTCGGAGTTTCGTAGAGAGATCGAAGATCTCTTGGAAAAAAAGAAGCGCATAGTCATTCTTGCAGGAAACCGCGACCGCCGAGCCCTCTTAGAGAAGTGGTTAGAACGGCAGGAAATCGGGGCAATATCCCGCGATTCCATTGATGAAATACCGGAGCCAGGCTTGGTTACGTTGTCTCTGGGGAGCGGCGAAAACGGTTTCAACTGCGACGATCTGGACTTGGCCCTCTTCACCGAAACCGAGGTCTACGGCAGGACTGTTGTCAGGCAAAGGAGACAGAGACGGTCCAAGGCTACCCTAGACTGGAGAGAGCTTTCGCCGGGAGATTACGTGGTTCACGCCAACCACGGCATCGGCCAGTTCATGGGCTTGAAGACAATGACTGTGAATGGCGTGACAAGGGATTACCTGCACCTGAGATACGCCGGTGGAGACGCGCTATACGTGCCTATAGACCAGGTTGACATGGTCGAAAGGTATGTGGGTCCAGAAGGTAAGCCTCCGGGCCTTCAGCGCCTCGGCACGGGGGACTGGCAAAAAGTCAAGGCTAGGGTGAAGGCGTCTCTAGAGGACATGGCCAGGAAGCTCGTGATGTTGGAAGCCAGGCGGAAATCTAGGAGGGGCGTGGCATTTTCTCCGGATACCCCCTGGCAGAGACAGTTCGAAGAGGGCTTCGAGTACGAGGATACTGAAGATCAGGCCAGAGCAACTCTAGAAATCAAACACGATATGGAACAACCGGTTCCCATGGATAGACTTCTGTGTGGCGATGTGGGTTACGGGAAGACTGAGGTGGCCATGAGGTGCGCCTTCAAAGCCGTTATGGACTCCAAGCAGGTGGCGGTTCTTGTTCCCACGACTATCTTGGCCGAGCAGCATTTTTCGACTTTCACAAGGCGATTCTCTGATTACCCGGTGTCCATCAAATGCCTTTCCCGTTTTCGCTCCGCATCGGAGCAGCGTAAGATCATACAAGACGTGGCCATGGGCGCGGTGGATATCCTTATAGGCACCCATCGCCTTCTCAGCAAAGATGTTTCCTTCAAGGATCTGGGGCTACTTATCATAGACGAAGAGCACCGTTTCGGAGTAGCTCAAAAGGAGAGACTGAAGCAGCTCTCAGAGACATGCGATGTTCTCACCCTGACTGCCACCCCGATTCCGAGGACCTTGAACATGGCTTTGTCTGGGCTAAGGGATATCAGCGTCATAGAGACACCACCCGAGGGCCGCTTCCCTGTGGAGACATACGTGGTAGCGGCGAATCCGTCTCTCATCTCCCAAGCCATCCGCAGAGAGATGCGTCGTGGGGGCCAGGTATTCTATGTGTACAACAGAGTCCGCTCGATTGCACGGGTGTATCAAAGGGTGCAGTCATTGGTACCCGAAGCCCGCATCGCTGTGGCACATGGGAAGATGAGGGAGCATGAGCTATCCATCACCATGCAGGACTTCTTGCAGGGCAGGTACGATGTACTCATATCTACCACGATCATCGAGTCGGGTCTGGACTTGCCCAATGTGAACACGTTGATAGTGGAGGACGCCGACAAGCTGGGATTGGCGCAGCTGTACCAGCTCAGAGGGCGAGTCGGGAGGTCAAACCGGATCGCATATGCCTACTTCACGTATAGGCATGACCGCTCCATGACGTTTACCGCAGAGGAAAGGCTTGCAGCTTTACGAGACTTCACTACTATGGGTTCAGGGTTCAAATTAGCCATGCGTGACATGGAGATTAGAGGGGCAGGAAACCTCTTAGGCCGCGAGCAGCATGGTTTCATGCACCTGGTGGGCTACGAAATGTATCTTAACCTTCTCGAGAAGGCCGTAAGATCCTTGCGCGGAGAGAAAGAGGAAAGAGTCGAGCGTATCCTCACTGCAGTGGAAATACCTTGCGACGCGTATCTGCCGGAATCTTACGTTGAAAGCCCCAAAGAGCGCTACGCCATCTACAGGAGCATTGCTGGGGCGAACGACGAAGAGGCTATCGATGCCACACTGAACCATCTCCGTGACAGGTACGGGCCAGTTCCCAAGCCCGCTGAAAACCTTCTAAAAGTTGCCCGGATGCGCATCTTATCTGGCAAACTCGGCATCACTCAAGTGACCCAAACCAAGGGAGACTTGACGTTTGGGCGCGAGCGTCTCACTCTTAAGATTGAGGTGCCCCATCTTTTCCCTGCAGCAAGACTGCCCCAGATCTGCAAAGAGTTTCCGGGACTCGATCTCGACAGTCGGCAATCTATGCTGTCGCTCCCCATTCCGAAAAACAATACATCCCTAGACCTTGGTCTTGCCCTCGTCGGGCATCTATCGTTAGGTGAATAACGATTCCAAAACGCCTATATACTAGCAAAAGACAGGGGAAGGATCTGTCAGAGGGGGTGGACACGTGAAAGCGACAGGCATTGTCCGGCGTATCGATGATCTTGGACGCGTGGTAATTCCCAAGGAGATCCGGCGAACCCTCAGAATCCGCGAGGGGGATCCCTTGGAAATCTTTGTGGATCGAGACGGAGAGGTTATTCTCAAGAAATACTCACCCATCGGCGAACTTGGGGATTTTGCCAAAGAGTACGCTGATTCCTTGGCTGAGGCAACAGGGCATGTAGCTATGATAGCTGATAGGGATGGAGTGATAGCGGTCTCGGGGGCACCCAAGAAAGAGTTTCTTAACAAGAGAATTTCCCATGCTGTGGAGAGAATAATGGAGGATCGTAAGCCCGTTCTTATCACCAGTCCAGGGGATGACCGTTACTGCAAAGAGAGCATTACCGATGACGAGTCGGGCGGCAGATTTACCTCGGAAGTGATAGCTCCTATCGTAGCCGGTGGCGACCCCATTGGAGCGGTCATAATCTGTACTAGAGAGCCCGGGGAGGCAGTTGGCGAGTTGGAGCTCAAACTGGCGGAGACGGCCGCCGGATTCCTTGCCAAGCAGATGGAAGAATAGTACTCTGGATCCACGAAGGACTCATGCAGTTGTAGAATTGACAACGAAGGTGGCGATATCGCCACCTTCGTTTGTGATCAGGGTGCTCAAGATGGATTGGCAGAAAGGGAGACTGGAAATGCCAGGATCGGATGAATTGACACTAGCCAGGAGCTGGCTGCGCTTTCTATCGGTCGTGGCCAAACTGAGAGGAGAGGGAGGTTGTCCTTGGGACAAGGAGCAGACCTATATCTCGCTTACTCCCTTTGTTATCGAAGAGGCCTATGAGGTAGTTGTGGCCGCCCTGGAAAAAGATGCGAATAAACTCAAGGAAGAATTGGGAGACTTGCTTTTAGAAATCGGGCTTTACTGCCAAATAGCCAGGGAGGCGGGAGATTTCGAGCCATCCGATGTCCTTGAGGGCATTATCGCCAAACTCATAAGACGACACCCGCATGTATTCGGCGAAGAGAAAATAACCAGTCCAGAAGGAGTCAGGGAACGGTGGGCTGAGATCAAGAGGAGCGAGCCGGGGCGATATCAGGAGGGGCACTCCCTGATGGATGAAGTGCCAAAGGGTCTTCCTGCTCTCATGCGGGCTCAAAAGCAGCAGATGTTAGCGGCAGAGGCCGGTTTCGACTGGAAGAGCGAGGCCCCGGTCTTGGATAAGGTTAGGGAAGAGATTGAGGAGCTCGCCACTGCTATGGAACGCGGCAATACTCAAGAAATCGAAGACGAAGTGGGGGATCTGCTGTTCGCGTGCGTGAATCTGGCAAGGCACCTGGGGGTTGATTCTGAAACGGCTCTTCTTGGGTGTGTCGAGAAGTTCTCGCAAAGGTTTCGGCACATCGAGGACAGTCTCCGGCAGCGGAATCTGACCGTGAACGATGTCGACCTTGAGTATCTCGATGAGCTTTGGGAGCAGGCTAAGTCCAATGAGGCTAAGGCAGACTAAAAGCCAGGTTTAAGGTGAGCGAATCTGGCGTGTACAGAACAAGACCAATTTGGGAGGTATAGGCGTGAACAAGACCGAATTAGTAGGAAAAGTGGCTGAACGGGCCGGTTTGACCAAGAAGGATACAGAGAAAGTGGTCAATTCCTTCATCGATGTTGTGCAGGATACTTTGGCTAAAGGCGACACCGTGGCCATCTTGGGCTTTGGCACATTTCTTGCCCGTGAAAGGCCGGCCAGAGAAGGTCGGAATCCCAGGACAGGGGAGACAATTCAAATCCCGGCTTCCAGGGTACCGGTGTTTCGCCCGGGCAGAGGGCTTAGGGACTCCATCGCCGGGGATGCCCAATAGACTTAATACTACTTAAGAGCAAGGGGAGAGGCGTGAGGGCAGTGCGGTTGGACAAGTTCTTGAAAGTGAGCCGGATAATTAAGCGACGTACTCTTGCCCAGGAAGTATGCGACGGCGGACACGTGAAAAAGAACGGCCGCACTGCCAAACCCTCTAGTCCCGTTGATGTTGGAGACGTGTTGACTGTGACTTTGGGCTCTCGAACCATTGTCGTACGAGTGCTCGAGATTCGTGAGACCGCAGATAAGAAAGCCGCCGGACAGATGTTTGAACTCGTGACCGGCGGGCTTCCTGACGGGTCCAGCGAACCCCTTTAGTTCTTAATGGCCTTCCGAGTATGTCACCATCATGTACCTGACTTCCCCTGGCATGACTAGTCCCAGTTTGTTTCTGGCGATTTGTTCTATGTACTCGTCTGACTTAAGTAGATCGATCTGGCTTTCCAAAGTGGCATTCATGGCTTTATAGCGTTCTATCTCACTTTGCAGTTCAGCCAGGGCTCGCTCCGATGAGGAAACGCCCACTTGCCGTATTATGAGAGAGATTGCTATGGATAGGAAAAGGAGGACAGTTGCTGACAGAGGCAGACCTCGTCTTTTCTTTGGAGTCTCCGCCTGACAGACTTCCTCTTGTATCCAGTCTTCCCGGGTTTGTTTGTTCCGTCCGTTTCGCCTGTTCCGTCTCAGCATATTAAGCCTCCTCCTCGGGCTCAGGTCCGTTGAATAGGTTCAAGGGATCGCCGGAGATGACTATAACTACCTGGTAACCCTTGTTCTTGGCCCTGTTATACAGGGTTGCCACAGTAGCTTCACTGATTCCGAGCCTAGTAGCGATGTCCTGGGCAGAGTAGCCGGTCTCTTTGAGCACAACTACTTGCCTTTCGCGAAAGCTCAGACGCTCGGCGCCCCGGATTTCGATTTGCACAGATTATCCTCCGATTATGTCAAGTTATCCTCTGGTTATCCACAAACTGTGCACAATTTGTGGACGAAATTAGTACGAAACCATTCTACGTCTGTTATCGGAATCCTTCTTTTTCGGTTAAGATCTTTGTCAGAGTCAGAACATTTTCGTGTGACTGCGGTGGTCGCCTAGGGCGATCCTGGGGGCGGCCCGACCTTTGGGGGAGTGAGGCCATCGGTGGGCTCGGTGTCATCTGGCGGAAGGTCCTCAAAGTGGTCAGGCGGAGTTTCATCCTGGGCCTCGGGCGGGTTAATATTTGGAGACATCCATTTCTTGGCCTGGGCTCCCACATTGGCCAAGAGTCTTTCCGAGGGGACGACTATGTTTCGCTTGACCCATCCCGCGCCTATCTTGATAGAACGAAAGCAACGATATGCGGCCCCATAGGCTACGTCGCCAATCAGGAATCCGCTAATGAGAAAGCCCAGAGCAAGTGATAATGGAACATATAGGCGTAGTTCGCCCCAGTTGACAATGAATACGGTCCCTGAGACAGCGCTTAGCATGGCCAGGGTGAAAAACGCGTCCATCAGATGACGACATAGCTTTCTAGGTTGGAATACACCTCTGAAAGCCGTATACGCCTGGAATATCACGTTTGTGGCTGTACCGGCCAAGAAAAGGACTGATAGACGCCATACCTGGATATCGACGGGAGTACGCACTTACCTGAATAGACGCTGTAAGAAACCTTTGTCTTTCTGCCTGGCTCGGGCTCTATCCATGGAAGAGTACTCTAGGCCCATGAACATACCTTCAATGAGCATGTATCCTTTGTCCAGATCTAGGCTAGTTATGTGGAATGCTTCTCCGGTCAATGCCAGGAGGCCCAGATCGGTCTCCACAACTACTTGTCTCTCGTCGAAACTCTCAACATGGATAACGCCCTGTAATCGCACTTGTTCTCGTTGAAATACTTCAACGCGGTGGACTCTATCGCTTGTCTGCATTTCGTCCAAACGTAAGACCCTCCTCCGGAAGCGCCACTTGCGCTACCACTTGTTCGCCAAGATCATGAATATTGCTTTGGCCAAAGGATATGCGCCATTTTTGCTGAACCTGGTGTATCCTTGACACTGAAATTTCGCATACCCTATAATGGCGTTGCCTAGTAAACAAACAAGGCGCAGGAGGAATGTCGGAGGTATGACGCTCGAGGTCGGAGCGATCGTTGAAGGCGTAGTGACCGGAGTAACCAATTTCGGAGCTTTCGTGACCTTACCAGACGGGAAGACCGGGTTGGTCCACATTTCGGAAATAGCCGACGCTTACGTTAAAGACATCAACGAACACGTTAAGAAAACAGACAAGGTTAAGGTGAAGGTCCTTTCCGTGGACCCATCGGGCAAGATTGGATTGAGCATAAAACAGGCTAACCCGAACTACCGTCCCAGGAGCGCAGCAGATATGCGTCGCTCCAGGATAAACTTCGAAGATCGACTGGCGCGTTTTATGAAGGAGAGTGACGAGCGTCTAGCCGACCTCAAGAGGAACGTAGATTCGAAGCGCGGTGGGCGGGGTTCCCGCAGAGACGTGTAAGGCGAGTCCCGGTGGTTTTCCCGAAAATCCACTCCGCACCAAGATCCCAGCGGTTTGTCCGCTGGTTCGTCTTTGTGAAGGGTGGGTTTTTGTGGATCTGCTTTCCTTGTCGTGGACTAGGATGTCTCCCGATGTTATCATGAAACTAGATGTGTTTGAGTTTCTGCGGAAGCGCGGAGCCATGATATATGTTGAAAAATCTAGGTTACCTGATTTAGCGTTGTGCCGGGATGTTGGAATCGGCAGACAATGGGGACTTAAAATCCCTTGGGCCTAAGGCCCGTGCGGGTTCAAATCCCGCTCCCGGCACCAGATGGGTTTAGCGATCCGTTTCTTGTTCTTACTTAACCCCTGTTTGCCATTGTGGGCGGGAGACGCTAGCTCCCCACCAACGTTGATAGCACGATGTTGACCACAACGCCTGCCACTGCTCCAAGGGTTCCGCTATGCTTTTCCGCAAGCGCTTGGCAATCAGGTATGAGCTCGTCGAATGTGATGAATAGCATCGAGCCTGCGGCAAAGGAGATGCTGGCGGCCAGGACAGTTGGGGAAACCCCGCCTATGAGCATGCCGATAAGGCCCCCGATCAGAGTAGGTGTACCTGCTAGACTTGCTGCCCGGATGATCGAAGAAGAGCTTTTCCTTAGCACCTTGAGCGGTGCTGCAACAGCAATTCCTTCCGGGATATTGTGCAGCATTATCATGAGCGCAACTCGCAGTCCGATGCGGGATCCCGCGTTCAAGCCGGCTCCCACCGCCAATCCCTCGGGAATGTTGTGCATTGCTATGCCCATGGCGATCACCAGCGACGTTCTCTCCAGTTTTGAGCTCAGTCCTTCAGACGATACGTGGTGTGTGTGGGGGATAAACAGGTCGATGGCCATAGTTGCTACGCACCCGATCAGGAAGCTTGCTAAAGTAATGAAAGTGCCACCGATCTCAAACGCTTCTGGCATTAAGTCGAATGCTACAACTGCAACCATGATTCCGCCGGCGAAACCAAGAAGAAATGAAAGGACGCGTTTGGTTGGTGTGCCAAGGGCTGCCACAAATACTCCACCAAGACCTGTTCCGACGATTCCTACGACGCTGACAATGAAGACGGACTGAATCAGGCTCATCTTGTGTTTACCCCTCCGGCCGGCACGCAACTGTTAGCCACACCTAACTAATGCTATAATCATACTGTAAATAGCGGGGCATGGGTAGTGGTTTGACACAAGTTGTGGTTTTGGAAATGGAGCGCACTGGTTCCGCACGCAGACTGGGGATGAGCGAATTGTTGTCATCGTCTATTGAGGACTACCTTGAAGCAATACTGGCACTTACCGAAAACGGCGAGCCCGTAAGGGTCACCGATGTGGCCAAGAGACTAGGTATTGCGAAACCTAGCGTAACAGAAGCAGTCGCAACCCTCCGAAACAGAGGCCTGGTAACCCAAGAACGTTACGGGCGAATATCTCTTACTCCTGAGGGGCTTATGCAGTCTGCCCGAATAAGAAGAAGGCATGCCGTCTTGCGGACGTTCCTCACGGATGTTCTTGGCGTTGACGGAGATCAAGCCGAGATTGATGCGTGCCGAATAGAGCATGTAGTGAGCACCGAGACCATGGACAAGATGGTGGCCTTTCTGGAGCAAAACCAAGCCGAATCCACGTAAGACATCCTCCTAACTAAGCTGTCCCCCCGGGAAGGCGAGATCACAGGTCTCGGAAAGGGCGCCAAGACGCATTGGTGTAGCGTCTTAATTCTTGCCGGTCACCATTTCGTCACGGATCGCGACATCTACGTCTATACTCTATACATAGATCAGGATACCGAAGAACCCGGTGAAGATGCGGAGGGGACAGGTATGAGCAACGGCAAGACTCTGACCTGGGTTCGCGTTACTGAAGATGACGTGTGGCGCTACTACGGGGACGCATCAGTTGTATGGGAACCGAAGTGTGCCGCTTGTAGAGCTTACGTAACCCGCAAAAGGCGTCCTTCTCAGGAGACCCTCACGTGTTGGAAGGTGGAAGTCTGGGCCCACGGTAGTCTCTCTGATTGTCTTGGAGCATTGTCCTTGGAGAGTCTCGCCGAGACTCTGGTTCGGGATTGTTCGGCAGTAGCGAAGATTTCAAAGTCGGAGATCCGGGTTGAGCGGACCGGGATCCCAGTGTCAGGTTACCCAACCCGAGAGACTGACCGACTGTTGATGGTATACGCTGAAACTCCGTGTCAGCGAGACGCCTTGCGGGCATCAGTGTGCCACGCAGTTGGAGCGGATGTCCTTCTTACTGCGGTGATCCCGGTTCGCCGCGGGTGCTGGCTTTACGACGATATTCTCGGTCCATGGACCAAGTGGTCTGACATTTCTCGTGAGAATAATGGCGCTTGAGCCCCCTCGGCCAGTATTCCCGTGGATCTTGAGGTTGGCGGGCTTTACGACAGGATTCGGCTACTACCTAAGATGGGCAGCCTTCCCAACGCCTCAACTCTACTCTCATCTCGCTCAGTTCCTCAAGAAACTTGTCAGCCTCCCTGCGGATGTGATCGAGCAGAAGGGGCGTAGGGACAACGCTCAATAGACGGCACACGACTGCAAGTTCATAAGCGGCTGCCTTGAAGTCTCTGAGTTCTGTAACTTTCTTGGTCAAGGTCTCGGTGAAACGGACTACTGTGTTGAATTTCTCGGGGCGTGCCATTGCCATCGACTCCAAGTCCCTTGCTGTTTCTAGAAGATCTGAGAATACTTCTCGACTGGCCCGTGCTTGAGCCAGCAGTTCTCTTTCTGATGGGTCAAGCAGCGATATGACGAACTCAATGTGTTCTTTCATCTGCCGCAGCCAGAAAGACTGCTCCATCAGTATAGCCACAAGGGCGTCGCTTGCTCCCGAGACCCATCTAAGGAAATCGAGGAAATGGACCGCTTCGCGCGTGATATGGGCTAATAGCAAGGGATATAGGGGAGACCCGGGCAGCTCGCACTGAACCAGCAATCTGGTGAGGGCATGTTTGAAGCCGATAAGGGCTTCCACGGCGCGTGTGATTTCGGCCAACAACGCCGGTTCCATGACGGACCTGCAGTCGACTTGATCCTGCAGTCCTTGGAACAAGTCATAGAACCTTCCTGCCTCTGTGATAAGGTCCGGCCTATTGCAGGGTATCCCCATCTGAATGAAGAGAGCATGTTCCTTGAGAATTCTTACCCAAAACCTGATTTCAGCGGTAGTTTTCCTTCGGTTCGAGCCCCCGCCGAAGATGCCTGTTACCATCGGATCGTCCATAGCTTTTCAACCCCCAACGGACTAGTGGTGACGCGTGGTTATCGTTAACAGATTATGTAACCATTCGGGCCAATGTGCGATCCGTTTCACGATTTTCGCGAGGCCTAGACGGAGTTGTTCTTATGTGGAATAAACGATGGTATACGATATAAAGGTTCTAAGCAGAGAGGCTTACGCCGACATCATCGCTACTTACGAGATGCTCAACACCTCGCAGGACGACGCTTCGATGCTGGTGGCTCTTGTAGCCAACAATCCATCGACCAAGGCTCAAGTGCGCCTTGACGGCCAAGAGGTCGGGCTCTTGAGAACCCTCTTGGAGCAGTCTCAGTTCAGTCTCTGATAGGGCGGTCGTTCTTCAAGATCAGTCGTACTATCCGCGTTTAGCGTACTTGAATGTACTTTCCGTTCCATGTATTGTGTCCGTCCCGACCCTTCCACGGACAGGAATTTTGCAGAAGCCAGTCTATTCCCTTTGCGACCTCGAGATGACTGCCTGTCCGGTGCGGAGTGTATTCTAACACGGCATATATGTCCCTATTCATGCTTTTCAGGATACTCAGCATGTCCTTAATAGGGACATTGCCGTTTCGTGAAACCGGGGTCCAATAATGGCGTGTCCCGCCAGTCCAAACATTGTGCAGGTGGACAACATCACACCATGGCGCCAGATGCGAGAATACCTGTTCCCACTTCCCCCGCAAGCTACGGCAGGCAAGATAGATGTCACCTACGTCAAGGCACAGAGACAAGTCCCATTGGCTCAGTTCTTGTTGGGATATGGACCAGAGCAAAACGAAGGCGGAAGGGTCTTTACGGGGACCGAGTTTGGGCTCGCAGACTACTTTGACGCCATATTCGCCTTCAAGCCATTTTATGCGAGCAACTGAGTCACGGAGTCGATGAAGTCCCACATTGCGTCCTCCTGAGTCCCAAAGATACGGAAAATGCACCAACACATACGACAAGTTGTGATCTGCGGCCATACCGAGGTTGCGCTCCAACTCGACCCAGGGAACATCACCTCCCAGCAATAGGCCCTGCTTGTCGTCAGTGCGAAAAAGAGGAGTATGGAGACCAAGGTCCAGGCTTGTTCGTCGGCTCTTTCCGACCAGGTAATCGAGGTCCGCCAAGCACGCTATATCTCCGATTTCCAGTGCCTGGGTATGCCATTGGAACAACTCGGGAAGGCGGATGCTATCGGACCCAACGCTCTTGCTGGAAAAGGATAAGATGAATGCCATGGCTTACCTCCGATGCCACGTAATGCCTCTTGCCTTGCCAAAGCCATTCTATCCATTTTACAAATTTCCTTCTTTTTGGATACAGATCTGCGGCATCGTGTCGAAAGGAGGGATAGTCTGCTGCAAGGGGGCAATTTGTGGAACCAAGGGTCCGTCTCTATCCATATCAGTGCCTTGTAGTGGGCAAAGCCGAAGTGTTGACGAAGCATACTTGCCTGGCTATAATGAAGATCGCTTGCGTGGCGGCGTAGCTCAGTTGGCTAGAGCATACGGTTCATACCCGTAGAGTCACTGGTTCGAATCCAGTCGCCGCTACCAGTCTTGTGGGCCATTAGCTCAATGGTAGAGCATCCGACTCTTAATCGGGGGGTTAAAGGTTCGAGTCCTTTATGGCCCACCAGCGTAACCCCAGCATAGAAGCCCCGAATGCTACAAGCCTGGAGGCTCATTTTTGTGTTTTTCCGGGAGGGTTGGTGCTCAGTTCTGGCATGACACCATCTATAATTGCCGCCGCCTGTCTCCAGAGTCCCATGACCACGCTTCAGGGGGATCAACTTTGTAAGAAGTCTGCAGGGTGTCCTTTAGTCTGAGATGCGCGAGACCATCGCTTGTACCTTAGAGCTTTGGACGGGCTTGGCTTTCCCGACACACTAGTCTTGTCAGTCCGGCCTCAAGATAGCAATTCATAGTATATGATCTGTTTTCAACTATCGTTCTTTTGTCTTTATCAGTGATTATACTTGCCGAATTTTCGCTTCTCATGACATCCCAATCAATGCGTTTCAGATTAGCGCGGAGATAGATGTATAGCTGTGTAGATTATTGTGCGGCGAGTCAGCAGTTAGATGGTAAATTGCCTTTTCTTTGTTTGCCGAAAACTCGGGTTTCGCTATGATCCGCCTACGAACTGACGATTCCACTCACTATTTTTGACCCGAGGGAGCCCCAGGCCATCGTCTAGGGCTCCCTCGTCAACTGCATTCGAGCCATACCTACGCCTTGCTTGCTACTCCTTCAGATCTTCGAAGTCGCTCTTGCATGCGAAACACACAGGACATGTCCAGTCATCGGGCAAGCTTTCGAACGGTGTGCCTGGTGCGATGTCGTTGTCGGGGTCGCCCACCTCAGGATCGTATATGTATCCACAAACGCCACACTTGTACTTCTTCACTTTCCGTTACCCCCTAACCTCTTGGGTTGTATCTGCTCGCCCTCTCGAGTTCGACTAAAGGACTGAAGATCGGCGAGGCCAGTCTCGGTTATTGCTGTGTTCTGTCTTTCAATAGATCCCGTATTTCGGTAAGAAGGATTTCTTCTTTCGTCGGAGCGGCCGGGGCCGGCTCTGGTGCTGGTGTAGGAGGTTCGGCTCTCTTGAGCGCAGCGATGCCCTTAACAAACGCGAATACCGATACGGCGATTATCAGGAAATCCACAATGCTCTGAATGAACGCCCCGTATCCTATGGCAGTTTCGCCCATAGTGACCTGCAGCGACTCGAAGCTTATGCCCCCAAGCAGTAAACCGGCCGTTGGCATGATCATGTCCTGCACAAGCGACGAGACAATCTTTCCGAAAGCTCCGCCAATCACTACGCCGATCGCAAGATCTAGGACGTTGCCTTTCATTGCGAACTCCTTGAATTCCTTCAAAGCGCTGGACATGACTATGACCTCCTCCGAGTCTCTGCCTACCTTTTTCGCCGCTGATTCGACAGGCTCCTGCAGCTGCAGGAGCAGCCAGTCTGACCATAGTACTTGTGCCACCTTACTGTCGGAGAATCTTTGCCCTCCGCAGCAAGTTAGCGTTTGTTACAACTGTGATAGAGCTGACAGCCATCGAGATCTCAGCGATGACAGGATGGAGGAGGCCCATTATTGCGACGGGGATCGCGATAACGTTATAGAAGAAGGCCCAGAACAGGTTCTGGCGAATCTTGCGGAAGGTGGCCCGGGACAGCCTTACCGCCGTGATCACGCCAGACAAGTCGCCTCTCACAAGAGTGATGTCAGACGACTCAATGGCAATGTCGGTACCCGTGCCGATAGCGATTCCCACATCTGCCTGGGTAAGGGCGGGAGCATCGTTAATCCCGTCCCCTACCATGGCCACTGTTCCAAAGCGTTCCTGTAGCCTCTTCACTTCGTCTACCTTGCCTTCAGGAAGAACTTCGGCCAGCACATGAGTTATGCTCACCCTTTTGGCGATGGCAGCAGCCGTCCTATTGTTGTCGCCTGTGAGCATCGCGGTATCCAGCCCCAGGCTTCGCAGTTCCTTAATAGCCGATTCGGAGTCTTCTTTAACGGGATCGGCCACGGCGATAAGTCCGGCAACTTGGCCGTCCACCGACACGATCATGGTGGTCTTCGCTTCTTCCTCCAGACGTCGAATCTCGTATTCCAATTGAGGTACAGTGAGTCCTAGGGATTCCCAGTCGGAGTCATCGCCGGTAATTAGCCTGCGGCTGCCAACCATAACCGTCTTTTCTTCTACCGATGCTCGTACGCCTTTGCCCGTTATGGATTCGAAATTGCGAGGCGGCGCAATGTCGATGCGGCGCTCCTTGGCGCTTCGGACTATAGCCACGCCCAAAGGATGCTCGGAACCACTTTCTGCGCCGGCAGCAAGCCCCAGAACCTCCTGCTCGGAAAAACCTTCCCTGGGCACGATATCGGTCACTTCGGGTGTTCCCTTTGTAATGGTGCCTGTCTTATCGAACACCACGACTTTGACTTCTTTCATTGTCTGGATGGCTTCGCCTTTGCGTATGAGTACCCCGTTCTCGGCGCCAATCCCGCTGCCCACCATAAGCGCTGTGGGCGTGGCAAGCCCGAGTGCGCAAGGGCAGGCGATAACCAGTACGGAAATGGTTGCTGATAGGGCAAGAGTGATGGGGCCCAAATCGGGATCCACCCACGGGACGAAATTGGCGGCGCTTACAAGGATGTTGCGTAATTGGTTAGGGAACACAAGCCACACAATGAACGTGGACAGAGCGATTGCCAGAACAGTTGGAACGAACACTGCGGTGACTCGGTCGGCAAATTCCTGAATAGGCACCTTGGTACCTTGAGCTTCCTCAACAAGTCGAACCACCTGGGACAAGAAAGTGTCCTTCCCCACTTTGGTCGCCCTCACTTTGATGAAGCCGTTTTGGTTTACAGTGGCACCAATGACCGAGTCTCCAGGTCGTTTCTTCACCGGCATCGACTCGCCTGTGGCCATAGACTCATCCACGCTGGTCTCGCCCTCCAGGACTTCACCGTCAGTGGGGATCTTCTCGCCCGGCCGTACCACCATGACGTCCCCGGGTAGTACATCTTCGATAGGGACTTCTACTTCTTGGCCGTTTCTTTCAATCCTTGCAACCTTGGCTCCAAGCTCAAGCAGTCTCCTAATGGCTTGAGACGCCCGGCCCTTGGCGGTTTCTTCGATATAACGTCCGGTAAGGTGAAACGACATTATCATGGCCGAGACGCCAGAGTAGTTGGCTATGGGAGCAAGAAACATAATCGGTCCGGTAACGAAAGCGGCCCCGGTCCCTAACGCGATCAACACATCCATGTTAGCGGTCCTGTGACTGATGGCTTTGTACGCCGATCTGAACGTTGGGCGGCCGAAGATGAAGAGAGTGGGGGCGGCCAGAATAATCATGCCCACGTGCATGGCAGTGGCGCTGGGCCACGTGATCCCGAAGAACATCTCAGGGATCATCCAAAGCATGATCGGGACAGTAAAGAGCCACGAACCCAGCATCCTGTTTCTCGCAGCGCGCATCTTTGCTGCGTCGTCGTCTGGGGATTCCGTTTCTCGGTTGGCAGCGTCGCTTCCCACCACTTGGTAACCGGAGTCATTTACTATTCTTATCAGCGTTTCTTGGGTTACGAGTCTCGGGTCATATTGGATAGTAGCTTTCTCTGTGGCGATGTTAACGCTCGCTGATACGATCCCATCCGCTCGCTTCAAGGCGTTTTCAACGGCAGCGGCGCAGGCCGCGCAGGACATACCGCCTATCTTCAGTGTAGTCTTTTCCACCACGTCACATTGCCTCCTGAGCGCATAGCCTGCGTGTCGCCGTCTTGAACTGCAGGACTCTATGAGGCCACCGACCCACCCCAGGACTCGCAGGGCCCCTCTATGAACGCACTGTATATACATTATGAAGATTTTCTGCCTGTCCTATCGCGCAAATTGCCTTGTCCTGTAGATACGGAGACGTGTTTTCCGACCTCAACCAGCGCTAGCAAGAAGAAACTCAGACCAAAAACCATAAGCCAGTGCACAGGTTCTAACGCGGTTACTCCAAGGGTTCTGCGAAGTGCAGGAACAGTGACCGGCAAGAAGGCCAGAACGAACCCCAGGAGAGTAGCTACGATCAGAGGCTTGTTGGCGATCAGATGTCCCGTGTGGAAAATGCTACTGCGCATGCTCCGATAGGCAAACACATAGACTAGCGATATCACCGCCAGAGTCTCGAAAGCTAGGGTTCTGGCAAGCACTATGTCTCCATGCACACTCCAGTAGTGGTCGAACATCCAGAGACAACCCGCTGCAGCTGTTGCGCTAATTAGGGCTATTAGACCGATGCTGAGTTTGCCTAGAATGGGCTCTGAAACCGGGATCGGCGGCTCCTCAAGAATCCCGTCTTCTTTCGGCTCAAAACCAAGCACAATGTCAATGGGTCCGTCGCAGATGAGGTGAACCCAAAGGATCTGGCCAACGGTTAAAGGATTAGGCCACCCCAGAAGCATTGAGACGAATACCAACATGATTTCGGCGAATGAGTTGGATAGTGTGTAGGAAACCACCTTCTTGATGTTCTGAAACGCGACTCGTCCTTCTTCTACGGCCGCTACAATTGTCTTGAAGTTGGAATCAAGCAGTACTAGATCAGCTGTTTCTTTAGCGATGTCCGTAGCGTCTCCTACCACAACTCCAATGTCCGACTTCTTTAGCGCGGGAGCGTCATTGACACCGTCCCCCAGCATGGCAACAACTTCGCCCTTCAACTGCAGGGCGGAGACGATTCTCAGCTTTTGGTGAGGCAGGACCCTCGAGAACACTGTGACTTCTTTGACCCTGTTTGCCAGTTCCTCGTCGGTCATCGCTTCAATATCCTTGCCCTCAAGGACATCGCCTTCTCCTGCGGGCAAACCGATGGATTCTGCTACTCCCAGTGCGGTCAGTTTATGATCGCCTGTTATCATCTTGATCTGGATGCCTGCTTTCCTGCAGGTGTCGATGACTTCGGGTACTTCTTGGCGAACCGGGTCTTGAAGGGCCACTAAGCCTGCCCATGTACAATGGGCAGCGCCCAAATCTCTGTAGGCGAGGCCGATGAGCTTTTGTCCCTTTTGGGCCCATGAGTCGAACTGCTCCAGAAGACTAATCTTCTCAACCTCAGGCATGAGGCACATCTCAACCACTATTTCGGGGGCACCCTTAATCAGAAGATACCTATTGCCGTTGATCTGGTTGAGCGTGACCATGAACTTGTTCTCGCTTGAGAAGGGTTTCTCGTCCAGGCGAGGGCAGGCTTCCTGGATTCTTCTGGGATCATGACCGCTTTCCGACTCGACTAGATTCCATAGAGCCACCTCCAGGGGGCCTTCCAGGTTATTGTTGAGCGATAGGATATTCCAAGCCATGTCCTTTACTGGAAAATCCCATTGTGTGGCCTTCATAAGTCCTTCTGTGAGGGTACCTGTTTTGTCAGTGCAAATGACCGTGACCGAGCCCAGAGTCTCCACAGCCAGAAGTCTCTTTACCAAGCCTTGTCTGGCGAGAATCTTCTTCATACCCACAACCAGGATAACCGTGACGGCTATAAGCAGTCCCTCTGGTATAGCCGCCACTGCCAGAATAATGGCCATACGCGCCATGTTTACAGGGCTCTTGCCCGTCAAGACTCCCAACGCAAACATTACTACCACAAGGACGAGTACGGCCTTGGTGAGGGTGTTGCTGAACTTGGTCAAACGCTTTTGAAGGGGCGTTTCGACTTCAGGCGTATCGATAATGCTCTGGGCAATCTCTCCCAGTCTAGTCTGGGTGCCAATTGAGCTAACTTCCATGATGCCACGCCCTGTAAGGACCGAGGTGCCCATGAAAACCGGGTCGTCTTTGTTTTTGGAAACACTCTCGCTTTCGCCTGTCAGAATGCTTTCATTGACCGAAAGGCTCTTGGCGCTCAGGAGCCTGCCGTCAGCCGGGACTTTGTCCCCGGTGGCAAGCACCACGATATCTTCAGGAACAATGTCTTTCGCGTAGACTTTTCTATGCGCTCCGTCCCGGATAACCGTCGCCATGGGTTTTATCAGGGATTGGAGGCTCCGGTAGGTCAAAGACGCCTTGTACTCCTGAAAGAAGCCCAGGATGACGTCGAACACAACCACCAGCATGATGATAGCGAAATCCGTGAACTCCTCCATGGCTAAGGAGATTAGGGCAGCCCCCAATATGACGTAGATTAGGGGGCTTCTGAACTGAGAAAGGAGTATCATGGCGGGAGATATCGATTTTCCCGACGGAAGGACGTTTTCGCCGTGCTTTTTCTGTAGAATGCCCGCCTGATTATCGCTGAGTCCCGTTAGAGACTCTCCGCTTTCAATGTTGCCATAATTGAACTCGCTCATATGCATTCTCTCTCCTGGCAAAACTCGTGGAATGTGACATAACCCGGTCGTCGTGTCAGGGCTCTCCCAGTAGGGCCTTTCGCTCTTCGTCCGAGAGAATCTCGATGACTTCCTGGCCCAACCGTTCCAATACTCTCTGGGTGAGGATCTCCTGCCAGATGAACTGCCTGGCTATGAACACCACGTGTCGATTGCCGGTCCATATGCACGTCTCGCCTGGATCCGTTCCTCCCACTATGCATTGGGATGCGTCTGTCACCAAGACCAGGATTCTGCCGGTCCCCTGCAGGTCGCTTTCGGTCCTTGGGTGCCGCACCACTTGCCCAAAATTCACCGTAGCCTCGCCTGACAGGACGAAGCGAATGCTAACACCTCTATCGTTGGCTTCTTTGAGATGAGAGATGAGGTCTATCAGTGCCAAATCGTCTATCGAGGCTAGGATTTCCTCCTGCGCCGTGCGTATCATCTCTCTAGCCCTGGTCATGGTCGCATCCCACCGGTCCATGTTCCAGACCTGGTCCATGAGAGGGTCGGTTTGTTCTAAGGTTAAGAGCGCTTGCGCGACGTCTAGTGCATCTTCGTACTTGTGTCTGAGCCCGTCCAAGAGAACGTTTGCAGGCACCGGGGCGTATCGCGTAGTGTCGCCCTGGGGAAGGGACATGACGGCGTCTTTGTTGCTCAGTCTGCCCAATGCCTCGTACACCATTGATCGAGGAATACCGGTGTTCTTGCTTATCTGGTATCCGGTGGCGGGGCTGTTCTTCAACAGCGATAGATAGGTCTTGGCCTCATACTCGGTGAATCCCAGCCGCGCCATGGCTTCCAGTACCCCAATGCGTTCGTCTTTACCAGTCCGTTTCATAGTAGTAATCCTTTCTGGAACTACGGAGTTCGATATCGAAACACTAAGACAATTATATGCGTCGGGACTGGGGGTGTCAACAGCTGATTATGGGGGACGCCAAGAACCTTGGGGTGCTGAACAAAACGTGCCATTTGCAGCGGCATGCGAAAATCACGCCACTCACTCCCTATGAGTTGGGCCGGGGATGCGCGCAGCTGATTGCCATGATCACTGTGCAAAAGCCCGGAAGGATACTGGAAAAGGAGTGCATGACAGACTATTGGGCGGTGCCTTACAGGCTATCTGCCGAGCAGACTGCGTTGCCCCCTGATTTCTTGGCGAGGTACATAGCCTTGTCGGCCATCCGTATGAGGTCTCTGCCCAGTGTTGTGTGTTTCGGGAAAGAAGATATGCCGATACTAACTCCGAATCTGACCATCTGACCTTCGTAATGGGTTTCCACTTTACGGAGCGCATCGATGACGCGTTGTCCTATGGCTGTGGCATCCTTGAGGGTAGTCCTCTTTAGTATTATGAGGAACTCATCGCCGCCATATCTCACGATCTTATCGTCCGCACGGACTACGGATCTCAGTACTGAAGCCAGATTGATCAACACCGCGTCTCCAGCGTCGTGCCCCATGGAATCGTTGACGTTCTTCAAGCAATCGACGTCCACGAACATCACGGAGCACGTCATCTTTCTTTTTGCTATCCTGGGAAAATCGAGGTTGAGCCAGTCTTCGAGATATCGGAGGTTTCCCAGCCCCGTGAGGGGGTCTGTTCGTGCTTCCATAGTGCTGGTTTGTCGTTCCTGTTCTGACTTCATCTGGCTCCACAGAGTGAGCATCCCTGCAAACACGAAGATCGTGCCGACATTGCCCAAATGCAGCGACAAGAGGGTTGTGGTCATGTTTACCATATACCAGGCGACCAAGGAATTCTTCCTATCTGAATAGGCAATCTTGACAAAATAGGAATCCAATCGCCGCCCACTATACATGGCGCGCGCCGTTGATACGAGTATGGTATTTACTAAGTCGTAGCAAACGATCATAAGGAGAACGCCAAGTACTTCGCCTTTTGGATCGTGCTGCCACGGGTGCGACAGGTTCATAACCAAGCTCGCCAGGTAAAGGCTGATTCCTGATTGGGCTGCGTTAAAAGCGGAGTCCAGGACTGCCCTCTCTTGCGTGACAATCCTAGTAAGGATAGGTATTGCCAGACTTACCATGGCCAACGGGACACCGTGGTACCAAAGAGCGGCAAAAGCCACCGTCTCGCCCAGCGAAAGAACGGTACTGCCTTGGAATCGAATATACAGATGCTCGCCAATCATACCTAGAATGACATGGAGGATCGTGGTCCAGAAACCTGGCAAAGAGCCCACGAAAAGACTCTGGGCCATCACAGTGAATCCGACTACGGTGACAATGGTCATGTACGTCACTAGAGCGGGGGTGCAATGATCCATGCCAGGGGTCTCGCTCAATCGGTTCACCAAGTGCACTCCTTTTCTTGTGGTGACGTACCGGTCTTGCATGCTGCATTACATGGTGTATCGGAACGAGTGTAGCCCCAAGTTAGTATGAAGTTTCGACATGCCGTACGGTCCGAATTCACCTTTGGGGGTTACAGAATAGTGCCCCGAACAGCCGGTTTGTTCTTCGAATAGACATCTGACTGCCCGTACATTATCCTGTTGGAGTAGGTTCCTTCCGAGATTAATACTGTGGATCGAAATCGCAGGGGGCGCGACGTTCTGTGGGCTTTCGTTTCAAGAAATCGCATGGGAACAATACGGCTCTTAGGAACATGGTCCTAGGGGGCATGCTGATCGCTTTGGGCATATTGGTGCCCACAATGTTCCATGCCGTGGGACTTGGCAAAGCTTTCTTGCCTATGCACATCCCGGTATTATTGTCTGGCTTCCTATGCGGGCCGGGTGTGGCCGCTTTGGTCGGAGCCGCAACGCCTCTTCTGAGTGCTGTGTTAACCGGTATGCCTTCTTTGATTCCACCTGTAGCCCAGGGCATGGTGGCCGAACTGTGCGTCTACGGATTCGTCACAGGATACCTGTTTCGGAAGGTGGGATTGGGCATATACGTTACTTTGTTCGTGTCGATGCTGGGCGGAAGGATTGTCTATGGAGTTCTGGCGCATTTCTTGCTTCCTTTGTTTGGACTTCCCCGGGTTCCTCTGTGGGCACCCCTGGCTATGGCATTCTCCGAGTCGGTGCCCGGGCTAGTTGTACAAGTATTGTTGATCCCGGTTTTGGTGTCGTTATTGACGGGGAACACCAAGATGCTTATGGCCATCAAGAGGCCACGATAGAAGTGTTCTTAAGCGGCCAAGACGTATAACACTCCAGGCCCGCAATACTCCATGGGGGCGGAACTCCAGGGTTGCGTATTGCGTCATACCGAAAAGATATACAAGTTCCCCATGAGAATGTCTAGCGATACATTTCAGGAGGGGTAATGATGATGCGTAGGAGAAGAGCAAGAGTCTTTGTGCCGGTGTTTCTTCTGCTTGTAGGGCTAGTACTCGTGCAGGTGGCATTGCCTGCGGTTGCGGTGGCCGAGGACGCGGTGCCAACTTATGAGACTACTCGCCTTAGGGTTTACTATCCCTTGTACCTATTGAGCGGCAATTATGTGTTTCCAGTAGACTACATTGTTCCTGCCATTGAGTCCGACGATCCGGCCGCTGTGGCAGAAGCTGCCTTGAACCAACTGATCGCTGGACCTCCCGAGAAGCCTTTCAGGATGATGCTCACCATACCCAAAGAGACTGAAGTCTTGAGTGTTACTGTCGAGGATAACGTGGCCACGGTAGACTTCAGCAGCGAGATTCAAAGCCTCAACGTAGGTTCTGGGGGAGAAAGCGCCATCTTGACGGCCATTGTCAACACAGTGTGCCAATACCCTATTTCATCAGTGAGGCTCTTAGTAGAAGGCAATGAAGTGGAGAGCCTTGCGGGGCACGTTGATATAACCGGAGTTCTTGAGCCTGATTTCAGCGCACAGATTCAGCCCATGGAAGATGTGGGTCAGCACTGGGCAGGGGGCTCCACGATACTTCTCCAAGCCATGGACATTGTGGCGGGATTTGATGACGATACGTTCAGACCCGATGAAAAAGTTACTAGGGCCCAGTTCGTAAAGCTTTTGGTAGAAGCCTGCGAGTTGCCCGGGCCAGGTGAGACCTCTATGCCCTTTGCTGATGTCGAGAACCACTGGGCCAAATGGCACGTGCAGAGCGCAATAGCTGCGGAGATTATATCTCCCGAGGACTACGGGACGTCCTTCAAACCTGATGAGGTGATTTCCCGAGAGGAAATGGCTCAGATACTGGTTAAGGCGTCTGACATCTACCGGGAAGATCATCCGGAGATAAGCTTTGCCGAGCCGTTAGAAGACCGCGACTTCACCGATCTGGCCGAGATTCAAGATAAGTACTTGGAGTCCGCCCTGGAATCAGCAAGGCGCGGCCTTATCAAGGGGTATCCTGACGGCTCTTTTGGTCCCAAGAACGGGCTAACAAGAGGAGAGGCCGTAACGGTCATAGCCAGGATGATGGAAGTATCGGGAGATAGGGTCATACTAAGCACCCCAAGACCCGGATACCAAAGAGGCGACAATGACGTGTTTGTTGTTGGCGCAGCCACAGCGTTTGAGGCCAACGTCAACTTCCGACTTACTGCCGAAGATAGTTCCGAAGCCATGTACAGCTATACCACCGCCACAAGTGGAATGGGTTGGGGAATGTTTGGGATCTGTGTTAAGGCAGAGGTTCTGGAAAACTTGAATGCCCACGAACTTGAGATCCATTTGGTGAGCCCGAAAGACGGTGAGGAGTATTCAAAGGTGACCGTGCCCTTGGGATAATAGCCCCTGTGTGACTAGGATCTAAATGGCGTGCGAGGCAGTCCTTTGTTGGTTGAGGGCTGCCTCTTTCCTATTTCGTTTTCGGACGAGATGTATCGCTTCTTATCCCAATATGGCGTTAACAAGGCGAGACTGCGTCAATTTGTTGATGTAGACCACTGGTAAGAATTCTAACCCCGACGCTTCAATGCGTTATCGACTCGTACATTGGAAGAGTTTGGCATATCCAGAGGAAATGTGCCGCAAAGTGCGTATCACCTTGGACAAGCCCCGACAAGCCCCACAGGCCACCAGGCATAAAATGGAAATGGGTTGAGCACCCTCGACTCTAGGCGTCCAAATGGGGGGCATAAGCGTTGAAAATCTTCGGCTCCGTGTCATCCTTTCTCAAAAGCAAGCGGACGACCGGCCAACTGAGGTTGGATTGGGATCTTTTGTTGGGTATGACGCTTTCGTTCTTCCTAGCCAGGACAGTGTTGGTGGGAAGTCTAACTCCATTTGCCCCGGCAGTTTACGCTGGCGCCCGCTCGGCTGGCAGACCGTTTTCCACCGTTATGGGGATTACAGCTCTGCTTGGCAGCGCCACGTTAGGCCGCTGGGACCTCACAGGATACCATGCTGTCGCAATCCTCCTTGTTACCCTCCTTATCAAGCCCACGAAAGGCCGAAAGTCCTTAGCGCTGGTAGATGCGGCCCTATGCGCAGGTATTGTGGCAGCCTCCAGAGCAACCGTCGTTCTGATTGTTGGACCGACCATGCTGTCGTACTTGGCGGCGCTCTTGGAGGGGTTGTGCGCTCTAGTAGTCTGCTTGTTAGGAATCAGCGCTTTCCCAGAGCCCAAGCCTCTCGTTCTGACTGAGAAACGTTCCGATGCACTCCTGGTGTTGGTGATTCTTGCTCTGGGTGGGTTCGGAGATATCGTTGTGGCTGGACTAAGGGTTCAGACTGTCGTGGTCATGGGATGCACGCTAATTGCGGCATACATTGGAGGGCCCGGGGCAGGTGCTATGACCGGTCTCTCTGGAGGACTCATGCTGTCTCTTACGGCAGGAGAGGAACCCCTCATCTTTGGCCTGATAGGAGTTGCGGGGCTCCTGGCTGGAATAGGTGGGTGGTTCGGTCAGATAGAGGCTATCCTTGGTTATCTAGCGTCGGGACTTCTTCTATCGATATACGCGGATTCAGGCCCCGCAGTTACAAGACGATTTCTGGAACAATCTGTTGCTTGTCTGTTCATCGTTTTCGCCAACCCCAGGGTCTCCAAGAGATTGTCTTCCATGTTCCCTGTGCTGTCATTGAAAACCCCCGCCGCGAAACCTGTCCGGCCGGACATTGACCCTTACAAGCTAAGGACTGCCGCCATATCCCACGCTCTCGCAGAGATCGGGTCGCTTTTTGCCCAGGCAGCAGCTTCATCTGCTGTCCACGTTGCTCAGGCGTCTCCATCGACAGGAGCACCTTCGGTGCCGGGTACTCAGGAGATGATTACTCACGTGGCCGAAAGAGCATGTAGCGGATGCCAACAGCGTCCCCACTGCTGGGAAGCGGATTTTGGGCAGACCTTTGAGTCTTTTGCTGCTCTCTTGCGGAAGATGACCGTCACCGGGAGGCTGACCTCCGACGACGATCAGAGCGGCCTTGCGGACAAGTGTCAACGATTCGGCGAGGTGGTAGCCGAACTCAACCACCTGCAGGAAATCGGCCGCCTTGAAAGGCGTATTCGGACGCTTGATGACGAGACCAAGGAGTGTTTGGCATTTCAGTATCGATGCCTTGGGCAGATGCTTGCACCTGCCCGTCCCCAAGAGGACAGCAACCGACATCACAAGCCCAAACTCAAGCTCACGGTAAAGGGAGGAACTGTGGCAGCAGAGGGTGCCACCAAAGCCGGCGACATGTGGACTCAATACCATCTCCAATCTGGGAAGACTTTGGTGGTGTTGTCTGATGGGATGGGCAAAGGGGAGGCGGCTTTCCGTCAGAGCAAGGAGACGCTAGATCTCATGAAATCGCTTCTGGACTGCGGTTTAGATTACGATTCATGCGTTTCGTTCCTTAACTCGGCTCTGTTCTTAGCTTGCCGTCCCGACGGCTTCGTGGCCATCGATTGCCTTCTGATTGATCAGGCTACAGAGCGGGCATATTTCCACAAGTTCGGTGCGCCCCCTTCGTTTATAAAGAAAGGAGACGGCAACGTCGTGGTGGTGAGGGGCACTAGGCCGCCGGCCGGAGCACTGAACGTGATTCCATGCCTTGCAACAAGCGAACCGATTTCTCCGGGCGATTGCATCCTTTTGGTGTCAGACGGCATCTTTCGGTCAAGCCCTATACCTGCAAGAGCTGAGCATTTGGTGGTCTCGCGTCTGCGTCGGCAAAAGGATAGTTCGCTGGACGCCACTGTCAGGAGTCTGCTCGCGCAAGGTCAGCGGCCGGGCGGGGGTAAGCCCCCCGATGACGTAACCGTTGTGGGCATTGTGGTGCAGAGAATGTAAAGGGCTCGTGGTACGTGCGGCAGACATGTGCTGTGTTTCTTGTGTCTCGAGCTCAGTGGCGACTTTCGCCTCATTAGCACGGCTCAACGTAGCGAAAAGTAGCCAACCGGGCATCGCCTGAGTCCGAGGAGCAATGCGGGAGACTGCGAATCGGTCGTAGATCACGCCCACAAATGTGCACCGCTTGGAGAGTTCTGGTATTCTAGGTGCACTAGAGGTGAAAGCTACGGCTACCGTGGATCGTGTGACAGAAAGGGTAACTGAGATTAGTTCCCGCACTATCAAGCGTTACCGCATGATCCGTCGTGGGGACTTGGTGATTTGCGCCGTTTCCGGGGGCCCTGATTCTATGTGCCTTCTCAGTGTCTTGGCTAGACTCAAAGAAGAGCTCGGCATTTCTCTCCACGTTGTCCACCTGAACCATCATATGAGGGAAGAAGCCTCCAAGGATGCGGCTATGGTGGAGCGTTTTGCCCAATCCCTTGGAATTCCCTGCACAGTAGGCCACGCCGATGTCTTTGCAATCGCGAAAGAGAAGCGAGTCGGAGAGGAAGAGGCCGGTCGCATGGCAAGGTATGCACTCTTCCGGAAGGTCAAAGACGAGATCGGAGCCTCAAAGGTAGCCTTGGGCCATAACCTCAACGACCAGGCGGAAACGGTGCTTATGAGGCTCTTGCGAGGCAGCGGGGCCAGAGGCTTGGCAGGCATTCCTCCCGTTTACGGAGACACTATACGGCCTTTGCTTGAAGTTGGCCGCTCTGATATTGAGGCGTACTGCCGAGAAAACCAAATACCCACGATGTCCGATACCTACAATTATGATATGGCGTACACCAGAAATCTCCTAAGGCACCGGGTGATGCCACAGCTGGCGGATAGATTCAACCCTTCGCTAGTCAAGACTCTAGCCGCAACTGGACTAATTCTTCGTTGGGACGCAGATTATCTGGATGCTGATGCTGAACGCCGCTTTTTGTCGTGTTCTTACACGGAAGGACGAGTAACCTCAATAGATGATGCAGTTCTGGAAGGTATGCATCCCGCTGTGGCGTCTCGGGTCTTGGAGAGGGCTTGGAGAGAGTGTGCGGACCCTAGCGAAGACTCTATGAGTCCGCGAGTCCTGGAAATGCGCCACATCCTATCTCTTATGGAAGGGAAGCATTCCCAGATTACGCTTCCTCTTGGGGTCACGGCGTCTAGGGAAGACGGGTACTTGCGTTTCTACCCGTCGCCTCCAAAAGTTGATGTTACGTTGGATTCTCCTCACGACCTGGCCGGGACCGAGGTTTGGATTCCTGGACTGGGGTTAACAGTCTCTCTAAAGGTTCTGGGTTCGGAAGAAACAAGCAAGGTGGCTTGCGATCCTGGAAAAGCAGCCCCACGCGCTTCCCGGCCACATTGGTTAATGGTAGAGCCTGTAGTGCACCTAGATTACAATAGGTGTACTTGGCCTCTTAGGATTAGAACAAGGATGGACGGAGACAGGTTTGCGCCCTTAGGAATGCAAGGGAAGGAGCAGAAACTCAAAGATTTCTTTATATCAAATCGAGTACCCAGGTTGTACAGGGATTTTGTCCCTCTTTTGGTCTCGGGAGACGATATTATATGGGTCGGAGGATTTAGACTGAGCGAGAAATACAGGATCCAGCCAGAGTCTTCGCGAATACTGCGAGCCGAGGTCAGGCCACGCTTGCGGTATAGAGAGAATTGTGCTATTATTTGTTAGTTGCCCGACCCTCGGTCGGGTTTATTCGTGGTAAGAAAGGGGCGATATGGTGAACACCAAGATATGGCGTAGCCTGGCAATATACGCGCTACTGATATTTGTGATGATCTCTTTGGCTGACCTTTTTACGCCGAAGGATCATACCGAAGACTTAGACTACAACACTTTCTTGGCGCAGGTTGAGGCCAACAAAGTCGCCTCTGTGGTGATTGTGGACGAGAAGAGCGTTAAAGGGACGCTTAAGGACGGTACAAGGTTTCAGACCGTCATCCCTGGGGATCCCGATTTGTACACAAAACTTGTGGAATCTGGGACAGACGTAAGGTTTGAGTTGCCCCCGGAACCGGCATGGTGGATGACGCTTCTCTCAAGTATGATCCCTGTCCTCATCATGACGGGCTTATTCTTCTACATGCTTCAGCAGAGCCAGGGCGGCGGCAAGCAAGTGATGCAATTCGGAAGGTCTCGGGCAAGGATGCAGACTGATGTTCACGAAAAAGTGACCTTCCAGGATGTCGCCGGGTGTGAAGAGGCTAAGGAGGAACTTCAGGAGATTGTGGACTTCCTGAAGCATGCCAAAAAATACGTAGAGATTGGTGCCAGGATTCCCAAAGGTGTGCTTCTGTTTGGACCTCCGGGAACAGGCAAGACTTACATCGCCAGGGCGGTGGCTGGCGAGGCAGGAGTGCCGTTCCTATCTATCAGCGGTTCTGATTTCGTAGAGATGTTCGTGGGCATTGGCGCTGCCAGAGTCCGCGATCTGTTTGAGCAAGCGAAGAAACGAGCTCCTGCAATTGTGTTCATTGACGAGATTGACGCCGTAGGTCGAATGAGAGGCGCAGGGATGGGCGGCGGTCACGACGAGCGTGAGCAGACTTTGAACCAGCTCCTTGTGGAGATGGACGGTTTCTCGGCCAACCAAGGAATTATCGTCATGGCGGCAACTAACAGGCCTGACATCCTTGATCCGGCGCTGTTGAGGCCGGGCAGGTTCGACCGCCAGATCGTATTGGATAAGCCCGACCTTAGGGCGAGAGAGGCCATTCTCAAGGTTCATACTCGGGGTAAGGCTCTGTCCAAAGAAGTTGATCTTGAAGTCTTGGCCAAAGGCACTGCCGGGTTTACCCCTGCCGATCTCGAGAACCTAATCAACGAGGCGGCCATTCTTACGGCCCGTCACAGGAAGCGCAGAATTGGCATGGAGGAGCTAGAAGAGGCTACCCACAGGGTGGTTGCGGGGCCCAGAAAGAAGTCTCGGCTTCTTAATGCCAAGGAAAAGAGAATCATAGCTTTTCATGAGGCGGCTCACGCTTTGGTGGCCAAGATGCTTCCCAACAGTGACCCGGTTCACGAAGTGACCATCGTATCTAGGGGCGCCGCTTTAGGATACGTGTTGCAGTTGCCCGTTGAAGACAGATACCTGGTAACTAAAGCTGAGATACTTGATAAGGTTGCTGCTGCACTAGCGGGCAGGGCTGCCGAAGAGATGGTGTTTGAGGATATCTCCAGCGGTGCTGCCAACGACATTGAGATGGCTACTCAACTCGTGAGACGCATGATCATGGAGTTCGGAATGTCCGAGAAACTTGGGCCCTTGTCGTTTGGCAAGAAGGAGGGCCAAGTATTCTTGGGTAGAGATATCGGCCGCGAGAGGGACTTTTCTGAGGAAGTGGCATCGGCGATCGACCAAGAAGAAAGGAGAATCATTGGCGAATGCTACAAGAAGGCTATGGCGATTCTCCAGGAAAAGAGGGAGATCCTCGACGCCTTGGCCGAGGCTCTATTGGAGCGGGAAACCATCAAGGGCGAAGAACTTGACCTCATTTTGGAGGGAAAGGCGCTTCCGGCCATACGGGATGCCGATCGCGAGAAGGCTGAGGCCAAGGATGCGGCAGAAATCCCTGCTCCTGAAGATTCTGAGGCGAGCAGTGGCCGTAAGGACGCGTTTTCCGAAAAGAACCCTCGGGTAGCTCCCATACCTGAGAACTTGCACGGCTAGCACCTGGGAACCCGAACAACTGACCTGGACATGGACCGCCGGGAGACCGGCGGTCCGTTCTTAATCTTGGCTTTGTGTACGGCTACCCACGGACCCATCGTGCAAGATGAGATGCGAGTTCATCTATCCCTTCTCCTGTCCTGCACGACACTTTGAACATCTCCATGAACGGAACCATTCCGCGGATTTCCTTTTCGACTGCATCTACATCGAAGTTCGTGTAAGGCAGGAGGTCTATCTTGTTGATAACCACTGCTTTGGAGGTTAGGAAGGCTTTGGGATACTTCTCAGGTTTGTCGCTTCCCTCTGTCACGCTTAGAACCACAGCCCTAATGTCTTCTCCTAGGTCAAACGAAGAGGGACACACCAGGTTACCTACGTTTTCTATGAATAGCATGTCCAAAGACGAAAGGTCGATCTCGTCCAGTGCTTTCCATACCATCGCCGAATCCAAGTGACAGGCTCCCATTGTAGTTATCTGAACGAGGGGTATGTTCAGGTGCAGAAGACGCTGAGTGTCCCTGGTTGTGGCTATGTCGCCTTCGATGACGCCGACCCTGACCCCGTCCAGACGCGGGATGACTCTCTCCAGTAGCGAAGTCTTTCCTGCACCTGGGGAACTGAGCAGGTTAACGACTTTGACTCCCTCTTGTCGGAACCTTCCTCGAAGATCTTCGGCCTTCTTCTCGTTTTCCTCAAGAAGTCCCTTTCCAATCACCACTTTGATGCTCATCTGGGTCCTCCTCTCCTGTATAGGACACGACTTGTAGTTCCATCCCTCGAATTAAGGCACAGTCACCGGAACCGCAGGACGGACACACCCACCCCGATATGGTGGGATTGAATGATGTGGAACAGGTACTGCAATGCATAGTAGCGGGGATTTCGGTGATAACCAACTCTGCGTCCTGAGCGATGGAGCCTTTGGAGGCAATGGGGAAAGATTCTCTGAGCGCATGGGGATAGGCCCCGGACAACTCGCCCACTTCCAGGTCGATTCTGGTGATCCGTGTCAACCTTCGTCGGGTTGCATCTTGCACCACCAGCTTGATCGCGTTCATGACCAGCGAAGTCTCGTGCATGGACTGACCTCGTTTGTGTGTTCTGTGGTTTCCATGTGCCTCTTTGTCTGTCAGATTCGGGAACGGCAGGACACATACGCAAGGACACATGCTAGGACGATCTTATCACACAATTGGTCGAGTGTGGAGAATTCAAAGACGAATCGGAATACTTTGTGCCCGTTCGCACAGATGCACAGAAACCAATAGGAAAGAGCGCTTATGGTCCTTACAAGGACTGGCACCCCTTAACGGCGAATAGTAAGGTTTGGCAGGTGATCCGATGTCCAAGCCTACCGACAAACCTTATGTCCATTTCGCCGAAGTGTATGACCAGATAATGGCCGATGTGCCCTATAAGCAATGGGCAGATTACATCCAAGGCGTATGGGCCAGATTTTCCTATTCCCCCAGGACTGTGCTGGATCTGGCGTGCGGCACAGGAAATCTATCCATTATTCTGGCCAGGAGAGGATACCGGGTTATCGGGGTTGACGGATCTCCAAACATGCTGGAAGTGGCCCGCAAGAAGGCCGAGTCCGCCGGTCTGAACATAGACTTCGTTGAAGGTGACCTGCGGTCTTTTTCTGTGGAGCATCCCGTTGATGCTGCGGTCTGCGTGTTCGATAGTCTCAACTACCTGTTGGAGCCTATCCATGTGCAGTCTGCTTACAGGTCAGTATCCAAGGCCCTTGTCCCGGGCGGTTTCTTTGTGTTCGACGTCAATACTCCTGGCAGACTGGCCGCCATACCACACGAGATCAGCCTAATGGAAGGGCGCAATCATTACGTGGTGTGGACGGACTATTATGACTCGTCCAGAAAGTGGTGGAAGGTGAGACTCACCGGCTTCATAAGGCAGGGAAAGACCTGGAAAAGGTTCGACGAGATCCATAGGGAACGGGCGTTTCCCTTAGACGATCAGAGAAAGTGGCTTCAAGATGCGGGATTTGCCGTACTCGGCGTGTATCATTCCACTACCTTCTACCCGGCTTCAGAGGACACGTCCAGAGCCTATTTCGTTGCGAAGAAGGAATGATTGGCGCCGTTTCGGATACAACCTACACTAAACGGGAGGTAAACATGAACAAAGAACGCTGGCAGAGACTTGTTGGTGAACTTCAGAAGGAAGGGCTTACGGGAATCGCCCTGATGCCTGGCCCCAACCTCTTCTACATGACCGGACTCCGCATGGGTCTTTCCGAGAGACCAACTATGTGCGTGATTGAAACGTCAGGAAAAGCGACATTCCTCATGCCCAAGTTGGAAAGAAGCAAAGGCGAGAAGTACTCAGCCCATCTCCTGGACAAAGGAGTGGAGTTTGAGTTTGCCGTCGAATCGTTTTCGGACGAAGAGGGTCCTGCAGGAGCTTTCCGGCGAGTATTTCAGGGGAAGAGCGGCAAGTGGGCTCTTGAGTACACGGCTGCTAGAATGCTGGAGTACACCCTCATGAAGAACGCCATGGGAGACTTCCCGTTCCTAGATGGCGTTCAGGTAATGAAGCATCTGCGTATCCAGAAAGATGAGACCGAAATCGAGAGTATGCAGAAAGCCTGCGCCTTGTGCGATCTCGGGGTCGACATTGCTCGGAAAATCTTGACCCCAGGGAAGGCTGCAAGCGAAGTTGTCCCCGAAGTGGAGAAAGAACTCAAAAAGAAGGGCGGAGAAGCCGTCTTCATGTCCTTGGCTACCGGCGCCGATACGGCCGTGCCCCACGCCGGCACATCCACCACCCCTGTTAAAGACGGGGACCCTGTCTGGCTGGACCTTTGCGTGCAGGTCGCAGGGTACTGGGGCGACATTACACGGAGCTGGGCAATAGGGGCGTTGTCCGGCGAGATGCGCAAGGTGTTTGAAGTAGTCAAAGAAGCGCAGGAGCATTGTCGCAAGAACGCCAAGCCTGGCATGACCGGCGCTGAGGTAGACGCTTTAGCCAGGGACGTCATTGCCTCCTACGGTTACGGTGATCAGTTCATCCACAGGACTGGGCACGGGCTTGGCTTGGAAGTTCACGAAGAGCCCTACATAGTGGCCTACAACCACTTGCCTCTGGAGGTGGGCACCACTTTCACCATCGAGCCTGGGATTTACCTTCCCGGCAAAGGTGGGGTCAGAATCGAGGACGACGTAGTACTAGTGCCCGATGGCTGCAAGAGCTTAACAGCGTATCCCAGGAACCTAATCGATGACGATCCGAAACTGGTGGTGTAACCTAGTTTGAACCGTGAGTGTTCCAGTGGCCGGTTCCAGGCGATGAGCCTGGAACCGGGCATCACGTATTACTACTTGCCTGACGACAAGTGGAAAACCCTTTCCCTGAACATATTCTGCAAAGTTCCCATGGCAAAAGACATGGTTACCCGTATAGCGCTGGTGCCCAGACTGGCCAGGAGAGGTACTGTGAACTTGCCGTCTCTCCGAGATCTCTCGCGCCGCCTTGAGGATATGTATGGGGCAGGGTTAGGGGCGGATACCAGCAAAATCGGCCCCATGCAAGTTGTGCGGTTTGCAATGAGCCTCCCGTCCCCCGAGTTCGTGAAAGGCGCGGCGGACGGCGTGTTTTCCCATGGGGTCAACTTGGGCAAAGCCATGTCTTTCATATGGGAGGTGGCATCCAAGCCATATCTTGAGGACGGTGCATATCCAAAAGACCGTTTTGAAACTGAGCGGGAGGAGCATCGTCGGGACATCCTGAGCATTATTAACAACCGTCCCAGGTACGCTACTGTGCGACTGGTGGAAGAGGTCTCCAAGGGAGATCCAAGCGGTCTTCCTGCTTGGGGTACCTTGGAGGAGTTGAATCGCATCGGACCCAAAGACACCTGGGATGCTTGGACAACGACCCTCTCCCGGTCAGGCATAAGTATCTATGCTATTGGCAAAGGCGTCAGGGAGCTCGGAGACATATTGGCTAGAACCAGACTGGATTTCCCCAAGGCTCGAGTCGCCGCCGAAGTTGGCGCTGAAAAGAGACTGTCGCCGCCGTCCCCTCCAAAGGAACTGCTGGCAGTGGAGGAGTATTTGCCAGGTGAACAGACCATCTTGTGCATGGCCTTCTACACCGGGATCACAGAAAGCGATGCACGCTTACCGGCCCAGATCTTCTTTGACGGTATATTAGGCGGCTTCCCTCACTCGAAGCTGTTTGTGAACGTAAGAGAGAAAGAGCATTTGGCCTACTTTGCCGATTCCAGCCTGAACCCTTGGCGTGGCATGGTGTTGACGGTGGCAGGAGTCATGGATTCTTTTAGGGATAAAGCCCGCGACCTGGTGAGTATGCAGGTGGAAGCCATGAAAAAGGGAGACATTACCGAGGACGAGATTGAGAACACCCGAGTGGGTCTGCTTCGGCGTTATCGCTCAGAAAGCGACTCTCAAGCGGCTTTGGTCAGACGCTTCCTTTCCACCGAAATCTTGGGGGGGCCAGCCACCGAAGAGGAACTCGTGGAACAGGTAATGAGGGTCACCAAAGATGACATCGTGGAAGTGGCCAATTGCGCCCAGCTGAAAGCGGTGTACACTCTCAGGGCTAAGGATGATTAATCTATGGACGCACTGGTCTCTGAAATGCTGCGAGAAATGATCTACTGTGAGTGCGTAGGTGGGCTCCGGGTTTTCTTTCTCCCTAAGAAGGGCTTCAGGCGCAAGTACGCCGAGATATTCATCCACTACGGCTCCAACGACAACATCTTCGTTCCTCCAGGCCAAACCGAGGCCGTGGAGGTCCCTGCAGGAATCGCTCATTTCATGGAACACAAGATGTTTGAGAAAACATGGGGCGAAGCTTTCTCGGCTTTTGCCAGACTAGGCGCTTCTGCCAACGCCTACACCAGCAACAACTGCACTTCATACCTTTTCTGGACTCTAGAGAGTTTTCGGGAGTCCCTGGCCCTTCTCATGGATGTCGCCTTCACGCCTTACTTCACACGAGAATCCGTGATAAAGGAGCAAGGCATCATAGGCCAAGAGATACGCATGTATGATGACGACCCGGGGTCACGCCTAATGCGTGAGACTCTGGAAGCTTTGTACTCTCGGCACCCTGTGAGAATAGATGTGGCGGGCACCCAAGATTCCATAACCCAGATCGACACGGACCTTCTGTATCTCTGTCACAGTAGCTTCTACCGTCCTCCTAACATGAGTCTTTTTGTGGCGGGGGACTTAACTAAAGAAGAGGTAATAGACGCCGTGGATGAGGCTCTCGAGGCTGTTAGGTATTCCGATTCTGGCGAAATCTCAAGAAACACCATAGCTCAACGTCTTCGACCTGCAGAGCCTCCTGAAGTAGGCGCCAACAGAGAGATCTCGTTGCCTGTGCCCATTCCTCTGGTTCAAGTGGCTTGGAAGCTTGACCCGATTCCCGATGACGGCAGGCGACTTGTAATACAGGAGATAGCGACATCGACCTTATTGAACATCTTGTTTGGTAAGAGCTCTGAGTTTTTCACCAAGGTCTACGAAGATGGCCTCGTGGATGACCTGAGTCTATCCAATGAGAGCTGGCCCGACTATGCTTACGCCACTGTTGTTGCCCAGAGTTCTTCCCCGGAGGAGCTTGTTCAAAGGATTTGGGATGAGATAAAAGAGGCCAAGAACGGCGCACGGCGAAAACAACTCGAAGAGGATTTCGTACGAAGCAAGAAAGCCTCGGTAGGAAGGTACATTACCCTTTTCGATTCTCTGGACACCGTGGGCGAGATGCAAGTGCATCTCCACCGTGTGGGGCAGGATATCTTTTCCTACGGCAAGATCTTGGATAGTCTTCTCTTTGAGCTCATCCTAGAGAGCCTTAACGACCTCAGAAGAGACCGCTCGGTTCGAGTTATCGTAAAGGATAACACCAAGAGAAGGTAGAAAGGCCGAATAGCGCACTGCCAATTGGGGGGATAGGTCGGAGAATGCCTGTGTATATAGATGGCAACCCCAAGAGCCTGGCCAACATAGTTGATGTGGCAAAAGGGCGTGAAAAGGTAGTCGTCCCCCATGAAGCCCAGGGTAACATGGCTCGTTCCCGGCAAGTCGTTGAGAACACTATCGCAGAAGGCAGAAGTGTCTACGGGGTCACAACAGGCTTTGGTAAGTTTGCCGATGTTCCCATATCTAAGGATGCCGTGCGGACCCTGCAGAAGAATCTGATCATGAGCCATGCAGCGGGGACAGGCGAGGTCTTCTCTCCAGAGGAAGTCAGAGCGGCCATGTTCTTGCGGGCAAACGCCCTCGCCAAAGGGATGTCCGGCGTGAGACCCGTAGTCGTCGAGACTCTGGCTGCCATGCTCAATGAGAGAGTGACGCCCGTGGTGCCTCAGAAGGGCTCTGTGGGCGCCAGCGGAGACCTGGCCCCCTTGGCTCACGTGGCTCTTACCATGATTGGCATAGGACAGGCTTATTATGGAGACGAGGAAGTGGCGATTGACGCGGCCCGCGCTATGGCAAAGGCGGGAATCGTTGTTCTGGGACTTGAGGCAAAGGAGGGACTGGCACTCACCAACGGCGTCCAAATGACCGCCGGGGTTTTGGCTATGTGCCTCGATCTTGGCCAAAGACTGGCCAAGGCTGCTGACATCATCGCCTCTCTCACGGGACAAGCATTGTCCGTTATACCCGATGCCTACGATCTGGGACTCATACGTCTTCGCCCCCAACACGGGGTAGAAGATGTCGCACGGAATTTGCGAACGTTGCTTGCCGGATCGGAGTTGGTAACTCGTCCGGGTCAGTTCAGGGTACAAGATCCCTATACGCTGCGATGCATCCCCCAAGTCCACGGTGCCGTGAGGCAGGCCATCCACCATGTGACACAGGTTCTTGAAACCGAAAGCGGTTCTGCCACAGACAACCCCCTTATCCTTCCTGACGGACGTGTGATATCGGGCGGTAATTTCCACGGGCAACCCCTTGGGGTGGCTGGCGATTACTTGGGGCTTTCTCTATGCAGTCTAGGCAACATTTCCGAGAGGCGAATCGCAAGGCTCATGAGCGGGATGGACGGAGTACCGCTTTTCCTGACTCCTGAAGGCGGACTAAACTCCGGCCTGATGATTCTACAGTATGCGGCAGCCTCGCTTTGCTCCGAGAATAAGGTCTTGGCGCATCCTGCTAGTGTAGACACCATCCCTACTTCTGCGGATCAGGAAGATCACGTCAGTATGTGCACCATCGCCGCCAGAAAAGCCAGAGATATAGCAGACAACGTGGCAACTGTTTTGGCTATCGAGTACTTTGCGGCCTGCCAAGCTTTGTACCTAAGAGGCAACGTGGGCATATCTTCTGCGGGGCGTGCTGCGTACGACCTGCTCTGGACGGTGATTTCCCCGGTGACCTGCGATCGAGAGATGGCTCCGGACGTAGAGGCCGTACGCCGTCTCATTCTATCAGACATACTCATTGACTCAGTCGAGAAAGTGACGGAGGCTCTTTGGTAGACAAGCATCCGGGTTCTGTTGGGAGGGCTCCAGGGGCTGTTCGGAAGGAGAATGCAGCATTGCGGCTTGGAACAACCGGATTGAACCCAGAAAGCCTACTCTCGCGCAGTGCGGGGAGTAAGAAAGCCGATCTGCTCATTACAGGCATTGGCCAGCTGGTGACCATGGCGGGAGCAAGTGGCGCTGCCAGCGGGCCGAAAAAGGGTAAAGATTCGCGGGATTTGGGCCTCATATCCAACGCAGCCGTGGCGTGCAAAGATGGAGCGATTCTCTTTGCGGGTAGCGAAGACGATGTGCGATCCCGCGTCATTCCTGACTGTGAGACTGAAGTCATTGACGCAGGCGGGAGGGCAGCTATCCCCGGTTTCGTTGATGCTCATACTCACTTGGTATTCGCCGGATGGCGTGCCGAGGAGTACGCTATGCGATGTGAGGGCAAGTCATACCTGGAGATCGGGGCAGCCGGCGGCGGCATAGCCAGCACCGTTAGAGCAACCCGGGATGCCTCATATGAACATCTTTTCCAGAGAGCCCTTGGCTTTCTCGACCAGATGCTTCTTTTGGGCACAACCTCTTGCGAGGCCAAGAGCGGCTACGGACTTGACCGCGAGACCGAACTAAAGCAGTTGCAAGTCATTGCTCGTTTGGGAGAGGTCCATCCCACAACTGTGGTTGGCACATACCTGGGGGCTCACTCGATTCCTCCCGAATACAAGGATTGCCGCCAAGAGTACGTTAACCTGGTCACAAATACGCTTCCTGACGTTAGGCGACTCGGCCTGGCCGAGTTCGTCGATGTCTTTTGCGATGCAGGGGCGTTTACTGTGGAGGAAACAAGGAAGATTCTTGCCGCCGCCAAGGAATATGGTTTCGGTCTCAAGATTCACGCGGATGAACTGCAGTGGACTGGCGCCACAGAACTAGGGTGCGAGTTGGGTGCTACGTCATGCGACCACCTTCTCAAAGTGTCGCCACAAGGCATCAAGTGTCTGGCGGAGGGCAATACTGTAGCGGTCTTGCTTCCGGCCACATCATGCTACTTGGGGGAACCTGGAGCTCCCGCCAGGGCACTTATTGACGGTGGAGCGGCGGTGGCCTTAGGCACCGATTTCAACCCGGGTACATCCACCGCCATGTCCATGCCCCTCTGCATGACTCTGGCTTGTTCCGGCTTAAAAATGAGGCCAGAGGAGGCGTTGGTGGCGGCTACGTGGAATTCGGCGTATGCCACAGGTTTGGGAGGAAAGGTGGGGGGATTGATCCCCGGCTTTCAGGCGGATCTGATTATCTTGGACGCACAAGACTACCGCGAGATACCCTATAGGTTTGGAACAAACCTGGTGGACACCGTGATCAAGGGCGGCAGAATTGTTGTAAGGAATGGCACCATTAGGCGCAAGGTGAACTAGGCAACCATATGGATGAGGTGATTAGCAGTTGAGCCAAAACGAACCCAGATTCAAACAGCCCGATGAGGCTGAACTAGAGAAACGGCTAGAGCCTCGATTTAGGGAGTACGAGGAGTGGCGAAGAGCCCAGTTGGAAAGTCAGCCCGAGGGTGCGGTAACGGCCTCGGAGCCCGCCAAGCAGGAAAAGAAGGGCTTCGGCAAAACGGACGTCATCTTTCTCATCCTTGGGGTTGCCGTTGCCATGCTGTGGAAACAGTGTTCTGCGCCATAGGCCAATTGTGGTATTCTAGTGGATGTGGAAAAGAAGCCCAAAGGCCCAGGAAGCCTAGGGCCCAAAGGGCCTAAGATAGAAGAAGGGGGTCATCTAGTGAAATCGGATATCGAGATAGCCCAAGCAGCCAAGATGTTGCCGATTAACCAGATTACCGACAGCCTCGGAATCCCCGAGGACATGGTAGAGAACTACGGGAAGTACAAGGCCAAGATATCATTGGAACTTCTGGACTACTTAAAGGACCGCCCCCGAGGCAAGTACGTGGTGGTTACTGCTATTACTCCCACTCCTCTCGGTGAGGGCAAGACCACCGTTTGTATCGGTCTGGGTCAAGCGATGGGACGTTTAGGCAAGAAAGTCATCAACACCATTCGTCAGCCATCTTTGGGACCCGTGTTTGGCATCAAGGGAGGAGCAGCTGGAGGCGGTTACGCTCAATGCGTACCCATGGAGGATTTCAACCTTCATTTCACAGGTGACACCCATGCAGTCGCTCTCGCACACAACCTTTTGGCCGCATTCTTGGACGCGAGCCTCCTTCATGGAAACCCCTTAAACATCGATCCTCTCACTATCACTTGGCCCAGGGTCGTGGACGTTTCTGATCGGGCCCTCCGCAGGGTGGTCATCGGCTTGGGCGGTTCAGAGAACGGCGTGCCCAGAGAGACCGGGTTCGATATCGCTGTCGCGTCTGAGGTCATGGCGATTCTTGCTCTCACCACAAGCCTTAAGGATCTTCGTGAACGATTGGGACGAATAGTGGTTGGCTATACATATGACGGAAAAGCTGTTACGGCAGACGATCTGAAGTGCGCCGGGGCCATGGCGGTTCTTCTGAAAGACGCTATCAAGCCCAACATCATCCAAACGCTTGAGAACACTCCCGTGTTCGTTCACGCCGGGCCCTTCGCGAACATAGCCCACGGAAACTCGTCGATCTTGGCTGACATGATGGCCACCAAACTGGCCGACTATACTCTAACAGAAGCAGGCTTTGGCGCCGACATTGGTGCCGAGAAGATGTTCAACATCAAATGCAGGTATTCAGGCCTGAAGATCGATGCTGCTGTGGTTGTTGCAACGATTCGTGCTCTGAAAATGCATGGCGGCGTTCTCAGGGTTGTTCCTGGAAAGCCACTGGATACAGAGGCATTGGCTGCGGAGAATATGGAGGCTTTGGATAGGGGTTGCCAGAACCTAGACAAGCATATCGAGAACGTTCTCATGCACGGGGTGCCCGTCGTAGTGGCCCTCAACCATTTCCCCACCGACAGCGAAAAGGAAATCCAGTTCGTTTTGGATCGGGCTATGAAGGCGGGGGCTTCAGCAGCCGTGACCACAAAGGTGTGGGCTCAGGGTGGAGAAGGCGGAATCGATCTTGCTAAGGCTCTCATCGATGTTCTGGAAAACGAGCCATCCCAGTTCCACCACCTTTATGATCTAGATTTGTCGATAAAGAAGAAGATCGAGACTATCGCCACCAAGGTGTACGGCGCCGACGGAGTGGACTACACACCTCTTGCCAACAGACAGATCAGGCGTTACACGAGACTAGGCTTCGATAAGTTGCCCATCTGCATGGCCAAGACGCACCTGTCGTTGTCGGCGGATCCCAATCTCAAGGGCCGTCCCACGGGATTCAGGATTAACGTGCGCGAAGTGCGAGCGTCTATGGGAGCAGGGTTCTTATACCCGCTCCTTGGCGAGATGAGGACTATGCCGGGTCTTCCATCGGATCCTGCCGGGGCTCATATGGATCTCGACGAGAACGGCCGCATAACCGGGTTGTTCTAGAGTCTCCACGTACGAGAGTATCGCGCCGGGGATCGGGCTCGCCCGTCCCTGGCGTTTTTCCAAAAGTCACGTGAATGAGGCCGACTTTGGAAAAGAAGCGTTCTATGATTGCGCCGCTACATGTTGGGCGCAGAGAGGTATCTTCCATAAAGAGGAAGTGAGGTAGTGGCAGACACGGACAAGCAAGACGTACATGATGGTCGCTCCCATGAAGCGAGTGGCACCATAGCTGATGTGCCGGGGATCGCAGTTGGCAATGCCCAAGATCTAGTGGGACTGACGGGGATTACGGTTGTCTTGTGCCCGGAAGGTGCACGGGCAGGCGTGTCGGTGATGGGCGGGGCTCCCGGCACCAGAGAAACGGACTTGCTTCGCCCCACTTTCACAGTGGATACGATTCACGCCGTCTTTTTGGCAGGCGGGTCTGCCTTTGGGCTCAACGCAGCAGAAGGGATTGTCCGGTACTTGGAGGAGAGAGGTGTCGGGTTTGACACAGGAGTGGCAAGAGTCCCGATCGTCTCCGGGGCAATCTTGTTTGATCTGGGAGTAGGGAGTCCCACAGCCCGTCCAACTGCTGACATGGCGTATCGGGCGTGCCAGGACGCGGGTTCGAAGCCTCCGAGGTCTGGCTCCTACGGCGCAGGGACCGGCGCCACAGTGGGAAAGCTTATGGGGCCCGGATATGCCATGCGGTCGGGTTTAGGCAACTCCTGCGTTACGACTCCCAGAGGCTTTAAAGTGGGCGCCATCATAGCCGTAAACGCCGCAGGCGATGTCTACCACCCGACGACAGGCAGGATCATTGCAGGGGCCTACGACAGGGAGAAGAAGCGGTTTGTGGCTGAAGGTGCCCAGGGCTTACCTCCCGTAGCCCAAGAGCAACTGTACCCGCCCATGATTACTAGCACCACCATCGGGGTCATCGCTACCGATGCGCTTCTCACAAAGGAAGAGTGCAACAGGGTGGCTATCATGGCTATGGGGGGGATGGCTCAAGTCATACGACCGTCTTTCACACCCTACGATGGAGACACACTATTTGTTATGTCAACTGGGCAGAGCGCAGTCTGCTCAAAAGACTCTTCAGAGCACGCCCGACCTTTTCGCGCTCAAGACAGGGGAGAGCTGGTCACCGAGATAGGGATCGCCGCTCAACAGGCTACGGCGGCTGCAATAATAGATGCCGTAACGCCAAGCACCTATCCCGATATGGATAACCGCCGGTAACGCTCATGCATGATGGTGTCATCATGACAGTTGGTGTGACTATATCATTATTCTGCAGGAGATCTCCGCAATCAGGGCGGGGTGACCGCTTCCAGCGCCAAGAAGATTGTTGTAGAATACAGTGTGAGTGGCCGGCAGGTTTTGCCGCCGGACCCAACAGAAAACCCAAGGTCTGGTCAAATCTGAAATCCAACGGCATCCTTGGGAGAGGAGCCGGAACGGAGGTGCGCTTAAGTGCGCCAGAGTGCGAGGTTTTCCGCTAGGCAGGTTTCTTTCGCTGGAGTTTTAGGCGCTATCACGGTAGTCTTAGGTTGTACGCCCCTCGGTTTTATCCAGATTCCCCCAATCGCGATCACCATCATGCACGTTCCCACGATCATCGCGGGAGTGATGGAAGGCCCCGTCATCGGGGGTATCGTTGGGGCCATGTTTGGCGCCTTCAGCATGTACCAGGCTCAGACCGCAATCAACCCGCTAGACAAGTTGATCTTCTCGAATCCCGTCATAGCTTTGATCCCAAGAATCCTAGTAGGGGTAGTCGCTCACTATGTTTTCGTTTTGGCGAAAGGCAAGAGAGGCAACGCGATTGTGGCTGGGGTGTTGGCAGTTTTCGCAGGGTATACTGGGTATTCGCTGCTCGGAGGGCTTGAATCTGCACTTAGGCTGGCCATTTCGCTGACGATCGGAGCTCTTGCCGGACTTGCAGTGGATCTGGTTCACAAACGTTTGGGCCACAGCCCGGCGCTGGCCGCCGTGGCCGGAAGCCTAACCAACACCATCCTAGTGCTGGGACTAATCGTAGCTTTCGGGTTTATCCCCGCGAAAGTCGCTCTTGGGATCGGCCTCGTGAACGGCATCCCCGAGGCAACTGCAGCTGTTATCCTGACGGGGCTCGTGTATCGCGCAACAAGCGGTCTCTTGAAGATATAGGGAACCTTAGGCCGGGCGGGGAGGCAAGAATCATGCTATTCGCCATCGATGCTGGCAATACCAACGTAGTTGTGGGTATCTTCAAAGGGCAAGATTTGCAGGCCCACTGGCGCATGTCTACTGACAGGCACAAGACAGAAGATGAGTACGGAATGGCCGTCTTGAACATGCTGGAGCACTCAGGTTTTAAGGCCAATTGTGTACGAGGCGCCATCATCGCTTCTGTAGTGCCTCCCCTGACCCCCGTGCTCGAGAAGATGGTCAAACGCTATTTCAAGATTAGTCCCATAATCGTTGGCCCGGGTACCAAGACAGGGATCAACGTGAAATACGAAAATCCCAAAGAAGTCGGCCCCGACAGGATCACAAACGCAGTGGCGGCATACCGCATGCACGGCGGCCCCGTCATCGTGGTGGACTACGGCACGGCTACCACGTTCGATGTTATCTCTAAAGAAGGCGAGTACTTGGGAGGCGCCATTGCCCCCGGCATACTGACTTCTACAGATGCTCTGTTTGACAAGGCCGCAAGGCTCCCCAGAATCGAGTTGGCCAAGCCGGGCTCGGCCATAGGCAGAACCACTGTAGAAAGCATGCAATCTGGTATTGTGTTTGGATTCGTGGGCCAGACTGACGGGCTGGTGACTAGGCTCAAAAAGGAACTCGGGGGAGAAGCCCAGGTAGTTGCAACCGGAGGACTGGCGAACCTGGTAGCTCAGGAGTCTTCTACTATACAGCACGTAGAACCCATGCTGACTCTGAAAGGGCTCCAGATCATCTATCAGAAAAACTTGAGTCCAGAAGAGGTATTTCGCCGGGCCTAGGACGAGCCCAAAGACCGCGGGGCTATTCACGGGGTGCCGGGCGAATGTCCAAGACCCCTGGCAAGACCAGGTCGCAATAGCCCTCAAGCATGTCGAAAGAACTGACGCCGGTCAAGACCCCAATCGACTTGCACCCGGCTCTACGGGCCATGATCGCGTCCTGGGGCGCATCACCAACCACCACGAGTTCTTCAGGAGAGATGCCCAGTCTGTTCGCGCACACTAGAACGGATTCGGGCGAAGGTTTGGGTTCCGTTACGTCATCGGCGGCAACTATTGAATGGAAGTACCCGAGTATTCCCAGACTATCCAGCATGTTTTCGGCGCGTTCGTGGCCATCGGAAGTAGCGATGAAAAGAGTCAGGCCGGATTCGGCCAGAGAAGTAACGCAAGAATGGGCACCTGGCAGGAGGTAGGCGTCTTTAGTTACATCCAGCGTAGCGTCGGCTTGGTCGTAGGCCTCTTTGGCAATAGAGATTGCTTGGTACCAGGGGATCCCCTCCAACCATAGAGCGCATGCGGTTACCGCCACCTCGTCGCGCCTCGTTGCTCCCGCTAGAGGGCCCAAAGGTGACACCTCACCGGTCTTTGAGTCAAATCCCATGCACCTTTCCACCGACGCAAGGGCGTTGTGTCTTACCCTTGCAGCCAGGTGTCTCAGGCGTTCGTGTCCCAGTGCCGAAAGCAAAGGGAATATGTCGATTAGGGTGCCGTCTTTGTCAAAAACGACTCCTTTACAGGGGAAAAATCTCTTGGCGGCGACGATTCCTGCCGGTTTCCGAGCCATACCCGTCGTGCCAGGTCCGATTCCCTCCGTATCAGCCATCTCGTCACCGTTCGTGCCTTTCTGCGTCCGTGTTGACACCAATCATGATTATACCCTATCTAGGGGGAACCGTCCCGAAATCGTCTTTTTGAGGGAGCGTCTGATTCACCGGCAGGATGCCAACATGAAACGCGGAAGAGAGTCTGCCCCCCTTCCGCGCGTCTGCCGCGAGTCCCCACACAACGGCAGAATGTTCCAGAGGTGCGCTAGTACTTGTGTCGCGAGTCTTTTGGTTTGAACGTGGAGCACAGAGTCTCCTCTGAGGTTCTTGCCTCATGCCCCACATCGGTGCTGCCGACCGGTCCGGTGAGGTCGCCCAACTCGAAATCGGTCATCCCTGTGTTTTCACGTCCGCGATCGGTGCCTTCGAAGTTGTGTCCACGACTTCCGGCGCGTCCGATGTCGATGTCGAGATCGCCTAACTCCATTGTGCTTCTGGCACTTCTCTTGTTGTAATCCACCATGATGCTCTGGGCGCTGCAGATATCGCCGTCTTTCCAGTAATGACAGGGCTTCACTTTGCACTTGACTTCCGGCACAGGATCACCTCCTTCACCCTTCTAGTGTTGCCCGGCGGCAGCCATCAATAACCAGGTTCACGGGCGATAACTGGGTTGATGGAAGTGAGACCGGCTGACTATGTGAAAGGAATTGACCGCACAGGGCAGAATCTAGGTTAGCGGAAGGGGTTGAGTAGATCGCTGAATCCGAGCATCTTTCGTGAATATGATATCAGAGGCTTGGTGGGCCGGGATCTTACCGCCGAGAGCGTTCGTGCAGTTGGACTGGCCTATGGATCGTTCCTGAGGGAGCGAGGGATAAAGGAGTCGATTGTCGGCCGTGACAACAGGCTTTCTTCTTTCGCTTATTCGCGGATCCTCAGAGATGCGTTGAACTCCACCGGCGTCGACGTAGTGGATGTGGGCATGGTGACCACACCTGTGTTCTACTTTTCTCGTATCAAGTACGGGGTACAGGGTGGGATGATGGTTACCGGTAGTCACAACGCTCCCGAGTATAACGGTTTTAAACTGGCTTACGGCACGGATACCTTGTACGGCGACGGGATTCAGGAGATCCGCAGAATCGCTGAGGTTGGACGGTTCGCTCGAGGCTCGGGGCATTATCTCTATGAGGATCCGATCCCCTCGTATGTGGAGGACCTCGCATACAGAGTGAGACTCGGCCCCAAGAGAGTATTTGCAGTGGTGGATGCCGGCAACGGTTCTTCCGGTCTCATAGCGCGAAGGGTGTTGGAAAGGCTTGGCGCTCAGTTTGAGGAAATGTACTTCGAGCCGGATGGGACATTCCCAAACCACCACCCGGATCCCACTCAACCCTCGGAAATGGAAGATCTCATCGATCGCGTGCTTAGAAGTGGCGCCGATCTAGGAATTGCTTTCGACGGTGATGCGGACAGAATCGGCGTTGTGGATGCTTCCGGACGCCTGGTTTTCGGTGACGAGCTCCAGGCCGTGTTCTGGCAGGAGATTATGCCGAAATACCCCGGTACTCTGGCTCTTATCGAGGTGAAATGCTCCCAAGCGTTGGTGGACGTTGTGCGGGAACTGGGCGGCCGTCCCCAATTCACCAGGACAGGCCACTCCCTCATCAAGGCCAGGATGAGGGAAACCGGAGCGCTTTTCACAGGCGAAATGTCGGGCCACATGTTCTTTAGAGACGAATACTATGGATTCGATGATGCGATCTATGCCGCGGCCAGACTCCTGCGGCTCTTGTCCAACTCTTCCGAGAGCCTATCGGAGAAGATAAGTCGCATTCCTCAATATCATTCAACGCCCGAGTTGCGGATTAGTTGCCCTGACGAGACCAAATTCGCTATCGTGGAAGACGCTACCCGGAAATTCGCCCAAAATTACGAGGTAATCACCGTGGATGGGGTACGGGTGCTGTTTCCCGATGGATGGGGACTTTTGCGGGCGTCCAACACGCAACCCGCTCTAGTGTTGCGGGCAGAGGCCAAGACCGTCCAAGGTCTATCCCAAATTAAGAAGGCTATCGAAGACGTTTTGGGTGGTTATTCCGTGATAGGTACCATAGAATGGGACTAGACGGCCCTTATCCGGAAGTGCGGCAGAAAAGAGTACCGTTGCCGCCTTATGTAAACTTCCACCTTAGAGCGATGTTTCAGGAGGTGTCAGCCGAGATGGTTCAGGTGACTGTCGAGCGGGTCGGTCTTGACCGTGACAGCGACCAGGCTGTGGTCCTCCTTAGTGACCTCACCAAGTCCAGTTTTATCCCGATATGGGTAAGGTCGCCGGAGGCATCCGCCATCGCGTTGCCTATCCAGGGAGTAAAAGCCCCTCGCCCTCTTACTGTGGATTTGTTGGCTTCTGTTCTGGAGCGCCTGGAGGTACAGGTAATAATGGCCGTAATAACCGAGATTAAAGACAGCACGTTCTACGCTTCGCTGGTGCTAACAAGAGACGGTGAGGAAATCGAGATGGATTGCAGGCCTTCCGACGCTATCGCTCTGGCTCTTAGGATGGCGGCGCCCATATATGCATCCAATAGAGTCATGGCGGAGGCAGGTATAAAGCCAGAGGATACCTCTGTCCAGTAGGTATGCCGATGCCGCCCTTGCCCGAGAGCCAAGCCACGCCGTCTCGCTTTCCAGGTCTAGTCCCGCTCACTATCGGAGAGTCTACTATCTGGCCGCCGATTATCCAGGCTCCTATGGCGGGCTATACCGGGGACGTCTATCGTGAAATACTTCGCGAATACGGATGCCCCTACTGCTGCACCGAGATGATCAGCGGAAAAGGCCTTGTCTTAGGCGGCGACAACTCTCGAGAACTCCTTTGGCATCCTCCCAAAGACAGCCCGTTGGCAGTGCAGTTGTTTGGAGAGGAACCTTCGGTCTTGTCTGAAGCCGCAAGACTAGTTCAGGATCCTTCATATGGAGGATTCGAGGTCATTGACCTCAACATGGGGTGCCCTGCCAGGAAAGTAACCGGGCCAGGCTCTGGAGGAGCGCTCTTGAAAGATCTTGACCGGGCTCAAAACATCGTCAGAGCAGTTAAGGATGCTTCTAGTGTTCCGGTGACTGTCAAGATGAGATTAGGGTGGGATGATTGCCAGGATCCTTGTGATATTGCCGTGAGGTTGGAGGACGCTGGAGCAGACATGTTGGTTGTCCACGGCCGCACGGTGACGCAAGGGTATTCGGGGGCCGCCGACTGGGATGCCATCCTTCGCGTTGCACGAAGCGTTCACATCCCGGTAGTCGGCAACGGCGATATCACCACAGCCCAAGAGGCTTTGGATAAGGCTACGCTGCCGGGACTATCCGGCGTCATGGTGGGACGTGCCATTATCGGGAATCCGTTTTTCTTCAGGCAATGCCTTGACCTTCTGGATGGTAGGGAGGCCCGTATCCCCACTATCCGGGAGAAGATGGAGACTGCTAAAGACCACTTTCTGCGAACCATTGCATCTAGAGGAGAGCGACGAGGACTCCTTGAGATGCGCAAGCATTTGGCCTTCTACCTGCGCGGGGTAAAAGACGCTTCTACTTACCGCACGAGACTAAACCACGAATCATCGCCAGAACGAGTGCTTCAGATACTGGACACCGTGGCCAAGACGGTCTGACGCGGGAGAATCATGCTCGGGGCGAGTTCCCCAACTTCTTCTTGCGCTTCCCATAATCCCTTGATATCATCTGTACACAGACTTGTGCACAACCAAGACCCGTCTGGCGGCAAACCATAGCTTGCAGTTTAGGGCATATTTGCGATTGCAGGAGCCCGGGGCGCTACATGAGTTGCCGCCTAACACCGTAGAGCCAGTACTACGCCAGTCACGATAGGAAGAGGGTGACGGAGTGGACTTCATCAGGATCGGCGACAAAGTCATCAGTAGGCAGAAGATCGATGAAGTCATCTCAACGATCTTGGCCGCCAGGACCCGCGGGCTTTCCCAGTCGGAGGTTGCCGCCAAAACGGGGATTGACCGCACGTTCATATCGAGGCTGGAGAGCCTCGGCGAAGTCCGTAAAGGCAGCTCTATGGCCGTGATAGGATTTCCGCTGTCAAACTGCGATGAGATTCGGAGAGTATGCCAAGAAGAAGGCGTAGACTATACTCTGCTCATGACCGACGAAGAAAGATGGCAGTTTGTGAGGGACAGAAGTGGCAATGAATTGCTGAACGAGTTGATGGGCCTTGTGGCCAAGGTCAGACAGTTCGCAAAAGTTGTCCTAATAGGTTCGGACAAGAGGCTCGAAATCCTCAAAGGCGTTATGGACAAGAATACAGATATTGCCGCCATAGTGATTGGACGTTCCCCGATGTCCGGGGATGTGTATCTTAACCCCGAGACGCTTCGACGCACCATCAGAGGGATGAAAGGGTAGGAGGTTATCCAGGTGAGACACGTGGTAAGTGTGAGCCTAGGTTCATCCAAGCGCAACAAGCGTACTGAGCAAGAGTTCCTTGGAGAGAAAATCATAGTTGAGAGAATCGGCACAGATGGGTCGATTCCCAAAGCCATCGAACTCATCACTCGGTTGGATGGCAAAGTAGACGCTTTCGGCATGGGCGGCATCGATCTCTACATAGGGATAGGGCGTAGCAGACTGATGTTAAGAGAAGCGCTTCCCATCGCCCAAGCTGCCAAGAAGTCTCCTATTGTGGACGGAAGCAGGCTCAAAGGCACTTTGGAGCGGCGCGTCATTCAGTATCTGGACAAAGTGGCCCGAGTCCCTTTCTCCAAGAAGACAGTGCTCTTGGTCAGCGGCATGGATCGTTTCGGAATGGCCGAGGCTCTTCGAGATGCAGGTTCCCGTTTGATCCTGGGTGATCTCATCTTCGCCCTGGGCTTGCCAATTCCTCTGTATTCCCTTGCCGCTCTGGAGAGAGCTGCGCGCCTCCTTGGGCCAGTGGTAGTGAGGCTGCCTTTCTCGGTCCTCTATCCAACCGGTAAAGAGCAGGACAAGAAGGCGGCCAGTCCCAAATTCGGACGCTTCTATAGAGATGCCGACATAATCGCCGGGGATTTTCACTATGTCATCAGGCACATGCCCCAGGACATGACGGGGAAATCAATCATAACCAACACCGTAACATCTGAGGACATTGACGAACTAAAGCGCCGGGGCGTCAGCACTCTTGTAACTACCACGCCAGAGATGGAAGGCCGCTCGTTCGGGACGAATGTAATGGAAGCTCTCCTAGTAACTCTATTGGGAAAGCGTCCCGATGACATCTCAGATGATGAGATTCTGGAGATATTAGACAGGTTGGATTTCAAGCCGCGGATAGAGGTGCTCAATCCGCCATCGCTGGTGCCCACTGTTTCCGGCACCTAAACTGAGCATTCTCTGTGGAGAGGGAAATCCACACGTATGAGTTGCACATAGTTCAGATGTCAGTCCTCCATGGAGGGAAGGGCCTTGGGTTCCTTTGGATTCATTATCCACCCTATTAGCGTTTCAGACGTAAACCGGAGATTCCCCATGGCTAAGATATTCCCCGAAGGGCTAGTGGAAATGGGGATGTCATTGCTGCCACCATTCAAGGTATCCCATATCACCGGAGTTGAATCCAGACACGGAAAAGCCCATGGCTGGTTCGTTACCTGCCCGCTGACCCCCAGACTAATGATGGGTTGGCCCGAGGCGAGAGTGATGAAGAAGATCATCAGAGCGGGTCAGATCGCCCGGGACCTGGGCGCCAAGATTGTCGGACTGGGGGCCTTTACGTCGGTTGTGGGGGATGCGGGCATAACCATCCGCCAAAACCTAGACATCGCCGTAACGACAGGCAACAGTTATACGGCGGGTACCGCTTTGGAGGCTACCGAAAGAGCGGCCGGCCTCATGGGTATCAATATGGATGAAGCCAACGTTCTCGTGTTGGGGGCTTCAGGGGCCATAGGGAAGGTTCTCTCAATTATCATGGCAGACAAAGGCAGGCACTTGACTCTCTGCGCGAGAGACCAAGGCAGATTGAATAGAGTTGCCCGGGATATCACAGAACGCACGGGGATGGTTCCCCGGGTTACCAGGGATCTCAAGGGTAGCCTAGGGCGAGCGGATGTAGTGGTGTGCGTGAGTTCGGCTTTGGATTCCCTAATTGAGCCCGCAGACCTCAAGCCGGGGGCTTTGGTGTGTGATGTCTCTCGTCCTCGGAGCGTGTCATGGGAAGTCAAGAGATGCCGAGACGATGTGCTTGTCATCGAAGGTGGCGTGGTGAAAGTCCCAGGGAAAGTGGATTTTGGCTTCAATTTTGGTTTCCCGCCCGGCCATAGCTATGCATGTATGGCGGAGACTATGATCTTAGCCCTTGAGGAGGACTACTGTGATTGGAGTCTTGGCCGGGATTTGTCTTTGGAGCGAGTCATGGGTATTGGAAGACTGGCAAAGAAGCACGGATTTGAGGTCGCCGGGTTCAGAAGCTTCGAGAGACTCGTCAGCGAAGAGGAGATATCCAAGATAAGGGAGAACGCTCGCAGACGGCAGGGACTGATAGGGCGGGCTGGGACCTAGGCAATTGACGCTCACGCAAATCGTGTTATAATCCCATGTTGAGAAGAGTTCACAAAACGGCCACTGCCCAAGATGGCGGCAGCGGTCTTTGTATCTTTCGTCAATACGTTGGGTCAAAGCTTATAGCAGCATTAAGCGAGCATACAGACGAAATGGCGGACATAGATTGATATGCGTTTCGCCGGGTGCCGCGATCTTGGCAGCACCCGAATTGATTCCCATAACCAATTTCCAAAGGAAAGGCAGAGATATGGGAGGATGTCTGAACGAGAAATAATTCTTTCCATGGAAGGCAAGAAACTCCTCGAAGAGGAGCTTTCCCATCTTAAACTCGTGAGGCGCAAGGAAGTTGCCGAGAGGATAAAGGCGGCCAGAGAATTCGGCGATCTCTCAGAGAATGCCGAGTACGAAGACGCCAAGAACGAACAGGCCTTCGTTGAGACCCGCATCATGGCTTTGGAGAAGATTCTTCGTCACGCCAAGACTGCAACACCTGACGGAAAGGACCCTGAGGTAGTCTCAGTAGGTTCTACTGTGAGACTGAAGGACCTCACTAAAGATAGCGTACTTCAGTATACTATCGTTGGCTCCCAAGAAGCGGACCCCGCCAAGAGGCGGATTTCCAACGAGTCGCCCGTTGGGCGGGCTCTTTTGGGTCAGCGTGCGGGGTCGGTTGTGTCGGTGTCGGTTCCCGCGGGTACTGTCAAGTACGAGGTTCTCGGGGTCGAAGTCTAGGCTCGCTTGGATTGGCTGCAGTCAATTGTACGGTGGATGTAGATTGAGCGTAGGAGGTCGTGATGTGCCGCAAGATCTGAACGATGTGAACCCCACTCCCGAGTCGAGGCTCGACGAAGAGATTAGGCGAAGAAAGCGAAAAGTTGATTTGGCCACTAAAAAGGGCATTAACCCCTGGGGCGACAGGTACGATACGACTTCCACAGCCCTAGAAATCTCGTCAAAATGCGACGAGATGGCCGGTGAGACAGTCAGCATCGCTGGTCGGTTGATGGCTTTCAGAGGACACGGCAAGGCAACCTTCGCAGATCTTAGAGATCGAACCGGGCGCATCCAGCTCCACGCTCGCTTAGATCTTCTTGGTGAGGAAGACTACCGGAACTTCGGGGACATCCTGGATATCGGCGACATAATCGGTGTGCGCGGCAAGGTTTTTCGAACCAAAAGGGGAGAACCTACTGTTGAGGTTCACCAGTGGACTATGCTGGCAAAATCGCTGCGCCCTTTGCCCGAAAAGTGGCATGGCCTCACCGATGTCGATCTCCGATACCGTCAAAGATACCTGGACCTCATAGTCAATCCCGAAGTGCAGGATACCTTCGTCAAGAGGACAAAAACCATTTCTTATATAAGAAAATACCTTGATCAAAGAGGCTTCCTCGAAGTTCAGACTCCGGTACTGCAGACTATCGCAGGGGGCGCTAATGCAAGGCCTTTCGTGACTCATCACAATGCATTGGATATTGATGTCTACATGAGGATAGCCACTGAGCTTTACCTTAAGAGACTAATTGTCGGCGGGTTGGAGCGAGTGTACGAAATCGGCCCCGATTTTCGCAATGAAGGAATCGACACCAAACACAATCCAGAGTTTTATATGCTTGAAGTATACCAGGCCTACGCCGACTATCATGACATGATGAACCTTGTTGAGGATATGGTGGCCGGGTGCGCTCAAGAAGTGCTCGGCACCACTCGGCTTACTGCCCAAGGTCACGAAGTCGACCTCACTCCCCCGTGGAAGCGGCTGAGCGTGTGGGATGGCATTAAGATTTATGCGGGCATTTCCAAAGAAGATTTGCGCGACGATAAGGATGCCCAAGAATTGGTGGACAGGCTCGGCCTACAGTTGGATAAAGGCATCACCAAAGCAAGCGTAATAGACAAATTGCTCGATCAATATGTCGAACCAAATCTCATTGAGCCGACTTTCCTCGTGGACTACCCTGTGGAGATTTCGCCTTTGGCCAAGAGGAGCACTGAGGATCCGAGCATGACATATCGTTTTGAGCCATTCGTTTTAACTAGGGAGTTGGGCAACGCGTTTTCCGAGCTCAACGACCCCATAGATCAAAAGGAGCGTTTCTTGCAGCAGGTGCGCGAAAAGGCCAAGGGCGACGAAGAAGCTCATCCTTACGACGAAGACTTCATTACTGCCTTGGAGTATGGCATGCCGCCCACAGGTGGGCTTGGAATAGGTATCGAGAGACTTGTCATGCTCCTTTGCGGTATAGATTCCATTAGGGATGTAATCTTATTTCCCATGATGAGACCTAAGCAGTGATGGGCGATGGTTTAGATCTGGGCGTTCTTTTGTCGGACTTTTCGAGTATTTCCTGCTCAATGCGGGAAAAATCTTTTCGATAGGGTGTTGATCTCTTATCGCAGGGGTGCTATAGTACTCCTTGCGCCCCTCACAAGGTGGCGCGAAAGAACCGAGGAAGAAGTCGGTCCTTGAAAACTGAACAGCGAAAAGCGAAAGTCTTTGAGGAGAAGGAACAGGTGTAACGGAGAGTTTGATCCTGGCTCAGGACGAACGCTGGCGGCGTGCCTCAAACATGCAAGTCGAGCGAGGTGAGACCGAACCGTAAGGGGAGGTTGAGCCTAGCGGCGAACGGGTGAGTAACACGTGGGCAACCTGCCCTTAAGCCTGGGATAACGGTCCGAAAGGGTCGCTAATACCGGATAATGTCGCAATTTCGCATGGAGTTGCGAAGAAAGGGGAAACCCGCTTTTGGATGGGCTCGCGTCCCATCAGCTAGTTGGTAGGGTAACGGCCTACCAAGGCGACGACGGGTAGCCGGTCTGAGAGGATGAACGGCCACACTGGGACTGAGATACGGCCCAGACTCCTACGGGAGGCAGCAGTTGGGAATATTGGGCAATGGGCGAAAGCCTGACCCAGCGACGCCGCGTGAGGGAAGAAGGCCTTCGGGTCGTAAACCTCTGTCATTGGGGACGAAGGAAGTGACGGTACCCAAGGAGGAAGCCCCTGCTAACTACGTGCCAGCAGCCGCGGTAATACGTAGGGGGCGAGCGTTGTCCGGAGTTACTGGGCGTAAAGGGCGTGTAGGCGGCTTGTTAAGTCAGGTGTGAAATTCCAGGGCTCAACCCTGGGACTGCGCTTGAAACTGGCAGGCTTGAGGACAGGAGAGGGAAGTGGAATTCCCGGTGTAGCGGTGAAATGCGTAGATATCGGGAGGAACACCAGTGGCGAAGGCGGCTTCCTGGACTGTACCTGACGCTGAGGCGCGAAAGCTAGGGGAGCAAACAGGATTAGATACCCTGGTAGTCCTAGCCGTAAACGATGAGTGCTAGGTGTGGGGGGTTGAAATCCCTCCGTGCCGGAGTTAACACAATAAGCACTCCGCCTGGGGAGTACGGCCGCAAGGCTAAAACTCAAAGGAATTGACGGGGGCCCGCACAAGCAGTGGAGCGTGTGGTTTAATTCGACGCAACGCGCAGAACCTTACCAGGGCTTGACATCATGGTGACAGCCGTAGAAATACGGTTTTCCGTAGCGATACGGACAGCATGACAGGTGTTGCATGGTTGTCGTCAGCTCGTGTCGTGAGATGTTGGGTTAAGTCCCGCAACGAGCGCAACCCCTATCTAGTGTTGCAAACGGGTAGAGCCGAGCACTCACAAGAGACTGCCGGAGACGATCCGGAGGAAGGTGGGGATGACGTCAAATCATCATGGCCCTTATGCCCTGGGCCACACACGCGCTACAATGGCCGGTACAACGGGCAGCGAAGGAGCGATCCGGAGCGAATCCCTTAAAGCCGGTCTCAGTTGGGATCGCAGGCTGCAACTCGCCTGCGTGAACATGGAATTGCTAGTAATCGCGGATCAGCTACGCCGCGGTGAATACGTTCCCGGGCCTTGTACACACCGCCCGTCAAGCCATGGGAGTTGGCAACACCCGAAGTCGGTGACCTAACCTGAAAAGGACGGAGCCGCCGAAGGTGGGGCTGATGACTGGGGCTAAGTCGTAACAAGGTAGCCGTATCGGAAGGTGCGGCTGGATCACCTCCTTTCTAAGGAGACCTTCCACTAAAGTTTCGCTTTCTCGCTGTTCGGTCTTCAGGGACTGACGCCTGGCTTATGCCGGGAGAGTCTCTAGCCCGACCTTAGAGAAGTTGAGGCGGGTAGTTTGAGGGTAAGCGAGATGGTCCTTGACAACTTAAGAGAGGTAATTGCGAAGAAGAGTAAAGCGCGAATTAGGATAGATTCGAATTAGAGGATCGTCCCTAAGGCGGCATTGATTTAAGCCGCGAGGGTCGAGGTAGTAAGGGCGCATGGCGGATGCCTTGGTGTCAGGAGTCGAAGAAGGACGTGGCCAGCTGCGATAAGCTTCGGGGAACCGCTAGCAGGTATTGATCCGGAGATATCCGAATGGGGAAACCCGGCACGTGAAGAACGTGTCAACGTCGTCTGAATACATAGGGCGGCGTGGAGAACGGGGGGAACTGAAACATCTAAGTACCCCTAGGAAGAGAAAACAACAGTGATTCCCTAAGTAGTGGCGAGCGAAAGGGGAAGAGCCTAAACCTTACCGGCGTGATAGCCTGCCGGCGTTGCGGGTAAGGGGTTGAGGGACCTTCAGTGCGTTGCGGCAGAGACGCGAGGGAGTCAAAAAACTCAGGTCTAGTCGAAGATGCCTGGAAAGGCACGCCACAGAAGGTAACAGCCCTGTAGGCGAAAGGTCTGAGACTTCCATGAAGGCACCCGAGTACCGCGGGGCACGCTAACCCCGCGGGAATCTGGGAGGCCCACCTCCTAAGGCTAAATACTCCCTGACGACCGATAGTGAACCAGTACCGTGAGGGAAAGGTGAAAAGCACCCCTGTTAGGGGAGTGAAATAGAACCTGAAACCGTGTGCCTACAAGCAGTTCAAGGCCCATGAGCAGAGATGCTCGGGCTGAGGGCGTGCCTATTGAAGAATGAACCGGCGAGTTATGTTCTGCAGCGAGGTTAAGGGCTTAAGGTCCGGAGCCGCAGGGAAACCGAGTGCGAATAGCGCGTCAAGTTGCAGGGCATAGACCCGAAGCCGGGTGAGCTATCCATGGCCAGGATGAAGCGTGGGTAAAGCCACGTGGAGGTCCGAACCTGTTGTCGTTGAAAAGACATAGGATGAGCTGTGGATAGGGGTGAAATGCCAATCGAACCCGGAGATAGCTGGTTCTCCCCGAAATAGCTTTAGGGCTAGCCTCAAAGCAAGGCCGGCGGAGGTAGAGCACTGATTGGGCTAGGGGCCCCACAAGGTTACTGAACCCATTCAAACTCCGAATGCCGCCCAAGCCATCTTTGGGAGTCAGACTGCGGGTGCTAAGATTCGTAGTCAAGAGGGAAAGAACCCAGACCGCCAGATAAGGTCCCCAAGTTCAGGCTAAGTGGGAAAGGAAGTGGAACTCCTAAAACAGCCAGGATGTTGGCTTAGAAGCAGCCACCATTGAAAGAGTGCGTAATAGCTCACTGGCCGAGGGGTTCTGCACCGACAATACACGGGGCTAAAGCCTGACACCGACGCTGCGGATTTGACTTTTAGGAGTCATCTGGTAGGGGAGCGTTCCGTATGCAGAGAAGGTGGACCGGAAGGACTGCTGGAGCGTACGGAAGTGAGAATGCCGGTATGAGTAGCGAAAAGGCTGGTGAGAATCCAGCCCGCCGAAAGCCTAAGGTTTCCTGGGCAAGGCTCGTCCGCTCAGGGTTAGTCGGGACCTAAGCCGAGGCCAATGGCGTAGGCGATGGACAACAGGTTGACATTCCTGTACCGCCGTATGGAGCGATGGGGTGACGCAGATAGGAGTATCCGGCCGGGAGTTGGTTCCGGTCCAAGTCCAAAGGAAGCCCTGATAGGCAAATCCGTCAGGGAGGTATTCTGAAGGGCGATGGGGAGGGAAATTAGAGTACCGAACCGGGTATGTCCCAAGCTGCCGAGAAAAGCCTCTAGCGCATCGAAAGATGCAATTCATATGGCGCCCGTACCCGAAACCGACACAGGTAGGCGAGGAGAGGATCCTAAGGCGCGCGAGATAACCCTCGTTAAGGAACTCGGCAAATTGACCCCGTAACTTCGGGATAAGGGGTGCCTCCGCAAGGAGGCCGCAGTGAAACGGCCCAGGCGACTGTTTAACAAAAACACAGGTCTCTGCAAAGCCGAAAGGCGAAGTATAGGGGCTGACACCTGCCCAGTGCCGGAAGGTTAAGGGGAGAGGTTAGCGCAAGCGAAGCTTTGAACCGAAGCCCCGGTGAACGGCGGCCGTAACTATAACGGTCCTAAGGTAGCGAAATTCCTTGTCGGGTAAGTTCCGACCCGCACGAATGGTGTAACGATCTGGGCGCTGTCTCAACGAGGGACTCGGTGAAATTGAATTACCTGTGAAGATGCAGGTTACCTGCGACTGGACAGGAAGACCCCATGGAGCTTTACTGTAGCCTGACATAGGATTTTGTTGTTTCATGTACAGGATAGGTGGGAGGCGGAGAACTACTCTCGTCAGGGGGTAGGGAGCCATCCTTGGAATACCACCCTTGGAAGAACGAAATTCTAACCTAGGGCCCTGAACGGGTTCGGGGACGGTGTCAGGTGGGCAGTTTGACTGGGGCGGTCGCCTCCCAAAAAGTAACGGAGGCGCCCAAAGGTTCCCTCAGCGCGGTTGGAAATCGCGCGTGGAGTGCAAAGGCAAAAGGGAGCTTGACTGTGAGAGAGACATCTCGAGCAGAGACGAAAGTCGGGCTTAGTGACCTGGTGGTTCCGCGTGGAAGGGCCATCAATCAACGGATAAAAGTTACCCTGGGGATAACAGGCTGATCTTCCCCAAGAGTCCACATCGACGGGAAGGTTTGGCACCTCGATGTCGGCTCATCGCATCCTGGAGCCGGAGTAGGTTCCAAGGGTTCGGCTGTTCGCCGATTAAAGCGGTACGTGAGCTGGGTTCAGAACGTCGTGAGACAGTTCGGTCCCTATCCATCGCAGGCGTAGGAAACTTGAGAGGAGCCATCCACAATACGAGAGGACCTGGATGGACGCACCTCTGGTGTACCAGTTGTCGTGCCAACGGCATAAGCTGGGTAGCCAAGTGCGGAGTGGATAAGCGCTGAAAGCATCTAAGCGCCAAGCCCACCTCAAGATGAGGTTTCCCACGGAGTAGTCCGGTAAGACCCCTGGAAGACGACCAGGTAGATAGGCCGGGTGTGTAAGCGTGGTAACACGTTGAGCTGACCGGTACTAATAGGTCGAGGCCTCGACCCTTGCGCTTAAATCAGTGTCGCGTTAGGAGTGAAAATGCTCCTTGGGCAAAAGCCCGCCTCTCTTAAGTAGACAAGATTCTGACACGTGACAACAGAATACAGGTTTCCGGTGGTAATGGCAGAGGAGTCACACCCGTTCCCATCCCGAACACGGAAGTTAAGCCCTCTAACGCCGATGGTACTTGGGTGGCAACGCCCTGGGAGAGTAGGTCACCGCCGGATACTTTTGGGGAAGCCTCGCCAACTCGCGAGGCTTCTTTACTTTTTGACTTCACCTCCGAAAATACCAAAAACCACCTTGGAACAGGCCGTTTATTGATGCGTCTATATACTTGTAACGTCCTGAAGCGCCGAGACGCAGGCGGAGCTCGACGGTGAGAATCCAGCAACACCATCCAAAGACCTCTCAGGGTACAGGGTATTGGAGGTGTTGACAAGTCTGGGGATAACTGGGAGTTGCTGTGGATAACGTGCCACATTTTGCGTTTTGGTGGCCTGGCGGTTGCGGCCTTCTCGCCAAGAAGCGGGAATCTTCCCGCGTCTCATTCCTGCATCTCACCGGCCATACGCCTGGAAACGGGAAAACCGGTGTCGAGGATTGGCGTCCGAAATCCAGCATGCAACCTGCAGTGGCAGACATTGTGAGTCAACTTCGGACCTATGGACGAGTATTATGTTAACTAGAGTCTTAAAAACTCAGGATAAAGGAGAGGTATAGCATGTCGAACCGAGCAGTGAGATTCGCCGCGATCATGTCTTTGATAGTGGCGATGGCCGTACCTGTAGTCGGTTTTGCTGCCCCAGCAACCGGCAATGGTGGATTGACTCCGCAGGAAATATCGCAGCAAACGAGACACCCGTTCCAGATCTGGCCCGGATGGGGTTACAAACCTTGGAGAGGAACCGGGCTAGACTATTCCTTGCACTATTCCGCAGAAGACAACGAGTTGGTGCTGTACGTCTTCAACAACACCAGAAGTCCCATCACTGTAACCACTCCTACCAGTCAGACGGTGGATTTTGCCTTGTGGAAGGACGGCAAGTTGGCGTGGCGAGCTTCGGCCGGCAAGAGCTACCTTCAGGCAGTCACCAACGAGACATTCAAGCCCGGTGAAGGCAGATCCTACAAAGAAACTTTGCCTTGGCTGCCCACGGGTACCTACTTCGCTCAGGCGTATTTTCTAGGAGAGACCAAATGGCATCCAGTAGCGTCTACCTACATTTGGATGCGTGCATACGAGCCGGTGCAGTACAGCATCGACTACCTAGCTCCCAACTGGTTCAACAGGACTCCTAGGCTCAGAGTCACCATTAAGAACGTTTCAGGCAAGGACATCACCCTACCTTACCAGTATGGGTACCAAATCCTAGTGAAGAAAGTGGGCGCTAGGGAGTACCTGGGCCACGTTGGCATGGGCCAATCCTTGGGCACCTTAGCCAATGGCGCAACCCGGACCGTCTTCGTGAATCTCAATAACCTTGGACCGGGAGCATATCAGGCTGATGTAAGGGCCAACACTGGAACAGGACGCTATGTCACCATGGCTTCCACCTGGTTTTCTGTTTGGTAACGGAACACGGGGCATGCGAGAAAAGCCCAAAAGTCCGGAGAAATGCAGCGCACATATAGTGCGCACACTAGAAAGGGCCGGGGCGCACGAATAGCCCTGGCCCATCAGCAATACAGATAGTCATCAGAGCCCGAACGTCTAAGCCGGAGTGTCCAACCGCGGCGGTTATCCAAGCACAGTCGTCAATGAGTTGGTACTTGCGCCTCACTCCTGGTAATTGATATTATGCCCCAGGAGCTTGTGCTTTTTTTGACTGCAGGAGGAGATGCTTTATGAAGGAGTATTCCACGGAAAATATCCGAAACGTTGCCTTTGTCTCACATAGCGGCGCCGGGAAGACGACTGTTGGCGATGCTATGCTTTACGTATCTGGCGGAAACGACAGATTCGGGAGAGTCGACGATGAGTCGTCGATTCTTGATTTTGATCCCGAAGAAATCAGAAGGAAAACCACCATTACTACGTCGGTAGCTCCCGTAGAGTGGAAAAGCAAGAAGATAAACATACTGGATACGCCCGGATACTTTGACTTTGTAGGTGAGGTTCGCTCTTCCCTCCGCATAGGCGACGGTGCTGTTATCATCATTGACGCCACAGGCGGAGTAGAGGTAGGAACCGAACTGGTGTGGCAGTATGCAGATGAATATAAGGTGCCGAGACTAATTGTGGTCAACAAGCTTGATCGAGAAAACACCGATTTTGACTCGGTCATGACCAGGATAAACGAGTCTTTTGGCGGTCACGCCATACCTTTGTATCTTCCTGTAGGCAGGCAAGGCTCCTTCAGCGGTTTAGTTGATATCATAGGTAACAAGATGTACAAGACAAACCCTGATGGGAAGTGTGCTGAGGCACAAGTCCCGGGCGATCTTCAGAGTGCAGTCGAAACCGTCAAGGAGCAGCTCAAAGAAGCTGCTTGTGACGGAGACGACGATCTAATGGAGAAATACTTAGAAGAAGGAGACCTCACCGACGAAGAGATATCGCGCGGACTGAGGCTCGCTTGTATAGCCGGAAAAGTGTTTCCTGTGATCCCTCTATCTGCCGCGAAACTGATCGGGGTAAGCCAGCTATTGGACTCTATCGTTGAATACCTGCCTTCTCCCAAGGACGTTCCGGCCGCACAGGGCACCAAACCCGGCACCGATGAACTTGTCGTTCGGGAGGCAAGCCCGAATGATCCCTTCTCTGCACTGGTGTTTAAGACTACTGCTGACCCCTATGTGGGGAAACTGACGCTTTTCAGGGTCTATTCGGGGAGATTCACCTCCAACGGAACGTGCCTGAACTCAACAAAGAGCAGGATCGAGAGAGTGGGCCAGCTATACAGCATCAAAGGAAAGTCTCAGGAACCTGTAGCCTCAGTCATCGCAGGAGACATAGGCGCTGTGGCCAAGCTTCAGGAAACATTGACCGGAGACACTCTGTGCAACGCGGACGATCCCGTTGTGTATGCGCCCATCAAGTTCCCGGCTCCTGTATATTCGGTGGCCGTCCGTCCCAAGACCAAGGGCGACGAAGACAAGATCGGGACGGGCCTCTCAAGACTAACAGAGGAAGACCCCACCATCCAGGTGGAACGGAATGCCGAGACAGGAGAGACCATTCTATCAGGATTGGGTGAAGTCCACGTAGACGTCACGACCGGAAAACTCAAGAGGAAATTCGGGGTCGACGTGGATCTGACTAGCCCCAAGATCCCGTATAGGGAGACCGTCAAAGGCTCGGCCAAGGCTGAAGGAAGACACAAGAAGCAAACCGGCGGGCGCGGCCAGTTCGGTCACGTGTGGATCGAGTTTGAGCCACTGGAAGACCAGGAATTCGAATTTGTCGACAAGATCTTCGGCGGTGCGGTCCCCAGGCAGTACATCCCGGCTGTGGAAAAAGGGTTGAGAGAAGCGATGCTTGAGGGAGTTCTGGCCGGTTACCCCGTGACCAATATCAGGGCGACTCTGTACGATGGTTCGTTCCACCCGGTGGACTCGTCGGAGATGGCTTTCAAAATAGCGGCTTCTTTGGCGTTTAAGAAGGGCTTGGCGGAAGCCCAGCCAGTCATCTTGGAGCCCATCATGAGGCTTGAGGTGATGGTTCCGGAGCAGTATATGGGAGACATAATGGGAGATCTCAGCAAAAAGCGCGGCCGTATTCTGGGGATGGAGACTAAAGGCAACATCCAGGTGATCAAGGCTACGGTGCCTCATGCCGAGGTTCAAAAATACGCTATCGACTTGAGGTCCATGACCCAGGGCCGCGGCCTCTTTACCATGGAGTTTGACCATTACGACGAGGTTCCCGAAAACATCGCCCAAGAGATCATCGAAGCCTCCAAGAGAGAGAAGGAGCAGTCCAAGTAGCATCTGTCAGCCTAATCCAAGGCGCCCATTGGACACAAGACCCCTGCAACGGGTGTTGCAGGGGTTCTGCTATATGTGGCCCATCTCGGTGATCCAAACCCTATTCCCAGAGATGCCGGATTTCAACGTCTTTGTAGTAATAGTTCACAATATCTTTGGCCGACTTTCCTCGTTGGGCCAGAAGCCAAGCTCCCCACTGGGACATGCCGACTCCGTGTCCATCGCCTCGTCCTCTTACGTACACCGAGTCGCCTTCCATGCGGAATTCATCCAGCAATGTAGATTTCATCTGACGGTCTCCGATGGCCAGCCTAAATGACGGAGCAGAGAACTCCTTCCCGTTAACGATGAGGGTTTCAGCCCTTCCCGAAGGGCCTTTTCGGCCGATCCTCACCGACGTTACGTGTCCTACTTCGGTTCCCAGGGCCGCGCAAGCTCGCGACACCGCATCGTTGGTGAAAGTATAGCGCCAGGATTGCACCGGTTCTGTTTGAACGTCTCTGACCGGAGTGACGTAGGGCGTAGACTCTTTCCTGAAGTTCAGTCCCTCAACTGCGGATGCGGTCTTGCCCCCTGAAGCGGCGTGAAACCACGCCATAATCGGTTGGCCTTTGTACGTTATGACCTGACCCCGGGTGTTTCTTACCGCTTCTTTGACTCTGTCATTGACCCTAGATGCATTGTACGCTTGAAACTCCTTGGGATCCGTACTGGCCTGGGCGTTTTTCCCCGGTAGGTTACCTCCATCCAGCTTTTTCATGGTGAAGGTTCTTGCTACGATGGCCTGGGCTTCCAGTGCCTGGAGGGGCCACGTGGGTTCCATCTCGGCAGCGACAACGCCCTCAAGGTAGGTCTCCAGAGGCATCGACTTGATCTCCCCGGTTTCATGGAAGTACACCGAGACCGTGGGTTCCTCGGTGATTTTGGGCATCTGGTCTCTTCCTTGCTGACCTCTGATAACCAGCGTCAGGATGATTGCGATGATGATGCCGGGAATCCAAAGCCACTTATCATTCTTGAAAATGTCCCTTAAACCCCGAGGATTTGTTGTCATTGCCCGCATCTCCGTTCTGGGCGCCCGTAATGGACAGGGGCCTCATAGCGTAGTTTTCCCCCGTCTTAGTCTGCAAGAACCAAGGAGTGCCCTTGAGATGCGAAGATCCGGCATGGTAGCATCAAGGGCAGAGTAGCGTCTGGGCTCAATGGCCGGGAGGTGGTCTTGTGGATTGCGATGTGCTCATCGTCGGAGGCGGTCCCGCGGGTATGACGGCTGCCATTTACTTAGCGCGAGCCGGGTTCCAAACGATCTTGTTGGACCCTTCGGGTGGCGGAGGGTTGGCGAGCACTACCGACATGATACACAACTACCCGGGATTCCCAGGAGGGGTCTCCGGGTTTGGATTGATGGAGTCCATGGCAGAACAGGCGAAGGCGTTTGGAGCCAGGATTATGTATGGGGAAGTTCTGGATATTCGCAGAAACAATGGTTCGTTTTTCGCCCGGACTTCTAGTGGAGAATACGTCTCTAGAGCCGTGATCTATGCCGCCGGGACCACGCCCAGGAAGCTTGGAGTGCCTGGCGAAGGGGAGCTTATGGGGAAAGGAGTCAGCTTCTGCGCGACTTGCGACGGGCCGCTCTACAAGGACAAGGTAGTTGCAGTCGTAGGCGGAGGAGACTCTGCCCTTACGGAAGCCGAGTTCCTGACCAGATTCGCCAGAAAAGTGATCCTAATACATAGACGAGACCGGTTCAGAGCGGGCCAGGCGGCAATTAAGCGCATAGAGGGCCATCCCAAGATCGATTTGATGCTGTCCAGCATAGTTACAGAGATTCGAGGAGACGGCCGATTGACATCAGTCCTGGTCAAGAACCTAGTCTCGAACCAAATCAGGGAGATTTCGGTGGATGGGCTCTTCCTGTACATCGGTTGGGATCCCAACGTTGCGCCTATCAGGCATCTCGTCGACGTAACCGAGTCCGGGCATGTTCGCACGGGGGAAGACATGTCCACCAAGACGCCCGGGTTGTTCGTGGCCGGCGACATCAGGCACAAACCTTTCAGGCAGGTGGCTACCGCCGTGGGTGATGGCGCCAATGCGGCGTGGTCGTCAGAACGCTTCCTCATGGAAGAGGGAGAGTACATTGCCAAACAGGGGTAACGTCTCGGGCGTTGTTAGGCTCTTGCCCAAAATGAGGCATCGGGTGTTCTATGGGCACCCTTGGGTATTCTCCAACGAGATCGAGTCGGTGGAAGGTACCTATGAACCCGGCGATATAGTTGAAGTCCGCGACAGGCGTCAAAGATTTGTGGGCCTGGGTTTTATCAATCCCCAATCTACTATCGCCGTTCGCATTCTGACCAGAGAACAAAGGTCTATTAATGACGAATTCTTCCGGGAACGCATTGCCATGGCAATTGGCCACCGAAAACTGATGTACGGCGTTGCGGGTTCTCTAGGGGACCATCCCGGCGGGTTCCGTCTCGCCTTCTCAGAAGCGGATTTCCTGCCGGGGTTGGTCGCGGATATCTTTGGGGGATATCTCGCATTTCAGACGCTAACGTTGGGCATCGACCGCTGGAAAGACACTATCGTTCGAGCGCTGGTAGACCAAGTCAGCCCAAAGGGTGTCTATGAGCGAAACGATGCACCGGTAAGGAGGCTGGAGGGGCTAGGACTGCAGTCCGGGTACATCGGCGGGTCCTTTGACCCTTTGGTAGAAATGGACGAAAACGGTGTTCGGATGTTGGTCGATGTTCAAAGAGGCCAGAAGACAGGGTACTTCCTGGACCAAACCGACAACAGGCTGGCAGTAAGACGCTTTTGTGCTGGAAAGACGGTCTTGGATGCTTTCTGCTATTCCGGGGGATTCGGGTTGTCTGCGACAAAAGCCGGCGCCCAACATGTTGTATTCCTGGATGCTTCTCAAGCTGCCCTGGATCTGGCACGAGCGACAGCCGAGAGAAACGGAGTCTTGGAAAAGGTGTCGTTTCATGCGGGAAACGCTTTCGACCTTCTTCGGCAACTTGACGGGACCGGTGCACGTTTTGACGTTGTCATGCTGGACCCGCCCGCCTTCGCCCGGTCTCGAAAGATGGCCGAAAGAGCACTAGCGGGCTACAAGGAGATCAATTTGCGAGCCATGAGACTTGTGAAAGAGGGAGGTTTTCTCTGCACGTCCTCATGTTCTCAGCATGTGACAACCCAAGAATTTGACGGCATGCTTGCTGATGCTGCGAGCGATGCCAATAGCTCTGTTCGCATCGTGGTGAGCCAGGGCCAGAGGGCCGACCATCCGATTTTGGCGGGCGTTCCTGAGACCGAGTACCTCAAGTTCCGCGTTTGTCAAGTATTCAAGTCAATCTGATACACATCTCGCCTTTATTGCTGTCTTGCGGATGCCCACCTTGTTTCTACTCGGATTACATTGTGACAAAAGTCCCCTTAAGCAATTCCCGTCAAAACGCGTGTTGCATATTTGCTGCGGACGTGTATTATATAAATGAAGGTCAAGGAAAGACAAAGACAAACCGGCATCGGTCCAAAAGGCAGGTGACGTTCATGGCAAGTTTGGCGGATCTAATCGAGGCATACATTCAACGTCTTGTGGAGGCCGGAGAAGGGGTCGCCGAGATCCAGAGGGCTCTCTTGGCGGAACGGTTCAGATGTGCTCCTTCCCAGATATCCTACGTCATTTCATCTCGGTTTTCCCCTGAGCGAGGTTACATTATAGAGTCTCGCAGGGGCGGAGGAGGGTACATCCGCCTGATTAAGGTGGAACTTGACGACGAAGACTTACAGGAGATGATCAACGACATTGGTTCGCATTTGAGCCAGAGTGAAGCCTATGATTACCTGGAGCGTCTATACAACGAAGGCTTCATGGATGAAAAGACCTACCAAGTGATGAAGGCCGCCACTTCCAGGAAATCTCTCGCGCTGGTTCTGCCCGACCGAGATATGATTCGCGCCAATGTGTTCAAGGCTATGCTGAACGCCTACTTCGCGACGAACCCAAGGAGTGAGGAGCCATGATGTGTGAAGACTGCGGCAAATCGCCGGCAATGGTGCATTTTGAGCAGATGGTGAACGGCAAAAAGATCGTCATGAATCTGTGCCGCGAATGTGCTGAGAAACGCGGGGTCCTGAGTTACTTTCTTCAGCCGTCCTTTTCCATCAATAACCTTTTGTCTGCGCTCTTGGGATCCCAGATGAAGAGTGCAGCGATTCCCGAGGTGGCGGGCGAAGAACACAGGTGTCCCGTGTGCGGGATGGGTTACAGAGATTTTGCCAGAGCAGGAAGGCTAGGGTGTTCGCGCTGCTATGCGACTTTCCAGGATAGACTTGAGCCGCTTTTGAGGAGGATACACGGTTCGGAGAGACACGTTGGAAAAGCGCCTGCACTGGCCGGAGAAGCTGCTCAGTATAGGCGAGAACTGGAACAACTTCGGAAGGATCAGGCAGCGGCCATAGCCGCCGAGGACTACGAAAAGGCGGCCGTGCTCCGAGACAGAATCAAGGCTGTCGAAAAGAAACTCCGGGGTGACAAGTCATGAAAGACAAGGAGAGAAGCGCTCTAGAAACAATAATCAGTAGTCCGTCCTCGCCGTGGATGGATGGTACAGGCAGTCTGGCCGATGTGGTCATCTCGTCAAGAGTGCGGCTGGCCAGAAATCTAAGGGATGTGCCATTTCCTCATCGCTTGGAAGAAACCCAGGCCAAAGAGGTACAGGCGAGGATATTTGGAGCAATCTCCGAACTCAACGCCAAAGGCACTTGGGGTGAACTCTTGATCATCGACTTGGGCTCCGTGTCACCCTTGGACAGACTGGTTCTTGTAGAGAAACACCTCATGAGCCCGCAGCACGCCGAGCCGGGACACGGCAAGGGGCTGGCTACCAGGAGCGACGAAAAGGTCGCCATCATGGTCAATGAAGAGGATCACCTGAGGATTCAGTGTCTCTACTCTGGGCTGGAGCTTGATGAGGCTTGGATAACAGCCAGCGGGACGGATGATCTCCTGGACGAGAAGCTTGGTTTCGCCTACGACGAGACGGCGGGCTTTCTTACAGCTTGCCCCACTAACGCCGGTACGGGGTTAAGGGCGTCGGTCATGGTACACCTTCCAGCGTTGGCCATTGGCGATGAAGTGTCCAGAGTCTTATCAGCTGTCAACAAACTCGGGCTGGTGGTGCGCGGCATATACGGCGAAGGTACCGAGGCCAAGGGAAACGTGTTCCAGATTTCAAATCAGATAACTTTGGGCCAAACCGAAAAGGAGATAATCGAGAACCTTTCCCTTGTGGCTAAACAAGTGGTGGCCGAAGAGAAGAAGTACCGGGACAGTCTGTTGAAGACCAAGCGTTCTGAAGTAGAAGACCGCATATTCAGGGCATGGGGGATACTGACTAACGCCAGAAAGATGACTTCTTCAGAGGCCTGGCAACGGTGGTCTGACGTTAGACTCGGGATAGAACTTGACATAATGCCAGGCATAGATATCAGAACGATCAACGAGATTCTGGTTATTTCTCAGCCCAACTTTGTGCAGAAGACAGTCGGAAAGGCTCTGGCGTCGGAAGAGAGGGACATCTTGCGCGCCGGCCTTATTCGCAAGCATTTGAGGTAACCAGGACACCGGAAGATTTGGAAGGTCAAGGAGGGTTCAAACTGTGAACGGAAAGCTTAGATATACGGAAAGGGCCATGGCAGTCCTCACTTGGGCGCAGGAAGAGGCCAGAACCAGGGGAGCAAAAGCTATGGACACAGAACACATCCTGCTGGGGCTTCTTCGTCAGCGCGAGAGCGTTGCTGTGCAGGTCCTGAAATCCATGGGTCTGGACCCGAACCAGATCTTAGAGGAAATCAACACCTCTACTGAGACGAACCCTGCCGCTTCTTCAATAGAGGCAGCAAGTCCCTCGGCCAAGAGAGTGCTTCAGATGGCGGGGGAAGAATCTTTGCGCCTAGGACATTCTTGGATCGGAACCGAGCATCTATTGCTGGGGCTTCTTCGCGAAGAAGACGGCCTGGCAGCAAGGATCATTACTAGACAAGGCGGAGATTTGGAAAAGGCCCGTGAAGAAGTGATCAAGCGAGTAGGTGGTTCCTTGAGCGGCTCGTCCTTAGGTGACAGTGAGTCTCGGGGCTCCCTGGGGGGGCGTGCCAGGCGTGGCGACAAAAGGACGCCAACGCTTGACAACTACGGCCGAGATCTCACCGAGATGGCCTCTCAGGGAAAACTTGACCCGGTCATTGGCAGGGAAAAAGAGATCGAAAGGGTCATTCAGATTCTGTCCCGAAGGACAAAGAACAACCCAGTCCTCATAGGCGAGCCGGGAGTGGGCAAGACTGCAGTGGTGGAGGGCCTCGCCCAAGCCATAAACGATGGAACGGTTCCCCAGATGCTCAAGGGCCGACGGGTGGTTACTCTGGACCTGGCGGCGTTGGTTGCGGGGACCAAGTACCGTGGCGAGTTCGAAGAGCGGTTGAAGAAAGTCCTTGAAGAGATACGACGCGCAGGCGACGTCATCTTGTTCATCGACGAAATGCACACAATAATCGGTGCCGGCGGAGCAGAAGGTGCCATTGACGCCTCCAGCATTCTCAAGCCAATGTTGGCCAGGGGCGAACTGCAATGCATTGGCGCCACAACTTTGGATGAGTACCGCAAGTATGTGGAGAAGGACGCGGCTCTTGAGCGGCGTTTCCAGCCTGTTATGGTGTCTGAGCCCACCGTAGAAGAGACTTTGGATATTCTCAAAGGTCTTCGGGACCGTTACGAGGCGCATCACAAGGTCAAGTACACTGATGAGGCGTTGGCGAGCGCTGTGCGCCTGTCAGATCGTTACGTCACTGACAGGTTCCTTCCAGACAAAGCTATAGACCTCATAGACGAAGCAGGTTCCAGGGTGAGAATGAAAGCTTTCGAGGCGCCCATGGAACACAAGAACCTGGAGGCAGATATCGAGCGACTGGCCAAGGAAAAGGAATCCGCTGTGGCGCGGCAAGAATTTGAGAGAGCCGCAGAGTTCCGGGATAAGGAGCAGGAGCTCCGCAAGCTTCTCGAGGAGAAGAAGAAGGAGTGGCAGAAGCATGACATTCCGGAGAAATCTACGGTAACCGACGAGGATATAGCGACTATCGTTTCGGACTGGACCGGAATACCGGTCAACAAACTGGCTACAGCTGAGACGGAGAGACTCCTGTCTCTGGAAGAAGAACTGCACAAACGGGTCATCGGCCAGGACGAAGCCGTAGCAGCCGTTGCTCGAGCAGTCAGGCGGTCTAGAGCGGGGCTCGGGGATCCTAAGCGGCCGATCGGGTCTTTCATCTTCCTTGGGCCTACCGGAGTCGGCAAGACTGAGCTGGCCAGATCTTTGGCTGAGGCCCTGTTCAACGACGAGGATGCCATGGTACGGTTGGATATGTCCGAGTACCAGGAACGGCACACCGTATCCAGGTTAGTGGGCGCGCCTCCGGGTTACGTTGGGTACGATGAAGGTGGCCAGCTGACCGAAGCGGTGAGAAGAAGGCCTTATTCGGTAGTACTCCTGGACGAAATCGAGAAGGCACACCCTGACGTGTTCAATGTACTGCTGCAAGTGCTTGAGGACGGAAGGCTGACCGAAGCCAGGGGCCGGACGGTTGATTTTAGAAATACAGTTATCATAATGACCTCAAACGCCGGTGCGGAAGCGATTCACGGAAAAGCAGTCCTGGGGTTCACTGCGGCCAGAGACACAGAGAGAGCACACGTTGAGATGAAGGACAGGGTGATGGATGCCGTTAAGGCCATCTTCCGGCCCGAATTCCTCAACAGAGTAGACGAGATAATTGTATTCCATGCTCTTGGCGTCGATCATCTCAAGTCTATCGTGGATCTGCAGCTGTCGGCCGTAATGTCTCGCCTCAAGGAATCGACAGGCATCGAGATCGTTGTCACTAACGAGGCCAAGGAAAAACTGATCAGAGAAGGGACCGATCCTAACTATGGCGCAAGGCCGCTCAGGCGAGCCATTCAGCGCTTGGTGGAGGACCCCCTGTCTGATATGGTGTTGAGGGGCGAGTTTGGTCCTAACCAAACCGTTGTAGTGGACTTGGGGGACGACGGAAACCTCACGTTCAATGCAAAAGAGGCTGTGGACCGCAGCGTTGACGATGATAGCCAAAGCGACGTAGGGTAGCATCTAGGCCGCACAAGGAAGCGGCAATCGCGGCGTAGAATCAGGTTCTCTGAAAGGACTGATTCTATGCCGCGTTCTTTGTCCAGATTTGTCTGCTCCGCTTGTGGTTTCGGTGCGCCTCGCTGGTATGGGAAGTGCCCTCAGTGCGGCGAATGGAATACTCTGGCTGAAGAATTTCAGCGAGACACCGGCCCGTCCCCCAAGAGCGTCCGAGCCAAACCCGTGGTCTTGTCACAAGTACCCAAAGAAGATGTTTACCGTTTCTCGAGCGGCATGAGAGAGCTTGATCGCGTCTTAGGAGGCGGCTTTGTGCCAGGGTCTGTAGTCTTATTGGGGGGAGAACCGGGCATAGGCAAATCTACCCTCCTTTTGTCGGTGGCTGACAGCGTCTCAAGACAATATGGCCGCGTGTTATATACTTCGGGAGAAGAATCCCAAGGCCAGGTCAAAATGCGGGCAGATCGATTGGGTGTCGGATCAAGCGAGTTGTACTTCGCATCAGAACAGGATGTAGACGCCGTATTGGCATTGTGCGATGAACTGAAACCCCGCTTTCTCATAGTCGATTCGATTCAGACCTGCGAAGACCCTGCAGTTACCGCGCTTCCAGGCGGGCCTACTCAGGTGAGGTCTTGTGCCACCAAACTGCAGCAATACGCCAAGATCCAGGGTATGTGCTTGGTAATGGTGGGGCACACAGTGAAAGCCGGGGGCATAGCGGGGCCAAGACTTCTTGAACATCTAGTTGACTGTGTCCTTTATTTTGAAGGAGACGGCAACCATCTTTATCGAGTTGTGCGGGCGCAAAAGAACAGGTTTGGAGCAACCAACGAGGTAGCCGTATTCCAGATGGAGGATAGGGGCATTGTGGAGATACCGGACCCGTCGGGGATCTTCCTGTCCGAGCGAAGCGAGGGCAATGTGGGGTCGTGCGTGGCCGTGGCCCTTAAGGGAAACAGGGCGATGTGCCTTGAGGTGCAGGCTCTAGTGGCCGCAAGCGTGTACGGTTCACCCCGTCGTGTTACCAGCGAGATTGACCATCAGAGGGCTTCTCTTATACTCGCAGTTCTCGCAAAGAGGATTGCGTCGGCGCTAGATGGTAGGGATGCTTTCGTCAAAATTGCGGGCGGCATACGTGCCGACGAACCGGGTATCGATTTGGCCTGCGCGATCGCTCTCATGTCCAGCTACTACGATAATCCCGTCAAGCCGGGGCTTGCGTGCTTCGGCGAGATTGGGCTATCGGGGGAAATACGGATGGTGTCCCGCATGGAAGACAGAGTCAAAGAGGCAATTCGGTCGGGTTTCACAAAAGTGCTGGTTCCTGCCGGTTTTCTCAGGAAGACCAAATCTAATTCCGACATAGTGGGCGTTACGTCTGTGAGCGACGCCGCTATTATCGCTCTGGTAAACCAAACCTAGAGACACAACTTGGATCCGGACACACCAATGGCAAGCCGTGTTTGGCTTCTAAGAGAAGTTGAAGATACCTAGACAGGCTAACCTTTCCTGTTCTTGGGCCAGAATGTCGTGTAGATTGAGATTTGTCAGATTGCACAGGGCCGCTAGGTAGAAGAGGCTGCGGCCGATTTCGTCCTCGAGCACTTCCGCGCAATGGTCGCACAGTTTGCCCTTTATATGGGTGCTCATATGCTCCTTGAGTGATTCAAGTGATTCTAGGTCCGGTGGTATCTGCTGTTTGACTGCCGTTATCTCAATACATCCACAATTGGTGACGGCCTTTGATACTGCCCGGTTTACTCTGCTTATTGACTCGGTCAGTTTGCTCATGACGTCCAGGATGCTGCGGTGTCTCACGAGACAGTCATTCACAGTATCCTGAAAACCGTCACATAGGATGTCTTTCACTTGTATTCACCTCGCCGAAGGTCGTTGGAGGCGCTTCTGGTGGACGTGGCGGGATTCGAACCCGCGACCTTTCGGATGCGAACCGAATGCTCTCCCACTGAGCCACACGCCCACCTCCCGTACTGCACGCGAGTACAATTCTACTTCAGTGCCATCCGACAGTCAAGAAAGCATGTAGAGGGGTGTTTTTTGCAGTTAGGTTTCAGAGAAAAGATTCGCCTCGAGCACCTGGAGGGCATGATCGCGATCCCAGCTTTTGGCCAAGATAAGTTCGGACAAGAGGATCTCCCTCGCGCTGTCGAGCATCTTGCGCTCGCCAGTGGATAGTCCCTTTTCGCGGTCGCGGACCCACAGATTTCTTACCACATCGGCCAGTTCGTATACATCGCCGCTCCTAATCTTTTCGAGATTGCTTCTATAACGCCTGTTCCAGTTAGATGACATTGCAGTGCACTCTTGCCGTAGAACCTTCATTACTTGGTCCACTTCTGCAGGATCGATGACGTCTCTAAGGCCGATTTCCTCCGTGTTGTCTACCGGGATCATTACTTTCATGTCCCCGATGGGAAGCTTTAGCACGTAGTAGCGGTGGGTTCTGCCCAGGATTTCTTTCTCTTCGATTCCCTCTATGGTGCCGGCGCCGTGCATTGGGTAGACAACGCGGTCACCTACATTAAACATCCTTATACCTCCCATTGCACCATGCAAAGCAATTGTACCATTAACTGGGGTCAGAGGTCAAACGCCAATGCCTCCCAGTACATGCCTCCCCTGTACCGGAAAACCACAGTCCCTGCGCGCTGTTTGGTTTGGGGCGCGAAACCCAGGCTAGTCCTTCTCATTGTTGGCTGGCCAGATCCATTGGCATATAATAAAAAATGCCCAAGTCGTAAAGGAGGAGATGCTGCAATTGCAAAAATCGCGACCCTATTTTACTGTTTTCGGGGCTTTATCTGGCGGGGCAGCCGGATTCTACCTAATCGGTCCCATTGGGAGGCTCTTAAAGACTGAACTGGGCCTTTGGGAAGGGGCCGGAATTGTCTTGTTTGCTGCTGCACTCGCTGCCGTAATACTGTTTTTCTTAGGTCCTCATATCGCCCGGCTGGTTGTGGCAGGGATAGACTGGATCGAAAGAAGGGTTGTGCGGCTTTCCCTAACAGACATAATGGTAGGGGTCGGGGGTCTTATTGTCGGACTTATAATTGCCAATTTATTGGCCCCGTCTCTAGCCAGGATACCGGTAGTGGGAAGCTTCCTCCCGTCCATTGTCATGGTTATCCTGGCGTACATCGGGATAGCGGTTGCCCGAAGCAAGAAGGACGATCTAGTCGCCATAAGTCCAGGGCGTCTCAGGCAGGCCGCCAGGGCCAGACCGACCAAGGGCGGCGATAAGAAAGGGGACATACTCCCCACGGGCCAGTCGGCGCCAAAACTGCTGGACACCAGCACCATAATTGATGGACGCATTGTTGATATCTGCAAATCGGGGTTTGTGGAAGGACCCATCGTGATACCCCATTTTGTTCTGGATGAACTCCGGCGTATCGCTGACTCGGCCGATAACCTCAAGAGGAGCAAGGGCAGACGGGGGCTAGATACTCTGAACACCCTGCAAAAGGACGTATCTGTGGGTGTATTGACTTGGGAGTGGCCCACAGATTCTGATCAAGATGTAGATTCGCTTCTTCTGAAGATGTGCAAGGCCACCGGCGCCGAGATCATTACCACCGACTATAACCTGGCCAAAATCGCCGAACTCCAGCAGGTGGGAGTGCTAAACGTTAACCAACTGGCCAATGCTCTGAAACTCATGGTAGCTCCGGGAGAGGAGCTTATGGTGGAGGTTCACCGCGAAGGCAAACAGCCCGGTCAAGGGGTGGGATATCTGGATGACGGGACGATGGTCGTGATAGAGCAGGCAAGAAAGCACCTAAACGAGGTTATCTCTGTGATAGTGACAAATGTCCACAGCACCGCCCAGGGCAGGATGATTTTCGCTAAACCCAAATACCTCGAGAGAGGGCAAGCCGGTGAATGATAGTCTCTGGGTAATTGTCCCCGCCGCCGGTAGGGGGGTCAGGGCAGGAAAAGGGATCCCTAAGCAATTTGCCCACATCGCCGGAAAGACCGTGTTGGAATTGACTCTGTCTCGTCTTTTGGAGATTCCCGAGATAGGTGGCATCGTAGTGCCGCTTCCGGATGGATTCAGTAGCTACGTTCAAGTCCTGCCGAGAGCCATCTTTGCCGAGGGGTCTGTGTTGTTTATCAAAGGCGGTGCTACCAGGCAAGAATCGGTGCGTCTGGCCCTTAGCAATGTACCGCAAGAAGCCCGCTGGATAGCAGTGCATGACGCATCGCGCCCTTTTGCAACAAAGGACCTCTTCCATCGCGTGTGGGGTGTTGCCAAGGAGTACGGGGCCGCAATATGTGGAGTAGAGCCAAGCGATACTGTGAAGAAGATGCAGGATAGGGTAGATGTCGCGTCGTCCGCGCGATTTGTCGAGACTACCCTGAACCGGGATGCTCTCTTGTGTGTCCAAACACCGCAGGTGTTTCGAGCAGGCCTTCTAAGGGAAGCTCACCTGAAAGCCCAGGTGCATGGGTGGTACGGTACCGACGACAGTCAGCTGGTGGAGGCTATGGGCCACGCCGTGGCTGTGGTCCCGGGGGAGAGAACCAACTTGAAGCTCACCAATCCTGAGGATTTCGCAATGGCCGAGGCCATCCTTGCCCATAGGGGACCGGCGGACTCTGAAACTTGCGCCGTCACAGGGTTTGGTTTTGACGTACATCCCTTGGAACGGGGAAGGAAGTGTGTGTTGGGCGGTGTTCATATTGCGTCCGACACCGGGCCCGTTGGGCATTCTGACGGCGACGTGCTGCTTCACGCCATTATGGATGGTATTCTTGGGGCGATGGCCAAAGGAGATATCGGAGTGTGGTTTCCGCCCGGCGATCCTAAGTACAAGGATGCTTCCAGTCTAGATCTCTTGGGTAGTTTGTGGCAGTCACTCCGGGGAGAGGGTAGGGTGCTCCAGGTCGACGCTACGGTGGTGGCGGAAACGCCCAAGCTCTCCCCTTACTACGAAGAGATGAGGGCGAACGTAGCGCGGACGTTGGAGATTAAACCCCATAGGGTGTCTGTCAAAGCGACTACTGCCGAGCAATTGGGCGCTTTGGGACGTCAAGAAGGCATAGCCGCTTTTGCCGTTGTTACAGTGGAAAGACGAATCTAGGCTTGGTTGTGGAGGGACACACAGTGAGCGATACGACTCGTGATTGCCCAGGGCCAAAGGAGGCATCACTGAAGGTCAAGGTTTTATATTATCCTTTCATGGGGACTAACGTGGATACTGAGAGGTTGCTTCTTCTGGCCAAGCTGTGCTATGCGCCTATGGGCATCAGTGAGTTAGAGGCGCTTCTGGTTGGGGACAAGCCTTCCCGGGAGGATACGGGGCGTTTTATCAGAAACCTAATTTCCTCTGGACACCTTGGGGCCCTCGAACACTGGCATACGACTTTCGCTGTGGAAGGGTATTCGAGGATCTCCAGCCAGCAAAACGACAGACACAGACTGATGAAGGTTTTTAAGGATCACGGGGTCGTGTATTTCAATGAGCCGGTTCAAGCTTCCCAAGACCTGTCACAGCTTCAGCAGTCTCAACGTTATGTCAAAGAGGACAATTTTCGCTACATAGTACCGCCCAGTTTCAACTCACGGGCTGAGTTCTTGGCAAGGTTTAAGAGACTTCAGGATGAGGTCTTGGATATGCAGCGAGAGGGTTTGGCCCTAGGATTGCCGGCAGAAGATGTTAGATTCGCCCTCACCAATGCAACTGAGACCCGTTTTGTCATAACCACAAACGCTCGCCACCTGAGACACATGTTTAACCTTCGATGCTGCCAGAGGGCTCAATGGGAGATCCGGCGCCTGTTTAAGGAATTGCTCCATGAATACCAGAGGATCGCGCCAAATATCTTCTATCGTGCGGGTGCTTCGTGTGAGGACTTAGGCTACTGTCCCGAGGGGAAAATGTCTTGCGGTAGAGCTCCTTCCCTGGAAGAACTCAAGAGATACTACAGAAAGGGGCATCACGCTGGCCAGTAAGGGGACGAGTCCCTCGTACAAGTAGGTGAACCGACAAGGTGCGCGCCAGAAAAGATTCGGGTTTAATACACATCTTCGGCAAGCAGCCGGTCCAAGAGGCTGTCACAGGGGGATGGCCCGTCAGGGAGATCCTAGTGCGAGGCAAGATACAGGACGAATTCATCAGGTCAGTGACTAGTGCCGCCAAACGGACGGGTATTCCCATCGTCTGTATGGAGCCGCCGGCATTCGACCGCCGGTTTGCGCGGGCTTCACAAGGGATGGTGGCTATCGTTAAGGATGTAGAGTCTAGGGACCTCGACGAAGTCATGGAAGGTATCCCTAAAGGCCGCCCACCGTTCTTTGTAGCCTTGGATGGGATCGAGGATCCCCACAACTTGGGCGCGATCACCCGTACTGCTTACGCCATGGGAGTTGATGCCGTCGTCACGCCTCGTCGGAGAAGCGCTTCCATAGGTGAAGGGGCAGCCAAGTCTTCGGCAGGCGCTATCTTCAAACAGCCGATCTGCCAAGTGGCCAACCTCAACTACTTCATCGAGTGGGCAAAAGACCGCGGCCTTTGGGTCTATGGATTGGACGCTCAGGGTAAAGACACGCTGTGGGATACGGATTTCAGGGGCGGGGTGGCCCTAGTGGTGGGAAGCGAAGGCCGAGGTATTTCACGTTTGGTGAGGGAGCGATGCGACTTTCTTGTGCGGATTCCCATGTCGGGCTCAATCGGTAGTCTCAATGCCAGTGTTGCGGCGGCCATGGCCATCATGGAGGTGCAAAGACAGCGGACAAGAGGCGTGAATAATGGCGAAAACAGGGGGTACGAGTCACATTCGGGCACTTAGAGCCAGGCGTACCGTATTGATCTGCCGGAGTTTACAAAAGTATAATAGGTTCAACAGGTTTGTCCGAGGGTTGTAGAGACGCGAATTGGGGCGGGTGACAGTTAGGAAGCCCCAGGTATCCGGAGGAGGGGTGCTTTTTTGGCTATTGGCCCGCAGCGGGATCTATACTCTGCCTTCGAGATGATGCAAGACGAAGAGGTAGTGGATATTGCGAGAGCCGGTTCAGTCCTGGCTCAAGAATACTTGATAAACAAGTACAGGAGTTTTGTTAGAGCAAAGGCGAGAGCTTACTTTCTGATTGGTGCTGACCGAGAAGACATTATACAGGAAGGTATGATTGGCCTCTACAAAGCCATTAGGGATTTTCGAGCTGACAAACTGGCCTCCTTCAAAGCTTTCGCCGAGCTTTGCATAACAAGACAGATAATAACTGCAATTAAGACTGCCACAAGACAAAAGCATATACCTCTTAACTCGTATGTCTCATTGAACAGGCCGATTTACGATGAGGATTCAGACAGAACGCTTCTGGATATCATGCCTGGCACTCAAGTTGTGGATCCCGAGGAACTTCTCATAAACACAGAGGAAATCGGAACTATGGAGAACAAGATTACTGAGATACTCTCGGAACTTGAGTGGAGAGTCCTGAACTCGTATCTTGACGGGAAGTCCTATGTTGAGATTGCCAGTGATTTGGATAGGCATGTGAAGTCCATCGACAACGCGTTGCAGCGGGTCAAAAGGAAACTTGAGCGTTTCCTAGACGCAAAGAACGGTACCCGCGTGCCCCACGAGATCAACTTTTGAGTGTCCAGACTCTTTTGAGTTCCCAGGGGTGAAGACCTGCCGTTTTATCGCCCCGTACGGCGAGTCCTGGCGTCAGGCATTGATTGACACTGAAAGACCGAATTGCTACGATGGAGTATGCCAACAATTGATGAGCCAGCGTAGCTCAATGGTAGAGCAATTGATTTGTAATCAATAGGTTGTGGGTTCGATCCCCTCCGCTGGCTCCATTAAGCCCCTCAGACAACCTGCATTACTTAACCAAGTCATCTGCCGCAACTCCAGAGAAGGCCGCCGAGTGTTTTTCGCCGTTTCGCAAAGGGCAAAGTAGTGAATGAGAGGATCTCACTTTGTACCAGTTAGGGAGGGCGCCCATTGATTAACAGAGTACTTATGAAACTACTTGACCCTGTTGCCGACGAATCGGTTACTTCCTTGATGACCAAGGAGTACGCTCAGAACCCCCTGGTTCTTTTGACAGCTTCTCAGAAACTCGGCCTCACAGCGGTGATCGAAGCAGGCATTCGGGCTGAGACAGGGAAGGAGTTGGGTAGACCGTTAGGAAGTCCTATAGTTCTATCACCATGGCAATCAGTCTTGTTAACGCCCAGACAGCTCTTTGACCTTCCTACAGGATCAGTTGCCGAGATACGAACGCAGACGATCATCGGCCCAACCGCAAAGAAGCCCCTCAGACTGGACATACCGATCATGGTGACCGCCATGTCTTACGGGGGGTCGTTGAGTCTAGAGATGAAGGTGGCACTGGCGAAAGGTGCCGGCATGGTCGGCACAGCCACAAACACTGGTGAATCCACAGTAACGGAAGAGGAGCGGTCTCTTGCCAAGTACCTGATTGGCCAGTACAACCGAGGTGGATGGCTTACGGACCGCCGCCTCTTGAAGAGGGTCGATGCTATAGAGGTCCAGCTGGGTCAGGGTGCGTTTGGCGGAGCAGTTGAATCTTATATGGCGGCAGCAACTGTAGGAGAACACCTTCGCACTGTGTGGCATCTTGCCGAGGACCAGGGCGCCACGGTCAGGTCAAGGATGCCTGGAGTAAACTCTCCCCGCGATATTGTTCACCTGGTTAAGGCAATGAAAACTGAACACGATGTCCCCGTGGGGATCAAGATTGCGGGTTCCGATAACATAGAAATGGACCTTGAAATCGTGGCCGAAGCCTGCGCCGACTTCGTCACCATCGACGGGTCAGAAGGGGGCACTGCAGTGGCACCCCCGACTCTCGAAGATAACTTGGGGCTGCCTACTTTGTACTCTCTGGTTCGAGCGGTGGATTGGCTAGAAGAACGCGGTCTGAAGCAAAGATGCAGCGTGATCGCTACCGGCGGACTGAGCACGCCTGGACATTTTCTGAAATGTCTGGCTTTGGGCGCCGACGCTGTGAGCATAGGGTCAATCGCCATCATGGCCGCACTTCACAATCAGATGGGAAAAGTGCTCCCCGAGGCAACTTCACTTCAGATGGCACTGTATGGTGGGAGCCACGTCGACAAACTCGATGTAGACGAGGCCGCACGGAGCGTGGCCAATTTCCTTAAGTCGTGCATTGCCGAGATGAAACTAGCCGCCCAAGCGATGGGCAAGCGCGATCTCGCGGAACTAGGTCGCAAAGACCTAGTCACTGTAGACAAAGATCTGGCCGAATTCATAGGGATACGGTACGCAGGCTCTCGTCCGACCGAGGCTCGCTAAGGTTGTTCTACCTTGGGTTTGTCAATATGTCCAACGCGCATTCCCTATCCAAAAGATGTCAACGGCCAGTAGGCAGTGTTGATGAATCTGCATACATAGTCTAGGCATTGGCGGAGAAGAATTGATGCTGGAGCGAGTCCAGAGGGGCTCGCTCCTCTCACATTTAGGTCATGAGTGTCTTGGTCAGTCACATAAGACGGGGTGCCTCCGGGTGACGACTTCTCAAGGCAGTCACACCCATTTTTTAGGTGATTGCATTACCCCTGGTGAGCAGGTATAATAAACTCTGTCGCCGGCGACCATCGCCATCAGAAAAGTGGTTGCGCGGCGAGGCCCAAGATAGTAAGATGACAAGTACATGTGGAGAGGTACCCAAGTGGCCAAAGGGGACAGACTGTAAATCTGCTGGCTGACGCCTTCGCTGGTTCGAATCCAGCCCTCTCCACCAGGCGTTTTGAAAGTCCAATAGCGTCGCGGGGTGGAGCAGTCAGGTAGCTCGTCGGGCTCATAACCCGGAGGTCGTAGGTTCAAATCCTACCCCCGCAACCATCGATTGTTTTGTGGTGCTCACATAGCTCAGTCGGCAGAGCGCATCCTTGGTAAGGATGAGGTCATCGGTTCGATTCCGATTGTGAGCTCCATTTTCATTTCGTTCGTTGGCTCCCCATGAAGTATTGCATCATAAGGAAAATCCTGATAGAAGAAAATGTAGAACGAAGCCTTGTCTAGTCAAGGCGAGACCGTGATGAACTGGCATGCGTGCAAGAATAGTGGCCATTCGAAGGAAAGCGAGGAGAATAACACGTGGCCAAGAAGAAGTTCGAACGGACGAAACCCCACGTTAACGTCGGCACAATAGGACATATTGACCACGGGAAGACGACGCTGACCGCGGCAATAACTAAGGTATTGGCTGCGAGAGGTGGGGCGGAATTCACTCCATTCGACAAGATTGACAAGGCTCCTGAGGAGAAAGCAAGGGGCATCACCATTTCGGCTTCACACGTTGAGTATGAGACGGAAAACAGGCACTACGCTCACGTCGACTGCCCGGGACACGCAGACTACATCAAGAACATGATCACAGGCGCGGCTCAGATGGACGGAGCCATTCTTGTGGTATCTGCGGCGGACGGGACTATGCCGCAGACGAGAGAGCACGTTCTATTGGCCAGGCAGGTTGGAGTTCCGGCGATGGTAGTGTTTCTCAACAAGGTTGACTTGGTGGACGACGAAGAGCTGCTGGAGATCAGCGAGCTTGAGGTAAGGGATCTTCTTTCCAAGTACAGTTTTCCGGGAGACGATGTACCGATGGTGAGGGGCTCCGCGCTCAAGGCTCTGGAGTGCGGTTGCGGCGATCCTGAATGCCCGTGGTGCGGCGGTATTCTCAAACTCATGGATGCGGTGGACAATTATATACCCACTCCTGAAAGGGCAATCGATAAGCCGTTTCTTCTGTCGGTGGAAGACGTGTTCACAATTACGGGTCGCGGCACTGTTGCTACGGGAAGGATCGAGCGAGGAGTCGTCAAGGTTGGCGACACGGTGGAGATTGTTGGATTGTCGGACCGAGCGAGGTCAACGGTCGTGACAGGAGTGGAGATGTTCAGGAAGATACTCGACCGAGGCGAGGCAGGAGACAACGTAGGGTGCTTGCTTCGAGGGATAGCGAAGAACGAAATCGAGCGAGGGCAGGTATTGGCGAAACCTGGCAGCATCAAGCCGTACACCAAGTTTGAGGCTCAGATTTACGTTCTATCGAAAGAAGAGGGAGGGCGTCACACGGCGTTCTTCACAGGATACAGGCCTCAGTTCTATTTCAGGACCACCGATGTTACGGGCACTGTGATTCTGCCTGAAGGGGTGGAGATGGTAATGCCCGGGGACAACGTGAAGATAAGGGGCGAACTGATACAGCCCATCGCCATGGAAGAGGGACTAAGGTTCGCTATTCGCGAAGGCGGACGGACTGTGGCCTCAGGAGTGATAACCAAGATCTTGGAGTAACCGGACTCCCGGGCGCCAAGTACACTTGATTGACACAGGATAAAGGGCTGTGCTACACTCGGTTAGTGATTTTCCGGAGTGGGAGGCGAACTAGGCGTGGCAAAAGGCCCAACTGAGACAATTACGCTTGCTTGCGAGCAATGCAAGCAACGCAACTATACAACTAGCAAGAACAAGAAGTCCCATTCCGGACGACTTGAGTTGAAGAAGTATTGCAGGTTCTGTCGCACTCACACGGTTCATAGGGAAACCAGGTAACCAGACTACGTATGAGTAGTGCAGAAGGGATGGGTAACGCAGGCCCGTAGCTCCAATAGGTAGAGCGGCGGACTCCAAATCCGATGGATGGGGGTTCAAATCCCTCCGGGCCTGCCACTAATCTCTACAATTAGGTGAGAAACGACTATGAAAATCCTCAAATGGATACGACGGGTAGGGAAAAGCCTTTCGAACTTGCTTCGAGAGACTCGTGCCGAACTCAAGAAAGTCATCTGGCCCTCATTTGGTCAGGTACGGGTTTTTGCCCTGATTACTTTGGCCATGATTGCCGGGGTAGGCGCCGTATTGTGGGGAACAGACGTCGTGATGTCCCTCCTGGTTGGACTGGTACTCAAAAGATAAGGTAAGAAGTAAGGAGAGAGGAACCGGGACCCGGGAGAAATATAGGGGGTCCTTATTTCATGAGCACACGGGCAGAATCCCTAGAATCACAAGCCCAATGGTTCGTCGTTCACACATACTCAGGTTACGAGAACAAGGTCAAAGCCAACCTGGAGAAGCGTGTGGACAACATGAACATGAAAGAAAAGATATTCAAGGTCATTGTACCTGAGGAAGAGGAAGTCGAGTATAAGGACGGAAAGAAGAAGATTGTCAGGAGGAAAGTGTTTCCGGGCTATGTCGTGGTGAACATGATCCTCAGCGACGACTCCTGGTATGTAGTTCGCAATACTCCTGGCGTAACCGGCTTCGTCGGACCTGGGTCAAGACCAATACCTTTAGAAAAGGAAGAGATTGAGAGCATCCTGAAACGCGCAAGCGGTGAAGGACAACCCAGAGTTAGGGTGCATTTTGTTCCTGGGCAGACTCTGCGGGTAAAATCCGGTCCCTTCCAAGGAATGATGGGTCTTGTGCAGGATGTGATGATCGATAGGGGTAAGCTCCGAATGCTGCTTTCGATCTTTGGTCGCGAGACTCCTGTGGAGCTCGATTTCAACCAGGTAGAGGAAGTGTGAGCGAGACGCCATGGCAAAAAAGGTTAAGGCTGTAGTCAAATTCAGACTTGAGGGCGGAAAGGCAACACCGGCACCCCCGGTTGGTCCTGCACTTGCTCCCCATCAAGTCAACATGCCCTTGTTTGTGAGACAGTTCAACGATCGGACATCGAATCTCGTGGGAACCATGGTCCCGGTCGTGGTAACTATTTACGAAGACCGCAGTTTCGCCTTCGTGACCAGGACATCTCCGGCCTCCTATCTGCTCAAGAAGGCCGCCGGTATTGAGCTGGCTTCAGGGGAGCCCAATAAGAAGAAGGTCGGCAAAGTCACACGTGACCAGATCAAAGAGATCGCTGAAACCAAGATGAAAGACCTGAACGCAAGTTCAATCGAATCTGCCATGCGGATGATCGAAGGCACAGCGCGAAGCATGGGGATCGAGGTAGTGGGTTAAGGCTAATTAGAGCGGTTCAGGTTTCTGAGAGTCTTTGAGACAAGTGGGAGGGCTTGCGCAATTCGCTCGCTCGCTAATACCACAAGGAGGTTATGAAGTTGCCCAAGAAAGGCAAGAAGTACGCCGAAGTCGTTAAAGAGATCGAAGTCGGAAAAGCCTATGAACCTCGAGAAGCGCTCGACCTTCTGTGCAAGCTCTCATCCGCGAAGTTCGACGAGACAGTGGAAGTAGCTGTCAGATTAGGAGTTGACCCTCGCCACGCCGACCAGATGGTTCGCGGTGCGGTCGTCCTTCCTAACGGTACCGGGCAGGAAGCAAAAGTCTTGGTGTTCGCCAGAGGCGATAAAGCTAAGGAAGCCAAGGATGCTGGGGCCGATTTTGTGGGTGCAGAAGACCTTGCCGAGAGGATCCAAGGTGGATGGCTTGGGTTTGACAGGGCCGTGGCTACGCCCGATATGATGAGCATTGTGGGACGACTCGGACGCATCCTAGGACCTAGAGGGCTCATGCCCAACCCCAGGACAGGTACTGTCACCAACGACATTGTCAATGCGGTTAGAGAGATCAAGCAAGGCAAGGTGGAGTACCGCACAGAAAGGAACGGCTTGGTCCATGCGCGCTTGGGGAAGGTGTCTTTTGGCGGCGAAAAGTTGGAAGAGAATTTCTATGCTTTCATGGATGCCATCCTGAAAGCCAAGCCCGCTGCCGCTAGGGGGCAGTACGTGAGGGGCGTCACGCTTTCGACTACTATGGGGCCCGGAATACCTTTGAACGTAGCCAGAGTAACCAGGCCCGGAGCATAGCAGTAAGACAAAAACAAAATACGGGTCTTTTCTGACCGCAGACAGCAGGTGTCGGAAGACGTAAAGGTTCCGTGCTCGGAGAGCCGGAACCGCCCGCCGAGGTTAGGCCCATTACAGGTTAGTTATGACGCAATGGGGCCCTGCTTCGCGGGGCCCTTTCCTATTATCATGAGTCAGCCAGGACCCAATAAAGGGGGGGACAATGTTGGAGAGTAAGCAGAGATTGGAGAAGGCCAAGGTACAGGCGTCTTTGAAGAACAAAATGACCGAGGCCAAGAGCGTGGTGTTTGTTGGCTTCAAAGGTTTGTCGGTACTGGATGACACCAGGCTCCGGAGAATGTGCCGTGAGGCCGGAGTGGAGTACAAGGTGATCAAGAACACCATTGCCAGACGGGCAGTGGATGAACTAGGGTGGCAAGGGCTGGATGACGTGTTTCAAGGCACTACTGCCATGGCCGCGTCGTCCGAGGATCCCGTGGCTCCCGCAAGGGTGATCAACACGTTTGCTCGGGAAGTCCCGGCACTGACCCTAAAAGGCGGCGTCTTGGAAGGCGAGTTCATGGACGCAAATAGAGTCGCCTATTTGGCTACTTTGCCATCCAGACAGGAGCTTCTGGCGCGAGTAGCCGGTGGTCTGAAGAGTCCCATAGCAGGGATGGTAAGCGTATTGGGCGCGACCTTAAGCGGTTTCGCCAGAGCCGTAGATGCCCTAAGAGCAAAAAGGGCCGAAGCGGGTGCGTAGGTGCAAGTTTGGTCCGAATCCTAAATCCCAACCCGAAATTGGAGGTTATCAAGAGTGTCTAAGATCGATGAAGTTCTTGAACTGGTCAAAGGCATGACCGTCGTCGAACTGGCAGAACTCGTCAAGAAGTTTGAAGACGAGTTTGGCGTTTCGGCGGCTGCGCCGGTTGTGGCCGCTGCTCCTGCCACTGCCGCCGAAGCTCAGAAGGCTCCCGAGGAAGAGAAGACTGAGTTTGACGTGATCTTAACTGGAGCCGGGGCCAACAGAGTTGCAGTTATCAAGACCGTCCGTGAGCTTACCGGACTTGGGCTGAAAGAAGCCAAGGAAATGGTCGAGGCTGCGCCAAAGGCTATCAAGGAGAGGGTCTCCAAGGAAGAGGCCACCAAGGCAAAGGAAGCTCTCGAGAAGGCTGGGGCTTCGGTCGAGGTTAAGTAGCAATATGGGGTCCGCTCCCGGTTCCCTCCAGCATTTGGGCCCGGGGCGGGCCTTTGCTTCTGCGGTTTGCGCCACCTGAGAGCCCCCGAGCATATACTGGGGATGCTGTTGGGCTAACTCCCGATGGGTCTATTTTGTAACCACCGCCGGCTCCATAGGGTGGGCAGCCTGGTGAAAAGATGAGTGTTGGTTAGGGGGGCTAACTGATTTGCCTAAAGTGGCAATAGTAGGAGCAGGAGGGCTTGTAGGCTCTAAGCTGGTTGCGTGCTTTGAAGCATCCGATATTCCCGAACTCGACCTCGTGCTCACTGGCAAGGAGAAGTCTGTCGGAACTCAAGTACCGTTTCGAGGCAAATCGTTGCGGGTGGAGACAAACTCAATAGAAAGGCTTCGCGCCGTAGACATTGTGGTGCTGTGTACTCCCACGACAGTATCTGGGGAACTGGTTGAGACGCTTAGAGGCGGCCCCATCGTAGTGGATACATCAAGCTTCTACCGAATGGACGAAGAAGTACCTTTGGTAGTGCCCGAGGTCAATCCCCATGCTCTCGAAGGCCACAAAGGACTCATAGCCGGACCGAACTGTTCCACCATTCAGCTGGTCATGGTTCTAAAACCGCTCCATGACAAGTACGGCCTCAAGAGAGTCCACGTGGCCACCTATCAGTCAGTCTCGGGAGTAGGCTACAGGGCGGTCCGTCAGTTAGAAGAGGACACCTTCCAAAGACTATGCGCCGGAAAATCGGCGAAGATTCCGAACTCCCAATCACCTCACGGTGAATTCCCTCATGAGATAGCCTTTAACGTAATCCCGCAGGTAGACTCGTTTTTGCCCGACGGGTACACTAAAGAAGAGATGAAAATGGTACAAGAAACCCGCAAGATATTGGGGTTACCCGAACTAGCCATTTCGTGCACCTGTGCTAGAGTACCTGTCTTTGTGGGTCACTCGGAAGACTGCCTCGTTGAGACAGAAAACCCCGTAGATCTTGATGATGTCCGTACTCTTCTTTCGGAATCTCCTGGAATCGTGGTTATGGACGATTTCCGGAATCAGGAGTACCCCATGCCGTGTATGGTCGAGGGTAGGCACGAGGTGTACGTCGGTCGCATTCGCCAAGATCTTTCCCGAGAAGATGGGACGGGGCTTCTATTATGGGTAGTCGCCGATAACCTGCTTCGCGGGGCGGCGACCAACGCCTGTAATATAGTGAGACTCTTGCTTCAGTAAGAAAAACAGGCAAAGATGGGCACCTGATCGCGTCTTTTTGGGTCTAGGGATGGGGAGGTGAAGCCGTTGGTAGTGGTTCTGAAGTTTGGTGGCACGTGTCTCCAGACGCCGGCCAGGAGGGACATGGCCTGCGAGAGAATTCGAGAGACCCTCAATAAAGGATACAAAGTGCTGGCTGTGGTCTCGGCCATGGGCCGCACCGGGGAGCCTTACGCCACAGATACGCTGATAGGCATGGCTAAAGGCCTGCACAAAGCAGTGGCTCCAAGAGAGCTTGACCTACTTGTGTCATGCGGTGAGATCATATCGGCGGTTCTCATGGTCCAGGAACTACAGTCTCGAGGTATTCCCGCGATGGCGCTTTCCGGGGGGCAAGCAGGGATTATTACGGACACGAACTTTGGTGAAGCCGGGATAACCTCCGTTGATGCTACCCACGTAAGGCGGCACTTGGATGAAGGAAAGGTCGTTGTGGTGGCGGGTTTCCAGGGCAGGGCTCCGTCCGGGGACATAACCACTTTGGGCAGAGGTGGGAGCGATACAACTGCCGCAGTCTTGGGGGCCGCCCTAGACGCGGACTACGTCGAGATATATACCGATGTTGAAGGGATAATGACCGCAGACCCCAGAGTAGTCAAGAATGCTAAGACTATACCCCTGGCGACTTACGATGAAGTCACTCAGATGGCCTGGGAAGGGGCTAAAATAATACATCCGCGGGCGGTGGAAATCGCCCACAGAGCCAAAACTCCAGTATGGGTTCGCTCTTTGGAGAAGGACAGCAAGAAAACCCTGGTAGCCGGAGGGGAGAAGCAGATCGATCCTTGGCGCTATCGAGAAAACGACAGGCCGGTAACCGGGATTACCTACCGGGCGGATCTGGTACAGATCCTAGTGCACCTTCCTCAGGGGCAAGAGATGGAAACCGCGTCTCGAGTCTTCCGTCTTCTTAGGGGCGTGTCACTTGATCTCATAAACATGTTTCTAGACAGACTCTCGGTAGTAATCCCCTGTGAAGTTGAAGAGGAAACCCTTAGTCTGTTGAAACCATTAGATCTGTCTCTGGATGTCCGCAGGAAGATGGCCAAGGTAACCGCAGTCGGCTATGGAATGCACGGCAAGCCTGGGGTAATGGAGAAGGTCATATCGGCTTTGTGGGAAGAGAAGATACCCGTCTATGCGTCAGCCGACTCTAACATCACCTTGTCGTGCCTAATCGATGGCGATTGTCTGTTTAGGGCGGTCAATGCCATACACGATGCGTTCGGTCTCTAGATAACAAAGAGGAGGTATCTTTGGTGAGAGAATCGCCGTGGGGCAGTCTGATCGTTGCCCTTGTCACTCCGTTCAATCAGGACGGCAGCGTCGACTACGAGAAGGCGGCCAAATTGGCCCAAAAGCTGGTATCCCAAGGCGTAGACGGAGTTTTAGTTTCTGGTACGACGGGTGAGTCTCCTACTCTGACAAAAGAAGAAAAACTGAGACTCTTGGCAACGGTAAGGGAGTCTTTAAGCCCGGAGACTCTGGTCTGGGCCGGCACTAGCGGGTACAACACAAAGGAGAGCGTCTCCTTGACGAAGCTCGCCGAGGCCACAGGCGCAGACGGAATACTGGCTGTTACCCCCTACTACAACAAGCCTAGCCAGGAAGGTCTATATGCTCACATGAGAGCTGTGGCAAGCGAGACCTCGCTCCCGGTTATGCTCTACAACGTGCCGTCTCGGACAGGCGTGAATCTCTTACCTGAGACAGTTCTAAGGCTGGCCGAAATACAGAATATAGTCGCCATCAAAGAGGCCTCGGGCAACATAGACCAGTCTTCCTACATCCTTGCCAATTGCCCGCAGCGCTTTTATGTCTACTCGGGCGATGATAGCCTCACGCTGCCCATTCTTTCAGTTGGCGGGTCAGGCGTGGTTTCCGTAGCGGCCCACTTAGTGGCCCACGATCTCAAGAGTATGATATACTCTTTCCATAAGGGCGACATCGAAACGGCCAGAGCGTTACACCTTAGGCTTTATGAACTCTTCAAGGTGTTGTTCATTACCTCCAACCCGGTGCCCGTAAAGATCGCCCTGGAGATCTGTGGAGTTCCAGTGGGTGGTTTTAGACTTCCCTTGTGCCCGCCCACGGAACGGGAAAGGAACGAAATATCGAGGGTGCTCTCAGAGCTACGACTAGCGGGTGACCCTGATATACGGTGAGCATCTTCCGTCGGTATGCGGAAGTATGACCACGCCTGTTGACTAATTCCAACAGGCGTGGTAGCATTGTATTTTGTATCCATGTCTTTTCCCGCCGCGCCGGAATTGGTTGACGGAACTTCGGGCAGAATAAGGAAGTGATGGTAATCCCATTTTTGTCTTCATGAGCGCACAGGCGGCAAATTACCCCCTAAGGAGTGAAATCCATGGCCTATCCTATCAAGGTAGGCAAGCGTGAGCGGCTGAACTACGGACGCATTCGCGAGATCCTTGAGATTCCCAACATGATAGCTGTGCAGATGGAGTCTTATCAATGGTTCTTGGAGGAGGGGCTTCGAGAGGTATTCAGAGACATCTCTCCCATCAAGGACTTCACCGAAAACTTAGTGCTAGAGTTCATAGATTACAACCTAGGGGAGCCAAAGTACAGTGTCAAAGAGTGCAAAGAGAGGGACGTCACCTATTCGGCCCCGCTGAAGGTCAGAGTTAGGCTTGTAAACCAGCAGACGGGCGAGGTCAAGGAGCAGGAAGTCTTCATGGGCGACTTTCCCCTCATGACTGACGCCGGTACTTTCATAATAAACGGCGCTGAAAGAGTCATAGTGAGCCAGCTGGTCAGGTCTCCAGGGGCCTACTATTCGTACGAGGACGATCCTAACGGCAAAAAGCTATTTTTTGCAACCTTGATTCCCAACAGGGGCGCTTGGTTGGAGATAGAGTCTGACTCCAACGACATTTGCTGGGTACGAGTTGACCGCACCAGAAAACTGCCTCTTACCGTACTTCTCCGGGCCATTGGCCTAGAGAGCGATGCGTCGATTTTGGAGGCCATGGGTGATAGCGTTCCCATTCGCCATACACTAGACAAAGACTCCACTAAGACGCGAGATGAAGCACTAGTGGAGATATACAAGCGTCTGCGGCCGGGCGAGCCGCCCACCGTGGAAAGCGCTCGAAACCTTTTCGAGTCTTTGTTTTTTGAGCCCAGGCGATACGATCTAGCCACCGTGGGACGCTATCGCCTGAACAAGAAGTTCACGTTGCGCCGAAGGGTCGCAAACACCACGGCAACTGTGGACGTGCTTGATCCGATAACGGGCCACCTCGTCTTGAAGGCCGGAACCTACATCACCCGTGACATTGCAAGAGACCTTACCGAAAAGTACAGAGTCAATGTGATCGATGTGACCACGCAGGACGGTCAGGTGGTTCACGTTGTAGGCAACGGAAGATTTGAACGTGACCAAGAAGAGATGGCTGAGCAGAAGACTCTGACTCGCGAAGACATAGTTGCCGCAGTCAACTACTTCTTTGGGCTGTTCAAGGGCGTTGGCACTATAGACGATATTGACCACTTGGGAAACCGCAGAGTCAGATGCGTAGGGGAGCTTCTCCAGAATCAGTTCCGAGTCGGACTCACCAGGATGGAGCGGGTAGTTCGAGAGAGAATGACCATTCAGGACATTGATATCATCACTCCCCAGGCACTCATCAACGTAAGGCCGGTGGTGGGCGCAATCAAGGAATTCTTCGGGTCAAGTCAGCTTTCCCAGTTCATGGAGCAGACCAACCCGCTTACCGAGCTTACGGCGAAGAGAAGGCTTTCAGCCTTAGGACCGGGCGGCCTGACGAGAGACAGGGCGGGATTCGAAGTACGCGACGTCCACCACTCTCACTACGGGCGCATGTGCCCCATTGAGACCCCGGAAGGTCCCAATATAGGGCTCACTGGGTCTTTGACTTGTTTCGCTCGAGTCAATCGCCTGGGTTTCGTGGAGACCCCCTATCGCAAAGTAGACAAGGAAAAGGGGCAAGTCACCAACGAAGTGGAGTACCTCACGGCTGACGAGGAAGATGATGCCGTTGTGGCTCAGGCCAACTCCAGAATAAGTGAGGACGGCAAGTTCTTGGACGCTGGAGTCATGTGCCGGTACCGGGATGATGTGATAGAAGTACCGCCCAACAAAGTCGACTACATGGATGTCTCGCCCAAGCAGGTGTTTTCGGTTGCCACTTCTTTAATCCCGTTCCTGGAGCACGATGAAGGCAGCCGGGCTCTTATGGGCTCAAACATGCAGCGACAGGCGGTGCCGTTGATCAAGACCGAGGCACCTCTAGTGGGGACTGGCCTCGAGTTTAGGACCGCAGTAGACTCGGGAGCGGTAGTTCTCGCCAAGAGGGCAGGCAGGGTCAAATCTGTTTCTGCAGATGAAGTGGTGATTCAGACCGACAGCGGTGAAGAAGACCGCTATGTCATGACTAAATTCACTAGGTCCAACCACGGTACGTGCTTCAACCAGAAACCCATAGTAACCAAAGGCCAGATAGTTGAAGAAGGCGAAGTCGTGGCCGACGGACCATCCGCGTCAGGCGGCGAGCTGGCTTTGGGCAGGAACGTACTGGTGGCATACATGCCGTGGCAAGGGTACAACTACGAAGACGCTATCCTCATCTCCAGGGAACTGGTGGAAGACGACACTTACACATCTATTCATATTGAAGAGTACGAGGCCGATGCCCGGGATACCAGGCTCGGGCCTGAAGAGATAACCAAAGACATTCCCAACGTGGGCGAGGACCAGTTAAAGGACCTCGACGATCGGGGAGTCATCCGCATTGGCGCCGAGGTAAGGTCCGGAGATATCCTGGTAGGCAAAGTGACGCCCAAAGGAGAGACCGAGCTTACCGCCGAAGAGCGTCTTCTTAGGGCGATTTTCGGCGAAAAGGCCCGGGAAGTGCGAGACAACTCGCTCAAGATGCCTCACGGCGAAAGCGGCATGGTGGTAGACGTGAAGGTGTTTACCCGCGATGCAGGAGACGAACTACCTCCCGGAGTCAACCAGTTGGTTCGGGTGTACGTGGCACAAAAGCGAAAGATTTCGGAAGGCGACAAAATGGCAGGGCGCCACGGCAACAAAGGTGTTGTAGCCAAGATCCTGCCTCCTGAAGACATGCCGTTTCTACCGGACGGTAGGCCTGTTCAGATCGTTCTGACACCTCTTGGAGTGCCATCCAGGCTCAACCTGGGCCAGATACTCGAATGTCACCTGGGCTGGGCAGCACGGGCTTTGGGATTGCACATCGCTACCCCGGTATTTGACGGGATAACCGAGGAAGAGATTAAGGAACTCCTGGAGAAAGCCGGTCTTCCCGCTAATGGGAAGATATGGCTTCGTGATGGGCGAACAGGTGAGTACTTCGACAACCCTGTGACTGTAGGAATCGTCTACATGCTAAAGCTCTTGCACTTGGTTGACGACAAAGTCCATGCTAGGTCCACGGGGCCTTATTCTCTGGTCACCCAGCAACCTCTGGGCGGGAAAGCCCAGATGGGCGGACAGAGATTCGGTGAGATGGAAGTCTGGGCCCTGGAGGCTTACGGCGCAGCGTATACGCTTCAGGAAATGCTCACTGTCAAATCCGACGACGTCACCGGTCGCGTGAGAACCTATGAGGCGATCGTCAAGGGGCAGAATATTCCCGAACCGGGAGTGCCTGAGTCTTTCAAGGTTCTGCTTAAGGAACTGCAGAGTCTCTCTCTGGACGTGAAAGTCCTTAACGAAGAGGGCCAAGAGATCGAGATTAAGGAACTGGACGATGAGATTCAGGAGCCTTCCCAGGAGTTCGAGTTCATTCCAGAAAGCGAGTCCAGGATGCTCAGGCGCACTAGAAGGTATGAAGCTCCTTCCGAGCGTTCCCTTGACGAGGACCAGGAAGACCAAGAAGACGAACAAGAAGAGGAAATCGCCGGCTTCGGAGAGGTTTCCGCGGGTGACGATATCGAACTCGCCGAAGATTCGTCCCAGGAAGACGAAGAGGAAGACTCCCGCATAGCGGAAGCAGAGGAAGAGGCTATGCCAGGAGACATTGCCGAGGATATTCTGCCTCCTGCAGAGAGAGACCAAGATACCCACGTTGAGGTGAGAGACACATTGAGTCTCGAAGACTTGTTTAAGGATCTCAGTGTGCCTGTGGAAGAACCTTTGATCGAGGAAGAAGAGACCGTCTCCAAGAGGAAGCGGCGAGCGTCAGGGTCTACTAGAACTCGGGCCAGAAAGAGACCGAGAGTCGCCGAGGATTTTGACCGCTTTCACAGAGTTCGGTCCCTCAGTGACCTCGAGCCGGAAGACGAGGACCGTTCCGCTGGGGAGGCTTTCCTAGCAGACGATGATGAGGATGAGCCCAAAAGATAAGGCTGCGAGGGGGATGTAAGGGGTTGGACGTCAACAACTTTTCATCTATACAGATTTCTTTGGCATCACCCGAGAAGGTCCGGGAGTGGTCGCGAGGCGAGGTCAAGAAGCCGGAGACCTTGAACTACAGGACCTTGAAGCCTGAGAGGGATGGCCTCTTTTGCGAGAGGATCTTCGGGCCCACGAAAGACTGGGAGTGCTATTGCGGAAAATACAAGAGAATACGATATAAAGGCGTAGTCTGCGACAAATGCGGTGTTGAAGTCACGAAATCCAAAGTGCGTCGGGAGCGCATGGGACACATCGAATTGGCGTGCCCCGTGTCTCACATTTGGTATTTCAAGGGGGTCCCTTCTAGAATGGGGCTCCTATTGGACATGTCGCCGCGAGTCCTTGAGCGCATATTGTATTTCGCTGCCTACGTTGTTACAGATCCGGGAGACTGTGACGGGCTTTCTTACAAACAAGTCCTGACCGAGACCGAGTACAGGGAAGCTCGGGAGAAACACGGCAACAGGTTCCGTGCCGGTATGGGAGCGGAAGCAGTCAAGGAGCTTCTTGCCGGCATTGACCTCGACAAGCTGGCCGATGAACTAAGGCAGGATGCCAAATCCACGAGCGGGCAAAGGAGAGTTCGAGCCATTCGCAGGTTGGACGTGGTGGACGGGTTCAAGAAATCCGGCAATCGGCCCGAGTGGATGATCTTGGACGTTGTGCCCGTGATCCCGCCCGATCTAAGACCCATGGTGCAGCTGGACGGCGGACGTTTTGCTACATCCGACCTGAACGATCTCTACCGGCGCGTAATCAATAGAAACAACCGTCTCAAAAGGCTCTTGGACCTCGGGGCACCCGACATCATAGTGCGCAACGAGAAGCGTATGCTGCAAGAGGCGGTAGACGCCCTTATCGATAATGGGCGCAGAGGACGCCCGGTGACCGGACCGGGTCAGAGGTCTCTCAAGTCTCTGTCGGATATGCTCAAAGGCAAGCAGGGACGTTTTCGCCAGAACCTTCTCGGGAAGCGCGTGGACTACTCGGGGCGCTCGGTTATTGTGGTTGGCCCCAACTTGAAGTTCCATCAGTGCGGACTTCCCAAAGAAATGGCGTTGGAACTCTTCAAGCCGTTCGTCATGAAGAAACTGGTTGAGCAAGGCGATGCTCACAATATCAAGAGCGCTAGGCGCCTGGTAGAGAGGGCTCGTCCCGAAGTGTGGGATGTTTTGGAGGAAGTAATCAAGGAGCATTTGGTGCTCCTAAACCGCGCACCTACCCTGCACAGGCTCAGTATTCAGGCATTTGAGCCCGTGTTGGTGGAAGGTCGCGCCATTCAAATTCACCCATTGGTATGTCCGCCATACAACGCAGACTTTGACGGCGACCAAATGCCGGTTCACGTTCCCTTGTCAGTTGAAGCCCAAGCTGAGGCCAAGATCCTGATGGCGTCGTCACAAAACCTGCTTTTGCCAAAAGATGGTACGCCATCCATAACGCCTCAGAAGGACGTCGTTCTGGGCATCTACTACCTTACGTTGATGGATGAGGACGACCGGCCCGCCAAAGACCGTAAAGTGTTTTCCAATGCCGACGAAGCGCTTATGGCCTACGATACGGGGATCATAGGCTTGCATGAGAGAATCATAGTTCGCGTGAGGGATGGCACCAAGACGGAGACGACGGTGGGCAGGTGCATATTCAACCAAGTGCTACCAGAGGACTTCGAGTTCTACAACGAAGTGATCGACCGCAAGATCTTAGGAAGGCTGGTCACTAAATCGATCGAACTCCACGGTATGGCTACAACCGCCAAGATGCTTGATGGCCTTAAAGAACTGGGGTTTCGCTACTCCACTAAGGCAGGTTCCACCATTGGAATCGAGGACATCGTCTTGCCCAATGAAAAACCGGCTCTACTTGAAAAGGCCCATGAGCAGGTGGACGAGATCGAATCTCAATATCAAATGGGCTTTTTGACTGCGGACGAGCGTTACGACAGGATAATCTCCATTTGGCGCGACACTACCGACAAGGTTACTGAAGCTATGAAGGACGCCTTTGACAGTAGAAACCCCGTGATGATCATGGTTAAATCAGGCGCTAGAGGCAACATCCAGCAGATATCCCAGTTGGGCGGCATGAGGGGAATCGTTGTGGACCCCTCTGGCCGCATGGTTGAGCAGCCGGTCCTTTCAAACTACCGGGAGGGGCTTTCGGTTCTGGAGTATTTCACATCGACTCACGGACAGAGAAAGGGTTTGGTGGATACAGCCCTGCGCACGGCTGACTCTGGATATCTCACCAGGAGACTCGTTGACGTTGCTCAGGACGTTATTGTCAGAGAGGAAGACTGTGGCGCCGAACAAGGGATGATAGCAAGGGAGATCATAGTTGACGGTGAATCCATCGAGCCTCTCAAAGACCGTATAGTTGGGCGGTACCCGGTTCGCGATGTCCTCCATCCCGTAACCGGAGAAGTCTTGTGCACTGCCCATGAGATGATAAACGAAGAAATAGCCGACCAGATAATCGATGCGGGCATTGAGGAAGTTGAGGTTCGCTCGGTCCTGAACTGCGAGACCAGGCACGGCGTGTGTGTCAAATGCTATGGCAGAAACCTAGCGACAGGCAACACCGTGGAGGTAGGCGAGGCGGTGGGAATCATAGCCGCTCAGTCTATTGGAGAGCCCGGTACCCAGCTGACTCTTCGCACCTTCCACCTGGGCGGTATCGCGGGAGAAGACATTACTCAGGGTCTGCCAAGGGTAGAGGAGCTGTTCGAGGCTCGGAAGCCCAAAGGTCAGGCAGCCATCGCCGAGATAGATGGGCATGTCGAGATAATAGAAGGCGACAGGAAGCGGGAGATACGGATCACCTCGCCGGACGGTGAAACCAGCACGACTGTGGTGCCTTTCGGCGCTTTGATAAAGGTGACGTCCGGACAGTGGATAGACGCCGGAACTCCGCTTACAGAAGGGTCCATATATCCTGCTGATCTTCTGCGAGTCAAAGGAGTGCGGGCTGTAGAGGAGTATCTCTTGGCTGAGGTGCAGCGGGTCTACAGGCTCCAAGGTATCGACATCGCCGACAAGCACATCGAGACTATCATAAGGCAGATGATTAGGAAAATCCGCGTCGATGAACCTGGTGATACAAATCTTCTGCCCGGAGGCATTGTGGGAGTTCATGAGTTTGCCGATGCCAACGCCGAAGCTTACGAAAAAGGTGGGGAGCCGGCCACGGGAAAGCCTGTGATCTTGGGCATTACCAAGGCGTCTTTGGCGACAGACTCGTTCCTGTCGGCGGCTTCTTTCCAGGAGACTACAAGAGTCTTGACAGACGCGGCCGTTAAGGGCCGACAGGACAGTCTCCTCGGGTTGAAGGAGAACGTGATTATCGGAAAACTCATTCCCGCAGGGACAGGGATGGCCAGGTATAACCAGGTGGACGTTATGCCCGCTGATACTGGTGAGATGGAGCCTGCAGGAGAGGTAGCCATGTTCGATGGGGCATTCAACGATGACTGACTGGACCTAAGGTTGCCGTCTTTGGGTCATCTTTGGCCAAGCGCCGTGAGTCGGTCTTAGAAGGCTGAGTGTTATGTGCTAAAGGTCTTCGGTATTTGGTCCGGTAGGAAATCCGGCGGGCCGTCTTGCATATATTGGCCAATACCTCATGTGGGGGAGACAACATGAAGCATAGGGAGGACCAATGGCCTCACGCTATCGAGGCCCGGGGTATTTGAGAAGTGGTAGCCTTCCAGGTTCGGCCGAAGCAAGAGTCGCAATTCGCATCGTAGGCACAGTTCAAGGAGTAGGATTTAGGCCGTTTATTTGCTCGCAGGCCCACAAAGTGGGTCTTTCTGGTTTTGTCCGCAATGACGGCGGTGACGTTTATATTGAAGTCGCAGGCACCAGTCAGTCTATCAAGGAGTTTAGCGACAATATCGTGCTTCTTGCGCCCCCTTTGGCAGAAATCCGACATGTGGATATCACCCCTCTTCCAGTGAACTTGGAGCCTTTGAATGGATTTCGAGTTGTGGAGAGCCAGAAGGTTCCCGGAAGCGAGCCGGGTATCTCTCCTGACGTAGCGACTTGCCATAAGTGTCGACAAGAGCTGACCGACTCCAATGACAGGCGGTACATGTACCCGTTCATCAACTGCACTGATTGTGGTCCTAGGTTCACCGTTTTGGAAGACATTCCTTACGATCGAGCGGTGACTTCTATGAAGTCGTTCACCATGTGCCCTGACTGTCAAAAAGAATACACGAACCCTGCGGACAGGCGGTTTCACGCCGAACCTAACGCTTGCTGGGAGTGCGGGCCGACACCCGTGACGGTGCTGGAGGATTCGTCTTCAGAGGCCATCGTCCAGTTCGGTCTGTCGGGACGACATGAGTGGCTGATTGTGGCCCAACAGGCATTGTTGCTTGGGAAGACTCTCGCCATAAAAGGTGTGGGCGGGTTTCACCTGGCTTGCGATGCCACATCGTCCCAAGCCGTGCAGGCGCTAAGGAATAGAAAACGACGTTCGAGCAGGCCGTTTGCCATTATGGTGCGTGATCTGGCTTTGGCCCAAGAATGGTTCCACATGGATTCGCAAGAAGCGGATCTTCTGTCATCCAGACAGGCGCCAATCGTCATATTGCAGAAAAAGGCCCGGTGTCCCGTAGCTGAGAACGTCGCTCCCGGCTTGGATCACCTCGGGGTGATGTTGCCCTACAGTCCCCTTCATCTTCTCCTGTTTCACGATTTTGGCGTCTCCAAGCCGCTTTTGGCTTTGGTCATGACCAGCGGCAACCTATCGGGCATGCCCCTTTGCTATACCGACCGAGAAGCCCGAGAGTCTTTGATGAAGGTTGCTGACGGGCTAGTGCTTCACAATAGACAGATCATCAGACCCTGTGATGACTCTGTGGTTAGAGTGGTTGACGGCGCGCCGCTTTTCTATCGTCGGTCTAGAGGTTACGTTCCGGCTGACATGGCTGTGCCTTTGACCTCCAAAGTCCCGGTATTTGCAGCAGGCGCCACCGGTAAGAACGTCTTCGGCTTGCTCTCAGGTAACCGCGTTCGGATGTCGCAGCATATTGGCGATTTATGGAACGAGTCTATGATCGAGCGCTACCTTTTTGCCGTGCGGGACTTCACCAAATTGTGCAGGTTCCGGCCCGAGGTTATCGCCTTGGATGCCCACCCAGGGTGTCTCGCCGCTCAAGCTGTCAGGGAGGTATTCCCGGACGCAAAGGTGGTGACTGTTCAGCATCATCACGCCCACATGACATCTGTGATGGCGGAACACGGCATGCACCACGAATGTGTTGGTCTCATACTGGATGGCACCGGTTACGGGACTGACGGGCGAATCTGGGGAGGCGAGATCCTTTACGGGGACTATTCCAAATTCCAAAGATGGGCCCATCTCGCATATGTGTCCATGCCGGGCGGAGAAAAGGCCGTTTTGGAGCCTTGGCGTATGGCCGCCTCCTATTTGAAATCCACCATGGGATCTCAAGGAATAGAGGTGGCGAAGACTCTTCTTGCCAGGGTCTTCCATAAGGTTTCTCTCCTGTGGCCCGCACTGGACTGGGAAGGGTATCCCCTCACATCCAGCACAGGTAGGCTTTTTGACGCTGTGGCAGCTTTGTGCGGAATCTCTCTCGTGAACACCTACGACGGGGAGAGCGCGTCCTTGTTGGGAGAGATGGCCTTGAGGGAGCACAGGAAGAGAGGCGGTATGGACCCTTCTCTCGCTTCGATAGTGGATGGGTGGGAGAGGGGCGGCGAGCCCCTATCCGAAGACTGCGTCCAGATTAACCCTTCATTATTTATAGGTCCGGTGGTCCGGTCAATGCTGTCGGGGGCGGATGTGACAGAGACGGCCTACGACTTCCACACTCGTTTGGCCGCGATACTCACGTGGCATGTGGCCGAAGCGTGTAGGAGACTGGATGTCAACACCGTGGTGCTGTCGGGAGGCGTGTTTCAAAATCCCCTTTTCCTTCGTTTGACTGCCAAGTACATGAAAGAGATTGGACTCAGGCCTTTTTGGTCCAAGTTTGTGCCTCCCAACGACGGTGGTTTGTGTTTGGGGCAGAGCCTGGTAGGCGCGTCTATGGTTCTATAAGAGCGGGGTGATTTCTGTGTGTGTGGCCGTGCCTTTGAAAGTGAAGTCGGTGGGCGATGGTTGGGCCGAGGTATTCTTGGGAGGAGGCACAGTCTTGGCCAGAACTGATCTTGTGGAGGTCAGGGAGGGCGATTATGTGCTGGTGCATGCGGGCTTCATCATTGAAAAGATCGATAACAGGGAAGCAGAAAAGACTATCCAGCTGTTTTCTGGGCTGAAGGAGATTGCCCGGCCATGACTAATGCCGGTTACATCCCGGAGGCCTTGGCTCTGTCGCGGGACAAGGCTGTCTTTCGGTTGCTTCTCGATTCGGTAAAACTAGAGGCCGAGCGCTTGAGGATGGAGCGTCTTGGCAGGCCACCTTCCATCATGGAAGTGTGTGGTTCTCACACACGGACCGTATCCTACTCAGGCCTTAGAGACCTCCTCGACGGCCACATTGATTTCGTTTCAGGACCCGGATGCCCAGTCTGCGTGACTTCTGACAGCGACCTGGCAGGCATTCTTGGACTTGCCAAGACTCCCAATGTGACGGTTGCCACCTTTGGTGACATGCTCCGGGTTCCGTCTCCCGGCGGAAGTCTGGAGCATGCCCGAGCCCAAGGAGCCAAAGTGGCAGTAACCTATAGTCCCATGGACGCTCTTTCTTTGGCCGAGAGTCATCCTTCCCGAGAGGTGGTGTTCTTGGGAATAGGATTTGAGACTACGGCCCCTTTGACTGCAGTCACAGTTCAGGCCGCCCAAGAGCGAGGGATTCGCAATTTCTCTGTGTACAGTGTTCACAAGACCATGCCTCGGGCTCTAGATTTCATACTCTCGGATGGGAACTTGAGGGTAGACGGTCTCCTTCTGCCAGGTCATGTTTCGGCCATAACGGGACGGAGGTATTTCGATTTTGTGGGGGTTCGCCATAAGGTGCCGTCGGCGGTGGCAGGCTTTGAGCCTTGCGACATCCTCTTGGCCACGCGAGAGATTCTGCTCATGCTAGCCTCAGGTGAAGCTGCTGTGCGGAACATGTACCCCCGGGCTGTGCGAGAAGAAGGTAACCAAATGGCAATGTCTAGGATCTACCAAGTGTTCGAAGAGGCGGACAGTCTTTGGCGAGGATTAGGTTCTTTACCAGCCAGCGGGCTTTCGTTTTCCAAAGAATACCGGAGATTTGATGCTCGTCACAAGTTTGATCTTCCTCCCTTGAGTCCCCAGGCGCAACACCCTGGATGCGACTGCAAGTTCATTCTAACGGGCGCGAAGAAACCCGGTCAGTGCAGGTCGTTTGGCCGTTCTTGCACACCAACTCATCCTTTGGGCCCATGCATGGTGTCGTCTGAAGGGGCGTGCCGTGCCCACTACGAATTTGGGAGGCGAGGGGTTCAATGAGTCAAGAATCCGAGTGCAAACGAGTTCTCTTGTCTCACGGCGATGGTGGTGTCATGACCGGCAGGCTTGTGAGAGAGATCTTCGTATCACAATTGGGTAACCCGTTCCTTTCCCAGATGGATGATGCTACCCGTCTGCATGTGGAGCAAGGGGATTTGCTGTTCACCACAGATTCTTTTGTGGTGGATCCCATGTTTTTTCCCGGTGGCGACATAGGAAAACTGGCCATATGCGGAACAGCCAACGATCTGTGGGTTGCCGGTGCGATACCGAAGTTCTTTTCGGTCGGCTTCATCATAGAGGAAGGGACTCTTGTGGATGACTTGGCCAAGATCGCCCGGTCTATGGCTCGAGAAGCGGCCAAAGCCGGGATAATGGTGGTTGCGGGAGACACCAAAGTGGTTCCCAGGGGCAAGGGCGACGGTGTGTTCATTAACACTTCAGGTATAGGCATACTTCCTTTAGATAGACGTATGAGTAGACGGACGCTTCCCGGTGACAGAGTAGTTGTGTCGGGCACCATAGGCGAGCACGGCTTGGTCATACTGGCTCATAGGCTGGGCATTCCCCTAGGCGATCTTACGTCAGACTGCGGCCTCGTAGGTCACGATGTGGATGCGTTGCTTTCGAGCGGCGTCAGAGTGACCATGATGCGGGATCCTACCAGAGGCGGGGTGGGGTCAGTGTTGAAAGAAGTGGCAGTCGCCTCGGGTTGTGATGTCCTGGTTCACGAGGACCTAGTGCCTGTGAAGGATAGTGCTCGGGACATTGCAGACCTCTTGGGTGTAGACCCACTGTACCTTCCGTGTGAGGGAAGGGTTGTGGCTTTTGTGGGTCCGGGAGAGATTCCCTCAGGGTGGACCGTGATAGGCGAAGTCCGTCAAGGTAAAGGCGACGTCTTCCTCCAAACAGGTTACGGGGGTGTACGCAGGCTCGGATTGTTTGAGGGCATGCCACTGCCGCGCATCTGTTGAGTCTCCTCATCTACCGGTTAAGCCGTTGACATCGTACCGACCGGAAAGCCCCGTGATTGTACCCCCCGGCCAAAAGTGGTATTATGGCTCGGCTCGATCGTAGAACTAGGATTTTCGTCTATCATTGCGGCTAAAAGGTGTTTCAGTTCGTGACTATTCTTTCTGCGGAGTTCGGCGTCATACTTCTTCCGCTCTTGGGAGCGGTCCTAGTGGAATTCACCCTAGGTGTAAGTAGCCCTTTTTCGTGGTTACTCATAGGCGTTCAAAGTCGGTTTGTTCACGCCGCATCTGAAAATGCTGAGATCATATCGCCCCTGTACTTGATGGAAGAGACCTTCGTCGGACCGGCGTTTCTCCTGTCGGCTCTCGTGTTGGCCATAGGGGGTGTTATAGTGTGGGGCGTCGAAAACGGTAGAATCTGTGGTGTCGAACTGCTGACCAAGGATCCGCGTGTCCACCGCCCATAGGCGATTCGACCGGTTGGCGTTCCGGAGAAATGTGCACGGTTTCCTGTCTGTCGGAGACTCCCTGTAATAGGGGTGTTTTTCTGAAAGAGTCATACATTGACACGCAATTGGCTGGGTGCTAAACTCATAAAGCGTGTTTTTTGGCTGGCGCAGGAGGGACTGGAGTTGGAGTTCGACCCAACCATGAGTAGAGATGCCAGGAAGCGGTTTCGTCAAAGCCGTGTGGTTGGGGCAAAGGCCGTTCAAAGGGCTTTGACTTCGGGTATTGTTGAGAAAGTGTTTGTGGCTAAGAACGCCGACGAGCGTGTAGTACGAGGCGTATTGGAACTGTGTAAGAAACAGGGGATTCCCGTCGTGTACTCTGGGACCACTGAGGAACTGGGCAAATCCTGTGGTTTGCGAGTTGGTGCCGCGGCCTATGCCGTTCTTAAGTCTTTGGAGACAGATCAATAGATGGATTGGGCAATTAGATGCGCGACACATGTGGCAAAGCGCAAATAGCAGATACGAAGAAGGTAAAGGAATGACACAGAATAATCACGTGAATAGGAGGTGTTGAGTTGCCTACGATTAACCAGCTGGTCCGTCAGGGCAGGAATAAGGTGGAAGAAAGGTCGAAGTCCCGTGCTTTGAGAGGCAACCCTTTCAAGCGGGGAGTATGCACTGTCGTGCGGACCACGCAACCTAAGAAACCCAACTCGGCTCTGCGGAAAATCGCTCGTGTGCGTCTGGTAAACGGCATCGAGGTCACCGCGTATATTCCTGGAATTGGGCACAATTTGCAGGAGCACTCCGTGGTCTTGGTGCGTGGCGGACGTGTCAGGGATCTTCCGGGCGTCAGATACCATATTGTTAGAGGAACTCTCGATGCGGCAGGTGTCGCTGACAGAAAGCAGGGCCGTTCACTGTATGGCGCCAAGAAGCCCAAGAAGTAAACCTTTCGGAGGAATGATCTAATGCCGAGAAGAGCTGGAGCACCGGCAAGAAAGTGGACGCCAGATCCTAGGTACAATTCGGTTCTAGTGGCCCGCCTCACCAACAAACTAATGCAGGACGGCGAAAAGGCCGTGGCACGCAGGATAATGTACGGTGCCATGGATATCATCCGAGAGAAGACGGGTAAGGATCCTCTGGAAGTGGTTGATCAGGCCATCAAGAATACCATGCCAGTCTTGGAAGTGCGTCCTCGCCGCGTGGGCGGCGCCACCTACCAGGTTCCGGTTGAGGTTAGGAATGACAGAAGACTCTCTCTTGCGATCCGTTGGTTGATCGATTTTGCCAGAGCCAGAAGCGAACGGGGCATGGAAAGCAAGGTCGCAGGAGAGATCCTTGACGCCGCCAACAATACCGGCACTAGCGTCCGGAGAAAAGAAGAAATGCACCGCATGGCGGAGGCTAACAGGGCGTTCGCCCATTACAGATGGTGACAAAACAAGACCTTTGGGGATTGACCTAGAAAGGAGGGAATTCGATGCCGCGAACTTTTCCGCTCGACAAGATAAGGAATATCGGAATTATGGCTCACATTGATGCCGGGAAGACCACAACAACCGAGCGGATCTTGTTTTACACAGGCAAAGTCCATCGTATGGGTGAGGTAGACGAAGGGTCGGCAACCATGGATTGGATGGTGCAAGAACAAGAGAGAGGAATAACCATCACGTCTGCCGCTACCACATGTCACTGGAGAGACTGTCGGATAAACATTATAGACACTCCAGGACACGTTGACTTTACCGCTGAGGTTGAGCGCAGTTTGAGGGTACTTGATGGGGCTGTAGCCATCTTCTGCGCTAAAGGCGGCGTCGAACCCCAATCGGAAACGGTCTGGCATCAGGCCGATAGGTACAGTATCCCCAGGATTGCGTACGTCAACAAGATGGATGCCGTTGGAGCCGACTTCTACCGCACGGTGGCGATGATAGAAGACAGACTGGGCGCAAACCCGGTCGTAGTGGTGCTCCCCATAGGAGCCCAGGAGCAGTTCTTGGGATTCATAGACGTCATATACATGAAGGCTTTCTATTGGGGCGAGGACGAACTGGGGACTACCGTCAACGAAGGCCCCTTGCCCGACGGCATGCGCGATGTGTTGGACGACTACCGCGAGAGACTTATCTCGAGCGCCTCTGATTTCGATGACACTATCCTTGAAGCTTACGTTGGAGGCCAGGAAGTCTCGGCGGAGGCCCTAATAAACGCTTTGCGCAAGGGGACTCTCGCCAATAAGATTGTGCCGGTGTTTTGTGGGTCTTCTCTGAGGAATAAGGGAGTACAGAGGGTTCTGGACGGCGTCGTGGATTTCTTGCCGTCGCCTTTGGATATTCCCCCAGTTGAAGGCACGAGCCCATCGGGAGATAAGAAACTCGTGCGTCAAGTCTCTGACCAGGAGCCTTTCTCTGCCCTTGCCTTCAAGGTCACAACCGACCCATTTGTGGGGAAGTTGACATACTTCAGGGTCTACTCGGGCTCTCTGAAGGTGAGGTCATACGTTTACAACTCCACTAAAGGAAAGATGGAGCGGATCCAAAGACTCTTGCTCATGCACGCCAATCACCGAGAAGATGTGGAAGCGGTTGTTACAGGCGATATTGCAGCTACGGTAGCCATGAAGCTCACTACTACGGGAGATACCCTCTGTGACGAGAAGCATCCGATCGTTCTGGAGAGCATCCAGTTCCCAGAGCCTGTAATCCGCATGGCCATCGAGCCTGAGACCAGGGCCGATCAGGACCGATTGTCCCTGGCAATGGTGAAACTTGCCGAGGAAGATCCAACTTTCACCTATCGGATCGACGAAGAGACGGGCCAAACCATCATTGCGGGCATGGGTGAGTTGCACCTGGAGATAATCGCCGACAGGCTACTTAGGGAGTTTACAGTAAAGGCTAAGGTTGGTCGTCCCCAGGTTGCTTACAGGGAGAGCGTATTGGCAGCTGCAGATGGCGAAGGCCGATACGTGCGGCAGACCGGAGGCAAGGGCCAGTATGGGCACGTCAAGATCCGGGTTGAGCCTTTAGACAGGGGAGCTGGGTTCGTGTTTGTGGATGCCGTTAAGGGCGGGGCCATCCCTCAAGAGCTCATCCCGGCAGTGGAATCAGGCGTGAAAGAAGCCCTGCAAACCGGAGTGGTAGCCGGTAACCCAGTGGTGGACATCAAAGTCACCCTTTTGGATGGCTCTTATCACGAGGTTGACTCATCGGAATTGGCCTTCAAGGTCGCAGGTTCTATGGCTACAAAGGATGCTCTTTCTAAGGCCGGTAGCGTCCTATTGGAGCCCGTGATGAAAGTGGAGATAGCCACACCTCCCGACTATCTTGGAGATGTCTTGGCTGACCTCAGTAGCAGAAGGGGTCAAGTTCAGGGCATGGAGAACAGAGACACATATCAGCTGATTACGGGAGAAGTGCCACTCTCAGCTATGTTCGGATACGCTACTGATCTGAGGTCAAGAACCCAGGGACGCGGCACCTATACTATGCAGTTCGGAAGGTATGATGTGGTCCCACCCGCTGAAGCGGATAAGATAGTTGCCCGGTATCTCGGGCGGCCTGTGGGTTAGGAAACACTAGTTGGTTGTTTGAACCAGCAAAGGAGGATAAGGCAACAAATGGCCAAGAAGAAGTTCGAACGGACGAAACCCCACGTTAACGTCGGCACAATAGGACATATTGACCACGGGAAGACGACGCTGACCGCGGCAATAACTAAGGTATTGGCTGCGAGAGGTGGGGCGGAATTCACTCCATTCGACAAGATTGACAAGGCTCCTGAGGAGAAAGCAAGGGGCATCACCATTTCGGCTTCACACGTTGAGTATGAGACGGAAAACAGGCACTACGCTCACGTCGACTGCCCGGGACACGCAGACTACATCAAGAACATGATCACAGGCGCGGCTCAGATGGACGGAGCCATTCTTGTGGTATCTGCGGCGGACGGGACTATGCCGCAGACGAGAGAGCACGTTCTATTGGCCAGGCAGGTTGGAGTTCCGGCGATGGTAGTGTTTCTCAACAAGGTTGACTTGGTGGACGACGAAGAGCTGCTGGAGATCAGCGAGCTTGAGGTAAGGGATCTTCTTTCCAAGTACAGTTTTCCGGGAGACGATGTACCGATGGTGAGGGGCTCCGCGCTCAAGGCTCTGGAGTGCGGTTGCGGCGATCCTGAATGCCCGTGGTGCGGCGGTATTCTCAAACTCATGGATGCGGTGGACAATTATATACCCACTCCTGAAAGGGCAATCGATAAGCCGTTTCTTCTGTCGGTGGAAGACGTGTTCACAATTACGGGTCGCGGCACTGTTGCTACGGGAAGGATCGAGCGAGGAGTCGTCAAGGTTGGCGACACGGTGGAGATTGTTGGATTGTCGGACCGAGCGAGGTCAACGGTCGTGACAGGAGTGGAGATGTTCAGGAAGATACTCGACCGAGGCGAGGCAGGAGACAACGTAGGGTGCTTGCTTCGAGGGATAGCGAAGAACGAAATCGAGCGAGGGCAGGTATTGGCGAAACCTGGCAGCATCAAGCCGTACACCAAGTTTGAGGCTCAGATTTACGTTCTATCGAAAGAAGAGGGAGGGCGTCACACGGCGTTCTTCACAGGATACAGGCCTCAGTTCTATTTCAGGACCACCGATGTTACGGGCACTGTGATTCTGCCTGAAGGGGTGGAGATGGTAATGCCCGGGGACAACGTGAAGATAAGGGGCGAACTGATACAGCCCATCGCCATGGAAGAGGGACTAAGGTTCGCTATTCGCGAAGGCGGACGGACTGTGGCCTCAGGAGTGATAACCAAGATCGAGGGGTGATTAGGTTGCGGAGGCAGAAGATTCGCGTCCGGCTCCGTGCCTTCGACCACGAAGTGCTGGATCAGTCTGCCAGCAGGATCGTGGAGACGGCCAAGAGAACAGGCGCTCTTATCTCCGGGCCGGTCCCGCTTCCCACCGAGAGGAGCGTCTACACCATTTTGGTGGCACCAAACGGTGAGAAGGATATTAGGGAGCAGTTCGAGATGAGGATTCACAAGCGCCTCATCGACATTATGGAACCGACAACAAAGACTATGGACGCTTTGACCAGGCTTGACCTGCCTGCAGGTGTAGATATTGAGATCAAGAGCGTGTGATTCTTGCTTCATTGATGGAGGAGGTGTCCTGGCATGAAGGCTATCCTCGGTAAGAAGATAGGGATGAGCCAGGTGTTTGATCAACAAGGGGAACTCATACCCGTAACCGTCATTGAAGCCGGCCCATGCACCGTGGTGGAGAAAAGGACTTTGGACAGGGACGGATACCAAAGCGTGCAGATTGGGTTCGGCTTCGTCAAAGGACATAAGGTTTCCAAGCCTGTTGCGGGTCAGTTCAAGAAAAAGGGTATTGCGCCCCTCCGGCATTTGAAGGAGATAAGGGTAGGGTCCGACGAGAAACTCGAAGTTGGAGACGAGGTCAAGGTGGACCTATTCAAACCTGGCGATGTGGTGGACATTACGGGAAGGTCCCGGGGGAAAGGGTTCGCCGGCGTGATCAAACGCTGGAACTTCCACCGCTCGTTCATGTCTCACGGCTCCAAGTACCACAGGGGCGTTGGCTCTCTTCAGGCGAGAGATGCCTCCAGGGTGTTTCCGGGTAGAAAGTTGCCTGGCCACATGGGAGACGAACGGGTGACAGTAAAAGGACTCAAGGTCGTAGGCGTGGATCCCGAGAAGAACTTACTCTTGGTTCACGGCGCGGTGCCGGGCGCAAGGGGATCTCTCGTGGTGGTCAAAGATGCTTCGAGATGAGGTAGCAGGCGAGGTTAAGGGAGGGATCCTCGTGCCCAAAGCACAGGTTTTCAGTTCAAAAGGAGAAAGACTTGGTGAGATGGGTCTCTCCGATGCGGTATTTGGCAAGGAACCCAATCGTGCCGTTATCAGAGCTGCTGTCTTGGCTCACCTGGCAGCCAGGAGACAAGGCACAGTGGCAGTGAAGACCAGATCTCAAGTGGCCGGAGGAGGACGAAAGCCCTGGCGTCAGAAGGGACTTGGGCGAGCTCGGGCAGGGTCCACGAGATCCCCTATCTGGAGGCACGGCGGCGTCGCCTTTGGCCCGCAGTCTCGTGATTACACTTGGGCTTTGCCCAAACGGGTTAAGAGGCTGGCGTTGGTTTCCGCCCTATCGGCAAAGGCGTCGAACGGGAGAGTCATTGTTCTAAAGGAGCTTTCTATGGAAGCGCCCAAGACAAAGGACCTCTATAGGCTGCTGGCAAGCCTCGGGGTAGAGAAGAGCGCCCTCATAGTCACAGGCGACAATGAACCCAACGTGGTGCTGTCGTCTCGGAATATTCCCGGTGTTGAAGTCACCACATCCAGGGAAATAAGCACGTACCAGGCCATGGCCAAGAAGCATATTGTCATGACCGAAGATGCGGTGAAGAAACTGGAGGAGGCCTTGTCATGAACCTTACGGCGAGAGACATTATTATCCTGCCTCTGATCACAGAAAAGACCAACGCCGCCATGGAACGGGGGACGTACTCCTTCAGGGTCCATCCCAAGGCCACAAAGGCAGATGTGCACAACGCCATAGAGGAGATCTTCAAAGTTCGGGTAGTCAAGGTCAACACCATGAACATCAAAGGAAAGCCGCGGAGGCTGGGGATGCGCCGGGGACGTACCCGTAACTGGAAAAAAGCCATTGTGACTTTGGCGCCTGGCCAGAAAATCCCGTTCTTTGAGGGCGCTTAAGTAGGAGGGAATGCAGTTGCCGGTTAAGGAGTTAAAGCCAACGTCACCTGGCAGGCGTGGAACGGTTCCCGCTTCTTTCGAGAACCTAACCAAGAAACCGCCGGAGAAATCTCTGACGTTTTCCAAAAAGAAGTTTTCGGGAAGAGACTCCAGCGGGAAGGTCGCGGTCCGTCATAGGGGCGGCGGCTCCAAGAGAATAGTCAGGATAGTGGATTTTAAGCGGGACAAAGACGGCATTCCTGCCAGAGTGACTGCCATAGAGTATGACCCGGGACGGTCTGCCCGGATAGCTCTTCTTGCGTACGCTGACGGCGAGAAGCGCTACATTGTGGCTCCTGATGGTCTGGCAGTTGACGATTTCGTCATGTCGGGGCCCGATGCCGACATAAAAGTGGGAAATGCTTTACCTCTTGACAACATTCCTACGGGCACTCACGTTCACAACGTCGAGCTTGTGCCAGGGAAAGGCGGTCAATTGGCAAGAGCGGCAGGTGCGGAAGTTCAGCTCATGGCAAAAGAAGGCGGGTTTGCGCTTCTTCGCCTAGCCTCAGGCGAACAAAGAAGAGTGCCCGTGATGTGCAGGGCTACCGTTGGTCAGGTTGGCAACGTCGAACACGAGAACATCTCTCTAGGCAAGGCGGGCGCCACCCGGCACAGGGGCCGAAGACCGAAGGTTCGCGGAGTTGTCATGAACGCTAAAGATCACCCCCATGGTGGCGGAGAAGGCAAGTCGCCTATCGGCCTTCCGGGGCCGCTTACTCCCTGGGGCAAACCCACTTTGGGCCATAGGACTAGGAAGAAGAACAAGGCGTCTAACAAACTGATTGTGAAGCGCAGGAAGTAACCAAAAAGGAAGGAGGGGGCGATTGTGAGCCGGTCATCCAAGAAGGGGCCTTATGTAGACGAGAAGCTTCTGGCAAAAATCCGGGCTCTGAACTCGAAGAACGAAAAGAGAGTCATCCGGACTTGGGCTAGAGACTGCACCATAGTCCCCGAGATGCTGGGGCACACCATAGCGGTTCACGACGGCAGAAAACACGTCCCTGTGTATATTACCGAAGACGCGGTTGGCCATAAATTGGGCGAATTCGCTCCCACACGCACATTTAGAGGCCACGGAGCGCACACTGCGCGTTCGACCGCGCTAAAGTAAGGGGGTTATCCGTTGGAGGCCAAAGCTATAGTGAAGTATGTAAGGATATCCCCTTCAAAGGTACGCATAGTTGCAGATCTAGTGCGGGGGAAACCGATTAGGGAAGCGCTGGCCATATTAAAGCATACGCCCAAGAGGGCCAGTCGTGTGATTGAGAAAGCGATCAACTCGGCTGCGTCCAACGCTGAGAACAACCTAGAGATGGATAAGGACGCTCTCTTGGTTTCGGAGATCTACGTGGATAAGGGCCCGACAATGAAAAGGTACCATCCTCGCCAAAGAGGCCAGGCATTCTCGATCCTCAAGAGATCGTCACATGTTACGGTCGTAGTTAGAGAAAGAGAGGAGGGCTAACCTTGGGACAGAAGGTTCATCCGAAAGGATTTCGCCTTGGTGTCATCTATGATTGGGATTCCCGCTGGTTTGCCCGAAAGGACTTTCCTGAACTTCTCAAAGAAGACCAGATGATAAGGGAGTACATCAAGAAGAAACTGCCTCTTGCCGGGGTTTCGAGGGTCGAGATAGAGAGAAAGCCCCAGGAGGCCACGATCACGGTTCACGCCGCCAAGCCCGGTATGGTAATCGGAAGGGGCGGCACCGGAATCGAAGCCTTGCGAAGAGAGTTGGCCGAGAAGACCGAGAAGAGGATCATTCTTCACGCGGTAGAGGTTAAGAGGCCTGAGATCGACGCGCAGCTTGTGGCCGAGAACATTGCCGAGTCCATTGAGAGAAGGGTTTCCTACAGAAGGGCAATGAGACAGGCCATGTTCAGGGCTATGAGAGGCGGTGCCAAAGGTATCAGGCTCAAGGTTTCGGGGCGTCTAGGTGGGGCCGAGATCGCCAGGCGCGAGAGAGCTGGCGAAGGTACAGTCCCCCTCCACACCCTAAGGGCCGATGTAGATTACGGGTTCGCGGAAGCGCACACAACATATGGGCGCATCGGGATCAAAGTGTGGATCTACAAAGGCGATATCCTTCCAACTAGGGCCCAAAGGCCCGCTGTGGCCGAGGGAGGGAAGTAGACAATGTTGATGCCCAAGAGATTCAAGTGGCGCAAACACCACCGGGGACAGATGGATGGAAAGGCCACCCGCGGCAACGAGGTATTCTACGGCGACTTCGGGCTCCAGTCTCTAGAGGCGGGATGGATAACGGACAGGCAGATTGAAGCCGCGCGTGTAGCCCTTACCAGGTACATCAGGAGAGGCGGGAAGGTTTGGATCAGGATATTTCCCGATAAGCCGGTAACGAAGAAGCCTGCGGAGACTCGAATGGGTGGAGGAAAGGGCAACCCCGAATACTGGGTTGCAGTGGTGAAACCCGGCAGAATCTTGTTTGAGATAGCCGGAGTAGCCGAAGAAGACGCCCGGGAGGCTCTTCGACTGGCAGGGTCAAAACTTCCGGTTCTGACGAAGTTCCAAAAGCGGCGAGATGCAGTGGGAGAGCTACGGGAGAAGGCGGTGAGTGAAGATGAAGGCGCAGGAGATTAGGAATCTGGCAGACGCGGATTTGGAAAAGAAGCTCGCTGATCTGAAAGACGAACTCTTCAACCTGCGTTTTCAGATGACCACCGGGCAGCTTGACAACGTTACCAGAATTCGCGAGGTAAAGCGGTCGATCGCCAGGGTGAAGACGATTCAGCGCCAGCGAGAACTCGGAAGGCTCGCCCAGGAGGGTTGAACATGGAACGGGGAAAGCGCAAGAGAATCACAGGTGTTGTAGTCAGCGACAAGATGGACAAAACCCGCGTGGTGGCCATTGAGTCTTGGAAGATGGCGCCCATTTACAGGAAGAGAGTTCGCTCGACCCATAGGGTCAAGGCTCATGACGAAGGCAACCAAACCCGCATAGGGGACACGGTTGTGCTGGTAGAGTCGCGTCCCTTGTCTCGAGACAAGAGATGGCGCATCGCCAGAGTGGTCACAACCGGCAACGATGCATCTATCGCCGGAGGTGACCGGTAGTGATCCAGGTTCAAACCAGGCTCACCGTGGCAGACAATACTGGCGCTAGAAAGATCCAGTGCATTAGGGTTGTAGGCGGCGCCAGAAGACGCTATGCAGGGCTCGGCGATACTATCGTTGCCAGCGTAAAGGAGGCCACTCCCGGAGGCGTTGTCAAGAAGGGCCAAATTGTTAGAGCCGTCATAGTCAGGATGGCCAAGAATGTGCGCAGGCGTGACGGCACCTACATCAAGTTTGACGACAACGCAGCAGTCATCCTTAAGGACGAGCACGAACCCCAGGGGACCCGAATTTTCGGCCCGGTGGCCAGGGAATTGAGAGAGAAGAAGTATACCAAGATAATTTCTCTGGCTCCTGAGGTCCTGTAGGGTGGAAAAGGTGGTGCGTTATTCGTGAACATTCGAAAAGACGACACGGTTTTGGTGCTCACCGGCAAGTATCGGGGCAAGAAGGGTAAGGTCCTGACTGCTATGCCCGCCAAAGGTCGTGTGATTGTAGAAGGCGTCAACATGCGCAAGAAGCACCAGAGACCCACCAAGGAGATGCAGCAGGGAGGCATCGTAGAGAGCGAAGGTCCCATCGATGTCTCCAACGTTATGCTGGTGTGTCCTAGATGCTCAAAGCCTACCCGGTTGAGATCCGAAGTCAGCGGGACGGGCAAGGTCCGCGTTTGTCACAAATGCGGCGAAGCCATTGACAAGTGAGGTCGAGTGACGTGGCGCTAAAGGAACGATATCGTGGAGAAGTCATCCCTGGGATGATGAAGGCTTTCTCGTACAAGAACACACTACAGGTACCGCGAGTCGAGAAGGTTGTCATCAATATGGGAGTCGGGGAAGCCACACAGAATGCCGACGCGCTCGAGGGGGCCGTCTCGGACCTTGCCAAGATAGCCGGGCAGAAGCCCATTATTACCAAGGCGAAACGCTCGATTTCCGCTTTTAAGGTCAGGGCGGGCATGAATGTGGGCTGCAAGGTCACTCTCAGAGGAGATCGAATGTACGATTTCCTCGAAAAACTCTTTAACGTTGTTCTGCCCAGGGTGAGAGACTTTAGAGGGATTTCTCCGGACGGATTCGACGGTAGGGGCAACTTCTCTTTGGGTCTTAGGGAGCAAATTATCTTCCCTGAGATCGATTACGACAAAGTCTCCAAGATTAGGGGCATGAACATTACCATTACGACTACTGCCAGGACCGATGAGGAGGGGTTTTATCTCCTCAGAGCTCTTGGAATGCCTTTTAGACAATAGGGGGGAGATAGCTTGGCAACCTTGGCCAAGATCAACAAGGCGAAAAAGGAGCCAAAGTTCTCGACTCAGCGAGTGAACCGCTGCAGCATATGCGGCCGTTCCCGTTCTTTTATGAGGAAGTTTGGGCTTTGCAGGCACTGCTTCAGGCGCTTGGCTCACCGCGGTGAGATTCCTGGCGTGACCAAAGCCAGTTGGTAGGAGGGAATCACCTATGACACACGACCCTATCGGGGATATGCTGACCAGACTCCGCAATGCGGGTTTGGCCAAGCATGAAAAGTTGGAGTTTCCCACCTCCAAAATGCTTGAGAGGATACTGGATGTCCTCAAAAGCGAAGGTTATATCAGAGATTTCGAGGTGATCCCTTCCAAGCCGGTGCCCAAATGCAAGGTTCACCTTAGGTATGGAGCGGGCAAGACCAGGGCCATCACCGGCATTAAGCAAATCTCCAAGCCCGGCCTGAGGGTATATGCCGGCAAGGATGAAATTCCAAGAGTCCTGGGCGGGTTAGGAATCGCCATTGTCTCTACATCCAAAGGGGTCATGTCCGACAAGGCTGCCAGAGCATCTGGCCTTGGCGGTGAGGTAATCTGTTACGTATGGTAAGAATCCGCGGGAGGTCATTGATGTGTCTCGAATTGGAGTAAAGCCCATCACGATCCCGCAAGGGGTCAGTGTGACCTTGGCGGATGGCGAGGTCACGGTCAAGGGCCCTAAGGGCACTCTGACTAGGAAATTGCATCCGGACATGAAGGTTAACGTTGGTGAGGGCGAGGTTACTGTGGAAAGGCCTTCCGACAGCAAGACTCACAAGTCTATGCACGGCCTTACCCGAACACTCATCGCTAATATGGTGACCGGAGTCACTGAAGGATACACCAAGCGGCTTGAAATCTCAGGTATGGGCTACAGGGCAAGCAAGAACGGAGATCGGCTGGTGCTAAACCTCGGGTTCATAAGGCCTGTGGAAATCGAGCCACCCAAGGATGTTACCATTGAAGTGCCCGCACCGACCCAAGTGACCATCCAAGGTATCGACAAGGAAGTAGTTGGCCAGATAGCGGCCGATATCAGAAGGCTGAGACCGCCCGAACCCTATCAGGGTACTGGAGTCAAGTACGCCGGCGAGGTCATTAGACGCAAGGCCGCCAAGGCTGCCAAGTAGTGGCGAAACAAGAGAGAGAGGGTGGACCTTTCATGTCTCCAAAGAGTAAGGCCGAGAAAAGGGTCAAGCGACACTTGAGGGTGCGCAAGAAGGTTTCGGGCACGCCGGATCGGCCGAGACTCTGCGTATTCAGGAGCCTTAACCATATCTACGCTCAGGTCATCGACGATGTGGCCGGCAAGACGTTGGTGTCCGCGTCGTCGGTGGAACCGGCGATAAGGGAATCTGGGCAGTATGGGGGAAACGTGGCGGCTGCAAAGAGAGTAGGAAACCTGATAGCGGCCAGGGCTCTTGAACACGGGGTGAAACAGGTGGTCTTCGATAGAGGCGGTTACCTGTACCACGGTAGAGTCAAGGCTTTGGCTGAGGCCGCACGAGAAGGCGGCTTGGATTTCTAAATGCGGGGTGATTACGGGGTGGACAATCCACGGGGAAAAGGCAGGGCCCGGGAAGGCAACGTTCGGAGGAGCGCTCCTTCTGACCGTCCTGAAGATGAGTTTAGAGACGAAGTTGTTTCCGTCGGACCTGTATCCAAGACTGTTAAAGGCGGAAGGCGGCGGAGTTTTAGGGCCCTTGTGGTAGTGGGAAACGGCAAAGGTAAAGTTGGCGCAGGCTTGGGGAAAGCCCTTGACCTGACCGATGCCATTAGAAAAGGCATTGAAGACGCCAAGAAGAACCTTATCGAGGTGCCAACCCACGGAAATACGATTACCCACGAGGTCTTGGGGGAACACGGTGCGGGCATGGTGCTTTTACGGCCGGCGTCGCCTGGTACGGGCATCATAGCCGGTCGCGGCGTTAGGCCAATTATGGAGTTGGCGGGCATCCAGGATGTCTTGGCCAAGTCTCTGGGTTCGGCGAACCCATACAACGTTGTCTATGCCGCAATGGAGGCTCTCAAGTCACTTAGAGCCTATAGCACCATTTCCGAGCTCCGGGGAAAGCCTCTCAAGGCGCGCCAGGATGCGGAATCGGAGGTCACGCCAAATGGAATTGCATGATCTTTCTCCAGTTCCAGGTTCGGTCAAAAAAGCTCGGCGAAAAGGGCAAGGTCTAGGGTCTGGGTTTGGCAAGACCGCAGGACGTGGACACAAGGGCCAGAACTCGCGATCGGGCGGAGGCAAGGGCCCAGGGTTTGAAGGCGGACAGATGAAACTCACCATGCGCCTTCCCAAACGGGGGTTCCACAACAAGTTTAGAGTGGACTACGCTCTGGTTAATGTGCAGGACCTTGCGGTTTTTGATGAGGGCGCCGAAATCGGGCCCATTGAAATCAAAAAGGCGGGTCTAATGAGGCGCAACACCAAGAGTCTCAAAATTCTAGGGGAAGGTGAACTCGATAAAGCCCTTGTCGTCAAGGCTCATGCCTTCTCACAATCGGCAAAGGAGAAAATAGAGGCCGCTGGCGGCAAGGCCGAGGTGATATAGATGGTCGGCAGCCTAAGAAACGCGTGGCGAATACCTGATCTCAGAAGGCGGATCCTTCTGACTGTGGGTATGTTGATGGTGTTTAGAGCCGGGGTGGCCATCCCTGTTCCTGGGGTTGTGCCCGATCTCTTGGGCGAGCTTTTCGGAGAGGGAACGCTGTTCGCTTTCATGGACCTCTTCTCCGGAGGGGCGTTGTCCAACTACTCGGTGTTTGCCATGAGCATTCACCCGTATATCACCAGCTCCATCATCATGCAGCTTCTGCAGATGATCATTCCCAAGTGGGAACAGATGTCCAAGGATGAAGATGGGCGCAAGAAACTGCAGAGCTATACAAGATACGCTACGGTGATTTTTGGCCTAATACAAGCGTTTGGTATGACGATGGCGATTCGAGCCCGTGGCGCCCTGGTTTCCACCTCTGCCTGGGTCGCGGCAGAAGCCATTTTGAGTCTGGTTGCAGGCACGGCGTTCCTCATGTGGTTGGGCGAGCTCATAACTGAGCGCGGGATAGGTAACGGGATCTCCCTGTTCATCTTCGGCGGCATCATAGCTGAGATCCCCAGCGAAATTTACAGGATCTATGCCCTCCTCAAAGCCGGGCAAGCCGCCTGGTACAATGTCTTGGCGCTTCTGACGATGTCTGTGGTTACCATTTTCTTGGTCGTCTGGATCACAGAAGGCGAGAGGCGCGTGCCGGTTCAGTATTCCAAACGGGTGGTAGGACGCAAGATGATGGGAGGGTATTCCACCCACATTCCCATTAGGATCAACCAGGCAGGCGTCATCCCTGTCATCTTTGCCTCGTCTATGTTGTCGTTTCCCGCCACAATTGCGTCGTTCGTGGACGCTCCTTGGGCCAAGAAACTGGGCGAAGTTTTCGACTACACTCAGCCGTGGTATACTGCCATGTATGCCGTCATGATATTTGCGTTTACGTTTTTCTATACGTCAATGGTTTTCAACCCGCTTGATATAGCTGACAACATGAGGAAGTACGGGGGGTTCATTCCGGGCATTAGACCCGGTAAGCCCACTGCGGATCTGTTGTCTAGGGTAGTCACCAGGATCACGGTGGTTGGCGGGTTGTTCCTAGCTTTGATAGCCGTGTTGCCCAACTTTATGATCCAGCTTACGGGGCTTCCAGGTTTCCATGCTCTAGGCGGCACTGCTCTCTTGATTGTGGTTGGGGTCGCTTTGGACACTATGAAGCAGATCGAGGCCCAACTGGTCATGCGAAACTATCAAGGCTTCTTGAAGTAGGGGAGTGTGACAAATGGCTCGTATCCTGCTTTTGGGGCCCCCGGGTTCGGGTAAAGGGACACAGGCAAAAGCCCTTGCGGGGATGTTTGGTCTTCTTCACGTGGCGCCCGGCGACATATTCAGGCAAGAAGTCAAAGAAGGCACCGACCTTGGTCGACTGGTTGAAGGCTTTATGGCTGGAGGCCAACTGGTGCCGGATGACGTTACTGTCAGGATAATGGAGAAGAAGCTTGCCGCACCCGAAGCGCAAAAGGGCTATGTGTTGGATGGGTTTCCAAGGAACTTGGCGCAGGCAGAAGCTCTAGACCGCATGCTGGCATCTTCCGGGGTTTCGCTCTCTGTAGTGATCAACCTTGAAGTAAGCCCAGAGGATATCTTGGAGCGCGCAAGAACCAGACGGGTTTGCAGTCGCTGCGGCAAACCCTGCAACCTTCATTCGGATCCTCCCAGAGTCCCGGGTGTTTGCGACGATTGCGGCGGGCAGTTGGCCACCCGTAAAGATGACACGGAAGAGACCGTGAAAGAGAGGCTGGCGGTATACGAGCGCCACACCAAACCGCTTGTGGATTATTATGCCCAGAAGGGTATCTTGGTGAACATTGAGGGTTCTCGTCCTGTCCAGGATGTCACCGACCACATAGTTCGGGCGTTGGCGGAAAAAGGTCTATTCAAGCAAGAAGAGATGTAACTATGGTGATCTTGAAGAGCGACAAAGAGATCGAGGCTATGGCTCAAGCGGGACGCATTGCGGGGTTGTGCCTCAAGTTTTTGGGGTCTTTGGTTAGGCCCGGAATCACGACTGGAGAGTTGGATGCGAGAGCTGAGGAGTTTATCCGAAGCCACGGGGCCATTCCGACTTTCAAGGGGTACAATGGATTTCCTGGGTCCATATGCACCTCCATCAATGAGACGGTGGTGCACGGTATTCCCGACGAAACCCTTCTGCGAGAAGGCGACATCATATCCATCGATGTGGGCGCCACGTTCTTGGGGTTTGTGGGGGATACGGCGGCTACTTTTGCGGTAGGCAGGGTGTCGAGGGAGGCTCAAAGGCTTATCTCTTGCACAGAAGAGGCTTTGGCCAAAGGAATAGCCGCGGCTAAGGAAGGCGGCTACCTGGGAGATATCGGATATGCCATAGAGAGTCATGCCGCCATGTTCGGGTATTCAGTGGTCAGAGACTATGCCGGCCACGGAGTAGGACGAAAGATGCACGAAGACCCGTGCGTCTCCAACTTTGGCGTGCCCGGGACAGGCCGCCGTATTCGGATAGGGATGGTTATCGCCATTGAGCCAATGATCAACGCCGGGACCTATGAGGTAATAACCTATCCCGACATGCGGGTTGTAACCAGAGACGGTTCTTTATCGGCACACTTTGAGCACACCGTGGCGATCACTCCCGAAGGGCCCCGGTGCTTGACTCTGGTATGAGTTTCCAGCGCATGGACAGACTTTCTTGAGAGTATGAGGGGGAATAGCATGCCGAGGCACGACAGCATTGAGGTAGAGGGCAAGGTCGTAGAGCCGCTTCCCAATGCCATGTTTCGGGTGGAGATCGAGGGAGGGCACAAAGTTCTAGCCCACGTTTCCGGGAAGATGAGGATCAACTTCATCAAGATTCTGTCGGGTGACAGGGTGCTTGTGGAACTCAGCCCGTACGATCTTACCCGTGGTAGAATAACAAGGCGTTTTCGGTGAGTGCAGGGGAAGTGTCTCCTGTATGAGGGGGGTTCTGTGTTGAAGGTTAGAGCTTCTGTTAAGAAGATATGCGAAAAATGCCGCATCATAAGGCGGCATGGGAGAGTTATGGTTCTTTGCGTAAATCCGAAGCACAAGCAGAAACAGGGCTAGCCAGGGGGTGAGACAGTGGCTCGCATATCCGGAGTGGACTTGCCACGAGACAAGACGGTTGAGGCGGCGCTTCCGTACATTTATGGGGTTGGTCGGTTCAGAGCCAAGGAGGTTCTCAAGAACACAGGCGTTAATCCCAACACCAGAGTAAGGGACCTCACAGAAGAGGAAGTAGCCCGAATCCGAGAGTTCATCGACAGAAACTACAAAGTTGAGGGGGATCTCCGCACCGAGACCCAACTCAACATAAAGCGGCTTATTGACTTGGGCACCTACAGGGGGCTTAGGCATCGCAGGGGTCTCCCTGTGAGGGGTCAGAGGACCCAGACCAACGCGCGCACCAGGAAAGGTCCTAAGAGGACTGTGGGAGTTCGCAGAAGGAAGTGACGGTAGGGAGGCGCAATCTGCGTGGCTAGAGCGAGAAGGGAAAGAACGAGAAGAAGAGAACGCCGTGTTGTTGAAAAAGGTATCGCCCATATTAGGTCGACTTTTAACAACACCATTGTGAGCATTACCGATACTCAGGGTGGGGCAGTTTCGTGGTCTACCGCCGGTAAGCAAGGCTTCAAGGGGTCTAGGAAGAGCACGCCCTTCGCTGCCCAACTGGCAGCCGAGAGCGCTGCCAAGGTCGCTATAGACCAGGGCATGAGAGAAGTCGAGGTCATGGTCAAGGGGCCCGGATCGGGTAGAGAGGCTGCCATTAGAGCGCTCCAGGCTGCGGGCTTAGAGGTTACTGTCATCAAGGACGTCACTCCTGTCCCGCACAACGGATGCCGGCCGCCCAAGAGGCGTCGGGTTTAAGGGGGCACACTATTGTCAAGGTATACTGATGCTTCCTGCAGGCTATGCAGGAGGGAAAGCCAAAAACTCTATCTGAAAGGGGACAAGTGCTTCTCCAAGTGCACTTTGGAGAAGAGGCCGACCCCTCCGGGAATGCATGCCAGGGTTAGACGGCCCAGCGAGTATGGTACTCAGCTCAGGGAGAAACAGAAAGCCAGACGGTTCTACGGCGTTGGCGAAAAACAGTTTCGGAACTATTTCGTTAGGGCCAGTAAGACCAGGGGCGTGACCGGCGAGGTATTGATGGGCCTCTTGGAGCGAAGGCTGGACAACGTGGTTTATCGCGCAGGTTTCGCTCGTTCTCGAAAAGAGGCGCGACAGATCATAGGGCACGGCCACATTGAGGTCAACGGTCGCAAGGTCGATATTCCGTCATTCTTAACTTCTGCGGGCGATGAGGTTAAGCTTAGGCCCCACGCCCTCAAACTTGACAAGTTTAAAGCTATGGCAGAGGGTTTGGCGGGTCACAACGTCCCTGCGTGGATGGAACTGGACGCAGACAACTGGAAGTGCACCATCCTCAGAATGCCGGAGCGCGAAGAGGTCGACGCTCCCGTGGACGAGCGTCTCATCGTTGAGCTGTATTCTAAGTAAGTTCACCCCGGTAGAGCCTTGAATTGAAGGGGGATCTACAAGAGTGTTTAATTCGATTGACCCGAGAGTGGAGTGCGAAGAGCTCTCGCCGGACAGACGATACGGGCGATTCGTAGTTGAGCCTCTAGAGGGCGGCTACGGTGGGTTACTGTGGGGGAATTCCCTCAGGAGAGTCCTCCTGTCGTCACTCCCCGGGGCTGCCGTTACCAGGCTGAGCATTGAGGGCGTATTGCATGAGTTCTCAACTATCCCCAATGTTCCGCGAGGATGTCACCGACATCATACTCAACATCAAGACGTTGGTCGTCAAGCTCCATAGTCCCTGGGCCCAAGATGGCAAGGATAGCTAAAGAGGGCCCGGGAGAAGTCACCGCGCCACGATATAATATCCGACCCCCGATCTTGAAGTGTTGAACCCCGATGTCCACATTGCGGATCTGGACGTAGGCGGACGGCTCTTTGTGGAACTGACCGTGGAGGAAGGCTACGGTTATGTCACGTCTGAGGCTAACAAGACGCCTAACCAGCCCATTGGCGTGATAGCGATTGACTCCCGATTCACGCCCGTGACCAAAGTAAACTACACCATCGATTGCCACTCGTGTGGGACAGAGGACCGACTACGACAAGCTGACTTTGGAAATATGGACCCGACGGAAGCATTCGGCCCGATGAGTCCTTGGAGGAAGCGGCCAAGATCCTGATCCAGCATTTCGAGCTGTTCAGAGACCTTTCGGCCAGCGTGCGACAGGACGACTCGGAAGAAGAAATTGTTGAGAAGACCGAAGTCGAGGAAGACACTGGATATGTCGATCGACGAATTGGAGCTGTCGGCCAGGTCTTTCAACTGTCTGAAAAGGGCTGGCATCAATACGGTTCGCGAACTGGTGGACAAGACCGAAGAGGAGATTTCCAAGGTACGGAACATGGGCAAGAAATCTCTTGAGGAAGTCAGGAACAGGCTCGCGGAACTGGGGTTGGCATTTCGCCCCGAAGAAGAGTGAGGTGGAAGTTAGTTGGCTTACTCGCGATTTGATCGTTCGTCCGGGCAGCGCAAAGCGCTCTTGCGCGGCTTAGTGACATCTCTTCTAGAACATGAACGCATAGAGACTACTCTGACCAAGGCTAAAGCCGCGAGATCCCTGTCAGAGAAGATGATAAGCCTTGCAAAAAGAGGACAGTCTCGCTGCCAGGCGCAGGGCTCTTGCCTACCTTACCAAGGAAGACGTGGTCAAGAAGCTTTTCGACACCCTGGGGCCAAGGTATGCTCACCGTCCCTGGAGGCTATACCAGGATAATCGAGACGCACCAGAGACGGGGAGACGGTTCTCCCATGGCTATTGTTGAGCTCATCAGACCCCAGAAGTAAAGAGAAATCTGATATGCAGAGCACTATTGAAGCCAGGGATCTCTCCCATAGATACGAGGTAGGCGAGTCTCAAAGTGTGCTGGCGCTGGCTGGGGTGGATCTCACGGTAGCGCAGGGAGAATTCCTTGTAGTGATCGGACCCAACGGATCCGGTAAATCCACCCTGGCCAAGCACTTTAACGTGCTTCTTCTGGCCTGATGAAGGCGACGTTGTGGTTTTCGGGATGAACACCAAAGACCCCAAGTTTACCTGGGAGATAAGGAAAAACGCAGGCATGGTGTTTCAGAATCCCGACAACCAAATAGTCGCTACCGTGGTCGAAGAAGATGTGGCTTTTGGCCCCGAAAACTTGGGGATAAGCCCCGGATGAGATACGCTTGCGCGTGGAGGAAAGCCTGAGACTGGTGGACATGTTTTCCTACCGGAGGCACGCCCCGCACCTTCTTTTCGGGTGGGCAGAAGCAGAGAGTCGCCATAGCCGGAGTAATGGCAATGAGGCCCAAGTGTATCATTCTGGACGAGCCCACGGCCATGTTGGATCCGAGAGGGCGCCAAGAGGTCATGAGGACAGTCAGGTCTCTCAACAAGGAACACGGGTTGACCGTCATACACATCACTCACTACATGGATGAGGCATTGTATGCCGATAGGGTTGTGGTGATGGACCAGGGCAAGGTGATCATGCAAGGGCCCCCCGGAGAGGTGTTTTCGGAGAAAGAGAAGCTTCAGTCATTGGGCCTGGATGTACCGCCTTTGGGGAAGCTGGCGGCGATGTTAGCCGAGGCAGGTTACGAGATAAGGCCCGATGCCTTGAGTGTGGACGAACTGGTGGATGAGTTATGCCGATTGAAGTCAGAGATCTAACGCACATCTATAACCGCGGAAGCACTTCGGAGTTTAAGGCTTTGTCCGGCGTCTCTTTTAGGATCGAAGACGGCGAATTTGTGGGACTCATAGGTCCCACCGGATCGGGCAAGTCCACATTGATACAGCACCTGAACGGCCTTCTGAAACCCACTTCTGGTCAAGTGTTCGTGGACGACGTGGACATCTGGCAGAAAGGCACCAATCTCAAGAGCCTTCGCCAAAAGGTCGGGTTAGTGTTTCAGTTTGCAGAACAACAAGTGTTTGAGGAGACGGTGGCAGAAGATATCGCTTTTGGCCCGAAAAACCTCGGGCTTTCAGCGGCAGAAATCAGCGAGCGGGTCGACGACGCCGCCAGAATGGTAGGACTCCCAAAGGACCTCTTGGGGCGGTCTCCTTTTGAGTTGTCCGGGGGACAGCTAAGGAGAGTGGCCATTGCGGGCGTTGTGTCCATGAAACCGCGAGTGCTGGTTTTGGACGAGCCCGCCGCGGGACTCGATCCAAAGGGCCGTGAAGATGTGTTGTCTAGTGTCCAGGAAATGCACAAGCGGGGCATGACGGTCATCTTAGTATCTCACAACATGGAAGACGTGGCGCGTCTTTGTCAGAGACTCATGGTGCTTGACAAAGGGAAATTGGTTGCTGACGGACATCCCAGGGATATATTCTCCCAGACCGAGTTTGTCAGGAAGGTCGGCCTAAGGCCGCCTGACGTTGTGTCTCTCATGGAGAGGTTGCGCGCAAGGGGCTGGAATGTGCGGCTGGACGTCATCGATATAGGAGAAGCCTATGGAGAGATTACCAGAGAACTCGGCGAAAGCGGAGGGAGGGCCATCTCATGATGTCAGGCGGCGTCATAATGGGGCAGTATTACCCGGCCCAATCGCCTGTTCACGCAATGGATCCCCGGGCCAAAATAATCCTTGCGGTCGTTTTCATGGTGGTTCTATTCCTGGGCAATAACTTCTGGGCGTTTCTCGTCATGGGCGGTTTCGCCGCTCTTGCCATAGTACTGTCTAAAGTGCCCATTAAGATGCTAATTCGAGGACTCAGGCCCATTGTCTTTATTCTTGTATTCACCCTGGGGCTGCACCTTTTTCTCACCCCGGGACCCGAGATGTTTCGGATCGGACCCATCGTAGGCACATGGTCAGGCTTGATTCAGGGACTGTTTATTGGCGTTAGACTCATAATCCTCATCATGTTTACTTCGCTGTTGACTCTGACCACCTCTCCCATAGAACTCACAGACGGTCTGGAGGATCTCCTGAAGCCGTTCAGGAAAATCGGTGTACCTGCTCACGAACTGGCTATGATGATGACCATCGCACTCAGGTTCATCCCCACGCTCTTAGAGGAGGCGGAGCGGATCATGAGGGCACAAATGGCCAGGGGCGCCGATTTTGAGTCCGGAAACCTGGTGAGAAGGTCTAAGGCCTTGGTGCCTCTCCTGGTACCTCTTTTCATAAGCGCTTTCCGTCGGGCAGACGATCTGGCTATGGCTATGGAAGCCAGAGGCTACCGGGGGGGAGAGGGACGGACTAGGATGAGGGTGCTTCGCTTTCATGCAAGGGACTTTGTGGCATTTGGGTTGGTTCTGATCGTTACGGCTATGGTTATCTATTCCAGAATCCGGTTCGGTCCGGTCATACAGAGGCCGGCGTAACCCGATGGGGTCACTTCGCAGGCTTAAAGCCACAGTGCAGTACGATGGTACGGACTTTCTCGGGTTTCAGAGACAGAAGAGCGGCAGGACTGTGCAGGAAGTTCTGGAATCTGGCCTAGAGGCGCTTCTCCAACACAAGGTGACCGTTAGGGCGGCGGGGCGCACAGACAGGGGAGTTCACGCCAGAGGGCAAGTCATATCGTTTGTGACCGGGTCATCGATTCCCACAGCTAGGATTCACAGAGGGCTCGAGAAATTCCTTCCTGGGGACGTGATTGTGGGAGAGTGTCAGGAAGTACCCATGTCTTTTGACCCTCTTAGAGATGCTGTGAGCAAGACGTACTGTTACAGAATCTGGCGGGATGACCGGCTCAACGGGGGTAACCGGTGTGGCTTGGGCGGCCGGGATTGTGGCAATCGGCGTCATGGCGACATCATGACTGCCAGGTTTTCTGTGGCCTATCCAGGGGATCTTGACTTCGACCTCATGGTCGCTGAAGCCCGTGATCTTGTGGGCAGGCATGATTTCCACAATTTCCGCGCTCAGGGTTCGTCCTCAAGCACCACTGTGAGACGGGTCTACAGTGCAGAGTGGTTTCAAGAACGCAGTTGGAAAGGGGAAATCTGGACGTTTTCAATATCTGCCGACGGGTTTTTGTACAAGATGGTGAGACTTATTACCGGGACGTTGGTTGACGTAGGGAGGGGCAGGTTTTCTCCCGGCAAGATAAGGGAGGCTCTCGCCAGCCGATCGAGGATTAAAGTGGGAACGTGTCTGCCGGGAAGAGGTCTTTGCCTAGAAGAAGTGAGGTTCTCTTGACCCTTTTTGTCGGCATCGTTAGAATGTATGTTGCTTGCAAAGGAGGTATTGGTATTGGGCATCACTTATATGGCGAAACCCACGGAGTCTTCCCGGAAGTGGTGGGTTATCGATGCTGAGGGAAGACCACTGGGAAGGCTCGCTACTTTGGTTTCGACCATACTGCAAGGAAAGCACAAGCCCACTTATACTCCCTCGGTGGATATGGGGGACAGTGTTATAATATTGAACGCTTCGAAAGTAAAGCTCACCGGGAAAAAGCTCGAAGACAAGGTGTTCTTCACACATTCGGGGTATCCAGGCGGAGCCAGGTACACTCCCTATAAGGTTATGCTCAAGAAGCATCCCGAGCGCATCATTGAGACGGCGGTCAAGGGTATGCTCCCTCACAACAGACTCTCCAGGCAGCTAATCAAGAGGCTTTTTGTGTACAGGACTGGGACTCATCCTCACCAGGCCCAAAAGCCCTCTGTGTGGCAAGGAGGCAAGTAGTATGGCAGAATGGACGTTTGCTACAGGTAGGCGCAAGCAAGCTGTGGCCAGGGTGAGGATAGCATCGGGTAGCGGAAACATTTCCATCAACGGCAAGGACGTATCCAGCTATTTCCGAAACCCCAGCCTTGAACAAGAAGTTACCGCTCCCTTCAGAGTTACCGGTACAGAGGGTAAGTTTGACCTCATGGTTAACGTCACAGGCGGGGGACTCAGCGGGCAGGCGGGCGCGTGCAGGCACGGTGTTGCCAGAGCGCTCCTTTTGCTCGATGAGGAATTTAGGCCTGTTCTGAAGAAGGCGGGATACCTTACCAGAGATCCCCGCATGGTGGAGCGTAAGAAGTTCGGCTTGAAAAAGGCTCGAAAGGCTCCTCAGTTTTCAAAGCGTTAAGGGGTTTAGCCAGATAGTCATACTCTCGGGTTACCCGGTATATATGTTGGTTTGTAGGTTAGAAAACCGAGAACACGGGGGCTTGACAGATGTCGAGACAGAGGGGCAGGCGAAGACGCCGGCCCCTTTTCATCCTAACCACGAAGCGGACTCTGTTCTTTGGCGCTATGCTGTTGGTCTTACTTGGTGCAAGCCTCGTAAAAGGTAGCCGGCCTTCAGCAGTCTCTCCCGGCCCATTGACAGGTCAGGTGATCTACATAGACCCGGGCCACGGCGGGATTGACCCCGGTGCTTGCGGAAACAAGTGGCTGGAGAAGGACATAGTCCTAAAGGTAGCTTTGTACCTTGGAGTGCGTCTGGAAAAGAGCGGCGCTAAGGTCGTTTACTCAAGGACCGGCGATTACGACCTTGAGACTGATGAAGTTGATGATACCCAGGCGCGTCTTCGCATGATCGATTCGTCTGGAGCTACGATTGTACTGTCTATCCACTGCAATGCTTTCACAGACCCCAGAGAGCGGGGTGCCCAGACTTTCTATAACGAGTCGCGGAACCCTCGTTCTAAGGACTTGGCGGCATTCATCCAGGCTGAACTGGCCAAAGAGACTTCGACAGATAGGGAGATCTCTGCGCGCTTGGATCACTTCATGCTCAACTACGGGGACAAACCTGCAGTTACCGTAGAGCTTGGATTTCTCTCCAATCCCGAGGAGGAAGAACTCCTGGGTACACCTTCCTACCAGCAGAAACTCGCCGAGTGCATCCGCAGGGCCATAGTGGCTTTCGTCGAGGCTTCGGTATAGAGAGTCCTCCGAGAACAACGTCCATGGCAATTCGATCCCGCACCCTCAAGAGATCAAAGATTCAAGAAGTGCCATCGGAAAGAAACTAAGAAGGCAACCAAGGACTAGGCATTTGCCTGGCCAATGGGAAGGATTTACCGGTTTATGCAAGAACGTACAATCAACGCATCCAAAATCGAAAGAGGGGGAGTGGGCGTGATCAAGGCGGTATTGTGGGGACTTGGCGCCATGGGTAGCGGCATCGCATTGCTTCTAGAAGAAAAGGGTGTCGAGATCGTTGGAGCCATAGATGTGGCACCTAAGGTCGGGAAGGATCTTGGGGACATCCTCGGTTCTGGCAAGATCGGGGTAACCGTAGAGGATGACCCTGCCAAGGCGTTGGCCCGAGAACCAGACCTTGCGATCATATGTACGGCTTCATTTGTCAAAGACGTATTCCCCCACATCAAATCCGCCCTGGAATACGGAGCAAACGTCATAACGATAGCCGAGGAAATGGCGTATCCTTGGGCAGCCGATAATGAGCTGGCTCATGAGATGGACTGTCTGGCCAGAGAAGCCGGGAAGACAATCCTGGGCACAGGCATAAATCCCGGGTTCATCCTAGATACTTTGGTCTTGGCCCTTACCGGGGTGTGCAGAGAGGTAAGGCACATTCATGCAAAGCGAATCAACAACTTGGCTCCGTTTGGTCCAACGGTGATGCGAACCCAAGGAGTCGGTATCACACCCGAGGAGTTCCAAGAAGGACTCAGGATGGGCTCTGTAGTGGGGCACGTTGGGTTTCGGCAGTCGGCCATGCTCATAGGCAGAGGCCTAAACTGGGATATCGAAAGAGTTGTCGAAGAGAAGCAGCCCATCATATCCAGAGTCGAAAGACGGACACGATATGCTCATGTGTTGCCCGGTAATGTGGCTGGATGCAGGCATATTGCCCGAGCATACAGTGGCGGCAAAGAGGTCATTCTGCTTGAACACCCACAACAGATATGCCCTGAGGCAGAGGGAGTAGAGACCGGCGACTACATAAATGTAGACGGCGACCCACCAGTGAATCTGGCTATCAAGCCCGAGATCCCCGGCGGCATAGGCACCACTGCAATAGCCGTGAACATGATTCCCCAAGTGTTGGTATCGCCTCCTGGCCTTGTGACAATGGCCGATCTCCCGGTGCCAAGAGCGCTCTTGGGTTCTCTTTCAAAACATCAGGCAGTAGGTGATGGGAGTTGACACACAAGAACATAACCGGTCTTGCGAACTTCTCAAAGAGAGGTGATTGGGTTGAAGTGCATAACATAGTCCTTCATGCAGATCAACGTTCACAAGACCTCCCACAAGATACATCTACAGTCCCTCTGGAATCCTGGATTCGTGGATGGGCATTGGAAGAAGGTGTCATAGGTCAGGAGATAGAGATAGAGACAGCGGCAGGACGCAGGGTGAGAGGTGTCCTTACCTGTCAGAACCCTGGTTACTCCCACACTTACGGGCCAACCGTTCCGGAACTCGCCACAATAGGGAAGGAACTTCGAGAGATCCTGCGTGAAGTGGGAGGTGGCCGCAATCGCTAAAGATGCCAGGGACGCCAAACCCATGTCGTATCACGCCGTCATGGCCCGTCGGGGCGAGATCATGAGAAAAGCCCTGGGAGTTGACTACGATCAGTTCATAAAGGGTCGGCTCGTCTTCGATTACGAGAGAATGATGGAGAAAGCCGGGTACAGCCTGGAAGAAGTCAGAGCCATCCAACGAGAAACAGGTGTGGGGAACACGCCCCTATTGGAATTGCGAAACATTACCGAATTGGTGCGATGCACATCGCCTACGGGATATGGCGCACGGATACTCGTGAAGGACGAAGCGGCTAATCCTTCGGGAAGCTTTAAGGACCGCAGGGCGGCGGTTTCCGTGTATCAGGCGCAAAAAATGGGGTATCCGGGAGTACTGGCCGCAACCAGCGGAAACTACGGGGCAGCTGTGGCGTCCCAAGCGGCTATGAGGAACCTTCGGTGCATAATCGTCCAGGAAGTGTTTGACTCCGGCCACGTGGGACAGCCCGAAATCGTTGAGAAAGCCAGGAAGTGTGAGGCATACGGCGCCGAGGTTGTTCAGCTCACCGTAGGGCCCGAGCTCTTCTACGTGGCGCTTGTCCTCTTGGAGGAGACGGGGTTCTTCAACGCTTCTCTCTACAGTTCTTTCGGGATAGCCGGAATAGAGACCCTCGGTGCCGAACTCGTGGAGCAGGTTAGGGAGCGGTATCACAAAGATCCGGCCTACGTGGTGGTCACTCATGCCGGCGGGGGAAACGTGACCGGCACAGCACGAGGCCTTCTCAAAGCCGGAGCTCGCGATACCAAAGTCATTGGTGCCAGCGTTGACCTCTCGGGTCTACATATGGCTTCAGATGGGGACTTCAACAGGAAATCCTTCACCACCGGCCATACAGGTTTCGGTGTGCCTTTTGCTACCTGGCCCGATAGAACTGATGTGCCCAAGAACGCCGCCAGACCTCTTAGGTACTTGGATAGGTACGTTACCGTGACTCAAGGTGAAGTGTTTTATGTTACACAGGTTCTTGCAGAACTAGAGGGACTTGAACGAGGACCGGCCGGGAACACGTCTTTGGCGGCTGCGATACCCTTAGCCCGGGAACTCCCCCAAGATGAGATCGTTGTGGTACAAGAAACCGAGTATACCGGAGCAGGCAAGCATCCGCAGGCGCAGTTGGATTTTGCCAGGAGGATGGGAGTTCTGGTTCGTCGCGGCGACCCCCGCCACAGCGTGCCGGGGAAGTCGATCATCATACCCAGGGACTTCCAGGAGCTGCACATAAACGAAATGTCACTTGACAGGATGAAACGATCTTATTTGAAAAACGCAGTTGACAAGACGCGCCTCGCCCAGGTAACCCACGAAGAACTGGAGTTTCTGGCAGAAGACATCTCCTTGCCGCCAGAGAGAGTGCTGAGAATACTCGAGGAGTTTGAGGTGACGTTGAATGCAGAGGGTCGATGACCTGAAAACGAGGCGCAGACATTTAGAAGGTTTGTCCGATGAAGAATTGAAGGAACGATTTTGGCGTCTGGCCAGAGACATTGTGATGCCTTTGTATCAACTGGCCTACACGCATACATCGCCATCGATCGAAAGGGCAGTGCTCCTCAGGATGGGCTTTTCCAGCCTCGAGGCGATGTCAATCGTATCTTGGGCGGTCAAGACCGGACTCTTGGGTAAAGGTGCCGGACAACTGGTTCTCGAGTATGCCAAGATTGCAAAAACGAGCTATCTTGAGGCGGGCAGAGCACTATCGGCCGGGATTGGATGGGACGAGGTCAAAGCGAGGTTTGGGAGTGATGAACGGTGACTCTCCACCCTGGCAAGAAAATTAACGTTACGGAAATCTTGAAAAACCTCAAGGACTATGGCCCGAGGCGACGAGGATGGACTTGGAGAAGAAAGATGCCGGGCAACAAAGTCGGCCCCTTTACCTACAGCGAGACATCGAAATCCTTGGACATGTCGGTGCCTCTGCCGGCGTCCAAGTACTTCGGAAACATCGATCCGCAACCGGATCCGGTCATAACTACCGAGATAGCGTCGGGGCGCTTTGAGGATGATATCCGCAGGATGAGAATGGCGGCGTGGCACGGGGCCGACCACATGATGGTCATTCGCACTGCGGGCCAGAGTCATATAGACGGGCTCTTGGAGGGAACTCCTGAGGGAGTTGGGGGCGTTCCCATCACCAGGAAACAGTTGCGGGCGACCCGAAAAGCCCTGGACCTCATCGAGGATGAGGTTGGAAGGCCTATCAACTTCCACTCCTACGTGTCAGGAGTGGCAGGCCCCGAGATCGCCGTATTATTCGTAGAAGAAGGTGTTAACGGCGCTCATCAGGATCCTCAGTACAACATCCTTTACCGAAACGTGAACGTGCAGCGGTCTTTCGTGGATGCTGCTGTTGCCAAGAGACTTATGTCTAGCGCTGGGATGCTCCAAATTGACGGCGCTCACAACGCCAACGCTACGGCCAAAGAGTCGTGGAAAGTCATGCCCGAGGTTTTGGTGCAGCACGCAATAAACTGCGCCTTTTCTGAGATGGTTGGCATGGAACGAGACCTGATCGCTCTATCGTCGGTACCGCCCACCGCGCCACCGGCTCCCGCTATGGCTTACGACCTTTCTTATGCCGTAACTCTACGGTGGTTGTTCTCTGACTACAAGGTAAGGGCTCAACAGAACACTCGCTACATTGAATCGGATACGAGGGAGGCCACAGTCACTCATGTCCTGAACCTAGTGCTTTCCAGGCTGACTTCGGCCGATGTCCAAAGCACTATAACTCCAGATGAGGGTAGGAACGTGCCCTGGCACTACAATAACATAGCCGCAGTAGACACTGCCAAGCAGGTTCTCTTAGGTTTGGATGGGCTCAAGGACATGGTCACAGTGCAAACCGGCGGAGAGCTAGGGGACAAAGTTCGGGAACTGACTGAGCGAGCGGTTCTCTTTTTGGAGGAAATCAAACAAGAGGGTTATTTCCAGGCCCTAAGCCAAGGTTTTTTCGTGGACTCGGGGTACTACCCCGAGAGAAATGGCGATGGCATAGCCAGAGATCCTTCGGGAGGAGTAGCGGCCGGTAGCATCGTTGAGCGCGATCACGACTACTACGCTCCCGTGTGTCATCATTTCGGCTACAATAATCTACCTGAAGAACTAGGGAAAGACTCGCGTCCTTGCGCCCTCATAGACGGATGCACTTTGTGCGACCCCGAGAAAATCGTCTTCATCGACGAACTTGACCCTCACGATAACGTCGAGGAGAGACTGAAGGTCCTAAAAAGGGAAAACGAGGATGGGGTGATCAAACCAGAAGTGCAATGGGCCAACGATGGATACTTGACCCTGACCATGTTCTTGGCCCAAGACGAAAGAGTTGCAGAGTACGCTGCTTTGGAGATTGCCAGAAGGATGGGCTTGAAGGATCCCGAAGTTATCCACAAAGGGATAATGCATCCCGCCGAGGGCACTTTGGTTGAGGTAAAGGCGAAGGTCCCCTTTGGCGTAAGACGCGATGACCTCAGGATTCCTGAACGACCGGAAGTCCTGTCTGCCGACGAAATACGCGCAGAGATCGCCAAGAATCCCATGAAAGTGGTGTGTGCCACGGTGGGAGAGGATGAGCATTCGGTGGGTATGAGAGAAATCATTGACATAAAGCATGGAGGACTTGAGGGGTTTGGCGTGAAGGTCACGTATCTGGGAACTTCTGTGCCGATCGATAAAATGATCAATGCTGCTATCGAGGTTGACGCCGATGCTATCCTAATCTCCACCATAATCAGTCACGCCGACATCCACCGCAAGAATATGGAGCGTCTTGCCAATCTGTGTCTGGAGATGGGCGTAAGAGAGCGATTCATCCTGGTCGGCGGTGGGACTCAAGTCACAAACGATTTAGCCGTAGGAGCCGGTTTGGATGCCGGCTTTGGCCGCGGTACAAAGGGGATACAAGTGGCATCGTTTCTCGTGAAGAAACGGGCACTACTTTGGGCACAGGGAAAGGGCCCAAGGCGTGACCAAGAGGGCGCGAACATGTGAGACTAAAAGTGGATGTTCTCGTTGCAGAGGTTGGCAGCACTACGACAACGGTTAACGCTTTTCTCTTGGGAGAAAGCGCGAGATTTCTGGGACAAGGCGTGTCTCCCACCACTGTTGACCAGGGTGATGTAACCATTGGGCTAAGGCAGGCCGTAGAGGACCTTGCACACAACCTAGGGGCTAGAGACATCGAGAGCGCTCGGACTATGGCAGCGTCCAGCGCTGCTGGCGGGTTGTCCATGAGCGTCCACGGTTTGGTATTGGACATGACCGCCCGGGCCGCCAAAGAGGCGGCACTGGGAGCCGGGGCAGTGGTGCGCATGGTGACGGCAGGCGACTTGACGGAGTTGGATATTCAAGAACTTGCTCGGATAAAGCCCAAGATGATCCTCTTGGCCGGCGGTGTGGACCATGGGGAGAAAGCTACTGTCATCAAGAACGCCAAGTTTCTAGCGGACTACCTCGAAAAAAACAAACCCGAGGACGGTGATGTGTTTCGTCCACCGGTGGTCTACGCAGGAAACGTGGCAGCACGGAAAGAAGTGGCCGCTGCGTTAGTCGGCAAAGGTGTTAGAGTCTACTTTGTCGATAACGTTTTTCCCAGGGTAGACGAACTTGTAGTGGAGCCCGCTCGCAAGGTCATACAGGATGTGTTCGAGGAGCACATAACCCGCGCTCCGGGCATGGATGACATTCGCCGGATGGTGGACGGGCCTATCATGCCCACTCCAGGCGCCGTGATGGAAGCATGCAGACTCCTCCGGCCGATTTTGGGCGAGATATGCGCCGTGGATGTGGGCGGCGCTACCACCGATGTTCACTCCGTGGCCAAGGGCAGTCCCGAAATACAAGACATCTTGGAGAGTCCAGAGCCTTTGGCGAAACGAACAGTGGAAGGGGATCTGGGCATCTACTTTAACGCCAAGAATGTTTTGCTGGAAGCCGGCGAAAGGGCAGAGCGGGATCTAGGGTTCGATCCTAAGCCCCGCTTGGAATCTTTGGAGATCTTCCCAAGAGAGAAGACGCAGATCGCGCTGGCATCATACTTGACCAGGGTAGCAGCGGAGGTCGCCTTCTCGCGGCATGTGGGGAGATTTCGCTACCTCTACGGTCCGTCAGGGAGACAAACGTTAGCATCAGGAAAAGACCTAACGAGCGTCAAGACCATAATTGGAACTGGGGGGCCCCTTACAAGGTTGCCCGGGGGCAGGGATACTCTGGCGCAACTTGTGGGAAGGGGTCCGGGCCGTGAACTATACCCGAAAGACGCCCGGGTTGTGCTGGACTCGGAGTATGTTATGGCGGCCTGCGGGGTTCTCTCCAGGGAGTATCCAAAGGAAGCGGCACTCATCCTTCTGAGGAGTCTGGGATTGGAGTTGACATCATGAAGTATCCTGCGCTGCTCATTGACACTGAAGCTATTGAAGAAAACGCCAGGGTTCTGTCGGACATGCTCATGGCCCGCGGAATGCGGCTCGTGGGAGTTGCCAAAGCCACCCTAGGCCATCCTGCCGTGGTTAGGGCTATGGTTTTGGGAGGGGCATCCGCCATGGCTGACTCCCGGATGGAAAACCTGGCCCGTATGAGAAGGGACGGCTATCGGGGTGAGACCATTCTTCTGAGATCGCCTACTTGGTCCCGGTGCCAAGAAGCGGTGGAGGTTTCGGACATAAGTCTTAATTCTGACGTTGCCACTGTGCATCGTCTGGGCGAGGCGGCTTCTGCTTTAGGTAAGGTCCACAAAGTGGTCCTCATGGTGGATATGGGAGATCTCAGGGAAGGAGTCCTGCCTGAAAACGCCCTATCAGTTGCAGGGCAAATGGCAAGCGCACCTGGAATTCAGCTGGTCGGCGTTGGAACAAACTGGGGCTGTTACGGAGGGCTCATGCCGGATAGGCCGCGTTTGGAAGCGTTGGTGGACCTAAGACTTGACATACAGCGGATGCTCGGCATTAGTATGGACATAGTCTCAGGGGGCAATTCTACCAACATCAACATGCTATTGGATGGGAGTATGCCCGGGGGCATAACCGAACTCAGGTTAGGTGAGAGCATACTTTTGGGCACCGAAGCAACGCAACGCCAGAGTGTGCCCGGTTGCCGACAGGACGCTTTCACTTTGAAGGCAGAGGTGATAGAGGTTTTGGCCAAGCCTTCAAAGCCCATAGGGAAAATCGGACAGAATGCCTTTGGAGTCGTACCGGAGTTAAAAGACCGAGGCATCCGCATGAGGGCCATCTGCGCAGTGGGACGCCAAGACCTAGATCCCGATGCTCTTGAGGCTTTGGATCCCGGCGTATCGATCCTTGGGGCGTCATCGGACCACCTGATTTTGGATGTTGACGAAGCAGAAAACCCGGTCGGTGTAGGGTCAGTGCTGTCATTCCGTCCCGCCTACAGTGCCCTGCTGAGGGCCTTTACATCTCCCTTTGTGGAAAAGGTGGTGGTTTCACAGTGAATTCCCCAGTCGTAATATGCGGGCTGTCTCCCCACCCTCCAATAATCATCCCGGAAGTAGGTCGAGGCGAAGAAGCCAAAGCGATGCCTACGATAAAGGGGCTGAAGAGTCTATCCTGGGCGATAGTTGACGCTAAGCCCGAGACTCTCATCGTGATCACACCTCACGGGCCCGTGTTCTCCGATGCGGTGGCCATTAGAAGCCAGGCAAGGCACAGAGGCAGCCTAGCGAGTTTTGGGGCGCCCCAGGTGGCTTTCGACTACGAGAACGATGAGGACATAGTGCGCGGAGTGGTGAACCGCGCAAAAGAAGGAACGGCGCCCATTGTGGCGCTGGATGACTCCGGGTTCCGGCGCTACGGGATCGAACGAGGCCTAGACCACGGCACCCAAGTGCCGCTTCATTTCCTCAAAGAGGCAGGTTATCTGGGCAGACTGGTTGTGATCAATATCGGTTTCCTAACCTACTTGGAATTGTATCGCGTTGGGATTCTCATTGAGGATGTCTGCAAAAGACTTGGGCGAAAAGTCGCAATCCTGGCGTCAGGCGATCTTTCCCACAGACTCAAGGAAGGAGCTCCTGCTGGGTACGACCCACGTGGTGCCGAGTTCGATGAAAACCTGATGGAATGCTTGCGCCACTTCGATGTACCTTCGATCTTGAATTTTCCCGGAGACCTAGTTGAAGCCGCGGGCGAATGCGGTCTGCGACCCATAGTGATGATGCTCGGGGCGTTGGATAATTACCAGGTGTCCGGAGACGTCCTCTCATACCAAGGACCCTTTGGAGTCGGGTATGGCGTTGCTCTATTTCGCATTCAAGGCCACGGGCCCTCCAGGATCGATGCGATCATGGAAAGGCACGAAGCCAGGATCAAGCGTCTCAGGCAGCACGAATCTTTCCCTGTATCCTTGGCACGGAAAACAGTGGAGACTTATGCCCGCACTGGAAACAGGGTGCCGGTTCCCCTGGATGTGCCCGGCGAGTTTCAGGGGAGAGGCGGCGTTTTCGTTTCCATACACAAGCAAGGCATGCTGAGAGGCTGCATCGGTACGATCGAGCCCACTACAGAAAGCCTGGTTCATGAGATCATATCCAATGCCATCAGCGCTTCCACTAGAGATCCGCGCTTTCGGCCGATTTCTGCAGATGAACTTGATGAGCTGGACTATTCGGTGGATGTCCTGGGAGCAGCTCAGGAAGTCTCTAGTTGCCAGGAATTGGACCCCAAGAAGTACGGTGTCATATGCGAAAAGGGCAGGAGGCGAGGACTTCTTCTCCCGGACCTTCCGGGAGTCGATACAGTAGAAGAGCAGGTGGCCATAGCTCGAGAGAAGGCCGGAATCTCCAGAAGCGAAGGTGGTGTCAAGCTCTATCGCTTTGAGGTAACGCGATACAAGTGACGTGAACCGGAGGACCTATGAAAGTCTGTGGCTATCAAGGGGCCCTCTATGAGCCCGACTGACAATGAGCCAAGGGTCAATGAAGGGCGAGTGACACAGGAATGGCCAGAGAAGCGCGTTATTGGAGCGCTTGGCAGGACGATTGGGTGAAATGCTTCCTTTGCCCCCACAACTGCTTGATTCCCCCGGGTGAAACCGGCATATGCAGGGTCAGAGAGAATGTGGACGGGCGTCTGGCGTCCAAGAACTACGGATGCCTCACATCAATAGCCCTTGATCCCGTAGAAAAGAAACCCCTCTACCACGTGGAGCCGGGGAGTCTGCTTCTCTCGGCGGGTTCTTTTGGCTGCAATTTCAGATGCGAGTTTTGTCAGAATTGGCTCATATCCCAGGAAGAACCGCGATGTACCGAACTTTCCCCTGTGGACTTGGTCCGAATCGCCAAAGAGCAAAGGAACCGGAGCGAGAAGGTCATCGGCATCGCCTATACCTACAATGAGCCAACTGTCTGGATGGAGTTTGTCCAGGATTGTGCTACTCTTATAAGAGATGCCGGCATGAGGAACGTCCTGATCACCAACGGTTACATGTCCCAGGAGGCCCAAAGGGAAGTCCTTCCCCTGGTTGACGCCCTCAATGTCGATGTTAAGGCATGGGATGAAGACTTCTACCGGAACCTGGCCCGTGGGCGCCTCGAACCTGTGCTTGAGACTATAGAGGCTGCGGTAAGAGAAGGTGTTTGGGTGGAGATCACTTACCTCGTGATTCCCGGTAAGAACGATGACAAATGGCAGGTTGAGAGCCTGGCCCAGTGGGTGCGATCATTGAGCCCCGGTATTCCGCTTCATCTGTCTCGGTACTTTCCGGCGTACCGAAGCCGCGAGCCCGCCACGCCTTTATCGACTTTGGAGACACTCAAAGCTGTGGCAGACCAATATCTGCATTTTGTGTATATAGGCAATGCGTGGAAGAAAGGATATGCTGATACTGTTTGCCCGAAGTGTAAGGAGGTGCTTATTGAGCGAGGAGGTATGGAGATCGAGGTATCCTACCTGACAGATGGCCAGTGTCCCCGTTGTCATAGAAAACTGGAGATGCTTGGGACTGTGTGGGTTTAGGTACGAACGAACGTTAGTGAACACAATGCGGGGGGAAGATAAACTAATATGACTAGGAAACGAGTCGTAATCATGGGCGCGGCAGGAAGAGATTTTCACAATTTCAACGTTGCTTACAGGGATGACCCCAACACCGAAGTCGTCTGTTTCACGGCCACCCAAATCCCGGACATAGAGGGCAGGCAATACCCACCTAAACTTGCAGGTCATCTGTACCCTGAGGGTATTCCCATCTTTGCCGAGGAAGAACTGCCCGATATCATAAAGAGTAAGAACATAGACGAGGTCGTGTTCGCCTACAGCGATATTAGCCATGTGGACTTAATGCACAAGGCTTCCATGGTATTGGCTGCCGGCGCGGATTTCAAACTACTTGGATACTCGTCTACTGCCCTGCGTTCGTCAAAACCCGTGATCTCTGTGTGTGCCGTCAGGACAGGAGTAGGCAAGAGCCCCGCCACAAGGAGAGTTGCGGAAATCCTGAGGGCAGCAGGCAAGAAGGTCGCCGCTGTCAGGCACCCAATGCCCTATGGAAACCTTGAGGACCAGATATGGCAGCGGTTCGCCACTTACGAAGATCTGGATATCCATAAATGCACCATAGAAGAGCGAGAGGAATATGAACCGCATATTGACCGGGGAACCATTGTGTATGCAGGTGTGGACTATGGCGAGATCTTGAAGCGGGCTCAGGAGGAAGTGGACGTAGTTCTTTGGGACGGCGGCAACAACGACATCCCCTTCTACAGATCCGATTGCAAGATTGTCTTAGTGGATCCGCTTCGTCCCGGCCACGAGGTCCGATATCACCCAGGCGAGGCCAACCTCAGGATAGCAGACATCGTCATCATAAACAAGGTAGATACCGCAAACCCTGTCGATGTCGAGGCGATTCGAGAGAATGTCCGCCAGGCGAATCCCAACGCCATAATCATAGATGCGGCTTCGCCCATTTTCCCTGAAAGGGGCCAGGAGATAACCGGCAAGAGAGTGTTGGTCATCGAGGACGGGCCGACTCTTACTCACGGTGAGATGGCCTTGGGCGCAGGAGTGATAGCTGCCAAGAAGTGGGGGGCAGCCGAACTGGTCGATCCACGACCATACGCGGTGGGAAGCATTGCCAAGACCTACCAGAAATACCCACACATAGGTAGACTCCTTCCGGCCATGGGTTATTCGCCCAGACAGGTGGCAGAGTTGGAGGAGACGGTGGCTAGAGTCGCTTGTGACTTGGTGATCGTTGCCACTCCGATCGATCTCAGAAGGGTTATGAGAATCGACAAACCTTCTATGCGAGTGAGATACGAACTGCAGGAGATTGGTGCACCTACTCTCGAGGACGCCATCAGGACAGTTGGTGGAATTCTGTAAGACAATACCCCTTGACGCTACTGCGACCCGCCTGGTCTTGTCGGCGGGTCGCTTCTTTGTCTTTGGGGAAGCCTTTCGAATAGTGCCAACGGTCTAGCGCAAGAATACAGGTTGGGCATAGAAAAGCGCCATAGGTGGGCGCAAATGGCAGAGGGGGAAACGAACCCATCATGACAACTGCCCAATCCCTATACCTTGCCGCATTTTCTGTCTACCTGGTGTTTTTCCTCTTGTTCTCCAGATTTCTGGTATGGAAGACCTACAGCGAGAAGAAGTACTGGAACTGGAGACTAGTTCTGAATCCTTCGTCCTTGGAGGACACGGCAAAGGCCTTGGAAAGACCCGTTCCGTTTGTGAGCATCATGGTTCCGGCGAGAAACGAGTCACTGGTGATCGACAACACCATAAGGCACCTTACATCGCTTAGTTACCCTGTCAACCGATTTGAAGTGGTTGTGGTGACCGATGAAAAGGAGACCCAAGCAGCCGAGAGTGACAGGGTGGAGATCTCGGCCCTTGTACACAATATTCTCATGGGGGAGCAGCCCTTTAGCCATGTTCCCGCGCACCTGGAGACTTGTCTAAAGTCTGTGTTGCTATCGACCTTATCTGAATACGCTCTCAGGGAGTACCTCTCCAAGGGGTTTCAGAAGGACTATCCGACCGGCACGCCCGAGCTCTGTTCGCTCCCAGCCTACGAGCGTCACAGCGTGGTCAGGGACATTGCTATCGCCTTAGTTTCGTCTCATGGAGCTCCGCCCCGAAGACATCTTCGTGCCATTATCAGAAGAAGGTGTCCTTGGCTGTCTGAGTTGGACATTGACAGAGTATATCCGGCATTTCTGGCTGTGGCGGTTCCCGTCATTGCTGCTTACGCTACTCTTTGTGACGAATCTCAAAGAAGAACCCTAGATAGGACCATTCAGCACACAGTAAAGGCTAATCACGACCTGACCCAGGATATTATCAGGAGAATGACAAGCTTTGTCGCCAAAAGAGTGTCCATATCTATTCAACGGGCGTCTCGGACAGGGGAGTTGCAGGCCAAGGTGCGGGTGGCTCTTCTCGATCTGTATCCCACAACTCAGGAAGTAGTAGACAGAGCCATGCGGGAAATGCAGGGCGAGGGAGTGCCTTCAGTGAAACACGTCACCGTGCCTTACGATTTCGACGGTTCATTGGGTGGAAAGCGAACGGGCGAAGAAGTGGCTTCAACCAAAGGTAGGGCGTTGAACTGGGGCATAGCCTATCTTGATCCCCAGGTCGAGGTTGTTGGTTTCTACGATGCCGAGAGCCGTCCTCATAAGGATGTTTTGCTCTACGTGGGATACAGGAGGATGCTAGATCCAGAGTCTTCCCAGGTCTTGCAGGGTCCTGTGTTCCAGGTCAGGAATTTCTACAAGATGACTCCGTTTTGCCGAATAGCCGCGCTGTATCAGGCTGTTGCTCACGATTGGTACCTGCCTTGGCTTTTCCGTACACTCCCTTTTGTGGGCGGTACCAACGTTTTTATCGCCAAGTCGCTTCTTTGCCAGGTGGGAGGTTGGGACTGTGAGGTGCTTACGGAAGATCTCGAGTTTGGCACAAGGGCGTACCTAAGGAAAGGAGCCTGGCCCGAGTACTTGCCGTATCCTTCGTCGGAACAGACGCCACCCACGTTTCGGGCATTCTTCCGCCAAAGACTTAGGTGGGGAACAGGGCATCTTCAAGTGGTCCGTAAAGTGGCCGAGTACCAAGGCATTGAACCTTCAGCCAAGTCAAGGCTACGCAGGAACCTTATCATCAAGGGTCAGGCGGAATGGATACTCTACCAGATCGCCACATTTGTACCGCCTGTAGCCATGGTGCTGCACTACAAAGACTTGCTGGATCCCACAATTGTGCCCGTGGCGGGTCAATGGATGCTGAGCGGATTCTCCCTGCTGTACATGAGTTTCACCATATATGCTTTTGGACGGTACCGGGGTTACATGGATGTGGGAGGGCAACCCGAGACCGTCATCGGGAAAATCCTGGTGTACGTGGCCCTTCTTCTCTTACCGCTTGCCGCGTTTGTGTTTCCCATACCCTACACCAGCGCTATGTTGCTCAAGTTTGTGGGCAAGGAACCCAAGGTATGGGTCAAGACGCCGAGGACTGAAGAGACTAGGATGGCGCTCTGAATCCGGTGAAAGATCGGGACAGAATAGACTTGTACCATGATTTGGGATAACATCTCACTTGTGTGGTTGTAGTATACGCTCGGGAGGTGGACGGGCCCTAGGCTCGCAAAGGATGAATTGGCAGGTTGTAGTCTCTACCTTTACTGTCGTGTTTCTAGCTGAATTGGGAGACAAAACCCAGCTGTCCACTATGATGTTGGCTTCCACGAAAAAGGCGCCAGTCAGCGTGTTCTTGGGGTCCGCCGTAGCATTGGTGCTAAATAGCTTCTTAGGCGTGATGGTGGGAAACACTGTCTACAAGTTCATACCTGCGGGTGTTATCAGGGTTGCTGCTGGAGCAGGTTTCCTGGTTATCGGCGCTCTAATCTTGTTGGGGAAGGTTTAGGTGTATATAATGTGAAGTGTTCTACCGTGCGCCCGTAGCTCAAATGGACAGAGTGTTGGCCTCCGGAGCCAGAGGTTGCGCGTTCGATTCGCGCCGGGCGCACCATCAAAGACACAACCCTCACCAAAACTACTGCCATACGTTCTTGGCGCCGATTTTGAATGTAATCTGATCTGCTCAAAATGGGGGATAAACATTGAAAACCGATATCATGATGCCCAGATCAAGAGTAGCTGTTTTCGTTGATGGTTGGAATTTCAAATACGCCACATACGATTCCTTCGGAATACACGTTGATTTCGTCCGCCTCCTAGAAGCTCTGACCCAAGACAGCATCTTGATTCGTGCCTACTACTATACCGGCGAATGGACAACAGACAGCATCGAGCAGTACATCAAGATGACTTCATCTCCCGACCCAGTAGCTCTGCGCGATGACCTTGATGGACAAAGGAGGCGCTCACAGTCTTTCTACCGGTTCCTGAACAGAAATGGTTACATGGTTGTAAGAAAGCCTCTGAAAGTTTTTGCCGGCGGGGCTATAAAGGCCGACCTTGACTTGGAGTTGGCCATCGACATGTTGTCTCTAGTTGATAGGTGCGACAAATACATCTTGTGTTCAGGGGACGGCGACTTCGTTCCGTTGGTCAAGTACGTTGCCCAGCGGGGCGTAAGACTTCACGTGCTGTCCACACAACATCCGGATGCTTACGCCCGCTGCAACTTCAAGGCCGCTGACGAGCTTGTGGACGCCGCCGACGAGTTCATCGAACTGTTCGACCTTCTACCCACCATATCCAGAACTGGACAGCCTCAGAGGCAGAGCTTTTCTTCGTAGTGCCTAAATGCCGATAGTTTGTCTCTCACTATCTCGGGGAGGTGGACCGGCATGACTGGCGCCTTGGCACCTGCGATGGCGTCGAAAATGCGAAGGCTCGTTCTTGTATCCAAGTATAGGAAATCGATATAACACCCGGTTGTCTTGTCAAAACCGGACGAGTCTTTCTCCATCAATGAGGCCCGGAGGAAGCACTTTGACTCATACGGGCCTTCTTTTTCTCCCAGTTGGTAGACCACAGTGAACTCACGACCTTCATCGGAAAAGGACCTAGTTACTTCTTTTAGGACATTGGTCTGGTCAGACATTGATTGCCCCCCTACTTATTTGTCGAGTCGCTCATGGTTCTTGGGACCACCTGTGGATTCCCTTGTGGACACTTTAGAATCGCTCGACGGTTAATGACGTGAAAAGACTACTATTGGCAACGTACCGGGCAAGCCGACATTGGGGGTTACACATGGCATAAGACTGGAAGCCCACCATTAAGTAGGGTCGAAATCGGTCGAGGCAAGGCGACTAACGGTCGTAAAGTGTTACTGACCCCTCTGCAACGGCACGAAAACTGATATTATGGGTAACACTAGGTTACAGGGTGCGGGCATGGCGTCTTGTGACCGAGGTATTGTCCACGAGGAGGTAATGTGTTGAGGGGCAATGGTCTGAAACGGGGGATCGGCATTGCACTAACAGGTTTGGTGGGTCTCGTTAGCGTTGCGGTGGTTCTCTCCGGTTGCCGCCCCAAGATCTACAACGACGGCACATACAAGGGGATTTCCACCGCAGGTGACAAGGGATATGCCATCGCCGATGTGGTGATTGAGAAAGACACGATTAAGTCAGTGAAACTTACGGAGATCAACGAACTGGGGTTAGAAAAGGATTACGCCACCTATCCATATCCTAAGGCTAAAGAGGCAAACGAAGAGATGGCCAAACGGTTCATTGGACGGTCTGACAACCAGGTGGACACCTACGCCGGAGCCACCATGTCAAGCAGCCAGTACAAAGAGGCTGTTGGTTTCGCTCTTGAGAAAGCCAAGAGAACGCCGAGCATCGAGACCGTTGCATTTGACGGTACCTTTGCGGGGCGATCCAAGGAAACGCCTGAAGGATGGCAGGTGGCGTGGGTGACTATCCAAGGAGACAAGATCACCTCCGTGCGCCTTGACGATGTCGAGGATGGGAAACTCAAAGACTGGGTGACCTACTCCTATGTAAAGGCAGTGGAAGCAAAGGGCTTGCTTGAGAAAGCCATGGTGGACAAGAACACCACGATCGTGGATACCGTTGCCGGGGCCACCCGCAGCTGTACCGGCTGGATTGAGGCCGCCTCGCAAGCTTGGCAAAATGCCAAGGTGAGATAGATAAGGTCGGCCCAAGAGAGACCGCATATTGCCTAGGAGCTAGGAGAAGGATCCGCCTCCCGAGTAGAGAATATCCAAGATCGAGTGGACTAACTCATCGGGAGGTTTCTTCTATGCCGGAACTCGTCTATCTGAATGGGTCCATAGTTCCCAAAGAGGATGCCAACGTGAATGTGCTGGACAGGGGCTTTCTTTTTGGAGACGGATTGTATGAAGTCACTCCTGTATATGACGGGGCGCTGTTTTGTCTGGATGAACACATTCAAAGGTTCTTTTTCGGGATAGCGGGTCTGGAGATGCCCATCGACAAGACTCCACAGGAGTTTAGCGATCTTGTTAAGCAACTGGTCAGAGAAAGCGGCTTACAGCGGGCGATGGTGTATTGGCAGCTGTCCCGGGGTGCCTATGATCCCCGTACGCATTACTACACTGACGACATGAATTCTCCCACTCTCCTTATCCACGTGAAGCCCGCTAACTCAGTCGATCCCGTGCGCCGAACCGAAGGCACAAAAGTCTCGACACAGCCAGACCACAGATGGATGAAGTGTTGCTACAAGACCGTGAACCTGGTGGCTAACTGCATGGCGGCAACCAGAGCCCGCAGAGCCGGTGGAGTCGAAGCGCTTCTGTACCGCAGTCCCAGTCATGTAACCGAAGGGGCTTCGTCCAGCTTCTTTATAGTAAAGAACGGCCTGGTCTTGACGCACCCCGAAGACGATCTGATCCTATCGGGTGTCACTCGCGGCGAGGTCCTGAAGATCTGCCAAAAGCACGGCATACCTTACGAGGAACAGGTTTTCGGTCTCAAAGATGTCCAGGACGCTGACGAAGTGTTTCGCACCGGGACCACAACCGAAGTTGAACCCGTGGTGAGAGTGGACGACATGGTCATCGGTAACGGAAAACCTGGACCGATATCCACTAAACTATGTCGCCTATACAGGCAAGCTACCGGGCAAGAATAGGCTCTTATGCGTTTTTGTTTTGGACGGAGAGGGTCGGTTTTCCTTTTATGGTATCTGGCAATGGGGTATAATCCACGATGAAGCTCAGAGAAAGGTGGGTAATCTGCAAATGGCAAAAGTCTACGTTGATAAGGATCTCTGCATCGGTTGTGGCCTTTGTGCCGACCAGTGTCCCAATGTTTTCGTGCTTGAAGATGACGGTAAGGCCGAAGTCACGAGCCAAGAAGCGGCTAACGCCGAGCTTCAGTGCGCCCAAGACGCCGCAGCAACTTGCCCTACCGAAGCCATAAAGGTAGAGGAGTAGGTAAACGTTTCGGTACTCTTTCGGGCAAATCGTACAAGATGAGTATGTGAGTGCCAGGTCCCTTGATTTGGGCCTGGCACTCGACTAAGGGAGGTTTTCTCTGTGAAGGACGCCGCTACCATACATAAGGAAGCCATTGTCATAGACGCCCATTGCGACACTATGCTTGGCATTGCCGGTCAAGGTTTCCGGCCTTCGTCAAGTCCAAGAGACTTCTTCACCCGAAACGATTCTGGTCACATCGACTTGCCCAGACTCAAAGAGGGAGGAGTCACGTGTCAGGTAATGGCCCTGTTTGTTGGTGCGCAGTTCAAGCCCACGCGAGCTGCCAGGTGTACCTTAGAGCTTCTTGACAGTCTCTACTCTCTCCTGGACCAAACAGAGGACTTCCGTTTAGCAACCAAGGCAGCGCATATCGAGGAGGCCAAGATGAAAGGAGAGGTAGCGGCCCTTCTGAGCATCGAAGGAGGCGAGGCGGTCGAGGGCAGCCTGGGGCTCCTGAGGTCGTTCTACAAGCTGGGAGTGCGAGCCATGGGGCTCACTTGGAACGAGCGTAACGATATTGCCGATGGTGTGGGTGAAACATCCGCGGGCTCTGGCCTAACAGATTTTGGAGTCTCTCTTGTTCGCGAAATGGAACGTTTGGGCATGTTAGTTGACGTTTCACATCTTTCTGATGCCAGTTTCTGGGCGCTGGACACAGTAGCCGAAAGGCCCTACATTGCGTCTCACTCAAACGCAAGGGCGTTGGCTTCAGCTAAGAGGAACTTAACAGACAGGCAGATCGAAGCCTTGGCTAAGAAGGGAGGAGTCATAGGGGTGGTGTTTCTGCCATCCTTTGTGGATGACAACCCTGACGCCGCATCAGTGGCCAGGCTTTGCGACCATATTGATCACATCAAAAAGATCGCCGGTATCGACCACGTGGGGCTTGGTTCCGATTTCGATGGTTATCAAGTAGCGCCCGGGAAACCTGTCGTGATCGAAGATGCCAGCGAGATGCCGAAAATCACTGCCGAACTTGTGTCCAGGGGATATTCCGAGGAAGATGTCAAGAAAGTGCTGGGCGGCAACTGGTTGCGAGTATACAGAGAGGTCCTGGGGTAGAGAAAGGCCAGGCAACCAGATAGTAGCTAATAGTAGCCGGCCTATGGCCGGCCGGTAGCCGGTCATCGCGTGTGGCGTCGTTCATGCTCGACCGTACTGGGTGCATCGGGATAAAAGATCCAGGTATCTGTAGGCGCTGCGGACCAATTCGGCCGTCAAACCCGATGGGTCGCCTTCCAGAAAGCTGCCCATAACTGCAAGAACCACAGGACGATTGGGAAGATATATTATACCGGCGTCCACTGCCACACAGTCCAAACCGCCGGGTTTGTTGGCCCTTCTTACTCTGGAAGGGAGACCTTGCGAAAACGGGCCGGACTTTGGGAGTTCCAGTATGGTCAAGACATCCCTAGCCACCGGATCTGAGACTCCGTCCCTTTCATAGATCTTACGAACGAGTTCCGCCAATTCCCTGGGCGTGGAGACATTCTCATCGCCGCGCTGAACTGCGTCGACGTCCATCATCTTCCTTCGGAGGCGGGTCTCCGTGAGTCCCAACCCTGCCAGGAGAGAGTTGACATAATCCATACCTGCTATGTCTATGCACGCGTTGGTGGCAGCGTTGTCCGAGAGGGCGATCATCAAAGAGGCAGTGTCCCAAAGCGATATCTCCACAGGGTGTCTTAAGTGCGATAGGATCCCGCTTCCCGCCACCTTAGGCAGGTTTCTTGTGCACAATCGTTGTTCCCAATCGAGTTTACCCAAATGGGCCCCGGTCGCCAGGCCAAGGAGAACCGCGATCTTGATGGTACTGGCAGTGGGAAATCCGATGTCATCCAGGAACCCCGATTCACGACGGCTCGTCAAATCCACAAGATGGTATCCCATGACGCCTGTGACTTGGCATCTCTTTTCCAGTTCAAGTTGCATCCGACTCCACAGGACGTCTTGGGATGTTTGCTTTGGGTTCATGTTCAAACCCTACCACTCCCTTATGGAAGCTTGTTTTCTGAGTTTCGACGGTTGATGCTGTCAATCCTGCCTAAATAAGGCGCTTGCCTTATAGAGGTTTAATCGGGCGTTGGCGTAGAACAAGCAGTAAGTAGGACAAGCAATAGTCAAGCAGTAGTACTGTAGAAATGTGCCCAAGAGGCAAACGGAGGACATGCAATGCCGTACCCGCCAAGAGCGCTGCGAAGAAGGCCTCGGCCCATGACTTGGCCCTTCCTCGTTTTACCTATACTGCTCGGCATCGTTTACTGGGTCGTTTTCGCGCAATCGTATACCTACACTGACAAGGCGCCCGCATCCAGGCCCTATCTGATTTACAGAGGCGATCGCCAGGTGTTCCCCGTTGTTGTTGAGGGCGGCGAAGCATATGTGCCGCTTTCGTTCATAAAAGAAGTCCTTGACCCCAACATCTTCTGGGAAGAAGAAGGACTAGTGGTGGTTACCACTCAAGACAAAGTCATCAAATTGGGGACCGACTCGCTGACGGCTTACGTCAACCAACACCCTGTAGAACTAAGGTTTCCGGTGATCCTGGACGGCAACGAACCGTACATTCCGGCTACAACTTTGGAGATTCTCTACCCCGTCGCGACGTTCTTGTGGCCGGACGCCGGCACATTCTTCGTGAAAAGGACCGATGAAGAGGCTACAGTGGCGACGGCGTTAGATTCTGCCATAGTTAGGGAATGGCCGTCCAGTCGGGCCCGGAGGGTAGGCGTCGTGGAGCCGGGAGCTTCATTCCAGATCTACGATACAGTGAAAGATTGGTACCGTGTAGAGGTTTCTGGCGGCTTGTTCGGATATGTATTAGCTAAAGACCTTGGGGAATTGGAGACAGAGGGCGCCGACGTTCCTAAGTCCAAGCCGTATGAACCCAGTCCTTTGATTGGCCGAAAAGTCAGTCTCGTATGGGAGCCGGTGGAAAGATATACCCCTGACCCATCATCCATAGGCGATTTGTCGGGGATAAACGTGGTCTCTCCTACATGGTTCAGGCTTGGCGCCATTCCAGGTCAGGTCGAAAACTACGCTGATCGCCGATATGTGGATTGGGCTCATTCCAAAGGCCATCAGGTATGGGCGCTGTTTTCCAACTCCTTTGACCCGGATAGGACCAGGACCGTTTTGCGGGATTCCCTTTTGCGGGACCAAGTCATAGCCCAGATGCTGGTCTATGCCGAGGTCTACTCGCTCGATGGCATAAATATCGACTTTGAGAACGTTTATCAGGAAGACGCCCCCTATTTGACCCAATTTGTGCGGGAGATGACTCCCCTTTTTCACCAGATGGGTTTGACCGTTTCTATGGACGTGACGGTGAAATCCTTGAGCCCTACTTGGTCTCTTTGCTACGAGAGAGAACGTCTGGCGGACGCCGTTGACTACATCATGCTTATGGCATACGACCAGTACGGCGGGAACTCCAAAGTGGCGGGTCCCAACGCCGCTTTGCCTTGGACGGAGTGGACCATCAAGACGACTCTAGAGGAGGTACCCAAAGAAAAACTTGTGCTTGGGATACCGTTCTACACTAGGTTGTGGAGAGAGACCCTATCCGACGGAGAAGTGAAGGTCACTCAGAGGGCCCTTGGGATGAAGGCGGCGCGGGATTGGATGGCTGCTGAGAAAGTTGTTCCCCGCCTAGATGAGGACAGTGGCATGGAGTACGCACAGAAGAAATCAGGGCCGGACACCTACAGGATTTGGTTGGAGAATGCCGAATCAGTTAGGAAACGCCTTGAGTTGGCTAAGACCTACGATCTTGCGGGAGTCGCTGCTTGGAGCAGAGTTTTCGCCGACTCTGAAACGTGGCGCGTCATGGAAGAGTTTCTACTAAGAGACTAGGGAGGATGTCAGGTTGAGCGTAGAGAGCATTAAGAAGGGCGGAGCACTCACAGACAGCGTCATCGACCGACTTTTCCACGATCTATCAGAATTGAGCTACAAGGTCTGGGAGTATGCCGAGGTGGGTCTCCAGGAACATAAGTCTAGTGCGGCAGAGAGCGAGTATCTGGTCAAGCATGGATTCACCATACAGCCCAACATAGGCGGAATGCCGTCGGCGTTTGTTGCCGAGTGGGGCACCGGAAAGCCAGTCTTCGGTTTCCTAGGGGAGTTTGACGCCTTGGCAGGCCTGTCTCAGGAAGTGTCTCCCGAGAAGAAGCCACTGGTTCCGGGGGCGCCCGGTCACGGATGCGGCCACAACCTCTTAGGGGTGGGAGCCATAGGTGCCGCCATCGCCCTCAAAGAGTACCTCCAGGAGAACAACCTTTCCGGTACGGTACGGTACTATGGATGTCCCGCCGAAGAGACTCTGTGCGGAAAGGTATTCATGGCTAAGGCCGGCGTATTTGATGACTTGGAGGTGGCGATTACCTGGCACGGCGGTGAGCTCAACACTGTGCAGATGGGGTCTTCAAACGGAGTTAACTCAGCCAAGTTCACCTTCTTAGGAAAGACGGCGCATGCCGCAGGAGATCCCCACAACGGCAGATCGGCTCTGGATGCAGTCGAGCTCATGAACATTGGAGCCAACTACTTGCGCGAGCACGTGATTTCCCAGGCGAGGGTCCACTACGTGATTACCGAAGGCGGCGGACAGCCTAACGTCGTGCCCGCAAGAGCCCAGGTTTGGTATTACGTGAGAGCACCCCACCGCAGCCAAGTGGTAGAAATCTACGACCGTCTCATGGATGTGGCTCGCGGTGCCGCCCTCATGACAGGAACTACGTTTGAGGTCGAGTTCCTTGCAGGCTGCTACGATGTTCTCCCCAACTATACCCTTGCCAACATCGCTTTGGAGCAGTTTAGGGAAGTGGGAGGCCCTGTATTGTCACCTGAAGAAGAAGCGTTTGCACTCAGATTGAGCGAGAGCATTGACAAGAAACAGAAGGTCGAAGCGCTCAAGGCCATGGATGCCCCCAAGGAGGTTTTCGAGCAGGTAGTTAATACGACAGTTATCGAACCTCTGGACAAAGGTAAGACAATGGCGGGCTCCACCGATGTGGGAGATGTCAGCTGGATTGTTCCTACAGTGCAGGTTTCTGCCGCGTGCTGGCCGCTGGGGACTCCGGGTCACTCGTGGCAGATCACGGCGTGCTCCGGTCATTCTCTCGGGATGAAAGGCACAGTCGTTGCGGCCAAGACCATGGCCAGAACGGCAGTTGTCTTAGCCAATGATCCTGAGGCTATGAAGAGGGTCTGGTCTGAGTTCCGGGAAAGACTTGGGGAGGACAAGTACGTTTCGCCAATACCTGACGGAGTGGAGCCGCCTTTAGGGCAGTTTCGGTAGAAAGTGAAACCAAACGGGGTTCTCCTCGTCTCAAGAAAATGGACTACTGATTTCGTCTGTTTGTTTCCCGGTGGTAGCACAAAACACAATCCTGCCAGCCCCTAAACGGTGGTGCAGGAGCTAGGGATAGGAGAACCTCTATGTCACGAAACGTTGAGAATCGAGACCCGGGACCTTATCCGGTCGGTCGAAGGGCAGCCAGACGAAGAGACAAAACAGGGGCCGTCGTATGGTTGGTGGCAGTTCTGTTGATTGTAGCCACGGTGATAGGTTTTTCGACCGGACTCATCAGATCTGGCAGTGCACCCAAGAACGGCGACGAAGGGCAAAGCGGGCAAGTGCCCGGCGATGGCGGTAACGGCGATGGGACGGGTGACGGAACCGGTGGTTCCGGTAGCGGTTCAGGTAACGGAAACGGGTCAGGCATTGGCGATGCAAATGGTGATGGTGCTGGCAACGGGGATGCCAATGGCCGGGAGCATTGTACCGAGGCCAAGGCTGCCCTGCTGGAAAAGGCCTCGGAGGCCCGAGGGGTCTACCTTACCATACCTGCTGTCGGAACGCCGGCCAAGATGACCCAGGTAGTTACCTTCGTGCGAGAGCACCCCGGCCTTAATGCATTTGTTGTAGACTTGAAGGACAACCACGGGCAAGTCCCCTGCCCACCTCCTGAGGGAGTGCCGTCGCGCTCGGCGGGCTATCGGCATTACCCTGTACTCATCCGTGAACTCGCTCGTCAAGGGTACTACATGGCTGCACGGATTGTAGCTTTCCAAGATCCATACATTGCTGTCGAGCAGCCCGATCTGGCTATACGAAAGGCAGACGGGAGTCTGTGGCGAGATCGTGATGGGCGGCTTTGGCTCAATCCGTACGACAAGAGAAACTGGGAGCACGTGATAAATACAGCGTTGTGGGCTTTGGAAATGGGATTTCACGAAATCCAGCTGGACTATGTCCGGTTCCCGGACAGCGCTTCAGGCATCGAGTCTTCCACCCTTATGCCGGGTTCGGAAGACTTCCGGAATCGGGGACACGCCATTTCCGAGTTCCTCAAGTACATGGCCGACCAACTGGGAGACCGCGCCCTGCTTTGCGCCGACATATTCGGATTCACGACTATAGCCGCGGACGATATGGGCATCGGCCAGAAGCTAGAAGAGGTGTCGGATTCGGTTGACATAATCAGCCCTATGGTTTACCCATCCCATTATTACAACAAAGGAATCTACGGGTTCGACGTGCCTGAGGCCCACCCTTACGAGGTTGTGGGCAAGGCAATGGATGAGGCGCTAGAGCGTACTGAAGGCTTGAGAGTTCAGGTAATCCGCCCCTGGCTGCAGGATTTTTCTATGAGGATCAAGTATGGCGCCAAGGAAGTCCAGGATCAGATAAATGCCGTCTTCGAGAGGGGCATCAACACTTTTCTTCTATGGAATCCTTCTAACGTGTACACCGATGGGGTAGAGTACCGGCCACCGGGCGCTTCTTCTGACTGACGCTGACTACTTAACGGGGCGAACACTGACTGCCATTACTATCCAAGGGGTAGCCACCCCAGGCTGTACACGTCAATCTCGCGTTCTGCCTCAATTGAGTTGGCGAGTTGGTCTACCCGGTTTGGTCCACACCATGATCTCTACCGAGTGGGCGTGTAGTTTGGCGCTTCCTTAGTGATGTATACATCGTGTGGATGGCTTTCCCTGAGCCCCGAACTGGTGATACGCATCAGTCTGGCTTTTTCGTGGAACTGCTTCACGTTTCGGCAGCCGCAGTATCCCATGCCCGCTCTGAGGCCCCCCATGAGCTGGTATATAGTTTCGGCCACAGGGCCTTTATATGGTACTCTTCCTTCTATACCTTCGGGAACCAGTTTTGCTTTGGGTTCCTGGAAGTACCGGTCCGATGCGGTCCCATCTTTCATTGCTCCCATTGATCCCATGCCCCGGTAGACTTTGAAGCTCCTGCCTTGCCAGATTTCCATGTCGCCCGGACTCTCGTCGGTTCCTGCCAGGAGTCCTCCAAGCATGACAGCATCGGCGCCTGCAGCCAGCGCTTTGGCGACATCCCCCGAGTACTTGATGCCACCATCGGCAATAACAGGGATCCCGTACTCTTTTGCGGCCACAGAAGCGTTGAAAATGGCGGTTATCTGGGGAACACCTGCTCCCGTTACGACCCTTGTGGTGCAAATAGAGCCAGGGCCAACGCCAACTTTCACGCAGTCGGCACCGCGTCTGATGAGTTCTCTGGCGCCTTCTTCCGTTGCCACGTTGCCTGCTATGAGGAATTTCTCAGGGTATCTTTCTTTGATGGCCGCAACACTGTCGAGCACGCCCTTGGAGTGACCGTGAGCGCTATCCACTACCAAGACGTCGACGCCCGCCTCCACCAGTGCCTTGACTCTATCCATATGGCCTGCGCCAACACATGCTCCGGCAAGAAGCCGTCCGCGATCATCTTTAGCGGCGTTTGGGTGCATGCGGGTCTTCTCAATGTCCTTGATGGTGATGAGGCCTTTTAGGCGGAAGTCAGCATCTACCAGAGGCAACTTCTCGATTTTGTACTTTGACATGATTCTCTTGGCATCTTGCAGAGATGTGCCTTCAGGCGCTGTGATAAGGCCTTCTTTGGTCATGACTTCTGATATGGGCTTTGTATGGTCCTCTTCAAAGCGGATGTCGCGGTTGGTTATGATGCCTATCAGACGGTCACCGACCACTACGGGCACTCCGGATATGTGATACCTGGCCATGACTTCGAGGGCATCGTTTACCGACTTATCCGGCGACAGGAACACCGGGTCAACTATGATGCCGTGCTCAGAGCGCTTAACTTTGTCAACTTCTTGCGTCTGCCTCTCCATTGACATATTGCGGTGGATGATGCCAAGTCCGCCCTCTCTAGCGATGGCGATGGCCATCCTTGCCTCTGTAACGGTGTCCATGGCGGCGCTCAGCAGGGGGATTCCCAATCTGATACCGGGCCCAAGACGAGTTGAGAGATCGACTTCTCTGGGTAGAACCTCGGAATAGTCTGGAACCAGCAGAACGTCATCAAAGGAAAGCCCTTCTTCTAGGAATTTCTCTTCCCTTTCCATAGTTGCGCCCCCCTGGAGGTTTTCTAGAGTTTAACACCTTGGCAATTGAGTGGCAACTGTTTAATTGTGATTTATTAGTCCGCCTACGGTCTGCTCTCAGCGGCCCGTCAATGGGCCAAAACCTCTATGTCGCTTCATCCCCCGCTCGGGGTAGATAGTGGACGAGGCAATCTCTTACGCAGTAGAATGACCGAGATGAGTGGCGATTCACCAAGTGACGAGCGTCTTTGCCTCGAGTGCGCAGGAGGGATTCCGTGAGGGCCGTTGTAACCGACGCTAGACTGCGCGTGGCTGTCAGCATCATCAGATCTCTGGGTGAAGCCGGGGTTTCAGTCGTTGCTGCCGAAGCGTCAGGCACCCGGAATGTCTTAGGCTACTACTCTAAGTTCACCTCTTACCGGTTGAGGTTGAGTCATTCGGCCAGGACGGCTCCCTCCGCCGCTGACCTGAAAGCGCTTCTAGAGGCCGCAGGTGAAGACGGTGTCGTTGTGCCGACCTTCACTTCTATGGTGGAACTCCTGTCCAGGCACGCGGAAGAAGCTTCTACCGACGGGACTCGCGCCGAAAGGGCCCACCCCGGAAGAACCGGCACTGGAGGAACCTTGGCCGAAAGAACGTACATCGAACGCACTCTTGCCAAAGCATCACACGTCCAGAGAACCCGCTTCAAAGAAACCCGGAACCAGAATCTTCTCCAGGCCCGTGAAGGAGACGATATCCCAAGTCTACCCGGGGCGAGCGGTCCTCGTTTCTTGGTTCCTCCGCTGTCATCGTTTCGGATAAGTCACGACAAGGCCCAATGCTTCCGTTTGGCCAAGAGTCTGGGCGTGCCTGTTCCCGAGACACGTTTTCCTAGGGATGAAGAAGCAAGCCTTGACTATGCCGCGGATGACGGAAAGGACACAAAGTGGGCAGAACGCCTACCATATCCTGTTATTATCAAGTACAGGTCCGGTGAGGATCTGGGGCTTCCTGCGGCCCAGCGATACTGTATCGCAAGGTCGCCCGTAGAAGCGCTGCAAAAGTATGGCGAGATGGACGCCATCCAAGAAAGCCCCCTAGTTCAGGAATACGTGGAGGGCGAGGACTGGGGAGCGGCGCTCCTCTACGACTGGCAGTCGCGACTAGTGGCTGCATTCACGTACAAGAGCATCCGCGAACGTCCGAAAGGAGCCGGGCCAACGGTTTACGCTGTGTCGGAATCCTGCCCCGAACTGGTGGAATATAGCCACCGCGTGCTCTCGGCCCTCAGATGGAGAGGTGTGGCTATGCTCGATTTCCGCAAGGGGCGAGACGGGAAGTTCCGGCTTCTTGAAATAAACCCGCGGTTTTGGGGGAGTATTGCGTTGTCGATTCTGGCGGGAGTGGACTTCCCTATGTTGTATTACAGATGCTGTCTGGGTGAGGACATTGCCTCTCGCTCTCATGGTACTTGGCCGCTCTTCCAGGAAGACGGCGTCAAGGTCCGCTTCTTCCCTCAGGACTTTTTGTCCCTTGCCCAGTACGCGAAGCACGCCGGAAACACCGCCTTACGCAGTATGGGGTATGTGGCACGGGAAGGGTTTAAACTGCTAAACCCGGGGCTGAAGGATGGGCTGTTGAGCCTTTCGGATCCACTGCCCGGTTTGGCGTACTTGGTAGGAGGTGCGTTTTCTAGACATGGCCGGACCTAGAGAGATTTATCGAAGAATCAAGAACATGCGCCTATCTCACCGCATACATGCTGTGCGAAGGATCAACAGGGTAGCCCCGGTACCAGGGCGCAGAGTGGTAGCCATAACCTTTGACGACGGCCCGTGCGCCGCTCCCGCACGGCCCGGCTCGGAGCCCCTCACTTTGGGCATCCTCGAGGCCCTCCGGAAGTACAGGGCCAAGGGCACTTTTGACATTATAGGAACTACACAGTTCAAATACCCTGACAGAAAAGGCCCTACCGGCGGGCCGTACTGGAACGGGGTGAAATATGACCACTATCCCGAGTTCGGTGCTGATCGGTTGGCAGGCGCAGTGAACCAGCCCGACCTGGTTAAGAGGATAGTTGGGGAAGGCCACGAGCTGTCCAATCACGGGTTCACTCATGCCCCCTTTGGGCCATGCAGCTATCCGTATGCGTCTAGGCGATATCTGCCGGGGTTTGATGCCGTCCTTTGCGACTTGGTGGCTTTGGATGTATTGGTGAAGGATCTTACCGGTATCAAGATGCGCCTGGGTAGGCCGGCTCATTACATAGACAAGACGGTGGACGGCAGGGATGCGTTCGATGCTTACCGCGCTCTAGACTATCTCTATTTGGGAGCCTCGTTCGACGGAGGTGGATGGATGGCATCCAGCGGCGACTTCCATCAGGATGTGGAGGATATGGTGCGTCCCCTCGAGTCCACTCTGGCTTCAGATCCGGACAGTCTGAATGGCGCGATTATCTTCCACAAGGACGGGTACAATATGTCAGCCCAATGCCCTGCGCTGGAGGGATTGCGGCGGCAACTGGAGGTCTTGCGACGGTACGACTATGAGGTTGTGACTGTGTCGGAACTCTGCCAGATGTCGCGATTCACCGACATTGGGCCGGATGATCCGCTATATGCCCCGCTTGAAGCTATGCTTAAGGAGGGCTACTTAGTAACTTACGCCGACAATTGCGTGAGGCCCGAAAGAAGAATAACTGTGCGCGAGTTGGGACTCATGTGCGTCCCTATGGGGGTGCAGAGGTGGCAGGGGTGTTCGTCTGGATCGTTGGCGGCGGCGAGTGTTGTTGACCGTGGCGATGCTGCTGTTGGCAGCGACTTGTGGCCGAGATGGGCTTCGCAGTCTATTCCTCAAATGCTGTCTCGAGTCTTTCTTGGTGGGCGTGTGACGGAGCGGTTTCAGGGCATTCGTCTGGACGACCTGGCCGCAGCCTGCCGCCAGTTTGTTGATGCCGCGGTTAAGGGGGATGACGAACGGCGGCGAAGGCTTTTTCTGTTGGATTCTGTAGGGCAGCCCACATTCGGTCATCAACCGGCCAATAGGGGAGACGCCATACGGTTTCTGTCGGCCGCGCTGGTTGGCGTCTAGCGGCGTGTAGTGGAAAACTGCATAGGAGGGTCTCGCCGCATGATGCATGGTGCGTCGGTCTGATCCATCTGTTGCAAAACCTGCAGCCATCCGCCTCGTCCGACGCAAGAAATGTATCGGTCCGCTTCACCCGGTGCAATATCTGCATCTATCTACCTAGTCCGACACAATAGATGTATGGGTCCGCTCCGTCCGGTGCAAAACCTGCATCAACCCGCTCCGTCCGACGCAAGAAATGTATCGGTCGGCTCCATCCGACGCAGAAACTGCAGCAATCCACCTCGTCCGACGCAAGAAATGCATCCATCCATCTCGTACATCACAAAAACTGCATCGCCCCGCTGGACATGCGGACGCCTTCTTGGCCTCCACGCCGAAACAACTAGCTAAAGAAACTTGTTTGGATCCATGAGGTACTTTATTGGGACTTCGGCGCTTACGCCGTCCGCATATACGAGTATCAGCAAGACCTCGGAAGGAGTGGGATAATCATCCAGCCTGCCTTCGAAGACCTGAATCTCTCCTTCTGCTTGAGGCGTCGGGGCCTCGATGGTCCGTTGAGACATGAGTGTTACTTCCTTGACCACCAGCTCCCGGTCTCGTACCTTGAGCGAGGCTCCCTGAAGTCGGTAGTGATAGTGTTCCGGCTTTGGGTTCTCGTGGACCGTAATGTCAAAAGCGAACCCTTCCTCGGCAGCCCGAATGTCCACCGAGACGGGAGAGACAAGGGCGCTCGCTTCTTGTTTGATGTGGAGGGAAAATAACTCGGTGGTTCTCATCTCACGTTCATCGGTCATCGTTACGTAGTATTCGTACTGCCCCGTACGATACATCGGTGAGGATTCGGACACAACTGATTCTCTCTTCTCTGGAGGCTCTGAATCATTATTGCTGGAATACGCTATCGATACCAGAGGTTCTGGCTGGATGGTATGGTCAAACGTAATCCTAAACCCGCCTCCGCCTGTGCTTTCAGCGGGATAGGGGGTGAAATCAGAGCCTCCGTGCTCCCTGAGGTACAGGGTGACTGAGGCACCCACCGGATACTCCCTTACCTGCCAACTGAGGGTTACAGGCTGGAATCCGTTTGAAGGCTCGCCGGGAGTGACGTCCACTTTGGATATCCATCGCGCTTCCTCGCGGAGATTCTCGACTGTGTTGCCGACCCAGTCAAGTCCATGGTCTAGGGAGTCTCGCAGGTGCGATACCTCTTTGCGGGCTTCGCCAATCGCGGTCGATAGGTCTCCTATCCGGGACAGAGCGTATATGTTGAGGCAGATGCTAAGGGCCAAGAGCCCTACCATCAGGAATCTGGACCGTTCCACTCGCCATCCCTCCATAGTGATTGCTGTCCACACCTCTTCCGTGCTGAAAACCTACTGCTTTGTAGGTTAGGCAATGCCCGCTCTCGCAATTTCATCAATATATCACCACAATATATCACCACATGGGCAGTAGAATGCAAGTGGGGCAAGAAGAAAGCCCCGACGCAAGAAATGTATCGGTCCGCTCCACCCGGTGCAAGAACTGCATCCATCTGCCTCGTCCGACGCAAAAACTGCATCGGTCCGCTTCACCCGGTGCAATACCTGCATCTATCTACCTAGTCCGCCACAAGAAATGTATGGGTCAACTCCGTCCGACGCAAGAACTGCATCCATCTGCCTCGTCCGACGCAAAAACTGCATCGGTCCGCTTCACCCGGTGCAATACCTGCATCTATCTACCTAGTCCGCCACAAGAAATGTATGGGTCCGCTCCGTCCGACGCAAAAACTGCATCAATCCGTCTCGCACATTACAAAAACTGCGTCGACCCGCAGCCCGATGCGAAAAATGCGACGAGTCGAGAGCCCCGACGCAAGAACTGCATCAACCCACTCCCTCCGACGCAAAAACTGCATCCACCCAGACATCCACCCGGTCGAAAAGCCCCCAAAAACCGGCTGCAGTCTCAAGAAAGCGTCCTTCCAGTCCACGACTAGCTGGAAAGGGATAACTGCCAGTGGCGGAGAATAGCCTGGAAAACTATCGTCTATCATTTCGCCGCTTTGGGGGAATTTCTATTGGACGAACCTATCCTTCGAACCGTAAACTTAACCAAGTCTTTTCATTTGGGTCAAACAATTTACGCAGTGCAAAACGTCAACATGGTCGTAGACAAAGGCGAGTTTGTGGCCATAATGGGCCCATCGGGCAGCGGCAAGAGCACCTTGCTTTCGCTTTTGGGCGGGTTGGATAGGCCGCAAAGTGGTGATGTGCTCCTTTCGGGCCAGCGCTATTCGACGCTGTCCGAAGGCGGTCTCGCCAGAATCCGAAGGTACCAGGTGGGGTTCGTGTTCCAGTTCTTCAACTTGATCGCACACCTAACTGCCCTCGAGAACGTGGTTCTACCCATGCGGTTCGGTAAAATGAGCCGACGCGCTATGCTGGCACGAGCCGACCACCTTCTGGAAACGGTTGGCCTCAGCCATAGGAAGAACCACAAGCCCCTGGAGTTGTCCGGAGGGGAGCAACAGCGGGTCGCCATTGCAAGGGCTTTGGCCAACGAACCGGCCATCATATTGGCGGATGAGCCCACAGGCAACCTTGACTCCAAGACATCCCGGGAGATTGGCGAGGTATTCCATAGGCTCAATGAAGAGAACGGTCAGACCTTTGTGGTCGTTACCCATGACGCCTCACTAAGAAAGTGGGCGCACCGGACCATTTGGATGCTGGATGGACAGATCGAAAAGATTGAACAGGGCGGGCTCGTTAACCAAGATTTGGGCGACGCCCAGGGAGGCTAGATGATGGCCAAATCGATTCTTCATATCCAGGTGGGCAACTCAATCACGAGGGCTCAGGCGCTGCAGGTGGGCGATGGCAAGATTACCCCAAAGGCATACGGCCTGTGTCCCACTCCTTCCTTGACCCTAGAAGAAGACAGAACTCAAGGTATCGGCTTTGCCATCCAACAAATGGAGGAGCGGATGGCAGAGCAGGGCGCCTCTTTGGAACCCCAAGAGATACTGGTTACTTTGAGCGTTGGGGGGGAGCCCAGCGCGGTATGCGCAGGGGTCGTCAAGGGGATTTCGGGCGAATCGGCCAAGAGAGCTGCCTTGTCCGCAGGTGCCACAGTCACCGATCTCATCTGCATAGATGATGGGCGGGAAGACTTTCAGCGAGTGTCTGACTTAAGCAGGCAAGACATATCCGTGGTGGTTCTGGCAGGCGGAGTAGATGCAGAAATAATGGAATCGGGAAGTCACCAACTCCTGAGCATCGCCAAGATACTGGCTCAAGGTCTCCCCAAGAAGCATGGCAGCCAGAAAAAGGTTCCTTTGATCTACGCTGCATCGCTGGACGCACGGGAAGAAGTCATGAGGATCATGGGCGATGACATCGAGATAATCTGGGCAGACAACGTCCGGTCTAGACTGGAGGAAGAGCATCTGGAGTCAGCCCGAAACGCTGTGGTGGATGCTTTCGCCCAAAGCGTTGGCTTAGATGGCAGGTTCAGTGGGTTAGGGCGTCTGGGTTCTCCCCAAGTGCTTCCTTCGGGCTATGCAAAAGGGATGGGCGTTGAGAGACTCTACAGTGAGAGTAAAGAAAACGTGTTGGGTTTCTCTTTGGATGGAGACTCTGTACAGGTGTTCTCCTATATCGGAGGAGTCTTCACCCGTACCGTGACATCGATTGATGCAGTGGATTCCCGCAAGGTTGCCAAATGGTTGCCAACGCCGAGCCTCACCGGGAATCTTGAGGAGATGTTGGCCAACCTCAGACTTCACCCATGGATTGTGCCGGCCGGCTGGGACGAATTAGCGGTTTACCTGGCGTTTTGGAAAGAAGTCATCAGAGAAGGAATCGCCGAACACAAGGAAAGCGCCATCGAACTTCGGGGAATCCAAAGACCGAGAAAGATAGATGAGACTTTTGAGGTTAGAGTTTCAGGCGGCGATACCATACTCAAGGCCCACGACATACGCAAGGTAGTGGTGACGGGTGTTCTGTCCCACATCCTTTCGGAGAGGGCTCTGCTTTCCCTGATAATGGATGGTGCGAACCTCAGCGGCGTCACCGCAATCTATCGAGATCCGTGGGATGTGCTGCCGGTTGTAGGGTCGTTATCCCCGGGCAACGTGAGCATCGAGGATCACCTGAAATCCTTGGGGGTTCTGGTGGGACCCGGTCAGGACAGAGACCGAGTTGGCACCAGGTGGGTTTTCTCGGGCACAGGGTCTTCTCTTGAGCCCTTACCTGTGAGACCCAACGAGATAGTGCCCGTTGATCTGAATGGCGGCGGCGAGATCGACATTGTCTTGGAACCTTCGCGAACCGAAGACCTGGGAAACGGTAAGGGCCATAAGGTGTGGGCGAGAGTGGCATCGGGTTTCACCCAAGTCTATCTCGACGGTCGCCCTCGAACCATGATCCGGTCTGTGGAGAGAATTGCTGCTCAAGATATTCTCAAGTGGTATGGAAACTTGGGAGTGTTCCCTCAGGAAGTCCTATCCGCTTGGTCGGGAGGTAGGGCCTGATGATGTTGTATGCTGTGAGCAAGCCGAGAGCCATTAGGAACGTAGAGGTTGTGAGGCTTCGTCCTTTCAGTTCAGTGGGGCAAGCGGAGGTGGCTCCGGGCGCAGAAGTAACATGGGATAGCCTTGTAGGTACTTACTCCTCAAGAAAGAGGATTAGGAGGGTGCGGGTTGAGGCTTCCAATGACACCATGGTCGCCACAGTCCTGGTTCAAGAAGGTCAGCTGGTGAAACGCGGCGAGGTCTTGGCCTATTATTCTTATCTCTTCGGCCTGGGGTACACAGAGTATGTGTCTCCTTGTGATGGGGAGGTAATGTCTATAAACCCAGTGATAGGAGCGATTCTCATCAAAGAGTCGCCCATGGAGTTAAGAAGCAACCTCCCAGGCGTTGTGGCCAGGTCCGAAGACGCCATCGGTGTCTGGGTGAGGTCTTTCGGAGACCTCACAGAGGGCGTCGCAGGCGCCGGTTATGGCCGCTCAGGCATCTTAACTCTGAAGGCGACTCATATCGGTCCCCAGGATCAAGGCAAAGTCATCGTGGTGGAGCGGTCTCCAACCCAAGAACTCATTGAAGAATGCCTTCGATACCGCGTGGCCGGGCTTGTGGTTGGGAGCATTAGGCAACGCCTCTTTGAGTGGTACAAGGGGATTGCCCAGTCTCTGGATTGGACCGAGTTCCTAGCGCGGTATTGGGCTAGAGACGCCAAGAAACAAGAGGACGCGCCGCCTGCCACCGAAATTGTCCCGGCACTGGTGGTGACCGAGGGTTTCGGTGACATTCCCATTAATGCGAAAGCTCAAGAAATGTTGGCAGAGCATGAGGGCGAGAGGATCTTCATCGACGGGTCTATGGATTGGGCTCAAGAGCCGTGGGTTTTTGCCCCCATCAACCCAGGGCAGCCTTCGGCACGTCATTTGTCGCCGGGTGCACTTGGGGAGGATCACGGGTTGGGCCGACAACTATCCCAGGTTGTGCCCGGCACCAAAGTCAGGATCCTCGGCATGTCGCGGACGGCCTTGATAGGTACTGTGATGGAGATTTCTCCCAATATGGTCCTGGAAAACGGGATAGTGACACCGGGAGCCAAGGTGGTCACTGACGGTGGGGAGACACTCACGGTATCGTTCCTAAACATCCAGGCCGTCAACTGACACAGGCCATCAATAAAGAAAAGAAGTGTAGATAAGGTTTCGGACGAAACAAGAAAAGAACAGAGATTCTTCAAGGATCCGAAAGGGCTGAAGGTCAAGGGCTTCGCCAAGTTGGCTGACCTTAGCCTTCTTGTTCTCGTTGGATCCTCTGTTCAGATGCAACCTTGTTCTTGCTGACCTCTTCGTTCCGGTTAGCCACTTCCACCGGCCCTCCGACCACTCTCACGCGATTTTCGTGGTTACCGCTAAGCCCTTCGTTCCGGTTCAACACCTCCACGAGGCGTTGATGGCCCGGCAATTCTGGAAGGGATGCGCTTTCTCGATGACGAAACCACGCTATTGCAGAGGTGAATGAGGTGGACCTTGTCCGTCTCGGATTGAGAAGCGCAAAGAGAAACTGGAGCCGCACCGCCTTGGCTATGACAGCCATGGCACTTGCTGCCATGACGTCAGTGTTCTCAGGAGTTGTTCCCTTGGGTTATGTCAAGGGGCACGCTCTTGCCGAGCGGCTTTTCGTGGGAGGAGACATTCTCGTTCTCCCCATTGGTGGTCCCGTTGACGCAAGATGGGATAGTCACGAGGAATCTCAACTATTCTGGAAACCGTGGGAGGGGCGGGATTGGCAATCTTCCGCACTGTACTTCTTGCCCGGTCTAAGAACCAAGGGGTATGTATCGAACCGCGAAACATCATGGCGCGCCTTTGACCCGAACCCGGTTATAGATGCGGTTAAGAGGGTTCAAGGGGTCAAGGATGTGGCCCCTTACTACGCTTTGCCCTGCATCCTGACGGTTGGCGGCCAGAGTTCAGCCGCTGTGCTGCGGGCCTGGGATACGAGCAACAGCGGAGACTACCTGTCCGATTTCGGTCAGGAGTTCGTGGTTGCAGGAGAGCCTCTGGATGCCTCTTCACCCAAAATGTCTTGCCTGTTTCCGCTTCAGGGCACTTCCCTAGATGCGGTTAACATCAATTCAGTGGATCCTCTGAGTACCATCCAGATAACTGTGCCGCGATTGACGTATGGGTCTTATTCCGGAGAGGGGCCTATCGGGTTCAAGTGGGACCAGGCCGTAACGGACTCTCTGCAAGTGTCAGGCATCTACCAAGTCCAGGTAGGTTTGGCGCCATCCCCTGCAGCCGATTCTCCCAGTGCGCCCACTGAGATGGAGCCTTTGTATTGGGAGCGTCCTGAGATCATAGTATCTTACGACACTTTCAGGCGGTTTGTATCCTATTCCGAACCTACGCTTGAGTACGCCGATAAACCGGACGATTCGGTTGACTTGGAACCGGGGCAGTTTCCTTCGGGTTTCTCGGTGTACCAGGTGGCCATAACTGTGGATCGGATGGCCACAGTCAAGAAAGTAGCCGAAGACGTGGCTTTGGCGCTTGGCTCCAGTTTCGCCGTAATCCCCATACCAGAGCTTACGCAAATGAAAGGCAGAGGGGCGCTCATGACCATCGCTGGCCAAGACGCTCGAGAGTTCTCCCAACTTCTCTTTTTCACCCTTTCATCAGTCATAGTTGCCGGCACAATCTATGTCATATTGACCCAAGAGCGGCGAAAGATCGGTCTACTTCGAGTAGTGGGAGCCACCGGCAAAGATATCTTGGCGTATGCTCTGACTTTGTGCGCATATGTGGCTCTTACAGGTTCCGCTATTGGGTTTGGGGTAGCGAAGATCCTGTCGTTGTTGGCCGTCTTCGCAGCCGATGTGACTTTCTCTCAGTGGGTGGAGCAGACAGTCAAAGACGCTTTGCAAGTCTTCGGACTGTCTCTTGGAATCCCTTTGGTCTTGGGGCTCGCCATCGGGGTCTGGGCGGCCCGCATTCCCAGTGCGGAGGTGCTAGAACGTGGATGAGTGGCGAGGACCCATACTCAAGTGTCACGAGCTTTCCAGGTTCTATGCGGTCGGAGACGGTTTGTTCGCCCTGTCTGGCGTCGAGATGGAGGTATGGGCAGGGCAGTTCGTGGTCATCATGGGGCCTTCGGGGTCTGGCAAGAGCACTCTACTGAATATACTGGGTGGCATCGACCGGCCGTCCCACGGCGAAGTGATCCTTTGCGGCCGGAAGTACTCGAGAATGTCAGAAGATGAATTGGCCATCCTCAGACGCACCCAGGTGGGAATGGTCTTTCAGTTTTTCAACCTTCTCCCCGAACTGACTGCTGCCGAAAACGTGGGCATTTCCCTGAGACTGGCGGGGGCCCGCGAGTCTGAGACCATGACAAGGGTTACCCAACTCATGGAGGCAGTGGGGCTTGCGGGTAGGTCCAATCACTATCCCATGGAACTTAGTGGGGGCGAACAGCAGAGAGTCGCCATTGCCAGGGCTTTGGCACCCAAACCTGCCGTTGTGTTGGCCGACGAGCCCACCGGTAATCTCGATTCCAAAATGTCCAAATCCATCATGGAGCTTTTCGCCAAGTTCAACAGGGAAGAAAAGCAAACCTTCGTAGTGGTGACTCATGAGCCCGGTTTCCAGGAGTATGCAGACACTGTTATCCACCTGGTAGACGGTGAGATCAAGGAAATGTGCCATGGAGGTCGACGAGTGTCGGGAAAGGAAGTTCTGTCGTGAGGACAACGATCCGGCCTGCCGTGACATGGTCTTTAGCCGCCAAAATGGTGGTAAGGCGGCTTCGCAGAGATCCTTCCGCCGCCTTGCTGGTGTCGTTGTCGGTGACTCTGACTGTGGCGCTTTGTGTTTTCATTGTATCTATGGTAACCCTTAGTGGTTGGCGCACCATGGCTAGAACGGAGACAATGGAACTTCCGTACGATGCCGTAATCTTGTTTTCGGAGCATCAAGATGCTGTCCGTGCCCAAGACTCGTTGGGCAGATTACGGAATTCATATTCTATCCACAGATTTCCTTTCGTAGAAGTTGATACGGAAATCGGTCCGCTCTTTATCGTTGGAATGGAACTCAATCTTCCAGGAGACGTCATCGTGCTGAACGTCCGAGACGCTGATTTGGTGAGAGAGATGGAGATGGATCCCCGGCGAAAAGGAAGCTTGGACGCGTGGCCGCTGGAATCAGGGATCTCCGTTCAGGGTGCGAGGTTAACATGGTCCACGATCTGGTCTTGCCAGGATGTTGACGCGAGCGACGATGTGCTGCGTCGAACCGTGACATCCCTTCCGGTTCCGCCGGGCTGGGCGGTGGTTGATACAGAGCGTCTCAACGGTGTGGCCGGGGTCCGAACGGGGCTGGGGCTAGAGTTCGTAGGGGATCCACAGCACATCGACAAACCCAGGGAGCTCTCTGATCTCCGGCGCCAATATCCGGATGCGGTGATCTTTGGCCCGTGGTCAGGGGAATCTTTCGTGAGCAAAGAGCTGGTGAGGCCAACGCTTCTGTGGCAAACAGTCTACTGCCTCGGGGCGCTGACAGGCACAGCGGCCATATCATGTGTGTTGACCGCATCTTTTCTGGGCAGGAAACGGTCGTTGGGAATTCTCAGGGTCTTGGGCGGGACTAGGGGAGATCTTCTCCGCGTGGTGTTGGTCGAAGCGTTATACTTAGGTGTCTTAGGTGTCCCGCTAGGGTCCGTTGTTGGATTTCTGGTATCTCGCTTTTTCTTAGACGCGTGGGTTGTGACTTTCGCTACTGCACTTGTTCCCGTTGGGCTTGGGGTGGCCGCCATCATAGCGGGAGCTTCTCTTCCAATACGCTTGGTGAGGAACGCCACCTGTGACCAGTTGCTCAACAACCGGCCCGTTTACGCTATGTCCAATCCCTCGTGCGCCCAGTGTGGTCTGTGCGGCGGCTTCTAGGTTGCAGAGGGAATTCGTGGGTCTATGGAGAGCGGTTCTTGAGAGGAGGAACGGGGGATGATTGAGAGAATCCTGGCGGCTGACGTCGGAAGCACTACCACCAAAACTGTTCTGTTTGAGAAGGCGGAGGATGGATGGAGACTCCTGGGAAAGACGGTCGCTCCCACGACGGTGGAGGCTCCCGACTTGGATGTGATGATTGGCCTCAGAAATGCAGTGGCAAAACTGGAGAAGCGTGTAGGCAGGCGTCTTCTGGATGGTGTCAGGCTCTTGACACCGGCAAGAGAAGACACGGGAATAGACGTTTTCGTGGCCACCTCCAGCGCAGGAGGCGGACTCCAGATGCTCGTAACGGGCCTGATCAATACGATTACAGCCGAGTCTGCTTACAGGGCTGCCCTAGGGGCCGGCGCCATCGTGTGCGACGTGTTGTCCCTGGATGACAACCGCGCCATTGTTGAGCGTATCGAGTCTATTAAGAGGATCAGACCGGACATGGTCTTGGTGACCGGAGGTACCGACGGAGGAAATATCTCCGACGTGGCTGCCATTGCCGAGTACCTGGCTATGGCCAATCCTTCGCCGAGGTTCGGTGAGCATTTCAAGATCCCTCTCATATATGCGGGGAACGTTGACGCCCGTGACTTGGTAACCGAAGTGACAGGCGAGGTCATGGATATTAGTTACACAGACAACATCCGGCCGGTACTCGAGAAAGAGGTTCTGACCCCGGCGCGGGAGGAGATCCATCGCCTCTTCTTGGAACATGTGATGATGCAAGCACCCGGGTACAAGACGCTCTTGTCCTGGACGGGAGGATACGTCAAGCCTACCCCGGTGGCCGTAGGGGATACACTTCAGAGTCTGTCTGAGACCAGAGGTCACGATGTACTTGGAGTGGATATCGGGGGCGCCACCACAGATGTATTTTCAGTGATTGACGGCACATTCCATCGAACTGTGTCGGCTAACCTGGGCATGTCTTACAGCACCGGCAATGTGCTCATGGAAGCCGGGATAGAGTCGGTTGTCAGGTGGCTGCCTTGGGCGCCTGACGAGAACATGGTCAGGAACTGGGATTTCAATAAGATGATCAGGCCAACCACTTTACCTCAGACCCTTGAAGAACTAATCCTTGAGCAAGCCATAGCCAGAGAAGCCCTGCGCTTATCCTTTGAGCACCACCGTTCACTCACGAGAGGGCTCAAGGGCGTTAGGCAAGAGCGCAACGTGGGAGACGTGTTCAACCAGACCGGAACCGGCAATACTCTGGTTAACCGGTTGGCTATAGGCTTGATGGTCGGATCTGGGGGAGTTCTTTCATACGCCCCAAGGCGCCAGCAAGCTGCCATGATGATGATCGACGCTTTAGAGCCCGAGGGCGTGACCGATATTATGGTCGATAGCCAGTTCTTGTTGCCCCACTTGGGCGCCATTATGGAAGCCGACGCATCTGCCGCCCAGGAGATCTTGGAGACTGAGGCTTTAGTGCCCCTTGGGACGGTCATCGCGCCCGTTGGTCCGCAGGTTGCCCCTGGAATCGAAATAGCCAAAGTGGAGATCGACGGTGAGGTGCATTGGGTGGTCTCCGGTGAGCTTCAGGTTGTTCCGCTTTCTGCCGGCCAGAGCGTGACGGTGAACGTTACTCCTAAAAAGGAGTTCACGGTGGGCAAGGCATCGGGGGTCCCGGTCACTGCCAGAGCTATGGGAGGGACGGTTGGAATTATCCTGGATGGCCGGGGGCGCCCCATAGCGATGCCCGTGTCTGAAGATGAGCGAATTTCGGCAGTCCGGAAATGGCTCATGGCTATGGATGTCTATCCAAGCGCAATCTTGGAGTCATTTGCGGATGTCTTGGCCAAGGAGGCGAACTAACATGGCAGTATCTTGCAACATTAGGGTCATCCCCAGGACCCGTCTCAAGAAAGCCCGGAGCCTCTCTGTGCCTGGTGACGTCCTTGTCAAGGTTGGGGATACGGTGGAGCCCGATACAGTTCTGGCCAAGACCGATTACGTACGCGGTAACCCGAGGATCGTCGATCTCAATGCCGAACTGCGAATGAAGCTCACGCCCCAAATGGTTGACAAGGTCATGCTGAAGAAAGTTGGAGACAGTGTAACGGGTCAGGAGCCAATCGCAAGGTACCAGAAGGGTTTCTGGTCAGAGATAGTCGAGGTCAAAGCTCCCTGCGATGGGACTATCGAATACATTTCCCGCACTCAGGGCCGTGTCATTGTGCGTGAAGACCCAAGATCATCAAAACCCCTCTGCATCTGTCCGGCTGCTCAACGCCTGGGTGTCTGGCCGTGGATGATCCGAATGTTCACCCACGTCAAGGAGGGTGACGTTGTTCACGAGGGCCAAGTGCTGGCGGCTGCCGAGAAAAGCGGTTTCATCGGCGAGGCAACCATGGATTACGTCTACGCTCCAATGAGCGGGGTGGTCGAGAAGATTTGCACCAAAACCGGGAGTATCACTATAGTCAAGCCCATCAAGCCCGCAAGGGTACTGGCCCACATTGCGGGTGTGGTCACCCAAGTGATCCCCTTCGAAGGAGCAGTCATCGAGTCCATGGGGGCTTATCTTGAGGGCGTGTTTGGGATCGGCGGAGAGAAAGCCGGCGCATTAGTTGTAGCTACCCGGGGGCCGCTAGATGAATTGGACGAAGACGGAGTGGCACGTCTCGGGGACCTCGGCGGCAAGATTGTCCTTGCGGGAAGCATGGTCACTTTGGGGGCCCTTCGGAGGCTCAGGGATTCTGGGGCCCTTGGGCTCATAGTCGGCGGCCTCAACAACTTGGACTTGGTTCGGTTTCTGGGTAAAGAGATCAATGTTGGGATAACCGGCCACGAAGATGCGGGGTTGACAGCAGTCATAATGGAAGGGTTCGGGAAGGTTCCCATGAGCCAGGACACCTGGGATCTCTTGGTTTCTCTTGAGGGCAAAGTCGCTTCAATCGATGGGACGACGCAGATACGGGCAGGGGTCATACGTCCGCAAATTCTTGTGAGCGAAGGCACTCCGCCTTCTGACCAGAGTGACGCCGACGAGTCAATCGTGGGTGATGTATACGGCGAGGCCCATGAGGCGATCCTTCACCCTATGACCAACATTGTTCCCGGCGACCGGGTCAGATGTGTTCGTGCCCCGTACTTCGGACTGTGGGGAGTCGTGCAGGAGGTTCCAGAGGAGCCCTTGAAGGTCGATTCTGAAGCCATCATGGAGGTTGCCAAAGTGCGGCTAGATAACGGCGAGACCGTCTTGGTCGCAGAAGCCAATCTGGAAGTGTTCAGGTACTGACTCTGGAAGACAAGAAAGATATGGGCGGCAAGGCAAAGAACCCTGCCGCCTTTGTCTTTGACCTGGCACGCGGTTTGTCTACCCGGCCACTAATGCCGGCCGTTGGTGCCTTGGACCTTCTCTTGATCGAGGCGCTTCCACAATGACGGTCGTTACGCGGGGCCTTCGGGCATTATAATGGCAGCTGCGAAATAGAAAATCGTCCCAGGGATGATCCCCGTAACCACCGTCAAGAGCGCCACTCCCAAGCGAACTATGGTCTCATCGATGTTAAAATACTCGGCGATTCCGCCGCACACTCCTGACAGCATGCGCCTGGTTCTCGAGCGATAGAGTCTCTTGTTCATGGTGCCCACCTGCACTTCCTATTCTATTGAATTCATATGGGACCCGCTTTTCTTTCACTAGACTATACAATGCGCCGGTCCTCTGGTACTACGATACGAACAGTAACCGGTAACACGGATTGTTGCCGCGATACCCTGCCGTTCCTCTGGCCCAGTGTCGCTGCTCATTACCATGACTCCCAATCTCAAGCGCTATCCCGAAGTAGTGTCCCCTGTCAGTTGCGACAAATAACCCTTGACACCATGGATTTTGTCGTTGGTATGGGTTATGACTTCGGACCGTGTGCTGAAATTGTTATACACTTTGGTAGGTGTCACATTCTTATTGCAGAACGCTCATTGTGATGATAAGTTGGTCTAAAGACAGCGAGGTGAAGACATGACGAGCCCGAAAGAGAAGATCGGTACCCTCATTAGTAAAGAAGAACTAGACAAACGCATCAAAGAACTGGCCGCGGAAATATCCAGGGACTACGCGGGTAGAGACCTTCTGCTCATTGGGGTACTAAAAGGCAGCTTTATGTTCCTTGCGGATCTCGTCCGCAACCTCGACTACCATGTAGAGTTGGACTTCATGGGCACTTCCAGCTACGGAGCGTCCACAAAGACTTCCGGCGAGGTAAGGATAACAAAAGACCTCGAGCGAAGCTTAGCGGGGCGCAACGTCCTATTGGTTGAGGACATAGTTGACTCGGGCCTTACCCTTCGTTACCTAGTGGACACACTAAGGACTAGGCAGCCGGCCAGCGTGAGGATCTGCACTCTTCTAGACAAGCCTGCCAGGCGAAGAGTCAGGATCAGCATCGACTACTACGGCTTCATCATCCCCAACGCATTTGTGGTGGGCTATGGTTTGGACTATCAGGAGAAATACCGGGGGCTGCCCTATGTTGGAGTGCTTGAGGAGTACGAAAGCTAGTCTGAAAGCTAGTCTTGACGAGGTGTGATGAATCGTGGCAGAACACGCGCCCAATTCCCGTCAGTGCAAGTTCGATGAATGCCGCCAGACAGAGGCCAAGATTGGGGTTATTTTGGGGAGCGCTTCTGATCTGGACCGGGTTGGTTCCCTGTTCAGTACCTTGCAGGATTTTGGCGTGCCGTACGAAGTTGCGGTGATATCGGCCCATAGGACGCCCGAACTCTTGTCCAAGTATGCGTCTACAGCTTTTGGGCGAGGGATCAAGGTCATAATCGCGGCCGCCGGTCTTTCTGCCGCCTTGCCAGGGGCAGTTGCGGCTCTGGTGGACATCCCTGTTGTGGGCCTGCCTCTAGATGCTGGAACGCTAATGGGCGTTGATGCTCTGTTGTCTATCGTTCAGATGCCGCAGGGGGTTCCCGTGGCAACCGTGGGGATAGGTAACTCCAAGAACGCGGCGCTTCTGGCTTTGCGAATCCTTGGAGTCAGTTCGCCGGAAGTTTTGTCCCGGCTTGCGGACTACCGGGAGTCGATGAAGAAAGAGACGATGGATAAGGGCCTGGCGGTGTCGGAAAAGGGGCTCCCTTCGTGGAACCCTTAGGTTAGGGAAGAAGACGTTTTCTGTTGAGGGAGCTGGTCTTTCTATGGGCTCAATTCGCGATCAGTGTGGCGTTTTCGCAGTAGTGGGGCACCCCCGAGCAGCCGAAATGTGCTATTACGGCCTTTACGCGCTGCAGCACAGGGGCCAAGAGTCTGCCGGTATTGCTATCGGCCAGGGCCTCAAGATCAAGACCAAGAAGGGCATAGGCTTGGTTTCAGACATATTCACGGGCGATGACCTGAAAAGGATGCCGGGAGACCGGGCAATAGGGCACGTTCGATACGCTGTGGATGAAGACATCACAATAGAAAACGCCCAGCCCATCACGGTGAAGATGTGGCGCGGATGGTTATCCCTGGCCAACAACGGTAGTCCTGGTCAACGCTCATCAACTCAGAGATGTTCTGGAGCAAGAAGGCTCCATCTTCCAGACGACATCCGATAGTGAAGTGATCGCACACCTCATGGCCCGTTCTAAGGAGCAGGATGTATTCGCGGCGCTGCAGGAGTCCTTGGCACAGATCAAAGGTGCCTACTCTTTGGCCATCTTGACTCCCCAAGGCGCTCTGGCAGCAAGAGACCCTCACGGGTTCCGGCCTCTGTGCATTGGCAAGATAGACGGCGCTTATGTGATTTCCTCCGAGACGTGTGGCCTCGACGCAGTTGGAGCGACTTTTCTGAGAGAAGTATCCCCGGGTGAGATCGTGTCCGTCGAGATGGGAAGGCTCTACGTCCAGCACCGGCGGCAAGGTCTCGGGATGTCGCCTCAGGGACAAAGCAAGTAGTCAAGCCTCTAGCTCAATCTCTCTGCGTTTTCGAGTTCATATACTTCGCCCGGCCTGACTCGGATATCTCAGGACTTAACGTTCACGCTGTGCGAAAGGCTTTTGGACGCAGACTGGCCCGCAAGGCTCCGGTTGAGGCCGACTTGGTGACGGGCGTTCCCGACTCCTCGCTTTCCGCCGCAGCGGGATTTGCTGAAGAAGCGGGGCTTCCCTACGAAATGGGCTTGGTGAAGAACCGCTACATCGGGCGCACCTTCATAGCACCCGAGCAGAACCTGAGGGAATTGGCCGTCAGAATAAAGCTGAACCCTCTTCGAAGCCTCATCGAAGGGAAAAGAGTTGTCCTAGTGGACGACTCCATTGTTAGGGGCACCACATCCCGCCATATCATAGGACTCTTGAGGTCCGAGGGTGCCCGGGAAGTCCACGTTAGGATCAGTTCGCCCCCTTACCGTTTTCCTTGCTACTACGGGATAGATACCCCTTCTGCTTGCGAGTTGCCGGCCGCCACTTTGAACGTTGAGTCCATCAGGGAGAGAATCGGTGCTGACAGCCTCGTTTACCTTGACCTTCAGGACATAAGCGACATTCTGGGCGAAAAGGTCTCGGGGTTCTGTTCTTCGTGTTTTGACGGCAACTACCCGGTTGATGTATCAGCACTGGAGCATCCCAACGGAAGGGATGGATTTAGATGAGTCAGTATCGCGAAGCCGGTGTGGATATCGATGCAGCTTCTTCGTCTGTGGAGAGGATTAAGAAACTCATAGGTTCAACCCACGGTCCGGGCGTACTATCGACCATAGGGGGCTTTTCCGGTCTGTACCATGCCGGGGCACTCGAGTTCAAAGACCTGGTCCTGGCTTCCGGCGCTGATGGCGTGGGCACCAAAGTCAAGATATCCCAAGCAATGGGGAAGCACGATACCGTTGGGATCGATCTGGTGGCAATGAACTGCGACGACGTGGTTACTTCGGGTGCACGACCCCTGTTCTTCCTCGACTACATTGCCGTCTCCAAACTCGAACCCGAAGTCATCACCGATTTGGTTAAAGGCATTGTGGAAGGATGTAACCAAGCGGGATGCGTCCTCTTGGGTGGCGAGACTGCCCAGATGCCCGATGTCTACCGACCCGGCGAGTACGATCTGGCGGGGTTTTGTGTGGGGGGCGTGGAGCGGAGCGAGATAATTGACGGTTCTCGCATCTCGGCGGGAGATGTCCTCATAGGATTTAGGTCTTCGGGGCTTCACTCTAACGGCTACACTCTGGCCCGCCGCATTCTTCTTGATGAAGCCAAACTGCGCCTCGACCAGGTAATACCCGAGTTTGGTCGCACTCTCGGCGAGGAGTTGCTTGAGCCGACGCGGATATACGCGAAATCACTTATCTCACTGAAAGACCAAGTTGACGTGAAAGGTATCGCCCACATAACCGGGGGAGGGATCTTGGGAAACGTTCCCAGGATCTTGCCACGGGGACTTGCAATGAGCCTCACTTATGAGTGGGGGATTCCCCCCGTATTCCGGCTGATTCAGGACTTGGGCAACGTGTCTTCCCAGGAAATGTACCGGGTTTTCAACATGGGAGTCGGGATGGTCGTTGTGGTGTCGCCCATAGAGGCTGATCGTGCGATTGCTGTCCTGGCGGAGTTAGGCATCGACGCTTTTGCCATAGGGGAGATAACAAAACATGCCTGATCGGAAGACCCACCACCTGACGCTTGGAGTGTTGGTTTCAGGTAGAGGTACAAACCTCCAGGCGATTCTCGACGGGTGCCAAGACGGCACAATTCCTGCCAAAGTTGGCGTAGTGATTTCCAATAGGCCCGAGGCGCTTGCCCTTGACCGGGCCAGGGCCAAGGGGGTTCCCGTTTTCACCGTTTCACACAAAAAGTATGGATGCTGGCCCGATACTCGCCCACGGTACGAGAAGGAAGTAGTGGAGATTTTGAAATTCTTTGGAGTTGAACTAGTAGTCTTGGCCGGATACGATAGGTTGGTAGGCGAGGATATGCTAGAGGCGTTTCCAAACCGCATCATCAACATACACCCGTCCCTATTGCCCTCCTTTCCCGGATTGTCTGGCCAGAAAGATGCCTTAGAGTATGGATGCAAGGTCTCGGGCGCCACGGTGTTTTTCGTGGACCCGTCTATGGACGGCGGGCCCCATAATAGCCCAGGAGGCTGTCCCAGTGCTAGAGGACGATACTGTTGAGAGTCTTTCGGCTCGAATCCTGGAGGCGGAACACCGGATTCTACCCAAGGCAATCACTCTAATAGCAGAGGGTCGAACAGTGATTGAAGGTCGCAGAGTGAGGATCTTAAAACCGTGAGCGAGGTGGCGAATATGGCTTCCAGAAGAGCGATAATGAGCGTTGCCAACAAAGATGGTCTTGTGAACTTGGCCCGATCTCTAGCCACAATGGGTTGGGAGATTGTTTCCACGGGCGGCACTGCTCGTCTCCTTAGATCAGAAGGCGTTGAAGTCAAGGACATAAGCGAGATCACCGGATTCCCCGAGATGTTAGGAGGGCGGGTCAAGACGCTCCATCCCGCGGTTCACGCAGGGATTCTGGCACGGCGCACTAACCCGAGGGATATGGAAGAGGTGAAATCGCTGGGCATTGCTCCTGTGGACATGGTTGTTTGTAACCTCTACCAGTTTACGGAAACGGCGGGCAGACCTTCTGCCACCATGGATGATATCATCGAGGAGATCGACATAGGCGGAGTCACGCTCCTGCGGGCCGCCGCCAAGAACTATGAGTCAGTGACGGTCGTCTGTGATCCCAAGAGGTATGACGCCATCGTTCAAGAACTCGAGACTAACGGCGACGTGAGGTTTGGATACCCGAAAACTACTGGCGCTTGAGGTGTTTAACCACACGGCGACGTACGATTCGAGCCATCGCGTCTTTCTTGGGTAGCAAATGGGGCAATTGGCCTTTGGACTTCCCCGAAGAACTCACCTTCGGCTACAGGAAAGCCCTTTCACTTCGGTACGGCGAGAATCCTCACCAGAAGGCAGCATTCTACGAGCCCGTCACGCCTGGCGTGGCTAAGTTCCTTTCGGGCGGCAGGGGCAAGGGGGTTGTCCTACAATAACATCAACGATGCCGACACCGCTTACAGAGCCGTTTGTGAACTGCCGGCGCCAGCCTGTGTCATCGTGAAACACGCGAGTCCGTGCGGAGTAGCCATCGGAGCCTCGGCCGTGGAAGCGTACGAGAAGGCATTGGCAGCCGATCCTGTCTCGGCATTCGGAGGTGTGATCGCATTTAACTGCCAAGTGGATGAACCTTGCGCAGAAGCCCTGAAGAATCTCTTTGTGGAGGTACTGGTCGCTCCCGGGTTTTCCGCAAGAGCAATGGATGCTCTCCGGAGCAGGAAGAATCTCAGGTTCATAACCACCGGCGACTTGCCCGCCCACGCCGAGTCTTATACTGTGCGTCCAGCCATGGGAGGTCTATTGGTCCCAGAGTCAGGACAGTCAATTGCCGAGGGACGAGAACTGGCGTGTCGTGTCAAAGCGGGTACCCACAGAAGAGGAGATGCGCGATCTCGAATTCGCCATGACCGTCTGCAAGCACGTAAGATCAAACGCTATCGTTTTCGCCAAGAACTGCGTGACCACAGGGATCGGCGGAGGTCAGCCCAACCGCGTGGACTGCGTCCGCATCGCGGTGGAGAGGGGCAAGGAAGCCGTCCGGGGGTCGGTAATGGCTTCAGACGCTTTCTTCCCGTTCCCCGACTCGGTTGAGGTTGCTGCCAAGGCGGGGATCACTGCGATCGTCCACCCTGGCGGTTCTCGGAACGATGATGAGTCTCTTGCGGTGGCCGATGCTCACGGCATGGCCATGGTTCTCAGCGGTGCCAGGCATTTTCGGCACTAGTTAGTGTAGGGAGGCAGTCCGTTATGGATGTCTTGGTATTGGGCTCCGGAGGAAGAGAACACGCTTTGGCATGGAGAATCGGCCGAAGTCCGTCAGCCGGCAGAGTATATGTGGCTCCAGGCAACCCGGGAACCTCTGAAGTGGGCACTAACGTGGCTCTCAACCTGAGCGACTTCGAAGAGATTACAAAGTACGTCAAGTCGGCAGGAATCCAGTTGGTAGTGGTGGGGCCCGAAAATCCTTTGGCCGACGGGATCGCTGATTACTTGAGAGGCCATGGCATTTCTACTTTTGGTCCGGGGAAAGACGGAGCCCGCTTGGAGGCCAGCAAGGCCTGGGCTAAACAGTTCATGGCGAGGCACGACATTCCCCATCCGGATTTTCGGACATTCGACGATCTTCGGTTGGCTGAAGAATACCTTCGGAGTACGCCCGGCCCCTGGGTTGTTAAGGCCGATGGGCTTGCGTTGGGAAAGGGCGTTAGCATCGTAACGGATCTTGACCATGGTCGGGCGGTTCTTCGGGACACGATGAGCGGCAAGATCCACGGCGAGGCGGGCAAACGGGTCATCATCGAGGAATTCCTTACGGGTCGAGAGATAAGCGCAATGGCTCTTTGCGACGGTACCAGCCTTCTCCCGTTGCCTCTGGCCAAGGACCACAAGACCGCCTTTGACGGAGATACGGGGCCAATGACCGGCGGGATGGGCGCCTATTCGCCGGTCCCGTTTGTGGACGCCGAGACTAGAGAGCTAATCAATACTCGGATCCTCCAAGCCACGTTGACCGGCCTTCGGGCAGAGGGCATCGACTTTCGAGGTGTCTTGTATGCGGGCTTGATGCTCACGGCGGAGGGCCCTAAGGTTCTCGAGTATAACGTAAGATTTGGCGATCCCGAGACCCAGTGCGTATTGCCGCGGCTTTCGGGGGATTTCTGCAAGCTGCTTGCGGCCTGCGCAGAGGGAAGCCTGGAGAGTATCATGGATACCGCCCAAAGCCCCATAGTCGATGTGACTCCCGAAGCCTGCGTTAGCGTGGTTTTGGCCTCGAACGGTTATCCGGGCCTCTACGAAAAAGGCATGCCCATATCTATAGAAGACACAGAGGACGAATCTGGCCGCGGAGAGGCAATCAGATTTCACGCCGGAACGACCATGAAGAATGGTCAGTTGGTTACATCGGGGGGGCGTGTGTTGGCCGTCACTGCCCTTGCGCCTTCGGTTGAAGAGGCCGCCCAAAAGGCTTACCGCGTCGCCCAGACTGTGGAGTTTCGTGGGAAAACCTATAGGAGCGATATTGGAAGGCTACAGGGAAACCATTAGGAAGGATTAGGAAAGGTGACTTGTGGGGAAGACAACGCGTGTGTTAGCCCGCATAGCGGTGTTAGCGGGGGTTTACGTTGCGCTCACTGTTCTCCCGCCGTTCAATGCCTTAGGCTACTCGGCGGTTCAGGTCAGAGTCTCTGAGGCACTTGCGGTCCTTCCTTACTTTGGTCCGTGGGCGCCTTGGGGGTTGTACATCGGGTGCATTTTAGCCAATCTGGGCAGTCCTTTTCTGCTGTGGGATGTAACCCTGGGTGCCTTTGCGTCCCTGATTGCTGCCATCCTCACCGGCCACATGCCCAAGAAGTCACTTGCACCTCTTCCTCCTGTGCTCCTCAATGCGGTGACAGTCTCCGCCTATGTAGCTCCTCTGTCCGGTCTTTCCTACTGGTCTGTGGTTCTGTACATCGGAATAGGTCAGGCCATTGCCTGCTATGGATTGGGTTATCCTCTTCTCTTGTGGGTTGATAGAAACGAGCGGTTGAAGGAGGTCTTGAGGGGCCCTATCTGACTACCGAATCAACGTCTGACGATGAGCTAACAAGCGTGACCGTCATGTGATTTGGCACGCAAACAGCCGACTGGCCGGGGTTAGAAACCCACCCAGTCTTCCAACATATGCCGTCAGGGCAGAACTCTTTGGAGTTGGGCATAACCCGAGCGCGCCCTTGTCCGTATTCGATTATCGCATCGCCGCCCTTGACCCGGATCACTGCTTGAGCCATATCAGGGGAAGCGGCTGGAAGCCGGGCGACTTCTCGCCCGTCGACTTTCACCACTGCCACAAGGTTGTAGGCTTCTTTCGGGATGAGGTAGAAAACAGCCCATACCACTGCTACTAGGGCTATTGCAGATACAACGATGATCGCGTCACCTTTGGTCACTGTGCTGCCCCTCCCCCTACGGTGATTATAGCAGACACCATCCGTACCTGTAATTGTGGGGGGTAACTGGCAAAATGCGTAATTGGCGCTCAAATCGATCGATGAGGCCAATCTGTAGAGATCGGTCATCTAGAGAAGGCGTACTTGTCTAGGCGATGCTGTTCAGCACCAGGGACGACCAGGTTTCAAAGTTGCCCAGGGCGTGTACCTTGGAAATCTCGACCCAGGCACCTTGCATTTTGTCGTTTTCCCTCACTGCCAAGAGGGGAGATGTCAACCTCACCATTGAGACAACTCCGAGATGAACTCGGCCTACCTCGTTCTGATCGTCGTTGAGAAATCCTAGGATGGCCACGCCCGGGTTTCCCGCTAAGGCTACTTCTTCGCGGATCTCTCTTATGGTATTCAACCCGACAATGGCCTTGATATCCGAGATCCTTCGCCTTGACGGCCAAGGTAAGCTTGGCACCGGGTTCATGTGACCACCTACGCCGATAGAGAGGAGGCCATGGAGCCGCTTTTCTCCCTGAGTGTCAAGACGTTTCATTACAAAAATCCTCTTACTGGCCACAAACATTGTATAGGATATGAGCTGTTTGAAGCTGGGGTCAGATTCCACCTGGCTTCTCGGCTTAAAGATGGACTTTCGAGCCAAAGGCCGCCATATCTCGGGAGAGTCCTTTCGAAGCCCCCGCCACTTGCCGACTTCTGCATATAGATCGCTTGCGGGCACACAAAGCACCAGCTCATCGCCGGATGAATTCTCTAAGGTCACTTCAAGGTCAAACCCCTTTACACAAGATATGGAGTGAGCCTCCAAAAACATACAGTGTGGTTCGGGAAAAAGCCCTCTTTGAGGGCTGTCCCGAGGCACCCTAGATCCTATCATATCTTGTCTATGCTCATAATAGGTTTTCTTAGCGAGGTGGTATGCATGTCTTGGAGGAGCACGTATCAGGACAGAAGTCACGAGAGAAGTCAGCGTGCAAGAGAGGTCTTGGGGCTCAAAGGACTGCCAATATGGGCCAAGCAGGCTCTTGCGGCAGTTTTCATATTCTTCGTGCTCTTGGGGGCAGCCAAAGCACAACAAGGCTTAGCCCTAGATGTGGTGGCTGCAGCCCGGGACATCGTTACGACGGACCTCTCGTGGGATGGAGTCAAGACGTGGGCAGCCGGTATTCCGTCAACTCTTCGGAACTTGGCAGACCTGGATCTGAAGGATTTTTGGAGTAGGGCTGTGAGCGGCAAGCCAAAAGAGCTTGCCTGGCCCGTCATGGGCGACATCATTTCTCACTACGGGTGGAGACCCAATCCCGATTCGGCGGGCGTGTCACTTCACCAAGGCATAGACATCGCTGCAGATAGGGGGACACCTGTCAAAGCCGTTCTAGATGGGGTGGTAGCCAACGTCAGGCAGTCGTCCACCTATGGCTTGGTGGTCGAGATTGAACACGGGGGCGGTCTATCAACAGTGTACGGTCACCTCGATTCTGTCGCCATGACAGAAGGAGAGAAAGTGAAGCAAGGAGACACCATCGGGAAAGTGGGCGAAAGCGGCAATGCTACAGACCCCCATCTGCATTTCGAATTGAGAAAGGACGGCTTGGAGATTGACCCCTTGACAGTGCTGCCTCCGCCGGACGGCGGAACCTAGAGCACACATGGATTTCCGCTGAAAGGATTGGATGCTTTGTCTATCCCGGCAGGAAGATTAGGAGCGACCCAAGTGCGCATTCATGTGACCTTTGTGGTCGCGGGTTTGATCATGGCGCTATCGGGATATTTCTGGCACGTGGTCGTCTTGGCAGGGAGCATCCTCTTCCACGAATTTGGTCACTTAGCAGCCGCATCTTGGATGGGCGCAGAGATCTCTGAGATCCAAGTCTGGCCATTTGGCGCTACGGCCAGATTGGAGCGCTCGTGGCAGCTTACTCCGCCCGCGGAAACCCTGGTGGCCTTCATGGGTCCTTTCAATAGCGGCATCCTGCTGGGTCTCGCTTCCGCCCTGGAGCGGGGTTTCATGGAGACGAGAGGTATAAGTCTTGGTGCCGAGTTTCCACTTTTTCACCTTCTCATACAAGCCAATCTGGGCCTTATGCTGATTAACCTAATACCCTGTCTCCCGCTTGACGGAGGTAGAATCCTGAGATCCCAGGTTTCGTTGAAGGTGGGTTACGTAGAGTCCACCAAGAGTGTGGCGACGTTCAGCATCTCATGTGGTACCGCCATGATCGTTCTGGGATTGGCCGGGTTCCTCCTGGCAAGGCAATGGCAAGGTTTGTGGCTGTCTGGTCTTCTGATTGGGCCCCTGGTGATATGGGGATCAATGGAAGAGAGGGCTGGAGTGTCTTCGTCCAATTTCATGGAAGTTATGACAAGGACTGATCGTCTCCGGCATCGCAAAGCCATACCCGTCCAAGAAATCATGGTACCCGGCGATGCCAAAGTGAGCGAAGTCGTCACAAAACTTCGTCCGTCCAAATACAACGTGATATTGGTTGCAGGGAGACACATGGGAGTCATGGGCAAGGTCACTGAGACTAAACTCCTGGAAGCGTACTTTGCCGGCAAGGTGAATCTCCGCATTAAGGACCTCTGCTTTTGCGATCCACCTTACGTTGGCTATAATGGAGGATAAGGAGAGTCTGCAGAAAGGTCAAATGCGGTGCTACAGGTAGAGTTTACGAGGCTTTCGTGGGATGATCTCAAGAGGGAACTAGGAAAAGTCGAAAAACCTGCGAGATATGTAGGCGGGGAGATAAACGCCGTCTACAAGGACCCCAAAGATGTCTCCGTCCATTTCGCCCTTGCCTTTCCCGATGCATACGAAGTTGGCGCCAGTCATACAGGATCCCAAATCCTTTATAGCGTCCTCAACTCCATGGAAGGCGTTGCTTGTGAACGCTCATTTGCGCCTTGGCGAGATATGGAGGGAGTCTTGCGAAGGCGCGGCTGGCCTCTTTATACCCTGGAGAGCAGAACGCCCTTATATGCGTTTGACATAGTTGGTTTTTCGTTGCAGTACGAGCTCACCTATACCAATGTCCTCGCGATGCTGGATTTGGGTGGCATCCCCTTGCACACTCGGGACAGGCGTGAAGACCATCCCCTGGTTGTGGCCGGGGGGCCTTGTGCTATGGCGCCTGAACCCTTGGTGGATTTCATCGACGCCTTTGCTTTGGGAGACGGCGAAGACACTGTTCAAGACATAGTAGAAACGTACCGGAGATGGAGGGCATCCGGCCGGTCCAGGATCACTCTTTTGCAGGCACTGTCCGAGATACAGGGTGTCTACGTACCCTCCCTATACGAAGTCGAGTACAATCCGGACGGGACCGTGTCTTCCATCGAACCTAAGGAGTCCGGCGGGTACAGAGCCCGCCCCGCAGTTAGTAGGAGAGTCCTGTCTTCTCTGGAAGGGGCACCGTACCCCGTAGAACCGGTCATCCCGCTCATCCCGCCGATCCACGACAGAGCTGTGGTCGAGATATTCAGGGGTTGCACTCAAGGCTGCCGGTTTTGCCAAGCCGGCACCATTTACCGCCCTGTAAGAGAACGGGATCCCGGGTCTGTGCGAGACCTGGCAAGGGACATATTGGAGAGATCGGGATACGATGAGGTTTCCCTGATGTCCCTCTCGTCAGCGGACTACTCCTTCATCAAGGAGATTCTGGAGGACTTGATTAAGAATCCGTGTGGGGCTAAGGTTTCGCTGCCGTCTTTGAGGGTAGACTCGTTTTCCGTGGGACTCGCCCGCGATCTGGGTTCATCTACAAAGACCGGGCTCACTCTGGCGCCGGAGGCCGGATCTCAACGACTGAGGGATGCAATCAACAAGCGAGTGACCGAGGATGAGATCATGGATGCGGTGTACCACGCCTTTTGCGCCGACTATGATCGAATAAAGCTTTACTTCATGATAGGACTGCCCGGGGAAACCGACGAAGATGTCATCGCCATAGGGCACCTGGCCCACAACATAAGGAAACTGGGACGGGATTTGGGGAGGAGGCCTACAGTGGTGGTCTCTGTATCGGGGTTCGTTCCCAAACCTCACACTCCTTTCCAGTGGGATGTCTGTGTGCCTTCTGACGAGATCATGAGGAGACAGAGACTCTTGGGGCAGAACCTCCGAGGGCCCGGTCTTGACTACAAGTATCACGATGCCGCTCTCACTCGTCTGGAAGCGGTATTTGCCAGAGGCGACAGGCGATTGTCCCGGGCAGTGGAACTTGCATACCACAAGGGAAGGCGTTTTGATTCATGGCCGGATGAGTTCGACGCAGGCGTCTGGGAGGAAGCCTTTGCAGAATCCGGAATAGACCCGGATTTCTACGCCTATCGGGAACGGAGTTATCACGAGGTTCTTCCTTGGGAACACCTGCATTCGGGTGTCAGCAAATCGTATCTTTGGCAGGAAAGAGAACGGTCAAGAGAGTTCGTCACCACCCCAGACTGCCGGGGCCTTTGTACGGGGTGCGGCGTTTGTCCTGACTTGGGAGTAGAGATGCGCATAGCGTCTACCAAGGAGAGAGCGCAGTGAGAGTGCGGGTGGTATATCAAAAAGGCGATCTAGTCCGTTTCCTTTCTCATCTTGATGTCATGAGGGTTCTGGTCATGGCCATGGCCAGGGCAAAGTGGCCGGTGCAGATGTCCCTGGGATTTTCCCCTAAGCCCAAGGTATCCTTCTATGCGCCGCTTCCCGTCGGGACAAGCGGCCGGGAGGAGTATTTCGATGCTATCCTATCCCGGGCTGTGAACGTATCTTGCCTGGCCAGATCCCTTTCTGGAAGCCTGCCCAAAGGGTTTGGAGTCTCCCAAGTGTTCTTGGTGCCAGATGGCCAGGAATCCTTGGAGGAAAAGATCGTTGCGTCAGTTTACGCTCTGGATCTCAAGGGGGTGGAACGTCAGGCTATGTCCAGGGCAGTGGACGCGTTCTTGAAAGAAGAGCGAGTTTTATTTCAGGTCAGAAGACCCAAAGACACGAGGACTGTAGACCTCCGTGGGTATGTTCGCGATTTTTGTGTCGAAGCCGAAAAGGGTTTGAGAGACGACCATCTGGGTCTTGTCATGACTGTGACCCACGATAAAGGTCGGACCATCAGGCCCCAGTGGGTGTTGTCGGCCTTATCCCGGTTCGGGCTGAACCTCGACCCACTCGAGGCAATCATTGACAGAAGGAAGATACTATTTGACTAATACAGAGGAAGTTTTGGTTCCCGCCAAGTCTGCCAAGAGGAAATACCGGCGGAGAACCCCTAAGGTTAATCACAATGCAGAACCGCAATTGGATGCAGAACCCCGACCGATCATGAACAGGGAGATCCTTGTTAACGCAAACCGCGACGAGACCAGAGTTGCTGTAGTGGAGGACGGCGCGGTGGTGGAGTTTTACTCCGAGAGACCCAGTAGCCAGAAGATCGCCGGCAATATCGTCCTGGGAAAAGTCACTAATGTCCTCCCTGGTATGCAGGCTGCTTTCATTGAGATCGGCGAAGAGAAGAATGCCTTTCTATATGTGGACGATGCGCTGATGCCTCCTAATCTGGAGGATGCCGAAGGCGCAATCACCGTCAAGCGTAGAAAGAAGCGCACCATATCCGAACTGGTCAAGCCGGGACAGGAAGTGCTGGTTCAGGTAGTCAAAGAGGCGATTGGCACTAAAGGGGCCCGGGTAACTCGCCATGTGACCTTCCCCGGGCGTTACCTCGTACTAATGCCTACAGTGAGCTATGTGGGCGTGTCCAGGAGAATAACTGACGAGGAAGAAAGACAGCGTCTGCGGAAGATCGCCAAGTCCATAAAACCTAAGGACATGGGAGTCATAATCCGCACTGTGGCTGAGACCAAGACCGAGGAAGAGCTCCGGCAAGACCTAACCTTTCTACTGAAGATTTGGGAGCGTGTTCAAGCCAAAGCCCAGAGCGTCAAAGCCCCTGCGATCATCCACAAGGATCTTGGCCTGGTGTTTCGGGTCGTAAGAGACGAGCTTAACCAAGAAACGACGCGGATGCTTGTTGATGATGTGAACACCTACAGCAAGATACTGGAACTTCTGGACACCACATCCCCGGAGATGAAAGACCGGGTGATGTACTATCGAGACAAGGAATTCCCCCTGTTCAGTCTGTACGGGGTGGAAGCGGCCATAGAAAAGGCCCTTCAAAGACAGGTGTGGCTCCGATCCGGCGGCTACATCGTGATAGACAAGACCGAAGCTTTGACAGTCATCGACGTTAACACTGGGCGCTATGTAGGTACCAAGAACCTTTCTGACACCGTGTTCAAGATCAATATGGAAGCGTGCAAAGAGATTTCCAGGCAGCTTCGTTTGAGGGACATAGGTGGCATTATAGTCGTGGATTTCATAGACATGGACAAACCGGAGCACAGGGAACAACTCATAGAAGAGCTTGAGAGGCAGCTTAAGCACGATCACACCAAGACGGTGGTCTTAGGCATAACCAATCTTGGACTTTTGGAAATGACCCGAAAAAAGGTACGTCAGAGTATAGATGCGGTCATGACTAGGATGTGCCCCTATTGCGGAGGAAAGGGTGTTGTTCTCTCAGAAGAGACGGTGGCAGGGAGGGTCAGGCGCGAGATCCGACGGACCTTGGCGAACTCTCAGTGCGAGGCCATGCTGGTAGAGGTTCACCCGAGCGTAGCTTCCCACCTTATAGGACCAGGGGGTTCGAACCTTAAGGATTTGGAGGAGGAGACGGGGCGCAGTATCTTCATACGCGGTTCTGAATCTTTGCATCTCGAGGAGATGAATGTTAAGGCGCTCGGCACTCGCCAGGAAATCTCCTTGAAGGCGATTCCGGTTAAGCCCGGCGACCGATTGGAAGTCGTCGTTGAGGAAGCCCACGGTCAGAATCCAAAAAACGGGATTGCACGGATCGAAGGGTACATTTTGGATATTGAGAACGCCGGGTCCAAAGTGGGCCAAAAAGTTGCGGTTAGGGTCTTGGAATGTCACCGGACATTCGCAAAGGCTAAAATTGCCGTTTCTTGACACGTTTTCAGCCGGCGTGCTAGACTGTTACGGTTACTTGCCAAGAGAGTAGGGGGTTTCCCAAGTTGTACGCAATTCTCAGTACAGGTGGAAAGCAGTACAGAGTATCCCCTGGACAGGTAGTCAGGGTTGAGAAACTTGACGGCCAGAAAGGCGATGCTTTTGTATTTGACAGGATACTAGCCGTATCAAGCGATGGCGATATCAAAGTCGGAAGCCCTTACTTAGAGGGTGCCCAGGTTAGGGGGACCATAGTGCGCCAGGGCAAAGCCCGCAAGGTTTTGGTTTTCAAGTACAGGGCCAAAACCAACTACAGGCGGCGCATTGGCCACAGACAGCCGTTTACGGAAGTCAGAATCGACGCCATAGAGGCGTAGGGGCCAGAGAGGTCTCGTGATCAGGGTTAAGGTCCTAGAGTCGCGAGGGACAACCGTGGGCTACACCGTAGAGGGACACGCGGAATTCGGCCCAAGCGGCAACGATATTGTGTGCGCGGGGGTTTCGGCAATTTCTCAGGCTGCACTCATGGTATTACAGGAGTCTTTGGGACCCAGGGTGAGGTCTGAACGCAGGGAAGGTTTCTTAAGCGTTTTGCTGGCAGAACAAGATGCTTTACAGCCTGGACCGGCGTGGGCTTTGCGGACCGTGGTGTTAGGGGTTGAATCAATAGCCAAGGTCCATCCTAGGTCCGTGGAGGTTTCTTACACCGAAGCAGAAAACCGATGAAAGCTTTTTGGAAGGAGGGGAACGGTATGTTCGATATCGATCTCCAACTGTTTGCTCGCAAGAAGGGAATGGGGAGTTCCAGGAACGGGCGAGACTCCAAGCCCAAGATGCTTGGGATCAAAAGCCACGACGGAGAGTATGTCTTGGCCGGAAGCATTATTGTGAGGCAGCGTGGAACTAGGATTCACCCCGGGCTGAATGTGGGGCTGGGGCGTGACCACACCATATACGCCAAAGCCGATGGCTTCGTGGCGTTCCATCGGAAGGGTAAGAATGGTAAGGTAGTCTCTATTCTCACTGAGGAGCCCATGGTTGAAGCCGCTCAGGTATCTGGCGGCGATAATTAGACTAAGATCGAAGATACGTGGAGAACAGAGCGGCGGAGGATATCCGCCGCTTTTTGTGCCAAAGAGGCGTTGGGCAGAAGACATGCACGAAGAGCCACAAGCAGGGAAAACAGGTGCGTAGCCCCTTGAGGAGGTCGTTAAGTGACACGTTTTATTGACACCGTCAGGATCTATGTGAAGGCTGGAGACGGCGGTAACGGGTGCGTTGCCTTTCGGCGCGAAAAGTACGTCCCTCGTGGCGGTCCAAGTGGCGGTGACGGTGGGCGCGGGGGCGATGTTATCTTAAGGGCGGATTCTGGCCTTAACACGCTTTACGATTTCAAGTACCGCCCCCACCTCAAAGCCAAGAACGGAAGGCCGGGCATGGGCGACAAGATGACCGGCAGAAGTGGGGACGATCTTGTGGTAGATGTTCCCTTGGGAACCACCGTAAAGGATTCGGAAACCGGCGAAATCTTAGCCGACTTGGTCAATCATGGAGACCAAGTGGTGGTCGCCAAGGGAGGACGCGGCGGACGAGGCAACTGCCACTTTGCCACTCCTACCAACAGAGCACCAAGGCACTACGAAGAGGGTGCTCCGGGCCAAGAGCGCACCATTGACCTGGAACTCCGGTCTATCGCCGACGTTGGTCTCGTTGGCCTGCCCAATGCCGGGAAATCCACTCTCTTGCGCGCCATCTCAAATGCTACCCCCGAAGTGGGTCCTTACCCGTTTACTACCCTCACTCCTCATCTTGGAGTCGTGGATGTCCCCAATAGCCACGGACAAAAGTTCGTGGTTGCCGATATTCCCGGACTCATAGAAGGGGCGAGCCAGGGAAAAGGCCTGGGGCACCAGTTCTTGAGGCACATTGAGAGGACTTCCGTTCTATTATATGTAGTGGACGCTACGGGATTTGATGGGGATCCGCTTAAGGATTTTGAAGGGGTTCGCCGCGAGGTCATGTCCTACAGTGAGGGTATGCGCCGCAAGAAGAGCGTTGTGGCTTTGAATAAGATCGATCTGCTGAGTTCGCCTGATGAGATCACCTACTTGACGAACACACTACAGGAGATGAGCCAGGCGCCCGTATTTGCCATTTCTAGTCAACACGGCGAGGGCGTCCACGATCTCATTATCTGCCTGTTTCAGGTAGTATCTGAGAATATACCAGGATTAGACGCTCAATAGAAGGATTTCCGGTGAGAGCGGCGAATGGAAGCTACTAGAAACAGAGTGTTAGATGTGCATGTGTGTCCAGTGCCTTGGAGGATTGGTGAGTGACTGCAATTGGAATAATGGGCGGTACCTTTGATCCTATTCATTTCGGGCATCTCAGGGCTGCTGATGAAGTGCTAGAGGGGTTCGGGCTTGAGAAGGTCATATTCGTTCCGTCTGGCAGACCTCCCCACAAGCCGTCTGGAAGTGTGGCGTCCCCCATGCACCGTTACATCATGACACAACTGGCTACTTCCGACCATCCTCACTTCAGAGTGTCCAGGGTCGAAATCGACAGAGAAGGCACTTCTTACACTGTAGATACTCTGAAAGCATTGAGACAGCAGCATAAGCCCCCCCAAACCCTCTATTTCATAACTGGACTTGACGCCATTCTTCAGATTTCTACTTGGAAGAACCACCTCGATCTTTTCGATCTGTCAGACTTCATCGCTGTGACTAGACCCGGTTATAGCCCCGAGGGACTCCACGACTTACGGAATACTCTGGGGGCTTCTAGATTCGCTAAGATTCATTTCTTTCCGATCACCCTTCTCGATATAACCTCGACAGAGATTAGAAGAAAGGTTCGAGAGGGGAAATCCATCAGGTACCTTGTACCTGATCCGGTTGCGAATTTCATAGAAAAGGAGCGTCTTTACTTTCAGGACCCCGAGAGGCGCCTTGATACGACGGGTGGATCGCGGAAGATTACTTGCCGTGTCCTCAGTTGACGTGCCCCTAAGGGTAGAGGAGAGACCTCAGGGAGGAGGTGAATTGCGTGAAGACACTATACGTGGGAAATCTGCCCTGGAGCACGACTGACGAGGAACTCGCTCAAGCATTTAGCCAGTTCGTAGAAGTGGTCGGCTGTCGCATTATCACTGACCGGGCGACCGGAAGGTCTCGCGGGTTCGGCTTTGTGGAAGTCAATGATGCCGATGTTGAGAGAGCGATCGAGGCGGTCAACGGAACAGTTCTAGGGGGTCGCCAAATCATCGTAAACGAAGCCAGACCGCGTCAGCCTAAGTATTAGAATTTTCCATGAATAATGCAATCATGCTTAGCCTCCCTTCTCTGACCATAAGATGTGGAGGCTCTTCGTTTTTTGGAACTCCCGGTGTCCCTACGCGTCTAAAGGTTCGTGGCCTGTTTGAACCGATTGCCAGAGCAAACCGACGCGCGGCAAGTAAGCCATGGTCTAGCAGGCCTATTACTTGATATTGCCAGCGAGGTCCATCAGCGGATCTTTTGCCGGAGGCAAAGCCTCACGGTATAATAGTCAGAACAGACAATGTGAGGCTGTCCCTCGCCTCCATGAGGAAACTGTTGCTCTTGGGGCAAAGCGGCAGGAGTCATAGACCAGGGAACCACAGGCGAAACGGGATCCGGAAACGGTGGTGGTTTCAGTTGAGATCTCGCAGAGATCGCAGAAATGGAGTCCAACGAGACGAATACAGAGACAACCTACACGACGAACTGGGTGAAATTGAAGAGACCCGGGTATTTAGGCGTGAACAGGTAGAGAAGCCTCGTCGTCGTGGCTCTTGGTTCCGTGTCGTTGGAGCGGTTTTAGGGGCGGTTTTGCTCTTTGGCGGCGGGGCCGTCTTGGGTTTTGTGAAGTTTGCTTCGAACCCTCCCTCTGGACTCATTTCACCTGATGATCAAGCCGAATTCCAGGGTAGGATAAACATCCTAGTGCTGGGGATAGACACCGGCGTCAACGGTGGCAGTAAGTCGTTGTCGCCTGAGGGAAAACGTTCAGACGTGATCATGGTAGTGAGCGTTGACCCAGAGCTCGAAGAGGTGGGTATTCTCTCAGTTCCAAGAGATACCAGGGCGTTCATCCCCAAAGACAATAGCTCTTACGAGAAGATCGGACATGCCCACGCCTACGGTGGGCCTGACCTGGCGGTAAAGGCCGTGGAGATGCTCCTAAAGGTGCCCATTCACCACTATGTACGAGTCGATTTTGAAGGTTTCAAGAGGGTAGTGGATCGTCTCGGCGGTATTGATATCGATGTGCCTGAGAACATGTATTACAAAGACCCCTACCAAGACCTGATCATCAATATTCCCAAGGGTCCTCGCCACCTCGATGGAGAGGCAGCGCTCAGTTTTGTGCGATACCGTCAGTACACTACGGGCGACATCGGCCGTATCCAGGCTCAGGAGCTGTTCATCAAGGCCCTCATCAAGAAAGCCGTGAGCCTCCAAAATGCCTTCAAGATCCCAGATTTGATCGGAGAAATGCTGCCCTATTTCTACACAAGTCTGAGCACTGAAGACCTACTGTACCTGGGAACCGTGGCGGTTAAGATACAGCCGGAAGACGTCCACATGGGGCTAGTGCCCGGCACCTTCGAGGATCGGGTTGAAGGGCAATCCTTGGTGAGCTACTGGACTCACGATGTAGCGGGCACCGAGAAGATCGTTTCTGAACTCATCGATGGCGTCGATCCGCAGCGAAACAGCGAGATTAGGGTTGCCGTAGAAAACGGATGCGGAATCACCGGCGCGGCAGACAAGTTGGCCACCATATTGAGAGATGAAGGTTTTCAGGTTGTGTCGGTGGGGAACGCTAAGCGACAAGACTACACAACTACCACCGTGAAGGCGACCGGGGAACAGCAGCGTGGCCAGGTGCTAGTGCTTAGGAGCGTTAAGTCTATCTGCTCACAAGTGGAAGCCATAAAGGCCAAGGACAAGGATATCCCCGAAGATGCCGATGTACTGGTTATCATCGGCCGGGATTTCCAGATGCCCATTTAACAGTTGGGTTTTGAGACGGGAGGTCGAGGTTCATAGACACTGCCGACGGGTTGGGGCGACGGTCCTACAAGGAAAGAGTGATGAAAGAGCGTGAAGAAGCCAAGAAGCTGGCGCTTCAGATCGTTTCTGCTCTTGACGAAAGCAAAGGGTTTCGATTGGTTGTTCTGGATGTTCACGAACTGACTCTCATAGCCGACTACTTCGTGATAGCTTCTGGGGCAAACCAAAGGCACGTGAAGTCTTTGGCGGACCGTCTCATTGACGGTCCTGGGTTTTCGCGCCGCCCTAACCACGTTGAGGGATACGCCCTTGGCCGGTGGATCCTTCTGGATTATGGGGATGTGGTGGTCCACGTATTTCTGGACGAAGAAAGGTCTTTCTACGGACTCGAAAGGCTGTGGGGCGATGCCCCAGAACTTGAGGACCTGGGTCAGGACCTGGTATCAGTTGAGACAGTTGAGCCGGTTAGCCAGCCAGATCGGTTACCTAGCCAAACCGGTTAGCCTGCTAAATCCGTCCGGTTAAGCCGGTCAGTCAATCAAGTCGGTTGGCCGGTTGAGCCAGTGACCTCTGAACGAAGTTCAAAATAGGTAGTGCACCTATTGCGGACAAGCTCTTCGGGAATCTGACAAAGGAAGGAGTCTGAGACATGGCCAGAAGGCCAGTTACGGGTACGTCGTCGAATCAAGGTTTGATATGGGTCCTTATAGGTTGCGTGATTCTGGTGGGTGTCATCGGCGTTACCTATCTCCGCCCTCTTCGTGGCGGGGTTGCCGTTGTCAATGGCCGACTCATCACTAAGGAAATGCTGTACGACGAGATGCACAAAAGGATCGGTAATGAATCACTGAGTAACCTCATCGATTCCACTCTAATAATGCAAGAAGCCGCTCTGAAGAACCTCAAACTCACTGACAGCGAGTTGAAGGCTCAGGTAGACCGGTTGATCGAAGAGCAGTATGGGTCAGAGGAGAACTTCGAGAGCATTCTGTCAGCTTACGGGTTGACCCGCAAGGAAGCAGAAGAAGAGTGGAGGGTCTACTTCAGCGCCAGAAAGGTCATACTTGCCGAGCTAAACATTCAAGACGACGAAGTTGAGGCCTATTTTGAGGAGAACAAGGACGACTTTGGCCAACAGGAGTCAATATCGGTGAGGCTCATGACTCTTGCCACTTCTGACGAGGCCAATGCCGTTCTGGCCGAACTCAAGGCCGGGGGTGACTTCGCCTCCATCGCTAAAGAGAAGTCAATCGATACCGCTACGAGTGATATGGGCGGCGATATGGGATGGGTGGTCAAAGGAGATCTTCCTGAGGAATTGGAGTCCATAGCGTTTGCAATGGAAAAGGATGACCTTAGCGAACCGATTGAGACGGAAGACGGATGGGTCATCATTCAGGTAACCGATAGGAAGGAAGATAAGCCCGCTGTTTTCGAGGAGGTTAAGGATCAAGTCAGGCTACGATACGAAGACCTCAAAGTGGAGGAACGTTTGCCTGCGTGGCTGTCGGAACTTAGAGCGAAAGCCAAGATAGAATATAAGTAGAACACAAGCAGAGCATAAGCAGAGCGCACGTAGGGTAGAGATAGAGACTCTGAACACAAACTTGACGACGCAGGATAGAGAGAGAACCTGAGTAGAGATCTGAATAGCACCAGTAGCAAGAATAGAGACTCTGAAAGAGCCAACTTCGGCCACTCCTGATCGGGGCGGCCCTCATCTTTCCATCACCCCCTCATCGTCCCGGCGGCAACCGAAAATCCAGTTTCTTACGCAAGAAACTGGATTTGAGGATACTCATGTGGCAGGTAAAAACTAGGCGTCATAACCAACTATTACGTTATATACTATTTCTTGATAAAGGGGGAGGCAGCAAATGGCAACCCGAGTAGTCCGAACTATGTGGGTACTGTGTCTTTGTGTATGCATGCTTTTTTCCTTGACTGGAGTCGTCCGGGCGGCAGGCACGAGGGATATCGACGGCCATTGGGCGGAAGAGACGATTGGCAATTGGGTGAAGCGAGACCTGATCAAGGGGTATCCGGGTGGCGATATCAAGCCGGATAACCCAATGACAAGGGCAGAGTATTTTTCGCTGTTGAACAGAAGCTTTGGGTTCAACAAGACAAAGGAACACGAGTTTTCCGATGTCACCCCGGACGACTGGTTTGCAGAGGAGATAAGAAAAGCGAGTTACCAAGGCTATCTGCAAGGGTTTGCAGAAGACGTATTGAGTCCAAAACGTCATGTTACTCGAGAAGAGGTTGTGGCCATCCTAGGCAACATCCTGAAATGGAACGTCGAACTTGACGCGGAAGAGGGCTTCTCTGATGCTGACGAGTCTGCCTCTTGGGCGAGAGGGCACATCAATGTCGCTAAGCGCTTAGGTTACATAAAGGGGTATCCCGACAATACGTTCGGACCGGGAAGGACCGCCTCAAGAGCCGAGGTTATTGCTATCTTGGATAGGACCGTAGGCGAGGTCTTTCGCACCGTAGGCGTGTATGGATCTGAAGAGATTCCCGGGCACATCGAAGGCAATGCCACAGTAACAGCAGCAGACATTACTCTCAGAAACCTTGTCATTGACGGGCATCTCTATCTTACCGAGGGTATCGGAGACGGTTCTGTCACCCTAGATGGAGTCACTGTCCGAGGTACCACGACCATCAGTGGGGGCGAAGGTGGAATCATCATAAAGCATTCGTACCTGGGCGATGTCATTGTACACAATCCTCACGGTGAAGCCATTAACTTGACAACAGAGGGCGCCTCCAGCGTCGGTCCTGTGGAGATCCGATCCAAGGCCAATCTTAAGGAAAGTCCATCGAACGGAGTAAGCGGAGGTGGCTTCCAAAGCGTACTCTTGAACGGACCGGAGGGTCTGGAAGTAGCGCTCTCGGGAGATGTCGATAAGGTCGAGATCGCTTCATCTTCAGCCAAGGTTTCTCTTTGTCAGGCGAAGGTTGGAGAACTCATAATTGACGGCGTCGACACCGTCGTATCGGCTGAAAACACCGTCGCTATCGAGAATCTAGTGATCAATCGGCCGGCGAAAGTGACTGGAATATGCGCGGTTCGGAACGTAAGGATAACCTCCGACAGTGTCATCATCGAGACAATGGTGACGGGGAGGATCGACGTTTTGGACGGCCTCACAGGGATAATGATCGGAGGCCGGCCATATCCTCCTCCACCGCCAGTGGTAGTCTATGACCCTGTGACCATTGTGTCTGTGGCCTCGATCCCCGATATCACTAAGCCCTTTGGGACGGCAAAGGATGACCTCGGTCTGCCCAACACGGTTTCTATCACGCTGAGTAACGGTGGTACCAGAGAAGTCGCTGTGAATCATTGGGATGATGGCGAGCCCATCTTTACCGGTGACGCGGGTACCTACGTTTTTTCGGGTGATCTGGCCGTGCCTCCCGGCGTGACGAATCCAAGCGGCATAAAGGCGCAGGTAAAGGTAGTAATTGAGGAAGAAACCCAACCGATCGACTTTATCCAGAACATCGATCCGAACCCTAGTACATGGCTAAGAACTTCACCGGGTGAGACCATATACGAGTTTGACGGTCTCGATGAGATGCAGCCATCTGCCAGTGCGGTCTGTGCTCTCGACGAACGCAACGTGATGTCGGGCTCTGCGTCAATAACCCTGTCTCCTTCTGCGCCCATTGTTCTTCCAGAGCCCACAGACCCGAACTTGCCCCAGATAGAGTTCTTCTCCGTAAAAACCGCCGGATCTTTGGGCGACAAGTTGAAGAATCTGGAGGTCATGGAGTTCAACATATACAAGCCCGAGGTGCGAGACAGACTCTATGACTACATGCTGGTCAACTTCTACACTGATGACAGCTACAACTACTTCTTCCAAACTGCTATAGGGAACTGGGAACTCTCCTCGGGATGGAATACAATCCGCAGAACCAAGGCTGATTTCGAGTTCATAGACAGCCTAGCTGGAAGCTCTACAGAAGGTTCCGCGGTGATGATGGGTGCCCAAAAATCGATGGATCACAGGGCAATACTGCGAAGCCAAGTGGACCAGCTTAATAGATTCTTGAGAGACGAACGGGCAAGTGAATCCAGGTTGGATGCTATGGGCACAGTGACTCCATCTTGGGACAACATCACCTGCATGGAGTTCTTCGCTTCGTCGAAAGTTGGCACTTCCCTCAGCATCAACCTAGACAGGCTTTCTCTGAACCCAACCGGGAGAGCCGTAGTGTTGTTTACCTTCGATGACGCCTGGAAAGATGTCTTGGAGAACGGCAAGCCCATCCTGGATGCAAAGGGTTTCAAGGCCACTACTTGGGCCAACAAAGCGTCCTCTACTGATCCATATCCCTCCCCTGACCCGAGAGAAGCCTTCTTGAATGAGGAGGAGTTGAACCAACTCTATGCTGCGGGTTGGGATATCGGCAATCACTCAGTAAACCACATAGACGATATCAGCGGCCTCACAGATGAACAACTCCTGCAAGAGTATCTGGAAAACCAAGAATGGCTTCTGGTGGAGAACGGCTGGGAGAGAGGCGCTTACCACGTATGCTATCCTTCAGGGCAGTACAGTGAGCGCCTCATAGAGATATTGAGAGAGATTGGCGTGTTGACCGGGAGAACCACCGAATACGGCATTCAACCGACACCTGTGCCAAATATCTACAAGTTGAAAACCGTCTTCATCAGCAGGAATGACCCTGACGGCGATGATCATCTAAACAACTATGTCATTCCGGAGATCCACAGAGCCGTCCAAACTGGGTCTTCGTTGTTCTTCATGTTGCACAGGGTAGCCGACGATCCCACCGACGATTGGATGGGAGAACTGGCGGTGTCCCCGGCGGATCTGCAGACGGTGGTTGATATCGTTGATGCGTATGTCCAGGCGGGACAACTGCAAGTCATGACCATAAGCCAGTGGTATGCTGCTTATATGAGGCCGGCAGACCAGCCTTAAGGTTAGTCTGTGGACTGGCGCAGACTGGTTGCAGAGTAGCCTGCAGATTGGCCTGCAGCAGACTGGCCCTCTGGCCAGCCTGCAGACTAACCGACGCCGTAAAGGCTATCAGAGGATCCACCCAGGCAAGAACCGAGCCGAGAACGCGTTCTTTATTGTTGGGTCCATCGTCGACACTATCCTCAGGGAATTTGCCGGGTTATTGGGAACGGGAAGCTGTCGTCTGCCACCGGTGATGCTGCGATTCGCTTCATTGGATCGTCATGGTGAGGCGAAAGCTGCCATTGTACTCGGTTGATGGCGCGATTCGCTTCATCGGAACGTGATGATGAGGCGAAACTTGTCACCGGCCCTATGTGACCTTGGGGTTTACACTGCCCAGTGTTATCTGGACTCGATCCAACTTGTACCGGCCGTCGGGCCGCTTCCCTTCGATCGCAAGGTCTACGCCGGGCTCACCGGTGTTCGGATCGAGTATGGCAACGCAAAGGTGGTATTCACCCTCAGTCAAGTCCGCCGGGATAGGTACGGAACACAACACCCTATGCTCTCCCGGCAGCCAGGTTCGAATATCGTCGGGAAGAGTGGTCTTGCACACGATTCTCCCATTTTCGTTGGCTAAGGAGAGTTCAACTTGCCACGGGAAATAAAAAGGAGCGACACCCTTATTGAGCCAGACCATCTGTGTCCGAAGAGTTCCCCCAGGCTTCGCTCTCGGTGCATGTTTCACGGAGTGAACAACAAATCGATATCCCATGGTGTTCAGAGCCTCATCGAAGTACTGCTGATTTTCGTCCGTCGGCAGATGGTAAGCCGGGCAAGACGGTCCCAGCCACGTGATGTGGCAGTCTTTGATCTGGTTCAGAGTGTCGTCGATGCGGTCCTTCTCTAGACAAATGATACCCGGCGGATTGGCTATTTCGCCGCCTGTCGGGGCGTACTTCCAGTAGTCCCTCATCGAAGGTTGGAAGACGTTCGCCAAGTAGTCGTAGTAGCCGTCGTTTATGCTGGCAAGAAACTGGTTTGTCTGCTCGGGATCGCCAAGAGAATCGTTGTAAAGGCCCATGCCCACATTCTTGGCGATCTCGAAAGGCCTTCGCATCAGAAGGTATTTGTCCGTGAAGAATTCCAGGTAGTGCTGTACATATTGGTCGCTGATCTCCAGCGGGGGAAAGGGGATCGGCGAGGACGAGTCTTGTTTGGTGTGCCACTCTCCCCAGTGACCTAGGCTGCCCAGGGCCACCATGGCGATTAGATCATCGTGATTGTAGCGAGCAGCTAGGGCGGCAACAAGGCTTCTGTGGCGAGCTATGAGATTGGGATTGCTATAGTTGGGGCCAAAACCCTTACCGTAGTCCAAGTCGTACCAGACCCCATCGCCGCCTATCTCGTCATACAACCAATCCGGTATGCACTTGGCGCCATCTTTATTGGGGGTGTCCATGTTCAGCCTGAAAATCACGTTTACGCTTTGCTCTCTCCAATAGTCGAACTGGTATTTCTCCTCCAGATTGGTGAAGGAATAGTCGCCTTTGGTGGGTTCCAGTTCGCTCCAGGTAGCATTCACGTAAACGAGTCTATGTGGAACTCTGTAGGGCCCTCCTTCCGCACTGGGTGCCCAACCCATATAAGGGTTGTTCAACGTATCTGTGATTTCGGCTGGATAGAAGGCTGAACCCAATATTCCTTGTGACAAGTGGAGAGTTATTAAGGGGACGATGATAAAAAAACTAACCCGGCTATTATCTTCTTTGCGTGCTTGTACAGCATGATGGACGACCCCCAGCATGCTCAGCTTAGATATCAGTATATCCGTATTCTGACAGGCATAGAACAGTCGGTAGACTGATTGTCAAGACTCTGCATCTGTGACAACACCGCCACCTCGACGCCAGGATGTGCTACATTACTGCGCCGCATTGCTGTACCACATTGCTGTACTGCTGCTTTGCTGTGCTAGATAGTTGTGCCAACATCGTTCCGCCACGTTCGCCGGCCCGAGACGGGCACTCCCTTCCAGGTTCCCAAAAGAGTCTTGTTTCTTGGCTAATTTTGGTCAACCTGTGAGCATATTATTCTTAGAAGAAGCCCAGGCTTGTCTAGGTGACGCAAAAAGAGGACATGCAATGTAACGCCGGGGTGGTAGCATGCACGTCTTGGTAACGGGGGGCTACGGTTTTATTGGGTCCCATGTGGCTGAAGTGTTCTTCAGAAAAGGCCACCGGGTAACCATAATCGATAATCTCTCGACGGGCAGCAAGACAAACGTAGGATTCAAGCATACGTTCTTTCAGATTGATGTTGAGGACCCCCGATGCGAAGAAGTATTTAGAATCGGAAGATTTGACGCAGTTATTCACCTTGCCGCTCAGATCAGCGTAACTCGTTCCGTTGAGGACCCATGTTCGGATTCAAGAACAAACATCCTAGGTTTAGTCAACATGCTCCGTCTGTCCCACAAATACAACGCGAAACGGTTTGTTTTCGCCTCTTCGGCCGCCGTATACGGTAACAGCGGGGAACTCCCCTTGACAGAGGACGCCGAGCCCGATATCCAATCCCCCTATGGGATGAGCAAACTTGTAGGCGAAGCGTATTGCCAGAAGTGGAACGAGCTCTACGGACTGAATACGGTGGTCCTGCGTCTGTCCAACGTTTTCGGCCCCAGGCAAAGGGTATCAGGGGAGGGCGGAGTAGTCTCGGCTTTCATAGAAAACCTGATCGATCAGGAGGAACTGGTGATATTCGGCGACGGAAACCAGACCCGGGATTTCATCTACGTTAAGGATGTAGCGGACGCAATCTATCAAGCGGTTCTCTCGGATGTTACGGGTGTTTTCAACCTTTCATCCAATACCGAGAGGAGTATCTCTGAGCTTGTACAGACAATCGGCGGTCTGCACCCCATCAAGGGTTTGCAGTACCGGGCACCAAAGATAGGCGATATCAATAGGTCTTGCTTAGATAACACCAAGATCAGAGAGGCTTTGGCTTGGTCCTGCAACCACACTTTGGAAGAGGGGTTAGAGAAAACTCTCAAGTGGTACTTGGATGACCGAGAAAAAAGGGGCTCCGGCGAGCGCGGGTCCCAAATCTCCAAAAGACTCTCACGTACATCGCCAATAGGCTCTATCATGTCGGTACTACTTCCGTACATAGAGAATCTGGCGATGTTTGCTTTGGCATACGTCCTGACAGCAGTAACGCCAGTAAATAACACGGTCAATGCACTCACGCCAGACTTCATGACCGTCTACATAGTGTTGACCGGCGTTGTTCACGGAATCAGGCAATCTGCACTGGCATCTGTGCTTGCCTCCGCCTCACTGTATTACCTGCATTCGGGCGGAGACATCTTGTCTTTGTTCAGTGACACCAGTCCGTTGCTCAAGATGTCCTTCTATGTCGTAGTCGGCATAGCAGTGGGATACATCATCGAAGTGAAGAACGACAGGCTAAGGGAAACCCATGGCGTACTTCAGAAGTTGAGAGAGCAATATGCCTCTTTGGAGATACTGCAAGAGCAAACCCGTACGGTCGCGGAAGAACTGCGAGACCAGATAATCTGCAGCGAAGACAGCTATGGGAAAGTATATTCACTAATTGAAGCCCTGGACCACGCGAGTGTCCGAGAGATCCTTCCTAAGACTGTAAAGATTCTCGAGGATATCACCAGGTCCGATACCGTTTCAATATACCATTTGATCGATGGCAACTCGTTTGCGATCCTGGCGGCCACATCCGACAAGGGAGGGTTCGCTGCACCAACTACGCTAGAAGTCAGAGACCGGCAAGACATTCAGCAGGTCATCGAAACAAGGGATGTTTTCATCAACAAAGACTTGTCTCCCATGCTGGCAATGATGGCCGCGCCGCTTGTTTACAGCGACCAGGTGGTGGCCGTGGCCCTTATCCATTCTGTACCCCTTGAGAGACTCACCCTTCATCATTACAACCGCTTGAAAGCTGTAGTCGGTATTATCTCTCGTTTTGTCGGCAGGGCCTCTGAATACGCACGCGACGTTACAGAAGAGCACCTCTCCACGTTCCAGGGGAGTTGACCGAAAAAGATCGGAGTGTGATGATACGCATCTCTGTCCCATTGGCCGCAACCAGCCACTCGAGGGGGTTGACCATGAAAGACCGGAACCTGATGCTACTCGTTCTTGCTTATTGCCTTGTGGGCTTCTGCTGCTATTGGCACTGGCAAAAGGACGACAGGACCCAGGGATTATACCGCTTAGCCCTGGTTACCTTCTTGCCAGTGTTTGGGTACTTGCTGCTTCTTGTCGATTGGCTGTCGAGACAGCACAAGGCTGACGCTGCGCACCTTCCGGTTCTTGAGGCAAAAGAACACTGTGATGGTGGGCGGTCTTGGCGCCTGGACAGGCGCGGTGTTGACATGGAGTCAGAACTTAACGTAGTGCCCATGGAAGAAGCGCTTATCTTGAACACCGCTTCGGTCCGAAGGCGCATGGTTCTAGATATATTGAAAGACGATCTGTTTCGGTATACTCGCTTGCTGAGGCTTGCCATGGGAAACGAAGACATGGAGACCTCCCATTACGCGACCACCGCGATAATGGAGATAAGACGCAAGATCCTCTTGGACCTCCACGAAACGGATGGGGTTTGCGATCTTGGCGATTCTTGCTTGGACAGACTGGTTTCAAAAGCGGAAAACCTGAAAAAGGTCCTGGACAGTTCGCTGCTGGACGGCGAAAACGCGAGCATAGCTGTGGAAACCCTCAAGAGGATACTGGAGCAGACAATGGCTACCAATCCTCAGAACGAGAATCTTCTTGCGGATCTGGTCAACTGCCATATTGCACAAGGCGACTACCCTGGCGCTCTGGGTCGCTGCCATGACCATGCCGCTGCCAATGGCCAGACTGAGCAAGTTCTCGTGATGCTACTCAAAATCGCCTATCTCTTGCGGAACAGAGATGTGTTTCTTCAAGCGCTCGATTCATTGGAAGGATTACCGAGAGTAGACACTCAATTGGCCGTCGATACAATGCAGTTTTGGCGGTTTCTTGAGGTGCGGACATGAGGATATGCCTTATTGCCGAAGGGAGCTATCCCTACATCACTGGAGGAGTATCCAGTTGGGTTCAGATGCTCTTAACGAACCTGAGCGAGTATGAGTTCATCATATGTACTATCGGAGCTCACCAAGTATACAGGGGGCGGTACAGCTATCCCATACCCAAGAATGTTGTGGAAGTAAAGGAAATCCTCATCGATGAGGCGGTCGCACCGAAGGTGCGTTGGGGCAGGAGAACTGGCCTTCAGCCTACTGAAAGAAAGGTCTTGACCAGGCATCTATTGGGAGACGATATCGATTGGGTTTCGCTATTTGCGTGTTTCAGACGATGTGGAGCCAGAACTGCTCAGGAGTTCGTGGCCAGTCGAGATTTCTTCGATGTCGTGATAGATGCATACGAGATGCAGTATTCTCATCTACCCTTCGTGGATTTCTACTGGAACCTTAGATCCATGGTAAGTCCCCTATACCATGTCGTTCGGTCTCGGGTACCCGAGGCTGAGCTTTACCACAGCGTCTCAGCAGGCTATGCCGGAGTGTTGGGCAGCCTCGGGAAGTCTTTGCGCCAGAAGCCCTTCGTGGTGACCGAGCACGGCATATATACCAGGGAACGGGAGGAGGAAATAATCAAGTCGGAATGGATTAAGGGATGTTTCAAGGATCTTTGGATGCAACACTTTTACTCTCTATCGAGATGCGCCTATACCCAGGCCGATAGAGTAATCACATTGTTTGACAGGAATAGGGGCATCCAAATCGAACTGGGCTGTCAGCCAGACAAGATTGACATTATCCCCAACGGAGTCAGAGCCGAAAGGTTCTTGAACCTGCCCACCAAAGATGACGCTGATGATTACACAAACGTAGGAGCTGTGGTTAGGGTTGTTCCCATAAAAGATATCAAGACCATGCTCGAGGCTTTCGCTATGACCAAGCGAGAGTTCCCGCGGGTACGCTTCTTCATAATGGGACCTCTAGATGAAGATGCAGATTATGTCAGAGAATGCCGGCTATTAGCCGAAAAGCTGAGCTTGAGCGAAGTGACCTTCACGGGCAAGGTTGACATAGGAGAGTACATAGGCAAAATGGACATCTTGGTTTTAACCAGCATCAGCGAGGGTCAGCCGCTGGCCGTCTTGGAGGGAATGGCAAGCGGCAAGCCGTTTGTTGCAACCGATGTAGGTAGCTGCCAAGAACTTCTGTGCGGAAATGGAGACGGTTACGGCGATGCTGGGATAACGCTGCCCGTAATGGATGCTGAAAGGCTCAGTAAAGCCATAGTGATGCTGTGTAACCACAAAGAAATGAGGGAGCAGATGGGAAGGAACGGCCGCGCCAGGGTGATGGACTTGTACTCCGAAGAGCGGATGATTGCTTCCTACAGGAGCCTATACGCTAAGTTGGGAAGTCAGGGCTATGGCAGGAATCGGGTTTGAGCTAAGAAGGCTCTTCAGAAGCAGGAGCGTGTTCGGTGGGCTAAGAGCGGCCGTGTTTGCGGCTCTTATCACCGTTGGGCCGACTATGCTGTGCATGCTCATGATCACCGCGCTGCAACAGATTCTCAAGACAAGTGGGTTCGCCCTGGCAGACAGGCATCTCTTCATGGGTGCCATTCTTTATTCGTTCATGTTTTCTTTGATTTTCACAAGCGGGCTAACCATGACCTTATCTCGATATGTCTCGGACAAGATTTACCTAACAGCATTTAGGATTCGCTATATCTTCTATCGGGACAATTCCACGAACCTCTAAACGGTCTGGATACACCCACAGCTTAACTTGTAACCTGTCAAGCAGTTCCTCCCAGGTTACTATTCTTTGTGGGAACCCGACCGTTAAATGTTTTTCATCGTGAACCTTCACAAAGGCAATATTTTCAGTAATTTTATCGTCATCCGGTTGGTAGCGGACATCAAACAGTTCCTCTTCAATCGCTTCTTTCACAACAGCAATATTCTGCTCCAGCTTTGTGAGGTTTTCCATCTCAGGCCAGTAATGCTCACAACGCCTGCGGACAGCAAGCTCCTGCTCTTTCAGTTCGTTGATTTGCCGCTTATAATCTTCGTGAGACAAAGCCCCGTCAACATAGACAGTAGCGAGCCTTTTCTGCTTCTCCTGCAGATGAGAAATTTGCTCTGTTATGGGAGAGAGCAGGGTTTCAAGTTCTTCTTTCCGGCGTTCCAGCGAACCGACGTACTCCTCGATGGCTTTCCGCATCTGGTCTTTGTTTTGAAGCATATCAATAAGCCGTTTTTTGACTTCTGCAGTAACTGCTTCGCCGTCAAGCACAGGGCTGTCGCATTTCGGGCTGCCGTCAAGGTGGTACTGTTTCAATTTCCCGTTGCACTTGAAAACCAGCTTTGTGCCCTTGTTATACATAGCATCGTGAAACGGGCGCTGACAGACACCGCAGAAGATACGACCGGCAAGTATCGGCTTGGGTCTCTTGCGGTTAAACCCGCCTCTGGACTGCACTCTCTTCTCCTGCGCTTTCTCCCAGAGCATCTTGTCAATTATCGGCGGGAAGTCTACCTCAAACCACCCATCAGTTTTTTCCTTCTTTATTTTTTCGACCTGTTCTGGACTGACCTGCATTTTATCACCCCTCCAGAGATAATTTGTCCCGGCGTAAACAGTGTGAGTAAGAATACGCTGGACAGTAGCGTCGCTCCAATGAGCCTGCATTTTCCCAGCGCGCCCTTTTCGGGTTTTGCGAAATTGGTTAGGCGTGGGTATACCGAGTTCAGTCAGCTTTTCGGCAATCCGCACCATGCCCAAAGGCTGTCCTGACTCGTCTCCATAGACGTACCACTGGAAAATAAGCTTAACTATCTTGGCTTCATCTTCTCGAATTACCCATTTTTCTTTTTCGTCGTCCCACCTGTAGCCGAACGGCTGAGAGCCGCCAGAATACTTGCCTGCTTTTGCCAGCTTTTTCTTGCCGGTCACCGTCCTTAATTTGATAACTTCCCTTTCGTACTCCGCAAAGGTGGCGAGGATGTTTGACTGCAGCTTGCCTTCAGGAGTGTCGTCGTTAGACCCCTGCACAAAAATAAAACCGTCTCCTTTAAGGCCGCACCGCCTTACTTTTCGGGCTTCGTCCCGCAGGGCGGCAAAAAGGGCAAGAGAGCGGGAAAGCCTATCTTGACGGTAGACGAAGATAGCGTCATATTCTCCCCCTTGATATTTCTCCCAAAGCTGATGGAGCACTGGTCTAGCATCAATCCCCAGTGCTCCGCTGTAGCCGTCTTCTTTGAATATGTCTTCTTCTGTAACGTGGTAACCGCGTCTTTTTGCTTCCTCCATGCAGATTTCCGCTTGAGTATCGAGAGAAGTCCCCTCTGCTTGGTCTTCTGTGGAAACCCGACAGAGGACGGCGGCACGCTTCAGCAGCCCTTTCATTGCATCACCTACTATTACAATTGACTAACTAAGCAATAACGGAGTTATTGCAAATGTAGCGATTATATAAGAAACAACGATACATACCACAATCCCTACTACCCAGAACAATAGTGAATGATTTTGTTTGGAACGTGCATAATACCAAAGACCTACCAGCGATAAACCTAATAAAATCAGAAAAGTGATTATTCCTGGCCAGAATACAGATGCGGTAACTGCAATAGAACGGGAAGATAAATCTTCATTTGTTTCATTCTCCCCATTAGTCGCTTTTTCTGTTTGTGTAACAGTCGGGTCAACAGTGTCGAGAAATTCATTGTATGTTTCAATGTAATCCTTAATCTCCCAATGCTCGTCATTGATACCAATGTTACTGCCACCCAATAAACTTGTTACCCGTTGTCCTTCAATGACTGCAATACAGTTAAGGTCAAATGTGACATATGGATTGTCATTATCATCATTTCTTAAAAACAGAAGCAATTCTGTGTTGGTTTCCGGTAGAGCATGAACACTACCCATCCAACCGTAAACACGATTTTTCTTCCCAGTAAACACTATTTCTGGTTCGGAATATTCACCTTTTAGAACCCGGTCTACCAAAACAGTAAATGTTCTTTCTTCTTCCACTTCGTTACTACTAATGACTTTTCCGGTCAAAATAAGTGTGGAGTTAGAAATTACATTTTCTGGGCTACCAGCTACTAAACGTGCTTGGGCTACAGACACAAAGATGGTCATTACCGATATGGCAATAATAACTATTCTTAATAGTTTTGATTTAAGCATTCAAACACCCCCTAATTGATAAGACGAGAGGAACCATTATTTGGTTCCCATATCAAAATAAATCGGTATCTTTAAGGTGTTTCCCGCTTTGATACAGTGAGGATCGGTAATGTTGTTAAGTTTCAGAACCTGTTCAGCATACCATTCATAATTCATTCTGAAATGCTCGTTCATAAAGTACGGGTTGATAATGTCAACCAGCGTATCTCCTGGCTGAATGGTTATTTCCCTTATCTCCTTTAACTCCCATACATCATCGGGACGGTTTGAAATATTTATACCGCTGGGTATGCCTACTTTATCGGGGTCAAAATATTCTTCGGGTGGTATTACCTTGTATCCGTACTTAACGACATACCAAACACCAGTAATTTTGTTAATATACCTTCCTGTTTGTTCATCATAAATATATCCCTCAAGCGGTTCAACCTTTTCCTCAGATAAGATTTTTCCGGCGGCATCAACTGTAACTTTACTACCGTCCGGCAATATTTTCTCTCGTGTCTCTACTTCTCCACAGCCAGCAAGGCTGATAATTGCCAGTCCTAACACAAGTAAAAGACTTATGCGTTTCAACTGTACCACCTCGGGCAAACAATTTTCCAATTTACATTTTACTACAAATAAAGGGTTACCCTCAATGAGTATATCCCGTTTTTCCTTTTTCAAAAAAAGTTGCTTATGCCCTCCGGAGTATAAATATATTGACAAAAAAAGTTCCGTAGGGCATAGAGTCGTATAATTGGTTGTAATTTAAGAAAAAGCGAGAGTAAAGCGAGAGTGCCGCTGTTTTGATTAGGCGGCACTCTCATTTTCTTCCTTTCCCGAAGTCTCCTCCTTTTTTCTTTCTACTTTGTAACGGGCAATTTCCTCTTCCACTTTAGCGATTTTTTCTCGGTAAAACTCAATCCGCAGTTTTTGCTCCGCCAGCTTCAGTTCCAGCTTATCAATTGTTAACTGGTCGGCTCCAGCCTGCATTGCTTCAGTGTAATCTACTGCGTACTTGTCCTGCATCTGCACCGCATAAGAAAGGTTAGCGCGGTAAGTCGCCCGTCTCTTTTGCAGCTCCTGCAGTTTAGGGTCTTGTTCCTTACCCTCTGTGGAAACAGTAAACTCAACCTTCATTTCTTCCTTCTCCTCCTTCTTGGATTTTTGGACTGTTTGATTGTTACCTGCCATTTTACTCATCCTCCTTTTTTACCTCCCGTTCCAAAATTTTTTTCAATCGTAAAAGAGCAGTATCCACATCCCCGCCGGAATTCTTAAAGCGGCTGTAGACGCAGCCCAACTCATAAACCAGAGAAGCTGGAGCCTCTTTTACGAGCATCTCCAGCTTCCGTTCCGCGACCTTAACACAGTTTTCTTGTTCCGGGATGTCTCCGCTTTGTTCCAAACAGCGGATGATTTCCCGCACCTTCTTTTTAACTTCTCTCTTGTTCAACGGCATCAACTCCTTATCTGTTAAATATTTCCATCCGCTTAATTATATTATAATGTACATCCATGAAAATTTAAAGAGGGAACCAAAAATTTTGTCAAAATTTGTCTTTTTCTTTCATTGTACATTCCCTGCGCCAAGGTCAAAAATTTTGAGCTTCTTATTGAAAGTTGCTGAGGCCAAATGTATAATATTACCATAGGCAGAGGAGGTTTTAAGTATGAAGAAGTGGAGGGTTGATTTTAACGAGTCTCTTCATCCCGAACCTTGGCGGGATTTTTACGCCCGCTATTTTCCTGAACTGGACAGGATGGACATAAAGGAAGACGGCTTTACCGTCCAATCTTTAAAGTGCTTATACCACAGCGACCGGAAGCCTTCCGCGACGGTCAACGTCAAGTCGGGCTTTTACGTCTGCCATGTATGCGGGAGCTTTTCGCCGTACCGCTTTTTAGTTGAAATTGCAGGCATTGCGCCGGAAGACGCGAGCTATTTCATAAACGACTACCTCCGCGAGCTTTACGTAAAAGACGAACGGACAGGAAGCTACCTCCGAGCGTTCCCCCACTACGACCCCAGCCACACCTATATCCCCACACCCGGACAGGAAGAGGAATTTGAAGAGTTTATCAAAGAAGCAAAAGCGCGCCTGCGCCCGGAACTGCCGATTGTCCAAGAGTACATTACCGCCAGAGGAATCAAGTATGAAATGCTGGAGCGTTTCGAATGGGGTTATGTCCCCCATGACGAAGAGGCAGGACAGGTTGAATGCTTGGTAGTCCCTTTTCGCGTGAGGGGCAAAATCAGGGCTATCAGAGGGAGGGCTTACGACGGCAGGAAAGGAGCGGTTAAAAACTCCCGCTTTTCATTGTGGAATCTCGACAGTCTTGAGGGGAAGAGCCAAGCAGTTATAGTAGAGGGAGAAAGCGATGCTCTAAGGACTATCCAAGCCCTTGAAGCCTGCGGCGTAGACATCCCTGTGGTGAGCGTGCCGGGCAACAATTTCCGCAAGGAGTGGAAGCGGGAATTTGAAGGCATACGCACCGTCTACCTCATCCCGCAGGACGACGACGCCAGCGCCAACTTCGTGAGGTCTGCCTTAGCGGTGCTCGGAGAAGAACGCTGTAAAGTCGTTGAACTGCCGTGGAAGCGGGGAGATGTCGGCAAAGACATCT
>JBMNKF010000003.1:0-128771 GCA_050952065.1 Bacillota bacterium
CCGAAATCGAACTTCATGGCAGCGGTGTGGGCGGGAAAACTGGCAATAGGTGTTTCTAAGGGCGGATGTTGGAGCATAAGAGGGGCAGGCGGCCATCCAGGTTTGTCTGATTTCAGACTGGGGTCCGAGAGCGGCAGGCCGGCGGCAAAATCGGGCCAGCCGTACCAGCCGTCTTGCTCAATAGCGTAGACCGGGTCGGGAGCGTTGGCCACTGGGCGAAGACCGCGATCGTCATATCCTTGGTCTATCGCTATGAGTCTGCCATCTGGATGGAACCTCAACCCGAAGGGGTTCCTAAGTCCCCAGGCGTACACCTGGAGGTCGGAACCATCGGGTCTGACTCGAAGAATGACCCCACCGGCCTGGGGTTGGCCCTGAATCACCTGTCCTTCGGTCGTGGTCTCTCCAAAAGGAACAAATCCCCCGGTGCTGACAGTGTCTTTGGGAGCGGGTGTCCTCAAGTCTAAGGAGACCAGATTCTGACCGGACAGGATGATGTCGCGACCGGGGATATCGTGTCCTTGCGGGAAGTCGTCCACCCATCCATACGCGAAGTTGTCCTCCCCCACGACTCCGGCGTTGGTAACGGTGCCGTTACCCAGGTACACCCATCCATCGTCCCCGAACGTGATTTCCGTGGTGAAGTGATCGCCAGAGGGGAGTCCTGTAATCAGATCCTGTCGAATCCCGCCGCGAAACACGCTAAGGCAGCCCCGGTGGGCTACGAACATTCCATCTTCACAAATCTTGACGTCCGTAGCGGGCGAGTTGAGATCGTCAACTACAACTGTGATCTTTCCAGGTTCCACCTGAAGTACTCGGCCAGGCCCAAATTCCTTCGGGCCGTAGGCATATCCCGCTTCGGCGACATACATCCGACCCTCGGCATCCCAGGTCACCGACGTTGGAAAGGTCAGGCCGGTGACATAGGCCTGTATCTGGTAGCCCGGAGGCAAGAGTATGTTAGCGTCGGCCATTCCAGGCTGCGCTCTTATAGTCAAAATCGAGACGATGACGAAGAGCGACAGAAGTGATAGAAGAAGGGTTCTTTGTTTCATGTCACAACCGCCTTTCGACTACGTGAGGCACGCTTGTCAGGTGTAGTATTGGGTCGAAGGTGGCGGGTGATTCTTCTTTCGCTGCTCCGGTACTCACTCAGGCGTCCAAATTCTCTGTGTGATGCTGTCTATTCGTGAGTCTGTTTCGGCGTGTGTTGATGCATGCTCCCGTGTCTGCTTCCCTCTCTACCCCGATTTGGGCTGAAGTACGAACCTCCAGGGGTAATCCTTGGCTTCTCCCGCGTAGTCTACGCCGATGCGGGGTGTGATCTTCACAAAGAACTCAGGCACAAGGTTCTGCGGAGTCTGAGGAGGGTAGGCGATGAACAGGCGATCGCTCCGCAAGTTTACGCCATTTTGTAAGCGTCCGATGCCCATTGCTTGACATAACCTGCCCGGTCCCTGGGCAAGAGGCGTTCTGCCTCGGCGTCTTTTCAACATGAGCGCCTGGCCGGTTACCGGTTGAAGGGATCTGACCAATACTCCGTGGGGAACCCCTTCTTCCATGGTCACTACATTGAAAAGGTAGTGCATCCCGTAGCAGAAGTAGACATAAGAATACCCGGGCGGCCCGTATAGCGGTTCGTTTCGAGGGGTTCGTGTCCAGTTGTAGGCGTGGCAAGCCCGGTCTTCGGGGCCTTGGTAGGCTTCGGCCTCGGTGATGATTCCTGCGGTCACACCTTCTTCGTTGTGGTGGACCAGGATCAATCCCAGCATATCGGGGGCCACAAGAGTGGCTTCTCGTCTAAAGAAGACTTCAGGTACCTTGGTGAGGCTTAGGGCTCGGGATTCAGTGAGCTTGTCCTGCACGAGTTCTCTGTCAGGGGCTTTCAAGGAATCACTCCTTCGATCCATGGTGCGAACGATTGTCGTGTAGGGTTTCGCTTCATCATCACCGGTGCGTGATAAGTTTCTTCACACAGCCTTGCGGTCGTGTCGCGTTTTGCTTCATTACCACCGGTACGTGATAAGTTTCTTCACACAGCCTCGCCGTGGTGTCGCGTTTTGCCTCATCAGCGACGATACCGGAGCAACGATAGCCCTGAGCGACGATACCGTGAGCGATGATAGCGCTGTACCTTCCGCTCGGACAACAAGATTTTACACGGATGAGCCCCGGTCGGGCAAAAGGGACTATTGGGAGAGCGGGGGAACAACTAGTGGATAAGCAAATGGGAGGTAGAGGCATGACTGATGCGACCAAGATAACCGCAAAGCTGACCGGCAACGGTATACAGTGCGAAAACGTGGAAGGAAAGACGGTCCTGACGGGCGGGGAAGGGCCCAAACCCACAGAACTCCTTCTCATGTCAGCGGCAGCCTGCAGCACGCTAACATTTAAGGCGATCTTGGATCGAGACGGCTTGGACCCCACCGAGATCAATGTGGCTGTAGAGGGTATGAGGGGGACCACCCCTCCCAGGCAGTTCACTGACATCTATCTTCATTACAGGGTACAGTGCCCTGGGCTGACTGAGGCCAGACTCCAGCGTTATCTTAAGATCAGTGAGAGCGCGTGTCCGGTAATCAAGAGCCTCAGTGCGAAAACTCATGTGACATATGAGCTAATTGAGAGCTGATTGACTGAACTAATTGGCTAGATAACAGGGAGATCACGTAACAGAGCGGCTGTGCAGCACTCAGACAAGGGAGCAGCCCGTCCAGGGAGCAACAAGGCCAGGCAGCAGTTGGACCATGCAGCGGTCAGGCCGGTTAGCGGGGGCTCCGCCCGCCCGCACGGGCGCTTGCAGGAAAACGGCACCGCGGGAAAAGGGGTGCCGCGGGCAGATGGGCGCTGCACGGCATTCGGTGGCTCCACCCGCGTGCACACAAAACTTTGGAGGTGAAGAGGATCCGGAGGCCAATTGCCCGGATCCTGCCCTATGAAGAGCATGAACATTGGAATCACGGGCTCCCTGACGAGACTCGTTACCGATGACACTTTGGCATCCCACACTGGAAGCGGCCGAGTTGAGGTTTTTGCCACGCCAAACCTAGTCCTTCTGATGGAAGAAGCCGCAGCCGCATGTCTCGAAGACTACCTAGAGCCTGGGGAGACCACTGTCGGTTCCGTCGTCAACATACGCCATCTTGCGCCGACACCTAAAGGGCTCACCGTCACGGCCACAGCCAAATTGACGGGCATCGACGGGCGTCGATTGATTTTCCAGGTTGAAGCCACCGACGGAGTGGACAAGATCGGTGAGGGAACCCACGAACGCTTCGTCGTTCAAAGAGAGAAGTTTATTTCACGCGCCTATGAAAAATTGCACGTAATCCACAAGGAAAAGCAGATGTAGCGTAGAAGAGATAGACCATACCTAGATATAGCGCACACAAATGTGCGTATTCTCTCTTTAGGGTGGCATCTGCCTGTGAAGTGCCCTTTCTGCGGCCATCTTGACTCAAGAGTGCTTGAGTCGAGGCCTACCGACGATGTGTCGGCTATCCGCCGGCGCAGAGAATGTCCACGCTGCGAGCGTCGCTTCACCACCTACGAACGGGTCGAAGAAACTCCTTTGGTGATCATAAAGAAAGATGGGCGTCGAGAGGCCTTCTCCCGGCAGAAAATCCTGTCGGGGATGCTTAGAGCGTGCGAAAAGCGGCCCATATCGTTGGAGGTTCTTGAGGATGCCGTCACCGGCATAGAAAAAGCCCTTCGAGAACTGGGCACAGGCGAAGTGTCCTCAAGCGAGATAGGCGAGATGGTCATGGACGAACTACGTCACATAGATGAAGTGGCCTACGTCCGGTTTGCCTCGGTATACAGGGAGTTTCGAGATTTGGACGGGTTCTTGGAAGAAGTCCAGAGAATCCTCTCGGCAAAGAGTGGGGAGCCCAAGGAGTACAAGGGGGCCAATCCGGCTGAGGGAGAAGCCGACTCAGGCTCCCAACAACGCGTGGCGAACCGCTCAGCCGGCGCAGGCGAACCCCGCGGGGGCACAGGTGAAGCTCGCTACAGGTTCAGGTGAGCCGTGCAGCGGGCTCAGGTAGAACCCCGCGACAGAGAGTACCGATAGAGGGTACTGGCAGAAAAAGAGAGATCCGGTAGAGCACTCCCGGAAAGAGCGGAGTAACACAGAGAGTAACAGAGATACGCGAGACGTTCGGTGGGAGGAATCAAGTTGTCTGAAGGTATCGGGAGTCCCGAGAAGGCAGGGTTTACTGACAACGCTCTGGCTGTTCTTGAGAAGCGCTATCTTCGCAAGGATGGATCGGGGAAAGTCATAGAGACGGCCTACGAGATGTTTTGGCGAGTGGCCAAGAACATCGCGTTGATGGATGTATTGTACTATCCTGGAATATCGGCCCAAGGCGAAGCCCGGGAAGCCCCGGAAGACATGGAAGCCCCGGGAGACCCAAAGGCCAGGACCAAGCGAACATCCCCGGGCAACAAATGGCGCAATGAACACAAACACAAGTTTGAGGTTTCGCAGTGGGATTGGGCTGCACTCAAGATGGCCTACGGCAGACTGGCGGCCGAAGGTCAGGTTAAGGCCAATTGGGATGAAGTGAAGTTGGCAGTTGAGTCCAGCGTAGACGCGCTCAAAGCCACCGCTGACGAATTCTACCACCACATGGTAAGAGGCGAGTTCATGCCCAATTCGCCCGCGCTCATGAACGCCGGGCGCGATTTGCAGCAGTTGTCGGCATGTTTTGTGTTGCCCGTGGAAGACAATATGGTCAGCATTTTCGATTCGTTGAAATACGCCGCCTTGATCCACCAATCGGGAGGCGGCACCGGTTTCAGTTTCAGCAGATTGCGGCCCAAGAACGATATGGTGCGCTCCACTGGGGGAGTGGCATCGGGTCCGGTCTCATTCATGAAGGTGTTCAACGCGGCCACAGAGGCCGTCAAACAGGGGGGAGTCCGGCGCGGCGCCAACATGGGCATCCTCCGGGTGGACCACCCCGACATTCTCGAGTTCATAACCTGCAAGACAGACAACAAGGAACTCACCAATTTCAACATCTCGGTGGGCATCACGTCCAAGTTTATGGAGGCGGTAGAGAAGGGGACCAGTTATGACTTGGTCAATCCCCGCAACGGCGAAGTAACCGGCCAATTGGACGCCCGAGAGGTGTTCGAACTCATAGTCGATCAGGCCTGGAAGAACGGCGAGCCGGGCATAATCTTCCTAGACCGTCTCAACGCCGATAACCCTACCCCTGAACTGGGGGAGATCGAGAGCACGAATCCCTGCGGTGAGCAGCCGCTTTTGCCCTTCGAAGCCTGTTGCCTTGGGTCTGTGAACTTGGGCAAGTTCACCAAATCCCTGTGGGGAAGTCGCGGGACTGGCCGAAAGGATCCAAAGAAAGCTATTGACTGGGATGGGCTGGCCTCGGCCGTACGCGTGGGCGTACATTTTCTAGACAACCTGATTGACGCAAACAGGTATCCCCTGGTTGAAATCGACAAGATGGCAAGGGGCAATCGCAAGATCGGCCTGGGTATCATGGGCTGGGCCGACATGCTCCTGGATTTGAAGATTCCTTACAACTCCCAAGAAGCCTTAGACCTAGCGGCGCAAGTCATGGAGTTCATACATAAGGAATCGATTAAAGCATCTTGTGAGTTGGCAGAGGTCAGAGGCGTTTTCCCCAATTATGACAAGAGCGTTTACCCAGCCCAAGGTATTAGGGTCCGTAACGCTACAACCACTACCATCGCGCCAACGGGCACTATCAGCATCATATGCGGGGCATCTTCGGGGATCGAGCCTCTGTTCAGCATCGCTTTCACCAGGCACGTTCTGGACAAGAAGGATTTGGTTGAGGTTAATCCCCGCTTTGAGAAGGCTGCCAAAGCCCTGGGGTTCTACAGCGACCAACTCATGGAGAAGATCGCGCTTCACGGCTCCTTAGAGGGCGTCACCGATGGTGTTGATGGTGTTCCTGACGAGATCCGCAAAGTGTTTGTGACGGCACACGAGATCACGCCGGAGTGGCACATCAAGATGCAAGCGGCGTTTCAGAAGAGCACCCACAACGCCGTGTCTAAGACGGTCAACTTCCCTCACGAAGCAACCAGAGAAGATGTGAAGCAAGTCTTTCTGTTGGCCAACAAACTGGGCTGCAAGGGTGTCACGGTCTATCGCGATGGGAGCAGGGACGAGCAGGTTCTGACCGTGGGAGCAGGTACTAGGGAGCAAGATGGCCAGGTCGTCTCGCAAGGCGCCGGGGCTCAGGCTTTCATTCAGCCGGAAGGTGCCGGGCCCACCAAGGTCAACGGCGTGTGGGGCAGGGTTCGCCCAATAGAAAGGCCTTCCCGCTTGGATGGGTTCACCGCTGCAAAAGAAACCCCGGTGGGCAAGCTGTTCCTCACCCTGAACACCTTGGAAGGGCACCCGGTTGAACTGTTTGCCCAGATAGGCAAGGCGGGGAGTGACATATCGGCTTTTACCGAGGCTATTGCCCGGTTGGTTTCCATAACGCTGCGATCGGGGGTTGATCCCCAGGAAGTCGCAGACCAGCTGCTGGGGATCGGCGGTTCTCGCAGCATCGGTTTCGGGCCCAATAGGGTGAGATCGGTTCCCGACGCTATCGGGCAGTTCCTTGACGAGTATCTCCGTACGGGCCCTGTGGAATCGGAGTCTTTCCACGAAGAGTTGGGCCCTGTGCAGGACACCTTGCCTCTTGTCCCCGGCAAGCGTTTCGGTTTGTGCCCCTCGTGCGGAACCTGGAACGTGGTTCACGTTGAGGGCTGCATGAAGTGTTTGGCTTGTGGATACAGCGAGTGCTGAGTTGGGGCAGTCAAGACTAATATCGGGAGATGCGTGTGTGCTGCGCGCATCTCCCTTTCTAACGAGGTACACTCGTTGATTCTTGCTCTTGCGGGTGTTCGTCGGGCTCCATTATGCAGAAGACCAATCGGGCAGGGCGTAGAGCAGGATTTGGCCAGTTTTCGCAATATACCGAAGATAAGATTCCGTAGACAACTATTTACTTTGTTCGAGGACAGACCGATAATAGCACTGTCAACAACGCTCTGGACAAGTCATATGAATCGGCATCGCCCGCAATTAACCCGCTGTAGACAGATAGAACCGGGGGGACGTATCCAATGCCCATAGATATGCTGGGCCTCGTAGGGCGCGCTTTCCGAGAAGGCGTATCGGATATTCACATGATCAGGGGGGCGTCGCCGACCCTAAGGATAGCGGGTAGGCTGATCCCGTCGGGCTTGCCGCCGGTCACCGAGGAGACGGTGAGCGAAGCCATAGAGTTCCTGGCCAAGCGCACGACCCGGCCGGAAATCACCAGGAAAGAAGTGCAGGATAAAGAGTACGCCTTTGACTTCGGTTGTGAAGTGGAAGGTATCGGCAGAATGAGGGTTCACATCTTCCACGAAAGAGGAAACTTGGGCGTTAGCATGAGGCTTATAGCCAGCCAGATCCCCGCGGCTGTTGAACTGGGAATTCCCGATACCTTGGTGGAATTATGTAGCCGACGTGGCCTCATATTGGTTACCGGCCCCGTCGGGTCGGGGAAGTCGACCACCTTGGCGGCCCTGGTCCGCCACGCTTTGGACAATCGTGGGTTGCGGGTCATTACCATAGAAGACCCCATCGAGTACACGTTCCCCCACTACAATGGGATAGTCACCCAGAAAGAAGTGGGCTTGGACTGCGAGTCTTTCTACCAGGGACTTGTTGACGCCTTAAGAGAAGACCCTGACATAATCGTCCTGGGAGAGTTGAGGGATCCCGCGTCTGCGGAAGCTACCCTTGTGGCATCAGAAACCGGGCACCTAGTCATAGCCACTATGCATACGCCATCGGCGGCGAGGGCCTTGGACCGCTTGGTGGACTTGTTCCCCACCGGGCGACAGGAGCTTGCCAGACACTCACTGTCCAGAGCCCTTAATGGGGTGTTCGTCCAGCGCTTGCTGCCCACACGAGATAAGAACCGCAGGGTACTTGCCTACGAACTTCTGGTTGCCTTGCCAGGCGTAAGGAACTTGATTAGAAGGGGCGAGTACCAGCAGATCAACTCAGCCATCGAAGCGGGGCAGAAAGCCGGAATGATCACCATGTCTAAACACATTCAGAAGTTGGTTTCTCAAGGAATAGTGTCCGCCGACGACGTACTCGATGAGGTGGAAACCGGTGAGTAGACCCGTCGGTGGAGGAGAACATGGAGGCCGGATAGGCGCCATCCTTCTGAATGAGGGCCTTATATCCGAACGGGTTTTGGCCAGGGCAATTGAGTTACAGAAGCAGTCCGGTGGGCGCTTAGGGGAAATCCTCATAAGCATGGGCGCAGTCTCGGCTGCTCAGTTTTACCGAGCTCTGCTAAGCAGCTTCAGGCACCTTTTTGTGATCTGAGGACCACAACGCCTGACCCAGAGGCCATTAAGCTGTTTACAGCGGCTGAGGCCAAGGCTTTCAGGGCTATCCCACTTTTCATACGGGGCACTACCTTGGACGTGGCAGTGGAGAATCCCGCTGACCTTAACCGCTTGGAAGCCATTCGCGCAAAGACGGGCTACCGGGTGTTCCCGCACTTGGCTGTGCCGGAAGACATAGACCAAGCGATGCGGCGCTACTACGAGATTCCCGATGCGGAGGGTTCCAAAGAACCGGGTAGCCAGAGAGTCGCCGAGTTTACTACGCAGGAAGCCGGTGTGTACCAGGCTCAGTCGGGCGACAGCCGGTTAGACGACTCTCCCGCGGTGGCCATGGTTGATAACCTCTTGTTCGAGGCTGCGCGGCGTGGGCGGCGTCGGACATCCACATCGAGCCCTTTACCGACAAGACCAAAGTGAGGTTCAGGATAGACGGCGTGCTGGAGTCCGCCGGCGACTCCCCAAGGATGCACCACGAGGCCATCATCACCCGCCTGAAGGTGTCTGGGCGGGATGGACGTTGCCGAGAAGAGGCTCCCGCTTGACGGTCGGTTTTCGACAATAATCGATAACAGGAGAGTATGACCTTCGGTTGTCCACACTTCCAACGGTATTCGGCGAGAAGGCCGTGGTCCGCCTCTCTGGAGCAGACCACCGAGCACTTGGACTTCGGCCGGCTGGGGCTGACACTCCAAGGTCATGGTAACAGCTCGGCAAGGCGTTGGCTCTCCCTCACGGCCTGATCGTTGTCGGGCGGGCCGACCGGAAGCGGCAAAGTCCACCACCCTGGCCACGGCTCTTAAACGTGGTGAACGCTCCCGGAAAGAACATAGTCACCGTCGAAGATCCTGTGGAGTACATCATCCCCGGCGTCAACCACACCCAGGTGAACACCAAGGCGGGGCTCAACTTCGCCACGGTAATCAGGCACATTCTGCGTCAGGACCCTGACGTGATTATGGTGGGCGAGATTCAGCGACGCGGAGACCGCCGAGATGGCTTTCCGCGCGGCCCTCACCGGCCACCTTGGTTCTAACGACGATTCACGCCAACGACGCTCTCTCCGTCATGACCAGGCTTGAGGACATGGGCGTAAACAAGTACCTGGCCCTCACGTCGATAGTGGCCATGTACAGCCAGAGGCTTGTGAGGACCATCTGCCCATGGTGCAAGTACACCGAGACGGCTCGCGGAAAAGGTCATCCACGAGGTAGGCGGCGGCTGCGGGCGTAAGTACCGGACGGTGAGACGTGTCTCAGTCGTCGACGACCACCAGGCCCTGCATGTAGGGTGCCCCGACAGAGCCTATAAACGGAGCACCGCAATTTCCGAAGATGATACTTGTTAACGATGATTTTCGGCGGCGTTACTTGGAGTCAGGCGATCCAAAGTCGGATCCCATGCTTAACCCCGCAAAACGTCACGAAGGGCTTCTGGCCGACGGGGCACGCAAGGTAATAGAAGGGTTAACCACCTGGGACGAAGTTCTCAGTGTTTTTAGGACCGGACAAGACTAATTCATGAAGTTGACTCCACACGAAGGATCTGCTATTTTTCGGAAGAACGATAGCACAAGCGGAGAAGCGGGGGATAGGGTTGGCTCTATATGAGTACCGGGCGATCAACAAGGAGACGGGAGCCCGGGTAACTGACAAGGTTCAAGTAGACGACATGGCCCTGTTCCTTCAGGACATGAACCGGCAGGGGCTGCTGGTCACCTCCGTGAAAAAGGCAGGTTCCGGAGAGCTGTTTGGCGGCTTTTTCCGGCGTACCACCGTCAGCAAGGTGGACAAAGGAATGGCCATGATGGAACTGGGTGCGTTCCTGAAGGCCGGCATACCTCTGAAGACAGCCCTGGAACGTCTGGCGGCCGAGGCGCCCAAAGGAGTAGGAGCTCCCATCCGGGCCGCAGCCGGAAGCCTGGAACAGGGAATGTCGTTTAGCCAGGCCGTGTCAGCGCATAAGGCACTTTTCGACGCGTGGGAAGTCCAGGCCATCGAGGCCGCTGAAGCTTCAGGCACCTTGGCCGAATCCCTAACCTACATAGGAGAGCAAGCGCTTAAGTCCCACGACTTCGACTCCAAGGTCAAGTCCGCCATGATTTACCCGGCTTTCGTAATGGTCGTTGTAGTGGCGGTCATTCTGCTGATGCTGTTCTTCGTCATCCCCGCGTTTTCCAACATGCTGGGGACCGAGAACCTACCACGGTCCACCTTGATGCTTCTTGCCCTGTCCAACTTCATGAGAGCCAACTGGCTATGGATATTGGCGGGTGTTGATGGTTACCTATGTTATTGCCAGGCGGCTCCTGAAGAAGGAAGACACCGAGGGTTTCAGCGAGAGGGTAGCTCTCAGAATCCCCGGCTGGGGACGAATCCTTAGGAATTCTTATCTGGTCAGGTTCGGGAAGACTTTCGCGACCCTTCTGGAGAGCGGCGCGAGAGTTTTGCCTGCGCTTGAATACTCGGGTCAGGCTACGGGCTCGGCGCTCTACATAAAAGCGTCGTCTGAAATCCGGAAGGAGGTTGAGAGGGGAGGAAGAATCGGTGACTCCATGCGCAAGACAGGGGCGTTTCCGGCGCTTTTCTGCGAACTTGCGGCTGCGGGAGAGTCCAGCGGTACTCTTCCGGAGATGGTCTCCAAAGCTGCGGGTTTCTACGAAGGCGAAGTTAACCGGATGCTCAGTTCCTTGTCTTCCTTGAGTAGAACCTATACTCATCGCTATTGTGGGAGTCATCGTAGGGTTTTTGGCTATCACCATCATGGGACCGATTCTGAGGGCAGTGGAAGTGTTGACGTAGGCTTTCGATTTGGAGAGAGGCAGTTGACACTAGTATCACAAACTCACATAGAAAGACGGAGGGAAAGAAAGTGAAGAAGCGGAGAATTCTTAGGTCAGAGCGCGGTTTCACGTTGGTCGAGCTCGGTATCGTCATGGCCATCATCGCCATTTTGGCGGCGGTGGCGTATCCGACGTATACGGGGATGCAGAAGAGAGCGTTCATGTCAGAGGCGAAGGCCTTACTACAGGAGGTACGTGTTGATCTGTGGGCGAGTTTCGTCGAGCATGGGAGTTTCCCGGCCTGGACCACGGTAACTCCGCCGACTGTTACAGGTTGGACGTGGAATACAGCAATCGCTGATACAGGTAACGGCTATACTTATGCTTTCAAGATTACGGGTGATGCAACGAAGAAGGGCGCGGAGGTAACGATGCACCTCAATGATACTGGTGGAGCGAAGTTCGAACCCTAAATGTTGGGCTCCCAACGCGGCTCTATCCTTCTTGATACAGTGCTGTTCTTGGCCTTGCTGTCAGTCTTGCTCATGGCGCTTGTAGGTCAACTGACCTTCATGACGAAAGTGTCGGCGCAAGAAGATGCCAGGGTTCAGGGGCTCATGGCCGCGCGAGTTCAGTTGGAGGACATGCGGACGAAGTGGGAGTACGGTGAGACTGAGTCCGAGGAGTTCATTCCCATTAGTTTCGACGCTGACCGGTTGGGTAAGGGATACTTTAGCATCGTGGAGAAGGAACCCAACCTGTACCAGGTAGAGATCTGGATCAGGGACAAAGCAGACACCAAGGATGTTTGCAGGACACTGTCTCAGGTATGGGTGAAGTAAAGCGGTACGAGAGTCTGTCTTGGGGACGGAGACGAGCGAAGGAAGGTGCTTAGGATGAGAACTCGCTTGTCTTCGTCCCATTCTAATGAATCTGGTTTCACACTGGTGGAAATGGCTGTCGGTCTGGCGGTTGGGCTGTTCGTGTTGGTCTCTACGACAACTTTCCTTTCCCATACCGTCGGCATAATAAGAAAACTAAACATCCAACGGGATATCCGTGACCAGGGCATTATGGCGGTTGAGACCATAGAAAGGGAATTCCGCAAGGTCTTGGAGTACGGAGGGAGTTTTGACATAGACTCCGATACGGAAACGCTCATGGCGAGTTTTGGCACTCGAGATGTTAAAATAGAGAAAACTGGAAGTGACATTGTACTAACGTCCGGTGGAGAAGTGACCGTTTTTGACGGTATCGGCAAATGCACGAGTTTTACGGTAAAAGCATTAGTTGGCGACGACTACGTTACTCTCTCAGATGGGAACGCGGACCAGACCCGGGTAATCGTGATCGAGTTCGATCTGGAGGATGAAAAACATGATATCAAAAGGTCCTTCAAAGCAGCGTTTTCTTCAGTCAATGCGACAGGCAGTTAGGCGCCTAACCGGGCGATTTCATTCCCTGGGGATGGACCAGCGCGGCTCTGTGCTTGCCGCCGGTGTGGTTATACTGGGGATTTTTGCCGTTCTGTTTACAGCCGGGGTCAGGCACGAAGGTAGCGCGCAGGAACTAGATATTTTCACGGCTCACCGTCGTAAAGCCCTTGACGTGGCCAGGGGCGGCATCGACCGGCTGTTGATGGAGTTCAGCAAAGATTATAAAGTATCTGACTGCACAACAGGAGATCTTCCTTCTCCGGACGACCAATCCACATTGCATGCCAAGGCCTTAAAAGGTCCTTCAGGCGCGGTTACTTTGACATCCATTGCTACAGTGGCAGGGGTTCGGGAGACAATAGCCGTTACTTTGGAGCAATCGGGCGGAGGTCTGTTTGAGGGCCTCTTCGGAGAGAGAACCCTTGCGGCCGGGGGAACTGTTACCGCAGAGAACAACTGCGAAGGATCTGTTGATAGCCCGGTTTACTATGGTTCACTGAAACGCAAGAACAACGCAAAGATCACGCTTCCGGACTCGGTGGGATTGACAGACATCCCTACAGTGGACACAGTGAAGAGCGCCATTTTGGACCGGTACGCACCTCCGGACGTGGACTACGATCAGATCGTCACAGCGATACCTAGCGGTATCATCACGCAGAACACGTTGGTCAACCTCGGCAAGGATCCTTACAAGTTCAGCGGAACCAGTGAGATAAATGTTGCCCCGGGTGCTTGGCTAGGATTCAAATCCACGAAATCCAACGCCATCAAGTTCCAGAATGGTGCCGACGTGCTGTTTAGCGGTGATTTCGAAGTCAATGGGTCTATTACTAACGCGAACAATGCATCTTTCACTTTCCGGGTAGACGGAACACTCATAGTAAATGGTGATGTAAGTATCAGCAACAATGCAGTAGGTACCATTATCCTAAACGGCGACCTCATAATAAACGGTGGGTCGCTGAGTTTGCTGAACAATACGAATATTGACCTGTTCCTGAACGGAAACATAGTAGTGCTTGGTGGAAATGCGGTGTTTGGAAACAACAACACATCCAGCATTGTTGGCCGGGGTATGATCATTGCAGTCCCACCCGAAGGTAACTCAGGGATCGTGGCTTCGAACAACAGCACATTGAATATCGGCGAGAATGATGTCGGGACCACCCAGCTATCAATGATCACTACTGGCAAGGTGGATTTTGATAACAACGGTGCTTTCCTCGGTTCGCTCCTTCTATACGGCGAGGAGCATCACCTTCAAGAACAATTGTGAGATAACTGCGAACACGGCGTCCGTAGTATCACCGGGGAACATTGTGTTTTCGAACAACTCCGACGTGACGCTACGGCGAGGCGAATTCGAGGATTGGGAGGACCATCCGGACCTAGAGGGTGAAGGTGGGGAATACCGCATCGTGCATTGGGAGGAAGGTAATCGCCCTGACTAGGGCAACTATCAGGACCGGTGTTCGACTGCGCGATTTTGTACGGCTTACCCAAGCGGAGGTGGCGTATTGTGGCGAGTCCCACAAGGGACAAGCATAGGGATTGATCTCTCGAACCCGGTTCGAGTTGCGGCGTTTTCTGAGGCCACAGGTGAGGTGGTATCTGCGCATTCACAGCGAAGACACCTTTTGAGCCGGGGTCAAGGCTCCGATTGAGGGAGCTTGCCTCTGAGATAAAGGCTTTCCGCAAGACCCTACGGGCCAGACTCTCTGGCACTGCTGGGCTTTCGATGTCAGCCTGCCTTCTCTTCACTGTGGCAATGCCGAAGTTAAGCAAGAAGGAGTTCCAAAAAGCCATCCAGTTCGAGATCGAGAGGTTGGCGCCGGGCGGGCCGGAGGGCATGAGAACAGTGATAAGGGAATGGCCTCAGGGAATTCCCCTTCCGCCATCGGTTAAGGTGCCGGAAGGCACTACATTGTACCTTGTGGTGGCCGCTAACGTGCAAGCGATACTGTCTGCCGAGTACCTGATGAAGGCCGCTGGCATCCGCGCCTTGGGAGTGGAGATGCCCGCCAACCCCGCATCTCGCGCCAGCTGGTGGTTATGGGAACGAACTAAATTTGGTGAAGCCGCGAACATCGCGTCAGATTCGGAGGCACAAGGCCCCACGGCTGTGAAGCCTGAGTCCATTCCGAATCATGACCAAGGCAATAGCGCGATGGGACCGGATGGTGGCGCCCCGGGGACCGGGGCCTACATGCCTTGGATCACCCACGGAAACGGGGGGCTTTCTACCCCGATGCCGGAAGATCCCGGTTTAGCAGCTACAGCTACTTCGCCGGTCGCTGTTCACAAACCTCAGGCGGATGCAGGGCCGAGCCAAGAAGATGTCGGAGACCGTCTTCCAGTCGCAAACCTAGACATATCCCTAGTGGCAACGGAATCAGAAGCTATCATGTACCTCAGTTATGGGGCATGTCCCTGGCTCATGCGCGAGATACCTCTCGACCCGGACAACCCGTTTGTTAACGGTCAGATTCTTGCGGGGGAGATTACCCGGTCAACGCGATTCGCTAGGAGTGCATCTAAAGGACGGATCGATGGACGAGTGACTGTGTTTGGCGCGTCGGACAGCGTCAGCTTCTCTGACCGATTTCCTACAAGAGCAGACGGGGCTTCCGACCCAGCTATGGGGGCGTCCCGTGAGTCGACTCAGACCCCGAATACGGGGTAGCGATCGGGCTGGCTCTCTCCTCAGAAGGGAGGGCAAAATCGTGAGCACGATTATGCCAGGGCGGCAGAGAACCTTCAGCCCCAGATGAACTTCCTGAAACCCGACTATAAGGCCGGTTCGGAGGAACGAAAGCGTGCCGCGTCGGTCACACGCCTCATGTTCTTGGGGGTCGCGCTCATCGTGTGGGCGATGGTGGGTCTCAAGGTTTGGGACATAAGCCTTGTGGTGGCTGAGCGCCGTCCCGATGAAATGGAGAAAGCCCGATTATCCCAGGAAATTGCCGATTTGCAGGCCGTATTGAGCAAGGTTCCTTCGGACGTGCTTAATGCCCGCGAGGACCTTTATACACAAGTCCGGTGGTCCGAGCGTTTGGCCACAGTAAAGGGTCTTGCTTCCACCGGCGTTGCTTTTGGAGACTACAGAGTCCAAAAAGACGGGACCGTCCGAGTGAACGGACTTGTTTCGAGTCCCTCGATCTATGCAAACATTCTGGATGACATCAGCGATATAGACTTCGTCACTCAGATTGAAAGTTCATCGCTCAATTATGGCGAGCGAGCCGGGAGCATCTATGAGTTCCATATAACGTTCAGTACCGTGCCGCAAGAGGAGAAGTAGATGGATTTCGGAGGGTCGACTATGGAGACTAACTCATCGCCAAAGACTGTATGGACCGCTGGCACGATACTCTTACTCATCCTTGCTCTTGTGGGTGTCGGTGTCTTCATATACAGCACCAACAGGTACAATGAGGAACTGGAGGCGAGCGAGGAACTTCGCATGGAAGTGTCGATGCTCGGGGCCACGCAGGCTAAGTTGGAGAAGTCCGTGGCACATCTCGACCTGCTTCCGCCGCTTGCCGGCGCCGATTGGGAGAAGGTTTTGACTGACCAGATCAATGCGGCCGCTGTCCAAGCCGGTGTGCGCATACTAAGCCTCACGTATACCTCACAGTCTGACGGGACCCAAGGCGGTCTCGGTAGGATATCTTTCACGCTCGAAGTCGAGGGCAACGATGTAGCGCAAGCCAGATGCTTGGCCCTTCTCGAGCAGAGTGTAGTTGGGATGGGGTTTGAGTCAGTTGCGGGCGCGCTTGGTGGCGGAGATGCTTACTATCTACAAATGATGCGTGATGCTACGTCTGATTCCATGAGGGTTACCGGTACGGTCTACCGCGCAACAGAGGGAGCCTCGTAGGTGCTGTTAGGTTTCTCGGGTTTCGTGAGTTCTCTCGGCTCTAGTCTGGGTCTAGTTGATGCTGTCATGTTCGTCATCGGCCTTGCATTCGGTAGTTTCGGAGGGATGCTGGCGTCCAGGATCCCGAGAAAGCTTTCCCCCACGGGGAGGTCCCAGTGTCCCCGCTGCGGCGCAGTGTTATCGCCATCGGAACTGATCCCAGTAGTCAGTTTCCTCGTACAGAGAGGCCGCTGCAAGCACTGCGGAGAGAGAGTCAGCGGCGGCTATCTGCTGGTGGAGCTGTCCAGCGCCGTAACCTTCGTGCTGTTCCATCGCTACTTTGGGCTTAACGTCGTAGGAATCCTCAATATGATCGTTGCCCTGCATCTCACGGTTCTGGCTGGGACAGACATGATGCACGGGCTCTTGCCCAACGTAGTCATCCTCTCTGGAACGGTTTTTGCCCTGGTATTGCGCGTCCTCGCACCGGTGGTTACGACGACTGCTCCCATTGAACCTCTGGCAGACTCTGCATACTTGGCACATAGCGCCGTTGCCGTTTCGCCCACGAGCGATGTCTGGCTAAGCCTGCGAGATGGACTCTTGGCTGCGGCTTTGGGTTTCGCCTTCTTTTACGTTGTGGCCCTCATCAAGCCCGGTGCAATGGGCGGGGGAGACATCAAGATGGCCTTCTTCATTGGCCTCTACCTGGGTGTCCGAAGGCTCTTCCCCGCACTGGGTTTGGGCTTCGTCCTATCCTCACTCTATGCAGTCCCCATGATGGCCTTGGGAAAACTCAAGCGAACCGATACTCTTCCTCTGGGGATCTTCCTTTCTCTTGCCACCATCGCTATGGCCCTTGTGACGGTCTGAGTACTAGTCGGCGGTTTCAATCTCCAATTCCAGCACAGAGATGAAAACCCGGGACACTGCGGGAGGGTTCGTTTCCTTTCCGTTGAATCTCTCATACCAAATCGCTCGGAGGTGACGGGTTGTGACCGGTTACGTCTTGCAGGTGATGGTCAAATGAGGCTACATTCTGGGCGGAGCCTACCCAACGGATCCACAAAGACACTCAACTTCAAAGTCTTGCTTCCAATCATCTTGGTGGCTGCGCTTTCTATTGCCGTGTATGCGTTAGTCAGTTCCCGAGATGACCCGACGGATGCTGTAATAGCCGATGCCGGAGACAAGATAGAGGCATTTCTGGGCGTTGATTCGTCGGAGGAAGAGAAAGGCGAACCGTTGCCCCTACAGACTCACCTTTCCAAGCGCACATCGTACGACATAGACTCAATCAGCCAAGACGAGAATGGCTACACTGCAACGGTAACGCTTAGCGCGCCCTCAATAACGGAAGGACTTATGGAACTCCTGGAATCCGAAGAAGAACTATCGGAAGAGCAAATCGAAGAAACAGTGCTGTCGTTACTAGAGGAAGCTCCCATTGAGCAGAACGAGTTCATATTGCCGGTTGTCGAGACTCCCGACGGCATGGAGATCGTCTTCACAGAAGAATTCACCAATGCACTCTCAGGTGGCCTCATGGAGTTCATTGGCGAACTGTACCAAAGCCTCATCGACGAGCTCTTGGAGGAGGGAACTTAAGTGGGACCAAGGACACTCCGCAAAGCATTCTGTCTGTTCTTGGTGTGTCTCCTTTGCTTAGATTCGTCCTTAGCTTTGTCGGCGCCAAGCGAAGGGCCGGTCTATATTCAGATATCTGCCCAGCGCGGCGCTCGTCCCCGGTCTGTCCAGGTTTACCCCGAGGGCGATGATTACTTGATTGAAGCCGAGTTGTTGAGCGAGTTCACCCCCTATACATACGGTTTTGACGGCGATTTGATCACCTATACGCGTGGGGCTAAAGTCATCCGAATCAATGCTGAAAAGGGTAAAATGACTGTCTACAGGGATGACGTGACCCAGGTAACCGTCAAGAAGATAGATGGCAAGTACTATTTAGCCATGTCCGAGATACTGCCATGGCTCAATGTTTACACCAGTGTCAAGGACGGCGTACTGTACATAGCCGCCGACGCTGTCTCTATCTGGGACCTAATTCTTCAGTTCGATCCAAACAAAGTGTTGTTTGACTTCCTGAAAGAGTGCAAGAAGGCCAACGTGAGCGCCAACAAGCTCAAGATTCTTGCCGCTTTGGATCAGCTTGGGCTCGGTACTCTACTGCAGCTGGTGCCCATCGATTGGAAGGTGTCTCTCAAGGGATACTTGGATTACTACCGTGTTTTCGAGAGTATCTTTCAAGACTACGAAAGCATATACGACGCGGCCAACAAGCTCTTAGATACCAAGAGACTGAACTCGGGGTTCGACTTGATTGAGCAGTTCGGCGCCGTAGATTTGCTTCCTGATGAGCTCCTAGCCCTGTTCCTGGCTCTCAAAGGCGCAGATAAGGCCAGACTCAAGGAAGTCATAGGTGTTCTGTCCTATGTTGAGGCTTTTGCCCGGGACAATTCCGAGAAACTGGCCATGATGGATAACATAATTGTAAACCGGCACATCAACGATTACCCAGAACCCGCGGTTGCCGCGGCTATGGCCATATCCAGGGCATATAAGGACAAGTGGAAGGGAATCGAAACCAAGCTCACGAACGAGCTTGCGAAATACACCACACAGGCTCTTGGAGTCATGCTGGCTCCCGCAAACCTCGTATCCGCGATTGAGTTAGTAAGCGGAATGATGGGTATCACCACTCACGACTGGAGAGATAAGATAGCCGACGTTTCCATCTACACCAAACTACAAAACGCTGCCAGGAAGGGATACCTCCAAGCAGGCAAGAACCTGGGCCTGGCTGTAGATTCGGGCGGGATACAGGCTAGAGCCCGGTGGGGCGAGATTCTGGAGATCAGGCGTTTACGGTGCGAAGCCATGCTCCTTCTGATTAGCGCCAAACGGGGTAACGAGGCTATGAAGGAGTACTTCAGGGCCAAGGGCAACTGGAAACTGGTCCAGGAGTACACGGAAAAGATGCAAGAGTGCGACCGTTGGTATGCGCTCTTTTTGGCTTCTTCAGTCGCAGAGGTCAACGACAGCCGCGATGATAAGGAAGACAAAGCCCGCGAGATAATTGGACACCTGAAGCAGGTTGCCAGGCAACAAGGTATATCCTTTCCCAATCATCCTAACGATATGGGGTTCTACGGCTCAAACGGCTCGTTCGTTAGAATGGACATGAGTGTAGACCAGGTAAAGAAGATCTTGGGGGAGCCAAAACGAGAAACCCGCTTGTACAGTGACTTCATCGGCTATCACCTGGAAATGGAATACCCCGGGGCGACCCTGACTTTCCGCTCAAGCCTCAACGCCTTTGATGGATTTGATAATATCGATGATTTCGACCTTTGCATGGTTACAATCAAATCGCGAGACGTGGTTGGCCCAAGGGGCATTAAGGTGGGCGATTCCCTTGAAAGCGTCTTGGGGATGTTCCCCAGCGAAGAAGTGAGCCAAGAGGTCATCGATGAATTCATCCTGTGGGGTGTCTGCCAAGAACACGACGTGCTTCTCTACCACGATACAGATCCCGACTTGCGCTATCACTATTACGGCTGTGTACGCAAGGATGAGAAGACCAAACAAGTGTTCATGGTGGACTTCATCCTCGGCATTCCGCGCTCGGGCGATTTCTACGCCTTGAGTCTCGACATAGGAGATGGCGTCGTTAGATCGATCCGACTGACTACGCCTATGTAGACTTGCATCTCTTGAGGCACAGAAGGAATCGACACACTGGACTCTTTCAGCCGTGGTTTGCTCACAGCCAAGACAGCGGGGAAGGAATGGGCAGACCGCATCGCCTTGCCATGACTTGGCCGCACCCCGGTACAGGGAGACAGGAATCCTGCACCGGACCCAGAAGATCTGTAGGTAAGGTAAGTGTATGTCCGTGTGAACGGATTGCATTGTGCTAGTTCATGAAAAGGAGAGGCCGTCGATGATCAAAGGTATTTTCGCTCCGATACCGACTCCATTTGTTGACGAAGAAATTGCCTACGATAAGTTGGGCGAAAATGTGGCAAAGTGGGGCAGTACAGGGCTTTCAGGTTTAGTTGTCTTTGGCTCTAACGGCGAGGCTCCCTACGTGGATGAAGATGAAAAGGTGGAAGTATGGGCCTACGTGCGAAAGCATCTTCCAAAGGACAAGATGGTTATCGCCGGGACGGGCCAGGAGAGCACCCGGGCAACTATCCGACTCACCAAGAAGGCCGCCCAAGCGGGTGTGCAGGCCGCTCTAGTTGTGAATCCCAACTTCTTCAAAGGGAGTATGAAAGAGCCTGCCCTAGAAAAGTTCTACCGCGACGTGGCGGACGCTTCGCCTATCCCGATCTTGGTCTACAATATGCCTGCCAATACGGGGCTCAACCTTTCCAGTTCCCTAGTAGTGAGGCTTTCTGACCATCCCAATATCGTCGGTGTCAAGGATTCCAGCGGGAACATCGTCCAGATTTCCGAGATACTGCGGGGCGCTCCCAAGGACTTCGCAGTTTTCGCAGGCTCAGCCAGTTTCCTTTTCCCGGCGGCGGTTATGGGAGCGGTGGGGGGTACCTTGGCCACAGCCAACGTGGTACCCGACCTGTGCGTCAAGCTCTTGGAATTGGCTAAGCAGGGCAATGTGAAAGAAGGGGCTGAGCTTCAGAAGAGCCTTCTGGCTCTCAATTCCGTGGTTACGGCAAGGTTCGGAGTGGCGGGCCTGAAGGCCGCCCTGGATATGATAGATTATTTCGGAGGACTACCCAGGCGGCCCATGATGCCTCTGGGAGAGTCCGAGAAAGCAGAAATCCGCAAGATACTTGTGGATCTGGGTGTGAAGCCGGTGGCTTAAGGTGAGCAACCCTCTGGACGTTCTCGCGGTACCGGTCATTCTCAACGGTCCCGGTCGGGTTGGTATGAGTTTCGTCCGGCTGCTTGAGGAGAAGACCGCTTTCATACAGGCCAGGACGGGGCTTCGGCCGGTGTTGGTGGCTGTGACCGATGTCGGTCGGTCCCTGTTCAATCCACGCGGGTTGAGTCTCGCCGATGTGTTGGCGTGGAAGGCGGAGTCCGGAGATCGTGCAGTGGAGGATGCGGGGGATGCGCGTTACGCAACCCTTGTAGACATATTGGATCGGGTGTTAGCCGGAATTGGACGGTGTGTTCTTGCTGATCTACCCGCTGACCCGTCTGCTGATCTCTCTGCCGATCCATCTGCCAAGGGAGATCCTTCTGTCATCCTGTCTGCAGGTCCATCTGCCGAGAGAACTCCTTCTGTCAGTAAGTATTCCGGTTCATCTGCCAAGGGGACTACTTCTGGCAGTACGTTTGCCGGTTCATCTACCAGTCCGTCTGTTAGTCTATCTGCTCGTTCATCTGGCAGGGGAACTCCTTTTGTGCGAGGATTTGTGCCAGGAATTGTGGTGGAAGCCACGCCCACGAACCTGACCACGGGGGAGCCGGGCCTGAGTCACATCGCAGCCGCCTTGGAGCGTGGGTTTTCCGCCATCACTTTGGCGAAAGGCCCCCTTGTTGTGGACTTCCACGGCTTGCTCAGGCTGGCTGCGGAAAACGGGGCAGGTCTCAGGTACAGCGGGGCGGTAGCAGCCGCGCTTCCCACTGTGGATACGGCCATGTACTGTCTGGCCGGGATGGAGATAACCGAGATCGAGGGCGTGCTCAATGGCACCACCAATTACATTCTGAACTCGATGGCCGGAGGAAGGTCTTACGCCGACGCTTTGAAAGAAGCCCAGGCTATGGGCGTGGCCGAGGCCGATCCTTCTCTGGATGTGGAAGGTTTTGACTCGGCAGCCAAGCTACTCATTATCGCCAATACCGTGTGGGGCACGAGATTTCGGCTTCAAGACGTACGACGGCAAGGCATAACTCACCTGAGCGGGCAAGATGTTATGGAGTCCGCATCCAGTGGGACTCCGGTGCGGTTGGTGGCCAGGGCGCGACTGGTCGAACTGGATGTCATCTCGTGCAAGTCGTGCGAGTCGTGGGATTCGCGGGAGTCGCGCAGTGTTGCAGGTGGCTCTGATGACTCGGACGTTCCTGAGGACAAGGCTTCTGGGTTCGCGGTTGGCCTGCAGTGCAAATTTGGTCCTGAGTCTGCGGTCGGCTCGGTGGTCTCGGCGGCCAAGGTTGTGGACCTCAGCGTCGGTCCTGAACCGGTGCCCAAGGGCCATCCTTTTGCCCACCTTACTGGGACACAGAAAGCGGTCCGTTTTGTCTCCAGGGAGATGGGCGACATCGTGGTTTCCGGCGGGGCATCAGACGTAGTAGGTGCTGCTGCATCGGCCCTGAAGGACCTCATTCACCTCCTTGAGGAGAAGGTGGCTAAAACCTAGATGTAACCGCTAGCCTAGCAGAGTCTAGCAGTCTAGAAGTCCAAGAAAAGTCTAAGAGAAGTCTAAGAGAAGCCTAGGAGAAGTCCATATAGCGGTAAGGCATAATGAGTAACATAGGAAATGTGTGAGGGGCAGCGAGCAAGCGGTAACATGCAATGAACGGTGCGAGGAGTCCCACGCGAGTTGCCAAGAAACAACAAGAAGGCAGCGGGCGACAAGGAGCAATAACAATGCAAGGGGCGCCACGCAGTAAGTCGGAGAGGAGAAGATGACGTGAATCTACGAGCTCCCAAATCAAAACTTCTGCTGGGACCCGGACCCAGCAATTCGGACCCAAGGGTTCTCCGGGCGCTTTCTGAGCCCACGCTGGGGCACCTTGACCCTGACTTCGTGGCCATTATGGACGAGACCACCGAGTTACTGAGATATGTGTTCAACACCAAGAACCGGTTGACGGTGCCCATTTCGGGGACGGGTTCCGCAGGAATGGAGACGGCCATTCTGAACACAGTGGAGCCCGGCGACAAAGTCATCATCTGCGTCGCGGGTGTTTTCGGTGAGCGCATGGTTGATGTGGCCGAGCGGGCCGGCGCCACCGTCATCCGCGTGGATACTCCCTGGGGGGAGCCTATCGATCCCGAAGATGCGGCCAAAGCCATCAGAAGGAATCCTGACGCCAAGTTGTTGGGAATCGTCCACGCTGAGACGTCTACTGGAGTACTGCAGCCCCTGGACGATATCGTCAACTTGGCCCACGAGAAAGGCATGCGAGTGGTTGTGGATGCGGTCACGTCGTTGGGCGGCGTGGACGTGCCTGTTGACCGCCTCAATCTGGATTTCGTCTACTCAGGCACCCAGAAGTGTCTGTCGTGCCCGCCTGGATTGGCTCCCATAACCGCCAACGAGACAACGGCTGCTTTCATCAAGAATCGCAAGACCAAGTGCCGGAGCTGGTATCTGGACTTGGGCATGATTCAGAGGTATTGGGGTTCCGAGCGTTTCTACCACCACACGGCTCCTGTCAACATGATCTATGCTCTTAATGAGAGCCTCCGGATCATTAAGGAGGAGGGGCTGGAGGCAAGGTACCGGCGCCACAAGGACACTCAGGAATTCCTTCTGGATTCGCTGAGCGCTATCGGGATTAAGCCTGTGGTTAACGAGCCTTACAGACTTCCTAGCCTCACAACAGTCTGGACTCCCGAGGGTGTTGACGAGGCGGCAGTCCGCAAACGGCTTCTGGACGAGTTCAACATCGAGATTGGCGCAGGACTCGGCGTATTCAAGGGCAAGGTTTGGCGGATCGGTCTCATGGGGACCAACTCCAAGCGGTCCAACGTCGTGTACTTGTTGGCAGCCCTCAAGAAGATACTGGGAATCTAGCGGAATCAAGCGGACCGGGCGGGGCGAATGAGGCACAGGCGGCTGAGCCCCGCTCCGGTGGTCCTACCGGCTTGGTGCTACCCAATTGGGTGCTACTTGGGTGCTACTTCGGTGCTACTTCGGTGCTACCTGGATGGCGCTACCCGCGGAGTGCTGCTCATAGATTGCGCCTGACACTTCTGGGTTTCACCGTGCTAGCTGCGTGGTCTACACGCGGAGTGCTACCCACCCACTGATGCCGACGCAACTTGTGTACATTCAGACCGTCCAGTTTGTCGGATTTGTCCGAGTCTCGGCCCAGTGCTACCCACCTGCTGATGCCGATGTAACCGACGCTACTGCCAGGGCTATGTCGTCGATATCGTGACTGAGGCGGGCTGGCGGCAGGCTCTTCAGAATGACCCGTCCGTAACTCCTCATCATAATCCGAGGATCCAGAAGCACCACGGCTCCGCGGTCGGTTTTCGTTCTAATCAACCTGCCGAACCCTTGCTTTAGCTTGAGCGTGGTCAAGGGCAACGAGTAGTAGGTAAACGGCTGAATGCCTTGCAGTTTCCATAGCTCCTCCCGTGCTTGCATGACCGGATCGTCAGGAACGGGGAAGGGCAATTTGGTCAAGACGACGCACGATAGAGCGCTGCCCGGCACGTCCACGCCTTCCCAGAAGGAATCGAGGCCAAACAAGACGGCGTTTCCGTGCTGCTTGAACTCCTCAAGAAGTGTTTCTCTGGGAGCATCTCCCTGCTTCAGGACAGGGTAGCCCTTCTCCTCGATCCTGTCTCGGAAGGCACTCGCCACTCTCTCTAACGACTTGCTGTTTGTGAAGAGCACGAAAGTGCGTCCCTGAGTCAGGTCCACGATTTCTAGAACCTTTTGCCCAATGTAGTCGCTGAAATCGGGAGAGTTGACATCTCTCCCTTGACTGTCTCTGGGCACGCACAGGCAGGCCTGTTCTTCGAACTTGAAAGGCGAGCCTAGTATCAGTTCTTGGGCATTATGTAAACACAACATTTTCTTGATGTAATCAAAAGTGCCGCCGACGGCGAGAGTAGCAGACGTGACGATCCCCGAGTGCAGTTCGTCCCACAAGGCTTCCCTGAGGTACGGGCCGACTTCGATGGGGGAGCGTCTGACGACTACCGAGGCGCGCCTCGCCGTCTCCTGGACTTCCGACCAGTAGACACAATCCTCACCGGAGCCTTCCAGGTTAGCGACGCTCTCCAAATCCCCCGCAAGAAGGCTGAAACGCTTGCGAAGGGCGCTCACTTCGAAGCGTTCTTCGTCCGAGAGATCTAGGTCTTCCCATTCTCCTATCGAGCGCCCGATTTCCCGTAAATTCTTGGCTATCGCGGAGTCGAGTTTTCCCGGGTCCAAGAGGCGTGCTTTGTCGCGTCCTCTGATTGTAAGCCCTTTGAGCCCTGAACCGAGCGCGGTCACCAGGTTGTCTAGGGCAACCCGGAGGTTCCTCACGTCATCCCTATCCACAGCTTTGCCCAATTCGCCCGTGGACGCTTTTCGCACGGTATCATCGGCCAATCGTCTGAGGCGACTCTCGCTTACTTCTGTGCCCAGACTATCGCGGGTAACGTCTTCCAGATGATGGCCTTCATCGAAAACGGCGGCATCAAACGCTGGCAACAAGCCCGCCTGGCCTTTGCTTTCGTGGCTAATAGCGAGGTGAGAGACTAAAAGCGCATGGTTAACCACGATTAGGTGACACTTTTCCAGGCCCCTCTTGTGCTTTTGGTAGTAGCAGTTTTCCCGGAAACGGCACTTCGTCGACATGCAGCGGTCGCTTTCAGAACAGGTCTCACCCCATATACGCCCTGGGATGGACAACGGCAGTGTGTCTCTGTCACCATCCCAGTCCCCTTCGTCTATCAGGTCCGCGAGACTCATCATGAGCTTGTCTTCCGCGTTTGGAGTAAAAAGCGCGCTTTGGTCCTGAACCTGAGAGTATGTCTGGTTCCAACGCCTAAGGCACAGGTAGTGGCTTCGGCCTTTGAATATGGAGTAGGACAGTTCGAACCCCGCCTGACCGAATATCCTCGCTGAAATCGGGATGTCTTTGCCGAACAGCTGGCTCTGGAGGTTGACCGTGTGAGTGGAGATGATGGCTCTCTTGGATGTGCGGGCTGCCCAAAGTACCAGCGGAAAGATGTACGCCAGGGACTTCCCGGTCCCCGTACCCGCCTCAACCAATAGGTGGCCTCCGTTGGCTAGTGAATCCCACACCGATAGCGCCATCTCCAGTTGCTGCGGCCTCTTCTCAAAGCCCGGTATGGCGCGGGATATCGGCCCGTCGGCAGCAAATGCCCTGTTCAATATGGCTTTGGGGTCGCCTGTGATGGAATGCGAGGTTTTGTCCTCCTTGCGGCATAATGCGCTGACACAGCTGACACAATTGTACGGGATTGCGGTGTGGGAGATCAAATGTCCAGGAAATACCATGCAGCGAGTTGTGGTGAGTTGTAGCGAGTTGTAGCAACTTGTTGCAATTTGTTGTGATATATAGCGACTGTAGGTTCGGATAACCTCCAGGGTAGCTTCCCGTAACTTGGGTTGTAGCGACATGTAACGACTGTGGGGGGATTGCGGGTTCGAATGCCTGCGAGGCCTTCGCACGTCTACAGATGGCAGATTTGGGTGGGAATTGCGTCGGGATGGAGGAACAGGCGCAAGAATTGTACCGGCCTGCGGTGTTTGATGCAGAAGTTGCGTTGAGATGGAGGGTCTGGCGCAATAATTGTACCGGCCTGCGGTGTTTGATGCAGAAACTGCGTCAGGATGACGGATCTGGCGCAAGAATTGTACCGGCCTGCGGTGTTTGATGCAGAAGTTGCGTTGAGATGGAGGGTCTGGCGCAATAATCGTACCGAACCGAGGCGTTTGCTGCAGAAACTGCGTCAGGATGACGGATCTGGCGCAAGAATTGTACCGGCCTGCGGTGTTTGATGCAGGAATTGCGTTGAGATGACGGATCTGGCGCAAGAATTGTACCGAATCGCGGTGTTTGATGCAGGAATTGCGTCGGGATGGAGGAACAGGCGCAACAATCGTACCGAACCGAGGCGTTCGCTGCAGAAGTTGTGTTGGGATGGAGGATCTGGCGCAAGAATTGCACCGAAGCGCGGTGTTCGATATGTAAATTGCGCCTGGCCTGCGGAAACAGTGTTCTGACTGCTCTACTGAAAAGCGCATCGAGTCGATCCGCACGTCCAACAAGAGAGTAGCCAAGCCGGTGCCCCTCTGGAGAAAGCGGATCTATGCCAAATCATGGTGGATATGGTAAACTAAGGTCAGAGACTTGTAGCAAGACATGGGACGGAGGAGAAAGGCCTGAGAGTCGCCCTTCACATAATCCGATGGCTCACCGGAGCTAAGGGGTTATCGCTTCAAGCCAAAGCGATCTATATGACTGTCATGATGAGGGAACCTGCATCTATTCAGGACTTGGCTGCAATGGTGGGGAGGGATTCCAGGACAGTGATGGCCTATTGCGGGCAACTCGTCGAAGAAGGTTGGCTTCGACAGCTTCCAAACGGTAGGCGTGTGCGTCCTGTCGCGACGATTCCCAAAGGCGTGGAAGAGGCGATCGCCGAGGAGACCCACGACCTTATCAGCATGACTCCGTATTGGGGTGAGGAGTGCACCTGGCGCTTTGTTGATTGGATCGTAGCGCCCTATGTTCGCTTCGTGCGGCATGCACGCCCGGACCTTCTGAGGAACCCGAAAACCGGGTATAGACTGGAGTACGACATTTACGCTCCGAGTGTTTGTTGGGCAGTCGAATACTACGGGGACCAGCATTTTGCTCCGACATCCCAGTATCCAGACGAGACGGAATTCATCGAAAGGCATAAGAGAGACCTGCAGAAGGCGTCTCTGAGTGAGCAAAACGACATTAGGCTGTCGATTGTCACAAAGTCGGATCTTACGCTGAAACGCGTTCTGTCAACCGTTCCTGATGATGTCCCAAGAAGCACATTCAACTTGGATGGTCCTTACGTAAGTATGCTGGAGAGGGTCGGAAACGCTGTGAAAGGGGGAAGGACTTGGGATAGAGAGTAAGAGGTGGCACTCCATCAGCTGCAGAGGCTGTCTACTTCATAGGCTAAGGCCAGCCCTCAATAAGGTTCAGAGGCTGAGGTTGGCTTAGCCAGGCGCTGAGGCGCTGGGCTCCGCCGGCAGCGGCAGATAGGCGTCCACTGAGACTTAGGCCTCCTGTCTCTGCGTGCTGTGCCAGACCGCACGCCGTGATGGTCACCGGCGTCCACTGATGTCCACGGCTACCTGCGGCGACTGCTAGTGAGATCTGTGGGTCCGCTGGCCAGCGGACTGGTCAGTGGCCTGATCAGCGGATTGAGCGGTTAATTGTCAGTGGCCAGCGGACTGGCCACTGCCCAACGGACAGGTATTGACTGTCTGCTACTTGCCGCCCTTACGAGATTTCTGCAGTTCTTTCATAATGTCTTTTATCGTCTTATCCAACCATTTTCGTGCCTGGTCCTTCGTGAACCTGGCCCGCTCATTGGGGTCCATGCTCAGGTATTCTTCAAGGTCAAATCCGGGCAGGCGCTTTCTGATGGTTCTTAGGATTTCTGACGCGTCTGGATCCTTCAGAAGATCCAGCAACTCCTGAGCGTCTTCCCCTTCAAGTCCGTTTGACCGGCCGGGTTTTCCCGATTGGTTGGACTTTCCCGATTGGTTGGACTTTCCCGATTGGCTGGACTTGCCCGATTGACCGGTTTTGCCCGATTGGCCAGGCTTGCCCGACTGATCTGGTTCGACTGACTGGCCGTGCTGGCCTGATTGACCGGGCTTATTCGACTGGTCGGGGGAGGTAGTTCCGCCGGATTGGCCAGGTTCCTGCCGGGGGCTCTGTCCCGATTTCTGTCCGTGCACGGAGGACCCATCGGTTTGATTTCGCTCGCCGTCGCGCTGATTATGGTGATCCCATTCATCAGACCACTCTGACCAACCGGGGCGATTGGAATAGCCGGGCTGACCGGATTCGCCCGGTTGATTTGATTCCCCGGGCTGATTGAAATTACCTGGCTGATGCGACCCGCTCCCATTTTGTGGGCTGCCATCAGGGGGCCCCTGATGGCCTGGTTGGATGCCTTCTTGTGGCTCTATCTCGGGACCGCTTTTCTCAGAATCACCAAGTATCCCTTTGATTGGCGCCAGAGGATCTTGCCCACGGCCCGAAAGCGCCCAAGAAGCCGCTCGGCCTGCGGATATCCCGAGCGTCTTGGCGATCTCCCGCGTCTCCATATCCAAAGTCAGGTACATCACGTTGAGCGCCTTCTTGGCCTGCCCCGGAGGGGCGGGTTGGCCCTTCTCGGCCTTCTTAGCTATCTTGTCTATAGCACGTGTGACTTTTTCCTCCAAAGCCTGCATCTTAGAATGGCTCGACTTGCTTGGTTTGTTGGAGATGGGCACAAAGGAGATCACAAGGTCTGTGGATGGCTCTTCGTCGTTAGTATTGGATGTGCTTTGGGCTTCTGCCAGAATTCTCGTCACTTCTTGAGCAGGTTTCATATGGTATTTGACCTGTTCTAGTAGTTGCTTTCCATCTTCATCCAACGGAGTTGCGGACTTGACCAAGCCTTTGTCGTTAACCAGGAGTTCTATGCTTCCCAAAGAATCGATGGTTACATAAGCCAAGGCGGGCCGCGCCTGGAGGTATCCGTGGTATCCAAAGAACGAGCAACAGACGAGCACTGCGGAAAGAACCATTGCGGGTACGACCTTGCGGAACAATGCGCTTTTCATCCCGCGAGGTGGAAGCAGGATAGTAGACCCAGGCAGCACCGAATCGTCACGAGTCTTCATGGTCAAGAACTCGCCCGACGGTGTCAGCAGGGTGACTCTGTTGCCGTCCTTGTGAAGAACCAACCCTCTATTGTCCATCTCAGTAACCACCCGTTTTCGGCAGATCAAGAAACTCCCTCAAGGTCGGAAAGTCTTTGACCAGCATCAGTGCGATTGCAGTAACGTAATCCCTTTGTCGCTCGACGGTCTTCCTTGACATCGCCAACTCTGCTGGCAAGGAGCGGAACAGATCGTCAATCGGCAGTTTCCGTTCGCGGAGAAACTTTTCTCTCAGATGGCTGTCTTGAGCAACCAAAACCGCGAGTCTCAAAGCCCTTTCCCTTGCATCCGAATGCTTGGGTGTCTTTCGTACAACATGGGCCAACGTCAGTCCGTATTCCTCCAGCGCTTCTCTCCACCGTTCCATCTCATCCCGGCGTTCCAGCGCGTTCTGCCATGATGCGGGATCGCTGTTAACCCCGACAGACAAGGCTAGCGACCTGTCGTTGTTTTGGCCAAGGGCAGAGAGCGGAGTCTCATCCCGCCTGCTCTCGCGACGAAAATAGTCTATGAGGCGGCGCCTGATAACTGTGGCGGCGAAGGCTAAGAATCCAGGCTGTGGGCTGTCGTACGCCACTATGGCCTCGTCAAACGCCTGCAACGCCACGCTCACCTCATCGTCTTGTCCAACTGTCAAGTATTTTCTAGACGCTGCAGACGCAGTCTTCAAGACAAAGGGAACGTAATCACGGATCAGGTCATCTCGGGCCACTGTGTCTCCATCACGCGCCCGGGCCACCCGCGTTTCTATAGATTCTGTGACAATGCGTCCCATAGACGAAACCAATATACCATTCACCGGTAAGTCTCTTCTCCAGACTCAAGCCATACACCTGCTTTTACCTGCAGACCCGTTTCCTGTAGCCAAGGAGTCCCAGGCGAGACGGCTTCGCGTGCAATCTTACATAAAGAATCGTATCGGTTCCCAGATTTCTGGGCGGTGGTACATCGTGCACCGTTGTTCGGGCATAGTCCGTTCCCAAAATCAACCGCTAGAATGGGCCGTCCATGCCGAGGTACATCGTGCACCGTTGTTCGTGCATAGTCCGTTCTTAACATGCCACGCATTTCCATGTTAATTATTGCAAGGTACATCGTGCACCCTTGTTCGGACATTCATTGTTCGTGCATCGTTCGCTAATCATTGGTGCATCATCCCTCACGTCGAAGTAGCATGGTTCCCTAATATTTCGCGTCACTATATACTTGAGACACGAAATGCATTATGCTATGATTTATCGATGATGATAAAGTATGAGAAATCATACTTTATCCCGGCAACTATCGGCAGGTGTTGTATAGTCACGTAGAAGATATTCAGTATGTCAAGGATCCGTTGTCAGGCGCAAGTCAAGGGAAGGGGGGGAATCCTTGAGTCATATACTCAGAGGGAAATTCTGCGGTGCGGCGACCGTTGGAGAAAGAGGACAGATCGTCATACCGGCTGAGGCGAGAAAAGAGTACGGGCTCGAAATCGGTGATAAGGTCATGGTGTTCTTGGGGCATCATGGAAACTCCCTGGTTATCTTGAAGGCATCTCAAGTGACTCGGATGTTGTCGGAAACCATAGAGCAGTTGGGGAGAATCATGGAGGAGTCAGCCAAGGAGCCATCTGGAAAATCAGACCGACAACCGTCGGGCGAATCAACCAAACAGCCAACTAGAAAACCGTCCGCTTAACAATTCACCATCAGGCAGGAGGAGGCATTGAGGATTTGGCTATTTTACGCAGGCTAACAGGCTTCGCCAAGCCGTATTGGAAGGTTTATGTAGGCATCTTTGTAATTGTTGTCGCTATGACCGGGCTTGGTCTGCTGCAGCCTATGGTAACGCGGTGGCTGGTGGACGATGTGCTCGTCAACGGCCGCTGGGACATGCTGCTCTGGGGAGCTTTAGCCTTTGTGGGACTTTCTGTGGTAGGTGCCGTTCTTGCCTATATCCAAAGGTATGGTATGGCTTGGGCGGGTCAGCGGATAATCTACGAGATCCGTAACCGCCTTTACGAGCATCTACAACAGTTGTCATTCAGTTTCTACGACGAGGCTCAAACCGGGCAACTCATGAGTCGGGTCACCGCAGATGTTGAACATACCCGAATGTTCCTTTCACACCAGCTCGTCCAGATCGTTGCAGCCACAGTGAGGTTCGTATCCACCATGGCTCTGATGCTGAGTCTCAACTGGCAGCTGACTTTGGTGGCCCTGATTCCCGTACCCATCCTTATATGGCGGGTGCAGATCTACGCGACCATCATAAGGCCGCGATACTGGTCCATCCAGCAACTGCTGGGCGTCATGACCGCCACTCTTCAGGAAAACATTACGGGGCAGCGCGTGGTCAAGTCGTTCGCTCGGAAGAAGCATGAGATGGAGAAATTCGAGCGCGACAATATGGCGTACCTTAACAAGAACGTTGAAACAGTCCGGGCCTCTGCCTTTAACCAGTCACTAATGACTATGTTGACCGAAGCGTGTCTGGGTCTGGTGTTTTTCTGGGGAGGTCGTCAGGCCATCCGAGGCGAGCTTTCTGTAGGGACTCTCATCGCGTTCAACCAGCTGATCCTTCAGACTGTCCAGCAAGTGAGGATGCTGGGGATGTGGGTTAGCGGCGCACAGAGGGCTATTGCGGCAGGGGAGAGGATTTACGAAATTCTAGACACCGAGGCAGCCGTCAAGGATAAGCCAGGAGCCAAAGCCATTGACACCGTTCGAGGCCACGTTGTCTTCGAAAACGTCGGTTTTGCGTACGATGGCGAGAACACGGTACTTGAGGATATCAACCTGAATGTCAAACCCGGCGAAACGATAGCGATCTTGGGAGGCACTGGTTCAGGCAAATCAACTCTGATCAACCTGTTGCCAAGGTTCTATGACGTCACTAAAGGCAGGATTCTCCTTGACGGTCACGACATTCGCGATATCACACTGGAGAGTCTGCGTCGTCAGATCGGAGTAGTTACGCAAGAGACTTTCTTGTTCTCGGCGTCGCTCCGGGACAATATCGCCTATGGACGTCCTGATGCCACCGACGCCGAGATCATAGCCGCCGCAGAAGCAGCTCACATCGACGAATTCATCGATAGTCTGCCTAACGGGTACAACACAGTCATTGGCGAACGAGGAGTGGGGCTATCAGGTGGTCAGAGACAGCGTGTTGCCATCGCCAGAGCTTTGCTTATGGATGCCAAGATTCTTCTATTGGACGAGTCAACTTCCAGCGTAGACGTGGAAACCGAGATGCGGATCCAGGCTGCTTTCCAAAAACTTCTTCAAAACAGAACCTCCTTCATCATCGCTCAAAGGCTTTCGACTATCAGAAACGCCGACAGGATCATCGTTCTTGATAAAGGTAGAATCGTTGAGCAAGGGACGCACCGGGAGCTACTGGAAAAGGGCGGCATATACACGGCTATCTACGACTTGCAGTTTAGGAGTCAGGAAAGAGATGAGTTCGAGCGCGAAGTTGCGCTTGCCCAAGGAGGTGGTCACTAATGGGTATGCATGGACCTCGCGGGTTTGATGTCGGGAACATAGACCTTAAGGACCTCAACTTCTCTCATCTCAAGAGAACCAAAGAGTTTCTGTTGCCGTTCATCAAACAGCTGCTCTTGGCGATGGCCCTGGTAGGAGCCACTGCGTATCTTGGGCTACAGGGGCCGGTCATTATCGGTAAGATAGTGGATATTGTTCCCGTGGGCGACGAACAAGGGCTATATCGGTTGGTGGCCTTGTATTTCGTCATCCAAGGCATCTTGGCTGTTCTCAGGTACAGCCAGACTTACATCATGTCCTGGACCGGACAGCAAATGTTGTACAGCATAAGGAAGCAGGTTTTCAGTCATATGCAGGACTTGGGGTTCGACTTCTACGACAGGCTTCAGGCTGGAAGGATCATGTCAAGGGTCGTCAACGACGTTGAATCCATTAACCAACTCTTGGCGGGCGGTTCCCTGAGTCTACTGGCAGACATTGTCACCATCGGCGGAATCATCATCATCATGATTAGGCATAACGCGAGTCTGGCAATGGTCACCTTTACAACGGTGCCGCTCTTGTTCATCACTGTGTTTTTCCTGCGATCCAAGATGACAAGGGCTTATCACTTGACCAGACGGCGGTTGGCTGACATCACTGCAAATCTCCAGGAATCCATATCCGGAATGCGGATTACTCAGGCATTTTCCAGGGAGGACGTAAACGCCTCTAAGTTTGACGACACTAACCAGCAGAACTTCAAAGCCCAGATGGATGCGGCAAGGTTGCATGCCTTGTTCTTCCCGTTGGTCGACATAGTCGGGTCAATCGGGGTGGCGCTTGTGTGCTACTACGGAGGACTTCAGATGTCATGGGGCAGTTCCATGATCTCAGTGGGCACGCTCACCCTTTTCGTGAACTACATCAACAGGTTTTTCTGGCCAATCCGAAACCTGGTGGACATATGGAACCAGGTTCTACAGGCCGCGGTTTCAGCCGAGCGAGTTTTTGAGGTTTTGGACACTGAGCCTAATGTCCGCGACAAGCCTGATGCCCAGGTTCTCGAGACCGTTAGGGGCCATGTGGAGTTCAAGAACGTGACCTTCGGTTACAATCCTGAGTTGCCGGTTTTGCATTCGGTCAACCTCGAGGCCAAACCGGATGAAACCATAGCACTGGTAGGACCAACTGGCGCCGGCAAGTCCTCCATCATTAATCTACTGTGCCGGTTTTACGACGTTCAGGATGGGCAGATTTTGGTCGATGGCCATGATATTCGGGATGTGACTCTAGAGTCTCTCAGGTCAAACTTGGGAATTGTTCTTCAGGACACGGTCATTTTCTCCGGCACCATCAGGGAAAACATCCGCTACGGCAGACTGGAAGCCACTGATGAGGAAGTGGAGGAAGCCGCTAAGACCGTTGGTGCTCACGACTTTATCATGAGATTGCCGGATGGTTACGATACTCAAGTGCGAGAGAGAGGGACTCGTTTGTCTGTGGGCCAACGGCAGCTTCTGTCGTTCGCCAGGGCGCTTCTGGCTGATCCGAGGATACTGATTCTGGATGAGGCGACTTCGTCGGTTGACGCTTACACGGAGCTTCAGATCCAGAGGGCGCTGGAGAGACTGTTCAAAGGTCGGACTTCTATCGTGATCGCTCACAGGCTTTCTACTATCCGCAATGCAGACAGAATCTATGTTATCGACCTCGGCGAGATAAAGGAAGTTGGCAACCACGAGGAGCTTATCGCCGCGAACGGCTTGTATCGGTCTCTGTATGAGAAGCAGTTTGCAGGGGAGCCGGTTAAGATCGCGTAGCGGATTGGCGGGCGTACGGAGGCGTAGCGTGTGTAGCTCGTGTAGCTCGTTTAGCTGGTCACGCCAGTGTAGCGGGTTACGCCAGTGTGGCGGGTTACGCAAGCGGGTCACGCCAGTGTAGCGGGTTACGCCAGTGTGGCGGGTTGCGCTAATGTAACGGGTTACGCCAGTGTGGCGGGTTACGCCAGTGTGGCGGGTTACGCCAGTGTGGCGGGTTACGCCAGTGTGGCGGGTTACGCCAATGTAACGGGTTACGCCAGTGTGGCGGCTGAGAGGCCAGTGTAGCGGGTGAAGCTTGTGAGTAGCTTTAGTAGTACAAGTAGCGGGTGCCGTTCGCACCCCACCTTCTTTGCAGTGCGCTGGATGCAGCGTGAGTGGTGTTTGTAGTAGGAGTAGCGGGTGTAGCGTGAATGGTGTTAGTAGTGGGAGTAGCGGTGCCGTTCGTACCCCCACCTTCTTTGCAGTACACTGGATGCAGCGTGAGTGGTGTTTGTAGTAGGAGTAATGGGTGTAGTTAAGCGGGAGTAGCGGGTGAAGACTGTGTAGCGCGAGTACCGGCGTGCACCGAACTAAGCCGGTGTAGGGTTACGCGGGAGTAGGGACGGCTTCGGCACATTTCTTGTGCCGACTCCGCCGTCCCGACGCAATTGTTGCGGCGAACCAGCCATCCCGATGCAATTGTTGCGCCGACTCCGCCGTCCCGATGCGATTCTTGCGCCGAACCGGCCATCCCGACGCAATTGTTGCGCCGAACCGGCCATTCCGATGCAATTCTTGTGCCGACTCCGCCGTCCCGATGCGATTCTTGCGGCGAACCAGCCATTCCGATGCAATTCTTGCGGCGAACCGGCCATCCCGACGCAATTGTTGCGCCGAACCGGCCATCCCAGCGCAATTCTTGCGGCGAACCGGCCATCCCGACGCAATTGTTGCGCCGACTCCGCCGTCCCGATGCGATTCTTGCGCCGAACGGGCCATCCCAGCGCAATTCTTGCGGCGAACCAGCCATTCGGATGCAATTCTTGCGGCGAACCGGCCATCCCGACGCAATTCCTGCGCCGACTCCGCCACCCCGATACATTTTTCGCGTCGTACGGTTGCAGCGTGTTTTTCCGGCCGCCCTCTCTACTGCCGCGGAAGACTCTATTCTACTGATACAGCGGCAAAGATGAGACTACCACACGGTTGGTGTATGGAATGTCAGGTTGTGCCAGCCTAAGGCCCAGGTACGACTCGTTCAAATATACTGCTTGAGCCGTCACCTCAACCCTATTGACCCCTTGGCTTGTGGTGACAAGCGAGGCCTCGATTTCTGTTTGCGACGGATACCACCAAACAATCCGAACCCTATGGCCTCTTCGGAAGCTCAGTTGAGATGCGGGGCGCAGATGGACAACTGTATCCGCATCTTCGTCCGAAAGGTCCGAAAGACTTTGTGCGAGAGAGTTCAAGACATCCTCCAGATTCTCCAAAGCGAAGGGGACGTGGGTTCCTCTGGGCATCGGCATGTCACGAATCTCAATGCTAAAGAAGGTTGGCCGCTTGTTCAGGGTCGCCCTCGCGTGGAAGGTGTTGCCGAATGTCTCTCCAGAAGACCTGTCTGCGGCGGTTTCAATCGTGGCCCACGGACAGTCGAGCCCCTCCTCGAAGCGGATGACTGGCTGACCCGTCTTGTCCCTGGGCACTGGTAAGCTGACAGGTGACGCGTACCCATTACTCTGGTTCTCCTCCAGTATGACTTCTCCCAACGGCATTGTGGCAGAGACTGTGGCATTTGAACTGAAACCGTAGTTTTCGCTTATATTTGCCGGGTACAGGAGCACAGACTTGTTTGCAGTAATGAGCCCCAAAAGGACGACCGCCAGAGGTGCCAGAAGAGTGCCCAGGTTGAGCAGGCGCAGGCGCCTCAGACCCACCGGTTGTGGCAGGCCAAACGTGGAAACAAGGCATCCGATGGCAACGCCGACGCAGAGGGCTGATGCAGTGTTCTCGGCAGTACTGTGGAACCAAGGGGACGATGCGCTCCACACCAGCCCAGGCCAAAGAGGTGTGAGGTACAAGAGTCTAGTGAGGTAAATCAGGATGCGCGGAGTCGCTGCGTCTTTCTTCCCTATGAACCGTGTAACGAGCACAGCCACGATTAACCCGGCTGTGGCTAGGAGCGAGCAACATAAATGCTCGGAACCTCTCAGACCCATTCCCACGCATACTCCGCCCATGACTGCAAGTCCCCAGGCACCGGTACCGGGTAGTCCGCCTTGCAACTCTCTGTTGGTGCCGCACGATAAACCCGCGTCATCCTCCAACTTTCCAGACGCACTTCGCATCTCCTGGGAAGATGGATGTTTTTGCCCCGTATAGAGTGCGTCATCCTCCGCTTCTCCAGCCGGTTCCACCATCCCAGTCGGGTCTTGTAGCGCTTTGTTACCGTATGCTGGGTATGTTGTTGGTTGAGGCGGGTCATGCGGGTCATGTCCTGGTGTTTCGCGTGCTTGTAGCGCTCTGTAACCGTAAGGCGCGTCTGCCACAGCGTCAACCGGCCAGCCCACTGGTCCTGCCTGCCCTACTTGTCCGACATATTCCAACTGGTTGCGTTGCTCCAACTGGTTCCCCTGTCCCTGTGCGGACTTGTTGGCCGACGCGAATGCCCGGTTTGAGCCGAGACTGGCGGCCCTAGGTAGATTGGCTATCCGTGAACGCACCGCCCACAATCGAAGGAAACCTGCGGTGAACAGCAGCACAAATGAAGCCAAGAAAAGCACGGTTGGCCTTTCGGGATAGGCCCACGCCACATGTTCAGCGAGGGCGCTTCGGAAGACGACGAAGCGTATTCCCAAAGCCAAGAATGAAGCCAAAATGGCGCCGCCAACCCATCCAAGAGAGCCCCTCAGACTTGGCCAACTGAGAGCGATGACCCCCGCTGCCAAGACGCCCATGACGATGCCTGCCCAGGCTAGATGTTGAGATTTCACCATGCGCATGTGACCTAGTGCCACAACAACCGTCACATTGCTGTAGACGGGGAGATCCGCATCTGATTGTGAGGATTCAATACCCAGTGAGGCGCGGTTTTCGGCGCAGAGCGACAGCAGAGCATCAACTACGCCTGTTGAACGTTGGTCTAAGGTAGACGTAGTAGCAGTATCGCCGGCATTGCCATGTCGTGCCGACTCGGAGAACCATGTTCTCAACGGGCTATCTGTGGGGAGCCCAATGGTGATGGAGGGGGTTTCTGGGTCGAGAGAGTCCGATTCTCCAGTGAAGGTCCCATCGCCTATGAAGCTGTCAGAGTCCGCGTTGTTTTGCCGTGGTCCTTCGGTCATAGCTTGTAGCCACAGCGCTTGGCTGCGTCCTCCTGCGACGAAAGCGTCCAGGCCACTTTGCCTGAGGTGGTCGTAGACGGACTGCACCATCTTCACCGGTGTACAGGGCGCAGGGATTAAGGGGAGTCGCTCTGTCCCAGATAGATCGCCGATGACGATGACGCTCTTGACGGCTCGACCGTTGTCCGAGAAGGTCTTCATGAGAGACTGCATCCCTGCCCCCATCTGATAGTGGCCTGACACAAAACCTATGGCTACGTTGACTTCGCTATGGCCAGAGTACTGTCTTGCGAATTCCAGAAGGACGGTTGCTGATTGATCCGTAAACCACGATTGATTAGCCCCCCGATCCGGAAGTGCGGCTGCTTCCTGGACTGACGCGCCTTGGATGTCCACCCCTTCAATGCCGCCATCGCCGGTGTCGAACGCCGGGTTACGGGGACTTGGTACGTCGCAAGGAGCGACGATAAGTAGGTCAATGGATGACGGTTCCTGTTTGAACGCCAACAGGTTTTCTCCTCGCACCCCAACGAGAGTGGTTCGGTTTGCCTCCTTGGAGTCTGCCCCCATCACTGCCGAGTAGGCTTGAAGCTCTGTGGTCCATCCGGACTTCTGAAGCATTGCGCTTGCATGAGACAGGAACTGGCCAATCTCGTAGGAACCCGTTAGCCTGTTGGAGAATTGGGTCGGGTTGGCGCCGACGGGAAAGGCGGTGGCAGTAAGAAGGACGACGGTAGCCACACAACAAACAGCCAGGACCATTAATGGTTTGGTCTTGGTTGTGCCAGTGGCGCGGCTTGTGTGAACAGCGCGGTTTGCATCGGCTGCATCCGCTGCATCGGCTGTATCGGCTGCATCAGCGGTCTGGCCCGCGCCGGCGGTCCGGTCTGCATGGGCTTTAGTCATATCTCTTACGTACCTCCGGAGTCTTCTGTCTAGTTTCGTGTGGGCTCGCCCTGCCGGCTCTGAGAGATGCCGATCCTTGTGCTGGACCGGAGTCTTCTATCTGGTCTCGTGTGGGCTCGCCACTAAAGGCGGGAGAGCCGCCTACTTGCCTTTCTTGAGCATGTTCCGGATTACCCTAACGCTTTGGTGAATCCCGGCCGCCAGTCCCAGAAGAAGGCCTGCGGGAGCGAATAATGTCTTCCCTGTTCGTTTATCTAGATATAAACCAAGATAGAGTCCTGCCAAGGTCGATGTTGCCAGAGTAAAACCCAGGCCAAGCAGCACTCCTACATTTCGTCGGTTCATTGTACGTTCCTTTTGTACCTTTGGCTGTTAATCATGATTAGCTTGCTTCAGAGGTACGATTTCCTATCCTCTCCTGGGCTTTCACCGCTCGTGTCCAGGATTCCTTCGGCAAGTCTGTCGTGATGCCAACAGGAGTGATTTGCTGTACAGTTGTGTTACATATCTAGTAGGCAGAATACAGTGCCCGCAATAAGTCAGTAGCCATCAACGAGGAACAAGACACGGGTAGTAAGAAGTCAGCAGTGGGGAGTCAGTAGCGAGAGCCAGGAGCGAAAGTCAGCACCGAGACTCAGGAGCGAAAGTCAGTAGCGAGAGCCAGGAGCGAAAGTCAGCACCGAGACTCAGGAGCGAAAGTCAGCACCGAAACTCAGGAGTGAGGAGTCAGCAGCGACGAGAGTGAGCAGTAAGAAGTCAGCAGTAGGAAATCGGCAGCGAGAGTCAAGAACGAGAAATCAAAAGCGAGAACCCAGAGTGAGAACCCAGAGCGAGAAGACAGAGGGTAGAAGCCAGTAGCGCGAAGCGAGGGATGTGAGGATGCCGCGAGAAACGAGGGATTCTGAATCGTCCCGAGGTTCCTTGGGCACGTTGGGCAGGTTTTGTGGGCGTGAAGTCGCCATCGTAGGGATGGGCAAGTCCAATCAGGCTCTGTGCCGGTATTTGGCCAGAGAGGGCGCCGTCATAACCTGCTTTGACAGAAAAACCGCCGAAGAACTGGGCGACGTATATACAGAACTCAGTCGCTTGGGCGTCAAGTGGAGCCTTGGCCCTGACTACCTCTCAGGTCTTCCTTCCTTCAAGTGGATCTTCCTCACTCCGGGCATGAAAAAGAGTCTGCCGGAAATCGTTGCCGCAAAGGAGAACGGAGCCATAGTCTCCGGGGAAATTGCCCTTTTCCTCGAGCGATGCAAGGCCAAAGTCTGTGGGATAACCGGGAGCGCGGGAAAGACCACCACGTCCACGCTGACAGGCATGATGCTGAAAGAGAGTCTACCTGGAGTGCCCGTTTACGTGGGCGGCAACATCGGTTCAGTTCTGATCGAGGAAGTTGACGATATACCGCCCGAAGTTTTGGTAGTTCTTGAGCTTTCCAGTTTTCAGCTTGAACTCTGCAACCGAAGCCCAGAAATCTCAGTCATTCTCAATCTGCGCCCAAACCATCTGGATGTTCACGATTCTTTCCAAGATTATGTGCAGGCAAAGAAGAGAATCTATCAGTTCCAGAACCGAGAAGATTGGTGCATCCTCAACCAAGACGACCCCATTACTGGGGCAATGGTCGGGGAGTGTCCGGGAAATACCGCCCGATTTTCCACTGACGAAAAGGGACATAGTGCTCAAGGAAATCGAGATGTAGGGACGCCCAGCGCTCGGGCGTGGCTTGACGGAAACGATCTGAAAGTGGAGATCCAAGGCGCCGAGCATTACCGCAGTGACAGCCACGTCGATGGCCATAGCGATATTCGCAGCGATGGCTCCAGCGGAAGCCCCAGCGGTAGCCTCAGTGGAAGCCGCAGCGATAGTCGCAGCGATAGCCGCAGGGGTAGCCCTAACGAGATCCACAGTGGTAGACATAACGACAGTGACAGCCATACGCCAGCCCGCACGAACGGTCCCGTAACCGTTGCGTCTCGTGATGATTTTCTCGTTCCCGGAGACCACAATATCTCAAACGCACTTGCCGCCAGCCTCGCAGCGCTATTAATGGGGGGTAACCCGCAGGGAATAAGAAGAGCCATCCGGTCTTTCCGAGGAGTCGAACACAGGATAGAGTTGGTGAGAAAAGTCAACGGAGTTACCTACTACAACGATTCTATCGCCACGTCGCCGGACCGAACCGAAGCCTTTCTCCATGCCGTTCCTGGCCCGTTGGTTCTGATCCTTGGAGGATACGATAAGGGGATCCCGTTCGACGGACTAGCCCAGAAGATAGTGGCCCGGGAGAATGTAGCGGTTGTGACTCTGGGCAAGACAGCCCCGCTAATTGAAGCGGCGATTGATAGAGCAGTTGATGCCGCAAACAGAAGAACAAGCCAAGGGACCAGACGATCCTCCGAGACGGCTGGCCGAGGGCGACGCAAACCCGATGTGACCAGAGCCGGCAGCCTCGAGGAGGCCGTCAGAATCGCCAGCGCTAAGGCTCGTCCTGGCTGGTCCGTAGGTTTGTCTCCGGCGTGCGCCAGTTACGACATGTTTAGGAGTTTTGAGGAGCGCGGGCAGATGTTCAAGGACATAGTGGCCAAGATTCCGGATCCAAGTGCCATCTATGAGGCCCTGGCGCCCCACTATCCTGGCGTGAAGTCGCGACTATTGGAGACTAGTAAGGGCAATCCTGTTGATACACTGGTGGCAACGATTTTGTCACAGGCTACCAACGACAATGTGAGTACCAAAGCTTTCGCCAATCTGAAACAGACGTTTTCCGATTGGGATTCGCTCCTGGAGGCGGACGCCGCTACTGTGGAGAAAGCCCTGAAGCCGGGAGGGCTCTACCGTGAAAAGACCGCTGCTCTCAAGGCCGCTCTCAATCAGATCAAGAAAGATTTCGGAGAAGTCACCCTCGAACCCTTGAGGCAGATGACCGTCCATGAAGCCTTCAGGTATCTGACCTCACTTAGGGGCGTCGGCCCGAAGACTGCCGCTTGTGTGTTGGCATTTGGTTTGGGTAAGCCTGCCTTTCCTGTGGATACCCATGTCCTCCGAATTGCCCGCAGATTGGGCTTGGTGCCCCAGAAGGCTCAGGCCTCTAAGGCTCAGGAAATCCTGGAGACGATCACGCCTGATGACCTCAAAATGCCCCTTCACCTTACTCTCATTGAACACGGCAGAAAAGTGTGTTCGTCATCAAGACCCAAGTGCGGCATCTGCCCCCTTCGCGGCTGCTGTTCCGAGTAATCGCGTCCGACTTCGTGCTGTTTGCCGCGAAGGGTCGTGAAGGGTTTTGGTGTCTCGCAACGAAGTGACAGAAGGGACAATGGAAGAAAGAGTGAGCAGTCACGCAGACAGAAAACTGCAAGAACCGGCACCTTCAGGAACTTATCGGGAGGTTTTGGCAGTGAAACAACTTATGGAACTGGCTTTGGAGACAGCCAGAAGGGCCGGAGCGGAGTACTGCGACATCCGCTACATACGCTCCGAATCCCAGAGAATTGTCACCAGAAACGGTCACTTGCAGTCCATTAGCGAGGAAGATGATTCTGGATTCGGAGTGCGAGTCCTCAAGGACGGGGCCTGGGGTTTCGCATCATCTGGCACCGCAACGACTGACGAGATCGTAAGGATCGCTAGGGAGGCCGTTAGCATAGCCAAAGCATCGGCCAGAAGCCTTGGAACGAGGCCGCCCGTGACCTTGTCCCAAGCGGAAGCCGTTCAGGACCAATGGAGCGCCGACCCTAAGATCGACCCCTTCGACATGAAAGTGGAGGAAAAGATAGATGTCCTGTTCACGGCCGAGGACCTGATGCGGAAGTCGGCTCCCGTCAGCCTTACCCACGGTTCCTTGAATTTCTACAAAGAAGACAAACATTTTATGTCAAGCGAGGGCTCCGATATCCGCCAGACCCTGACTCAAAGTGGCGGAGTGATCGGAGCCATGGCCAGAGACCAAAACGAAGCCCAGATGCGTTCATATCCCGCCCAGTTTGGAGGCGATTACGCTCTCAAAGGGTGGGAGCACATCGAGGAACTGGACTTTTCAGGTAACGCCCCCAGGATAGCGAAAGAAGCTTGCGATATGTTAAGAGCCCCCCAGTGCCCGAGCGGGTACTACGACTTGATCTTGGAAGGGTCCCAGTTAGCGCTCCAGATCCATGAATCGTGCGGTCATCCCATTGAACTGGACAGAGTGCTCGGTATGGAAGCGGGCATGGTGGGCACTTCGTTTCTAACTACCGAGAAGAAGGGCACATTCCGCTATGGATCGCCTTCGGTAAACATCGTCGCAGACGCCACGGTTCCCGGGGGTAACGGGAGTTTCGGTTACGACGACGATGGAGTACCTGCACAAGCCTTTGATATTGTGAAGGAAGGCATATTCGAGGAGTACCTTACGTCCAGAGAGACCGCTTCGGCAGTGGGGTCAGTATCGAACGGCGCAAACAGAGCCGTTAGTTGGAATCGCATTCCCCTGGTAAGAATGACCAACATAAACCTTACTCCCGGAGACTTTACCTTAGACGAAATCATCAAGGATACCAAACGTGGCATCTACATGGACTTAAACAGGAGTTATTCCATTGACGACAGGCGGTACAACTTCCAGTTTGGTACCGAGGTTGGTTGGGAGATCGAGGATGGGTCCATAACACGTATGGTTAAGAACCCCACCTACACAGGGAACACACCTGAGTTTTGGAATTCGTGCGACGCTGTGGCAAGTAAGGACGAATGGAAGGTCTGGGGGATACCCAACTGCGGCAAAGGTGAGCCGGGGCAGCCGATTAGGGTCGGACACGGTGCAAGTCCGGCTCGGTTCAGAAATGTGAGGGTGGGTGTTGGAAAATGGTAGGAAGCGAGAGACTCCTGGAGATTCTCGAGAACGCCCTGAAGTTGTGTGCCGGAGACCAAGCGGAAGCCAGGATCGTGGCAAGCGACAGCCAACTCACTAGGTATGCAAACTCTGTGATTCACCAAAATGTCGCCGAAACATCCGCTAGACTTTCAGTGAAGATCTATATTGGCAAGAAGATGGGGAGGGCCGGCACAAACGATCTATCACCCGAGTCGATTCGACGCACTGCGAAGCGAGCCCATGAGATCGCCAAACTATCCCCGGAGAACCCGGAGTTCGTTTCCCTTCCGGGACCGGGACCGATTCCCCAAGTCAAGAGTCACTTTGAGTCAACGGCCAACGCCGATCCCGATCGCAGGGCAGACAACGTGCTTGCCATTGTGGAGAGAGCCAAAGCCCGGGGCTTTGAGGCAGCGGGCGCTCACTCCACTTCGGTGAGGGAAATGGGCGTTGCCAACACGTTGGGGGTCAGGGCTTACGGTGCTTCCACCGCCGCTGAACTTACCTGCGTTATACTGTCAGGTGACGGGTCGGGGTACGCCCAGGCTTCCAGCAGGGATATCGACGAGATAGACGCGGCAGCAATCGCTCAAGAAGCCATAGAGCGATGCGCCATGAACACGTCTCAGGAATCAATAGAACCGGGCGAGTATGTTGTGCTGTTCGAACCCTACGCAGCGGCAGATCTGGTATGGAATTTGGCAAACCTCGGGCTTTCTGCCAGGACGTATCAGGACGGGCAGTCCTTCTTGTCCGGCAACATGGGCAAGGCTCTCATGTCCCCGGCGGTGACCATTTGGGACGATGGTCTTGACCCAGAAGGCGCTCCGTTCCCGTTTGATATTGAAGGGCAACCCAAGAAAAGGGTGCCCCTCATAGACAAAGGGCGCGGAGTGGGGGTGGTATACGATTCCTTTACGGGTTTTCGGGAAGAGCTTAAGGAATCAACAGGTCACGCGAGCGAATTCGGGGCATCGCCCGCCAACTTGTTTGTGGCTCCCGGTGAGCGGTCCAGGGAGGAGATTCTGAAAAGCGTAGCTCACGGAGTACTGGTCACTCGGTTGCACTACGTCAGGGCGGTTCATAGCCAAAAGACGATCATTACGGGAATGACCAGAGACGGCACCTTCCTCATCCAAGACGGCAGGATCAAGTCGGCTTTGAAGAATTTGCGCTTTACCCAAAGCGTGGTGGAGAGTCTGGCAACTGCGATAGAGTTTTCAAAGGAAAGAAGACTCTTGGGAGTGGAGCGCTCCGTGTTGACTCCCGCCATGTTGTTGGAGAAGTTCAACTTTACTGGCCGAACCGAGCACTAGTCTCCCGCCGAGAGTCCTGCGGCCCTGGCGGCGTTGGGGGATGGGCATGCGGAGTTTTGAGACGTAATGCAACTGGGCGGAGCCAGTTTAGGTTTGATCCTTGCTTGGTTTTGGCTCGTGTTGTTCTCGAAGGGCTTTGGCTTGGTCTATGTCGTATTCGGGTTCTAGTTTGAGTTCGATTCCGCAGTGGGGGCAAAGCCACTTCTCGTAGTGGGTTGCAGCGCTATATGAGATTTGTTTGCACGACGGACAGAATTTCCATGGCAAGGGGCTACACCTCTCTTGCGTTTTATCAGCCCCATTTTATATGAGATTTGAGCTTTTTGCACATTCGGAGGAAAAATATGTCATGAATTTCTCGCACCTTCATGTTCACACAGAATACAGCCTACTTGACGGCGCGTGCCGGATCAGAGAGTTGTGCACTCGAGCGAAGGTTTTGGGGATGAAGTCCCTGGCGATCACAGACCACGGCACTATGTACGGGGTTGTGAGTTTCGTCGAGGCATGTGAAGCCAATGGGTTGCATCCGGTGATAGGCTGTGAGGTTTACGTAGCCCGCGACTCGCGGTTCGATAAGACAAAAGGCACACTGGACAAGCCTTACCACCTGGTGCTCCTGGCCAAGACCCAAGAAGGGTACAAGAACCTATTGCGGATCGTGTCAAAGGGCTTCTTAGAAGGTTTCTACTACAAGCCTAGGATCGATTTGGAGGTTTTGTCGGAACACTCCGGAGGGCTCATAGCCCTAACCGCCTGTCTGGAGGGAGAAATCCCTTCTCATCTGGCTCAAGGAAAATTCGAGGAAGCCCGAGAGAGTCTCATGTCTTATGCCGATATTTTCGGCAAAGGCAATGTGTACTTAGAAATCCAAAGGAACGGCGTCTCAGGCCAGGAGGAGATCAACCGCGAGATCGTGCGTCTTGCCCGAAACACGGGAGTGCCTTTGGTGGCCACAAACGATTGTCACTATCTGACCAGGGAAGACGCCAAGTATCACGATGTACTCCTAGCCATACAGACCGGTACCAACCTAAATGACCCGAAGCGCCTCAGGTTTCAAGGCGACCAGTTCTACTTCCGGTCCGGCGAGGAAATGTCCGAGATCTTTCACGATCTTCCCGAAGCCATAGTCAATACTGAGATCATCGCTGATCGTTGTCAGGTAAGACTAGACTTCGACTCTATACACCTGCCAGAATTCCCGCTGCCTTCAGGGCAGGAGCCTTCAGGGGTACTCAGGCAGATGTCTTTGGAAGGCCTCGCTTTTCGCTTTGGTTCTGATCCTGATCCGTCTGTCGCCGAGCGCCTCCAGTACGAACTGACTATGATCGATCGGATGGGGTACTCATCCTATTTTCTGATCGTTAGCGACTTTGTTAACTACGCCAAGAGCCGCGGGATCGCTGTCGGGCCTGGTAGAGGCTCGGCTGCGGGTAGTCTTGTGGCCTACTGCCTGGGCATTACTGACATAGACCCTCTAGAACACGACTTGGTGTTTGAAAGGTTCCTCAATCCCGAAAGGATTACCATGCCCGATATTGACATCGATTTCCAGGATGACCGCAGGGATGAGGTAATTGCCTATGTCAAGGAGAAGTACGGCCAAGACCGCGTGGCCCAGATAATCACCTTTGGTACCTTGGCTGCGAGGGCCGCCGTTAGGGATGTGGGGCGGGCCATGGCATTTCCCTACGGAGATGTGGATACCATCGCCAAAATGATACCCAACCAGATCGGCATGTCTATCGAGAAGGCCTTGGAGATGGTGCCGGCTCTCCGAGATATGAGGGAAAAAGAGAACGTCCGGGTTCTTCTGGATGCGGCGCTCCACCTTGAGGGGATGCCGAGACATTCTTCAACTCACGCTGCGGGGATAGTCATCGGTAAAGGTCCCTTGTGGGACTATGTACCGTTGGCCAAGGGCCAAGACGGCGGGGTCGTTACCCAATACCCCATGGAGGATCTGGAGAGCCTGGGTCTTCTGAAGATCGACTTCTTGGGCTTGCGCACTCTCACTGTGTTGCAGAGGGCCACAAGCATGATCCGAGCCAGGGCCGATGGGGCAGTCGCAGACCAAGAGCCGGATGCAGAAAACGACAATAACGACGAGGCGTTTGACCTGAGCCGTATCCCTCCCAACGACCCTAAGACCTACGACATGCTTTCAAAAGGTGAATCCATAGGCGTGTTTCAGCTGGAGTCGTCGTGGGTGAGGGACTTCCTCAAGGAACTTAAACCCAGGGAGCTCAAGGACATCATTGCGACTGTGGCGCTTTGCCGTCCCGGTCCTATGGAACAGATACCCGAATTCTTGAGGTCTCGGAATGGGACGCCTCGCTACCTGCATCCGGTGCTGGAGCCCGTCCTTCGCGAGACCCATGGAGTCTTGGTTTACCAGGAGCAGATCCTGAAGATAGCAGAGGCGGTGGCCGGATTTACCTTGGGTGAAGCCGATATCCTCAGACGGGCAGTGGGCAAGAAGAAGAAAGATCTCTTGGAGGACATGGAAGGTAGGTTCTTGAAAGGCGCTCTGGCGAAAGGGATTTCACAGGATGTGGCCCGGAAGATTTACGACCTGATCCTCAAGTTTGCCAACTACGGGTTCAACAAGAACCATGCGGCACCCTACGCCCTCATCGCCTACCAAACCGCTTACCTTAAGGCCAACTATCCAAAGGAGTTTATGGCTGCGCTTTTGTCCTCCGTAATGGGAGTGCAGGGCAAAGTGGGAGTCTATCTCGACGAAGCCAAGAGGCTTGGCCTGGGCGTGTTGGGTCCTAGCGTCAATTACAGCGAGGTCGAGTTTTCGGTGGAAGGAGAGGCCATCCGCTTTGGTCTAGCGAGCATAAAGAACGTGGGCGCGCATCTCGCAGAAAGCCTTGTTTCTGAGAGGAAGCGCAACGGCCCCTATAGAAGTTTGCAAGACCTTGCTTCCAGGATTGAAGGAAGGCTCTTGACTCGAAAAGCTCTGGAGACGCTGATCCAATGCGGCGCCTGTGACGATTTGGGCACCAGATATGACAATCTGGACGGCTTGGACTTGGCACTTCGGCAACGTGTTTCGAAGACCGAAAACCAATTGTCTTTGTTCGGATTCGAACCACAAGAAGGCCCCACTCTTTTTTCTGAGCCTCCGGCAACGTCAGTTCGGTCAGCGCCAGCGCTTCCAGAGCCTTCGAAGGAGGAGAGAATCCCCCTAGACGTCAGGTTGTCATGGGAGCGAGATCTCCTCGGGATGTACTTCAGCGGACACCCTTTGGAGAAGTACAAGACCCTGCTGACCAAGAGAACTACGCCTATCCCGGATTTGGAGTATGTCCCCGATGGCCGTGACGCAACCGTGGGAGGACGGGTGTCTTCTGTTAAGAAGGTCACCACGAAGCAGGGAGAAGAGATGGCCTTCGTGAGCATTGAGGACGAATTTGCCACCCTGGAAGTCATCGTGTTTCCGAAGCTTTGGCAAAGGACAAGAAATCTGTTTGTCAAGGAAAACGTGGTGCTTGTCACCGGGAGTGTAGAGGAGCAGGAGGAAACGCGGAGAATACTGGCAAGGGAAGCCGTGGACGCAGAATCAGTCCCAGATACGTAGAGACAATAACCTCTGAGGAAGGGGGGAAGCCCGCAGTCCCCTGCTGGGGCGATAGGGCCTGTAAGTGTGGACAGTAGTGTATGTGGCCTCAAGCTGGGAAGAGGCCGAAGCTATAAAAGACAGGCTGGCGCAGGACGGACTCCTCGTTATGCTGAGGGCTTGCGGTTCATACGGTGAACGGGTCTCTAAAGAAGTTGAACTGCTTGTTCCCGAGATCGAAGTAGGTGAAGCACAAGCTATCATCATGCAGATGGTGGGAACTGCAAGGGCTTGGTAGTATGAAAATCGGTGTACTCACAAGCGGCGGAGATGCTCCTGGCATGAACGCTGCCATTAGGGCGGTGGTCAGGCGAGGCGACTCTTTGGGCATTCAGGTCTACGGCATTCGTCGCGGCTATGACGGGATCCTTGACGGGGACATGCGCCCAATGGGAGTCGAGTCTGTAGGAGACACAATCCACAGAGGGGGCACAATTCTACATACAGCGCGATCAGATAGGTTCATCCGACCGGAAGGGCAAGATTTGGCCGCGGCTAGGCTTAGGGGTGTTGGAATCGAGGGCCTTGTGGTTATCGGCGGTGAGGGGAGTCTCCGAGGTATGATGGAACTCTGTCGAAGGGGTGTACGTTGCGTTGGTATACCTGGGACCATAGATAACGACATTGCCCTCACAGAGCACAGCATCGGATTCGACACCGCGCTGAACACAGGCGTAGAGGCCGTAAACCGTCTGCGTGACACGGCCACATCTCACGATCGCATCTTTGTAGTGGAGACTATGGGCAGGAAGTCCGGGCACTTGGCTCTTGCTGTGGGTGTGGCGGGCGGCGCTGAGTCCATCCTCATCCCCGAGCTTCCCGTCAAGATCGACGAGGTCTGCCAGAAACTAAGACGGGGCCTTGACAGAGGCAAAGTCCACAGCATAATCGTGGTGGCGGAGGGCGCCAGAAGCGGCTTCGTAGTGGCGAAAGAGATAGAAGCGTATCTTGGTATCGAACTCCGCGTGACTGTCCTTGGCCATGTTCAAAGAGGCGGATCGCCCAGTGCCTTCGATCGCTTGATAGCTTCCAGACTGGGGGCCAAGGCAGTAGATTTGTTGGCTGAGGGTAAGAACGGACTGATGGTGGGCATTGTGGGCAGCAAAGCGGTGCCTTTGGATATGGAGCAAGTTCTTGCCACGAAAAAGGAGATGGACTTGGAACTGTACAATCTGGCAGATGATCTTGCACGATGACTCTTCTTCGTTCTATGCTACAATACAGGTTACTGAGACGTCTCTGGATTCGTTAGGAATCTTTTGTGAGATTTGCAAGGGTTTCGTGGGAGACGATAAGGGGGAGTAACTTCCCGGGAGTCTTTGCAGTGGTTGGTGCGAGACCGCCTGGGTGGTATCTACCGTCAACACGGCTTAATGGCCCGGTAGACCGTCAAAGTGAGACCTTTATCCTTGTGCAACGGGGTAAAGGCTTTTTTTGTGGGAGACTATAGGCTGAACTCCTGCAAGCCGCTGCCCTGTTTGAGAACGGGCGAGGAGGGTATGATTTGGGAGTCTTCAACGGTCTACTGGAAATGACATGGCAGCAAGCGGTCATGATCGGTATCGGATTTGCCCTCATCTATCTGGCAATAGTCAAGGAATACGAGCCTGTGTTGTTACTTCCCATAGGGTTTGGCGCTATCATTTCGAATTTCCCTGGGACATCAGTTTTGGGAGAGCACGGTTTTCTGACCGTCCTCTACCGGGCGGGTATCATAACCGAGTTATTTCCGCTTCTAATTTTCATCGGCATAGGCGCCATGATAGACTTTGGACCCCTTTTCGAGCAGCCTGCCATGCTATTCTTCGGAGCCGCTGCCCAGTTGGGCATATTCATGACCATGGGCATGGCGGTGTTGCTGAACTTCCCTCTGAAAGAAGCCGCATCGATAGGGATGATAGGTGCCGCTGACGGACCAACCGCCATTTATGTGGCAACCAAATTTGCTCGAAGGCTGTTGGGTCCTATCTCGGTGGCGGCCTATTCATACATGTCACTGGTACCGCTCATTCAGCCTCCGGTGGTGAGGGCTTTGACGACGCCTCAGGAGCGAAAGATTAGGATGGACCCGCAGTGCCATCGACCGGTGTCGAAAAAGGTGAGGATTCTGTTTCCCCTGGTGGTGACTGTTGTGGCCGGTCTGGTCGCGCCCATCAGTCTTTCGTTGGTGGGGACTCTCATGTTTGGCAACCTTCTGCGCGAGTCCGGGGTGGTTGACCGTCTATCCAAGACGGCCCAAAACGAACTGGCCAACCTAGTGTCGTTGCTTCTGGGTATTACCATTGGCTCTACTATGGTGGCTTCGGAATTCCTGAAGCCTACGACCCTTCTCATTATCGGAATGGGCCTTGTGGCCTTCGTGTTCGACACTGCCGGCGGCGTGTTGTTCGCCAAGTTCATCAACCTGTTTTTGAAGCGCAAGATCAACCCAATGATTGGCGCGTGCGGCATTTCGGCTTTCCCCATGTCCGCCAGGGCGATCCAGAAGATGGCCCAAGCTGAAGACCCGAGCAACTTTGTTCTGATGCAGGCAGTGGGCGCCAATGTGGCCGGACAAATTGCGTCGGTCATAGCCGGTGCAATGATCCTGGCATTGATGAAATAGAGAGATAGAAACTGGCTTGAGCCACGGTATGGGGGATCATGGACGTAAGGCGTATATGGCGTGGCAAGGCGAACCTTATGAGAATTGGGGTGGAGTGCTGTTGGGCGTAGTATTGGCGGAGACGCTCAGAATAGCGGCTGTTTCTATGAGTACCACGTTCTTTGTTATGGTGTGTCTATATGCGACCATAAAGACAATTTGCCGAAGTTGACGGGCGTAAGGTAGTTGTAAGGTAGTTGCTGGAAAACCGCGCCCGGTGCAAGATGAGACTGGCCGCCGACCCGCCAGCTGTGCGGGTCCCATTCGCGGGTCGGGGCCTAGTCAGGGCTTAGCCGTTCAGTAAGATTTACTCTACGTATACGCTGTCCTGGATCAGCCTATTCCTCAGTGGCAATTACCTCAATCTCTGAGCCTCGACCGCACATCCTGGCTCCAAACCACACAGCTGTCGCTAACAGCGCACCTCCCAAAAACATGGTCCACCAAGGTAAGCGAAGAAATCTCATGAATCCTTGGTTGTCATCGTTCATTTCAGCGTCTATGTTCACGCGTGTACCCTCCAAGCTTGCGTCGTGTGCTTGCCATCAACCATGGATCGCCAATCGGCCCACCGAGGGCCGGTCGATGGACGCCGGCCCTCTTGGCGGGTCTGCCGATTCAGGATTGCTTGTACAAGCCTCTTTGCTGCATGTAGTTGAAGATGCCTTCACCGTGTCTCTGCTCATCCTGCTGAATGTGCTGCAGGGCCTGTCGCAATTGCTTGTTGGACGACTCGAAGACAGCTGTGTCATAGGCGCCTGACACGTACTTCTCTGTCATGAGCATGTCGGTGAGCATGGATGCCTCGTCTTGGGTACCAGAGCCTGCTCCGCCGCCAATTTGTCCAGCCTCAGCGGTGAAGCCTCTGTTGGCCCACCCGATCTGGCTCGTAGTCTGTCCCAACTCCGGCCCTCCGGCTTGCATCGAAGTTGCCTGACGAGGGCTCTGATACTGTTGGGACTGTGGTTGATTCCCTGGTCTTTGCGCGCCTTGGGGATTTGTCAGGAAACCTTGGATGGTGTTGTAGTGTTCCTGCTCATCCTTGGCGAACTCATTGAACATGTTGCGGAGTTCCTGGTCCTTCGCCTGGCTAGCGTACTTGGAGTACTTCTGGATGCAGATCTCCTCGTGCTTTGCCTGATCCTGTAGCAGCATCTTCTCCTTTTGAGTAAGGCTTTGCACTGAATCCACTCCTCCATACAGGTCTTGTTGACCCGGATTCCCTGCGAATCGGCGGCAGGGTCGCCTATAGTGTCAGACAGAGCTGCTTTCCCTATTCCTCTATGGCTCATGGAACCAGGTTGCCAAAACCTGTCTATTATCCGGTATGAATCTAGTTGCCGACACCCTCTTTCGCCAAACATCATCTGGGCCGGCAAAAACTGGCAAGTGCGAATGCCACTTTACAAGTCTAGAAGGTGCGGTTTACCTGAGGTTAGATGCTTATATGGCCTACTGATTCTCCTGGGTCGACGCCTGAGGCACAAAACGTCCGCCTACATGGTGTAAGCAGATTTCACCGAAATGGCAACATAGGCAAAGCAATTGACCCAGAAATGAGTGAGAGCCACCGTGGCCATGGCTTGCCAGGTACTCTTTTTCTTGCGGCGGACAAAGATGTATGCAAATACCAACCCGGACGAAGCGGCAGCCAATATACCCAAGATACCGGATGAATAGTGCATCAGAGAAAAGAGAGCTGTGGATACCCCGATCTGGATCGGCGCTTTCTGATGCAAGCGCTCTGTGAGCCATATGGGAGCCCATTGGAATATGATTGTCTCCAGAACGGGTGCGAGAAGCAACGCGATTTCCCACGGGACATCAGGTTGTTGCGTCACTAAGGTTTCCCTGGGAAACAGGAACAGGGCAGGCGACAAGATCAGTAATAGCACGATACGGCCCAACAAGCTGTAGACGGCCATGATGATGGTGTATATTAATACGTTCTGTTCCTCAAGCCACTGAAAGTGACGGGAATAAAACGTCCTCGTCTTGTTCATCTCCCTACGCTGAACTAGTTTCGTCACCTCCAGGCGGACTCCTTCCTCCACCGCGACCCTCTAGGACATACAGAATGCAAATATTGTGACTTGGGCCCAGGCATGCTAAAATGGAGGCTGTTAGTGCCGGAGTGATGGAATTGGCAGTCATGCGCGACTCAAAATCGCGTGCGGTGACCCCGCGTGCGGGTTCGACTCCCGCCTCCGGCACCACTACTAGCAGCAAAGATGGCTTGACGTGGTCTTCCTACTCCCTAGCCCAATTGGGAGACACGGTGCCGAAACGGTGCCACTACGCTGCTGGTCGAAACACCGACTACTACTCCCAGTTCAACGCTACCGTCTCGATACCCTGTTTTTTCCTATCGGATGGATAAATGGAGGATTAAACGCGAATCGCGCTGTGTTTGACTCGGTCGAGGAGGTACTCATGACGGCTCATCAGTTGAGTCTCTTCTGAAGAGAAACACTGGCCTGCATGGATCAGCAGGCCAGTGATGGTGGTGTCTTCATCGCACCAGCTTGGCCGCGTATGAGATCGCGGCAAGCATCCCGTCTGAGACATTGTGTATTAAAACTGGCCCGAGCAGGCTCCCGGTGTTGCGGTACATGAAAGCGTAGAAGATGCCAAAGCCGAAGGCGATCACCAACTGAACCGGATCCAAATAGGTGACCTTGAACGGCGAAATGGTAAATCCGATATGCGCCATGGAGAATAAGACGGCGCTTATGACGCCTGCGGTGGGGACAGTGAACCCCGGGAACCGAACTTCGCTCTTCCATGATCTGGCCAGGATGGTAACGATGAGCGACCTGAACAACAGCTCCTCGGCGATGCCGGGCATTGTGAACATGAACAGGAGGCTTCCGGTCACATTCCGCGCGGTCATGGGATGGCTTACAGCAGACTGCATGGCTGCGCTCGCCATCAGCACGTTGAAGACGACGCCGTACACGGCGCACCCGAGGCAGAACCTCCAGAAGACTCTCATGGACCAGTCACTCTTGTTTAGGTTCAGGCCCCACTCAGCTATGCCCAGCTTCCATTGCGCGCCGAGCACGACGATGGCCGCGAGAGACAGAACCGTCTGCGCTATGTGGTGCAGGAACCTCCACGCAAACACGCCATCGGGGTCAAGGCCGGCAAAGCTATTGATCGCCACATCAGCGAATCTCGATGATAGTAGGGGAATCAAGTAGGCTAAAAGCACGGCAAAGATGAGATCTCGGGTCTTCCTCCGCGTCATACTACTTCCTTCTTTCTCGTGTAGTGCTCACTGCCAGACTTCTCATTATGGCAGTAATTAGAGACGCGGGCCTAGGGGAGGTGGGGTACCAGTGACCTGGATGCTCCGTTGGCCTCAGCATTACGCTTATCCCCTCGCTAGCGGGCGGCTGCGGAGCATCCTATGGTAGGAGTACTCGTCAACAACAAAGCGGAATACGTACTCGTTGCCGTACATCTCGGCTTGCCTTCGGACTGCATCCTTCTCGGAATGCAGACATCAAGCCTTGGGGTCAAGTTCCGCTTGTTCACAATTTCTGTATTCCAAGCAAATCCTCGGCTAGTCGCGAAACGAACCTGTAAGAATCGTAAACGCCCTCGTTATAGAAGTGCGGCGCCAGCTCTTCCGAGAAGAAGTCCAAAATGAGTATTGCGGCCAAGTCCCCCAGGTCCTCCCCTCGTTCCTCACGGAACCATTTCTTTATCAGCCCTACCATCTCATCTCGTTTCTCTTTGCTGATATTAAACTTAGGGCCCATAAATCCCACCAACTTCCTCACCAAATCAAGGTATCAAACTTGTTCATATGGCGTTCATCCAGGAGTGTTCCGTGCTCGAAGGCCGTCTACCTTCTTCGGCTGCGCAAAGCATGAAAACATCGTGGTACATTCAAACGATCAAGCCCCAAGACTGCGCCTAAGATTGCGTTTGGATGATTACTGACGTGACGACGCGATAGTTTGGACGGACACACCGATTTTGGAGCCCCATGTTTGAAAGTGACGTATTATTGATTTGAGCATAGGCTCCCGATAGTATAGCTACCTACAGAGGATCCCGAGAGAGGATCTCCAGGGAGCACGTGGGAGGGGTCCATATTGAACCACAGACGAAGAACTACAAGCGTAAAACCGGGGCGCGCTCCTTCTCTCTTGGGCGGAATCGGATCATTGATAGCCATATGTTTCGGCGTCTTGTGGACCATAATGGCCCGTCAGATTACGAAGGATGCTCCTTTTGGCATCGTCGGCGTTTTCCCGCTATTTGGGGTCCTCTTCATCATAGCGGGTGTCGTCAATGCTCTGTACCATTTCCGGCAGGCGACCCAAGAGAAGCGCTACTCTGTACTGGATGTTACCGATTCCGAAACAGAACCCGACCCGTTGAACTTGAGATTTGGCCCGAAAGCGGTGGATGATGTCAAGCAGCGGCACCGGTTTTGTCCGTATTGCGGTTGTGACACAGAAGATGAGTTTCGGTTCTGTCCCTCCTGTGGCAGGGTGCTGCCTGAATAGATAGGGGTGCCACAAGGTCTTCGCGAACCGACAATGTGCTCAGGTCGAGACGGAAGTGCCCGGTCACCTGGTCCTTGCCGCGGCCTAACGCGTTGTTTTCAACGGGACGTCCCCACCCATGGTGGATAACCAGGGGCATGCCGTCCTTCCTTCTCTTGTCAGAGACTATGCCGATGTGGTCATAGGAATTGCCGAACACTACGATGTCTCCAGGCTGCCACTCTTCGGCATTGGCCTGGTCCCACGGTTTCACTTCTGTAGTTAGCGACTGGGCCCATCTCGTCAAGAAAACGTACAAGTTTGGCACTCGCCTGAAGTCGATGTTGGGATCCGGCGAACCTGCCACCCTTGGGTATTCGTCAGGTGCTTCAGCGATATCTGAGTCTACTGATGCTTTCAGATCGTATCCAGCGTGCCAAAGGGCACGCCACACAAGGTCTGTGCAGACACCTTCATTGTCCGGGGGATAACCGCCATCATAGTAGGCGCTTTTGTACTTGGGTTTCTCTTTGATTTGCCGGCGTGCCCCATCTACGATGTCCTGGTAATCGTCAATGCCGTTGGCGTTTGTGTCCAGGCCTGCCGTTACGCGAGGGACTCTGATAGGAGGGCGGATGCTCGGGAGAATGTCGGCATTCCAAGCAAAGTAGGTAACTCCCGAGGCGACCGCAAGGACGCAGACGACGGCTGCCAGGAGCGATCGGGTTCTCAGTACCACTAGTGCGCCTATGGCCACCAGGAGAACAACCAACCCAATGGCTGTCGGACCGGTTGGCGCTAGACTATCCGGTATTCTCAGCAGTACGTCTCTCAGTATCCCCGGTAGTTCTGCAATTATCGACATCGCAATCGCAAGCATAGATTCACCTTGGTTCTTCTTGGCCCTTCTTCGGGAGCCAACTTCTGACGAACTCTGACCTCTTGACCTTGCCGATCTTTGTCATCACGAGCATTGTACCAATCAGGCCTATCAAGGTGTTGCATCAAATCTCAAGACATCCTTAAAATTCTCTTAGTTACAATCTCTTAGGGACACTCCTCTTGCGGGCGTACAGTAGTAGACTAGTTCGTGGGTCGCCTTGTGGCATCGTCACAATCAACTTCATCTCCTGGTACGATGCAACGTTTGCTCTTGTCTGATAACTATTAAGTGTAAGTCGGGCGCCGAATACCATTAATCTCGCGCATTCGGTCCGAACGTGTCAGAAACTATCAGAATGTGTTAGGTGCGTTTACGGAATTCTTCACCAACAGGAGGTCTTGTTGTTGGACCTGCGCATAGAGGATCACCCGATTCTCAGTTTTCCAGAGAAGAAGAAAGTGCGGTTTTACTGGCAAGGGCAAGAGATGGTTGGGTACGAAGGAGAGCCTATCGCCAGTGCTTTGCACGCAGCGGGAGTCAAAGTATTGCATAGAAGCCTCGTTCTACAAAAACCCAGAGGTTTCTACTGTGCCATCGGGAACTGCTCGTCCTGCCTGGTTGTAGTTGACGGAGTGCCCAATGTTCGCGCTTGCACTGAGAAACTCAGAGAAGGCATGCGCGTTGAGCGGCAGGATGGTCCTGGGCCTGCCCCCAAAGCTTAGGAGGTGAAGCGGGTGAAAGAGACACAGCTTGCAGTAGTCGGAGCGGGACCGGCTGGCATATGTGGAGCGCTAGAAGCCGCTTCACACGGAGTAAAGGTTACAGTAATCGATCGTGCTGATGTCATCGGCGGTCAACTCATCAAACAGACCCATAAGTTCTTTGGCTGGCACAAAGTTTCTGCGGGTACTCGCGGTATTATCATCGCAAGAAACCTTGCCGAAGAGATGGCCCAGAACCCAAACATCACTTTTCTTTCGGATACGGAAGTCTTGGGTTACTATTCAGACGGAGTCCTTCTTCTCGAGACGCCTCAAGGAGTTGAGCGTCTCAAATGCGATAGGACTCTAATCGCCACAGGCGCTGTGGAAAGGACCCTCTTGTTTCCGGGGAACGACCTTCCCGGAGTGTACGGAGCAGGGGCAGTTCAGACCCTCATGAACGTTCACGGTGTGAAACCGGGACAGTCAGTGCTTATGGTTGGCTCAGGCAACATCGGACTCATCGTCAGTTACCAGCTGACTCAGGCAGGAGTTAAGGTTGCCGCACTGGTGGAAGCTGCGCCAAACATAGGCGGATACGCAGTCCACGCCTCGAAAATCCGTAGACTGGGTATTCCGATCCTCACAGGTCACAGCGTGAAAGAAGTTCACGGACAAGAACAGGTAGAAGGAGCTACCATTTGGCAGCTCGACTCCAAGTGGCAGGGTATTCCAGGAACCGAACAAGAGATAGACGTTGATGTGGTGTGCATTGCCACCGGTTTGACTCCTTTGTCAGAACTCCTGTGGCAAGCAGGGGCGGAGATGGTCTACGTTCCGGAACTTGGCGGGTTCGTGCCGCTCTACGACGAGAACATGGAGACCACCGCCAAGGGTGTATTTGTGGCCGGAGACGCGGCGGGAATTGAGGAAGCTTCCACTGCCATGGCTGGGGGGAAACTTGCGGGACTTTGCATCGCAGCCAGTCTTGGACATATCCAAGGCGAAGCGTTCACGTCCAAGCGCGACGAAATTCGAAGCGAACTCGATGGCCTCCGTTCCGGACCTACCAGCGCTAAGGTAGTAGCTGGTCATGAGCAGGTTAGAAAGCTGTTGGAAAAGAGGGTGAGTTCTTGAGCGACGCAACTCTCATCTCTACAGGCGTACCCCAAGCGTCGGACTTGGAGAAGGTCACACCCCCGCTGGAGCGCAGGGAAAAGGGACCGGTCGTGATGATCGAATGTTTCCAGGAGATTCCCTGCGACCCGTGCGCCTATAGCTGTCGCTTTGGCGCTATCAAAGAATTTGAGGATATCAACGACATTCCGGAAACCGATTGGGATAAATGCACGGGATGCGGGATCTGCGTAGCCGCATGTCCCGGTTTGGCCATTTTCGTGATAGACGAGAGTCCCAAAGATGGAACCTGCCGTATAGCCTTACCTTATGAGCAGGTGCCATTGCCCGTTAAGGGGCAGGAAGTTGACCTTCTGGATAGAGCCGGAACCGTTGTCGGCAAGGGCACCGTTGACCGGGTCATTCCCGGAAGGAAGCCCGAAGGTACTCCCGTGGTGTGGGTCAAGGCCGCGAAGGAGCTTTCCCTCGTTGCCCGGAACCTGCGCACGGTGTAGGGAGGCTAGCTGACCATGAAGGAAGAAGACATCATTGTCTGTCGTTGTGAAGACGTTACTTTGGGAGACATAAGGAAAGCCATCCGCGAAGGTGCAACTACAATGGATGAGATTCGCAGGATTACTAGGGCGGGGATGGGGCCTTGTCAGGGACGTACTTGCCGGCTTCTGATTGCAGGCGAGCTCGCCAGAGCTTTGGGCAAGCCCGTATCACAGGTATCCCCCTCCACGTTCAGGCCTCCAACAAAGGCCATTAAGATGGGCGACCTTGCGCTGGCCGCTCCGAAGGAGGAGGAATAGCCTTGAGACCTACAGCTGACGCAGTAGTAATCGGAGGCGGTGTGGTAGGTGCTTCCACGGCATATAACCTCCTGAAGTCCGGTGTGAAAAACGTAGTACTCTGCGAGAAAGCGACTTTTGCCAACGGTTCGACTGGACGTTGCGGGGCAGGTGTACGCGAGCAGTGGGGTTCGGAAGGAAACTGCCGCTTGGCGCAGGCTGCTATCGATATTCTCGAGGGCCTGCAGGAAGAGCTGGAGTATGAGCACTCGCTGGAGTTCAAGCAAAACGGGTACCTGATGCTGGCCTACACAGACAAAGAGTGGGACCAGTTTAAGAAAAACGTGGAATTACAGCATGGGCTCGGCATCAGGGCGCAGTTGCTGACGCCCCAAGGGGCCACCGAGATAGTCCCTCAGCTCAATATTGAGGGATTGCAGGGAGCCACCTTCAACCCAAGAGACGGGCACGCTAACCCGTTCCATACCACAAGAGCGTATCTGAAGGCTGCGGAGAGACTCGGCGGCGACATCAACTATTTCACTGAAGTCACAGACATTAAGGTCGAAGGTGGCAGAGTGAAATCGGTCATCACAGACAAGGGCGAGATCGCCACTTCCGTGGTGGTCAACGCCGCAGGACCTTGGGCGAAGCAGGTAGGAGCCATGGCCGGGGTGGATTTGCCCTTGTATACTCAGAGACACCAGATCCTGGTTACCGAGCCTGTCGGTTTCTTGCTTGGCCCAATGCTGATGTCTTTTTCGCTGGGCATTTACTCTCAGCAGACGCCTCACGGCTCGCTGGTAATGGGCATAGGTGACCCAAACGAACCCAAAGGCTACGACATCGGACATTCTTGGGAGTTCCTGCACGAAATGAGCAGGATCATGTGCAGACTGTTGCCTCCTCTCAAGGAAGTCAGAGTGGTCAGGCAGTGGTCAGGGCTCTACACCATGACGCCCGACGCTCACCCGATTCTTGGCGCAGTACCGGGTCTTGATGGGTATTATCAGGCTGTGGGCTTCAGCGGTCACGGGTTCATGTTGGCTCCCGTAGTGGGGAGACTCCTGACCTCGATGATCAAAGGAGAAGAGCCGTACATCGATGTTAGCAACCTCGACCTAGGCAGATTCGAGCGAGGCGACCTCCGCGTCGAACCGTCGGTAGTGTAGTCTGTCGAAACAGAGGGAATAATCGTCTGCGTTTTGGGCTTCCGGGGGTTTTGCAGGATTCTTACGGAATCTGGCGAACTTGTCCTCCAACACTGTACAGTGTGGGGGGCGTCCCTTGGAAGCCCAGTCTATCGTAGAAGACCTTGCCGCAGTCATAAAGCGTCCCATCACTCTGGAAGACGCTTCGGGGCGCCTCATTGCCTATTCGGTCCACGATGTGCCCGTTGATAGCGTTCGCTTGGAAACGCTCCTTCGAAAAGGCATTTCCCATTCTACCAGAGAGGCTCTGACTAGCAGAGGAGTGTACCGACTCATAGACGGAACGGGCGGCATCACTGTTGTGCCCGGAATCCCCGAAATTGGCTTCGAACCAAGAGTAGCTATGGCCATTAGACGCGAGTCAGAGGTGCTTGGGTACTTGTGGGTTGCCTGCGGTCAAGAACCGATCTCGGCAGAAGCCGAACACGCTGTTTTGGAGGCTGCGCGTCTTCTCAGCAGGCAACTGGCGAAGGCTCGACCCGAAGGCCGGACCAAATCATTAGGTCAGGAATCGGATCTGGTTAAGGACCTTGTGGGTGGCGTTCTGCGCGATGACTCGGAGGTAAGGGCTAGGGTGCGCGAGACAGGCTGGCAGCTGATCCCCTGGTTCCAGGTACTAGTGATCCACCATATGCCTGTGTCGGCGAAACCGGTATCTTGGTACCTCGGAGAACTACTGTCGGCCCTCGGTGATAGATACGGGCATCCCCTGGCAGGGTTTGTGGACGGCCGCGGAGTTGTAGTGCTCTCAGGGTCAACCCGAAAGGCCCAAGGAGATATGGCTTCCAGCGTAAACGCCCGTATGTCTCGATGTGGCGAGCCTTTGGCAATGGTCGGAGTTGGCGGCCTTCAGCACAGCGTGGGCGACATACAGGAGTCCTACGCAGAAGCGCTAAGGGCTATAGACCTGGGGGCAAGGGTGAGCCCCAAAGCGGCTTTTCTGGAGTACAGGTCGCTGGCCCCCTACGACCTTCTTCTCTGCATGGCGGCTTGCCCCATGTGCGGGTACTACGGTAGGGATGCCATCGAGAGACTCGTGACTTACGATTCCATGCACGGTCAAGGCCTTGTACAGACTCTGGAAGCCTACCTGGACTGGTATGGCAGGAGGAGAAAGGCTGCCGCACAGTTGAACGTTCATCCCAACACCCTCGATTACCGCATAAGGAAGATATCTGAGATTACCGGTTTGGACCTTGATGATCCTAGCGTGAGACTAACGCTCCACATCTGGACAAAGGCGTTGTTGGTGTCCAAGCGGTGAGCCGCTTCGGCACCTTTACGAAGGTGCGGAATCTCAATGTGATAACCGGCATGGGACTCGCTATGGCACCCAAAGGAAGTCTTTCCCGGATGACCTTCTTGGGTGACTCATAGGTTCAGCTATCAACATGAATTCCTCTGCATAGAGATTTGGGCAGTACGGTCTGCTCGTGTATTGCCCCGCGCCTGGCACTCTTGGGGTTTTGGTGCCAGAGCCCGGTTCAGGCTCGGGTTCGAGCTTTCCTTGAGCATAGTCTCTGGGGATCGACAGCAACCTTTCTGTGAGGGGATTCGTCTCTGGATCGGGAAGATTCAGGAACCGCACCTCTGTCACTTGAAATCCCGAGTCCCAGAACCAACCTAACGCTTTTTCGGGAGAAGCTGTCGGCCCCCATGCCGGCCTCGGATAGGTACGTGGTTCTGCAGCCAAGAGAAGCGGCAAGATTCTCTCACTTGACCATGAGTTCCTGATGATAGCCACCATATGGGAATTGTCTGCCATGACGGCCCTTGTTTGCCTCAAGAACCTCCTGGGGTTTGTTGAGGCTTCCAGACACCACTGAGCCAGTACCAGGTCAAATTTCCCCTGGGAGTCAAGATCTGAGGGGATGTCTTTCATCTCCTTGAACACCGGTGCTCCACCGTTTCCTGACAGGTGAGTTAGCGCGACTTTCTTGAGACCTCGGTCTGCTTCGAGTCCCGTGACGCTTTCAGCGCCTTCCCATAGAGCTCTCAGGAGATTGGCGCCTGCCCTGCAACGAAGGTCAAGGACTCGTTTTCCCCGGGGGTCAATCGTTTCGAAGAATTCGGGACGCGGGTACGGGAAGTTGGGATCGTCAACTCCCCACTTTGCGCAGAAGCGGTTTGCAGTGGAGTCGAGAACGTACCGGGGATAACCGCTGTTGCTTGGGATGGTCGGGGATGCATAGGTGTTTGAGGTTAGTGAGATGTCGGATGACCTGGATATACTGTGGGTACCGGTAGTGCTGTTGTGAACTAGGGTGTCGCCTGCTAGATAGACCGTACGACCCAAGAGAGCGGCCTTTAGGCAAATATCGTCGTCTTGGAACCTTCCCGGGCACAAGACTTCATCGAAACCTCTTGCCTCATGAAACAATTCTCTGCCTATGAGCATGGCATCGGAGCCTACGCTCACAGTTGGCCGCCATTTGCATGGATTACGTCTGTTGGACCTTCCTCCGACGGGAGCCTGACTGCACAGGGGTCCCACGATTCCTGCTCCCGTGTTCTCTATACAGGACAGCATGTTCGTGAGCCATCCGGGGGGTCACCACAGTGCTGCCGTCCATGAACAATAGGTACTTGCCTCGAGCCTCCGCAGCAACCCGGTTCTTTACGCTGAACGGGTTTCTTGCACACTCTTTGCGGACAAATCTTATGTTGTCCTGTCCGGTAACCAAATCGTCAAGTTCGTGAAACGGAGGTTGCGTGGCTATGACCTCGTGTTCTTCCGGAGTGAACTCCGCTAGACTCTTGAGACACAGTCGGGCCTCTTCCGGATTATCCGATGTGACCACGATTATGCTAACCAAGGGCGGGCACCTCGCGTCAACATCCTATGAGGTGTCGCCCCCATGTGGCCACCTGGCATTTGCGTATACAGGGTATTGACACCAAGCAGAGAACGTTTTCTTCCGCCGTCTCTCGTGATATAGTCTTCCAAAGCCCGTGAAGGGGACGGTAGGCGTTAGCCAGGGTTCAGAGAGTCGCCGTCAGGTGAGAGGCGATCCCTAGTGCGCCGTTAGCACCCCTGAGGCGCGCATCGGAACGCTTTGGGCCCTCGAGAGGTTTCTTAGGGAGAATAGATCCGGCCCCGGGTGAGTATGGTGCGACGGATAGTCCCGTTAGAGGCGTTTGAGGCGGCCGCGTCTGGCCGCGCATCAAGGTGGCACCACGAGAGCAGGCAATCTCGTCCTTGGAGATTGCCTGCTTTTTGTTTTCGGTAGTCCCAAAGAGGCAAGTCGAGACATTCGGGAGGTATGGAGTCGTGTTCGATTTGGAGGTTCTAAAGAAGAATCGGCCCCTTGTGGAGGAGATGCTTCGGAAGCGGGGACAGGAAGCGCCCCTTGACGAGATCCTGCTTCTGGAAGAAAACAGGGTTCAATTGGTGCGAAGCATCAATTCCCTTAGAGAGCAAAGAAACTCCATCTCAAGCCAAGTCAAAACCTGCAGGGACCAGGACTGCAGGGAAAGGCTAATTGAGTCCAGCCGCGAGATCCGGGCCCAGGTCCTTGATGCGGAAAGCCGGTTGGCGGAAGTATCTGCACGAATCCGAGACCTGGTCATGTGGCTGCCTAACATGCTGGCACCGGATGTGCCTTACGGTGAAGACGAGTCGGGAAATGTGGAGGTTCGAAGACACGGGGTACCCCAGAGTCATGGATTTCCCCGTCAAAGACCACGTTGAACTGGGGGAGAGCCTCGACATTCTGAGTATGTCTATGGGTGCCAAGACCTGGGGCACACGGACATACTATCTCAGGCGGGAGGCCGTCTATCTGGAATTTGCCCTGGTGCGTTACGCTTTGGACCTTCTCGTGGAAGAGGGCTTCGTTCCCGTAATCCCTCCGGTTATGGCTCGTTCAGATGTTCTCTTAGGGACTCGCCACTATCCGTTCATGAAAGAACAGATTCTACAGAATTGAAGGCGAGGACTTGGGACTTGTGGGTACTTCCGAGATTCCCTTGGCTGCCATGCACGCAGGAGACATTCTGGACGAAGGCGATCTTCCCTTGAAGTATGCCGGATTTTCTCCGTGTTACCGGACTGAACTGGGTTCGGGCGGGCGCGACATCCGTGGCCTAATACGCACTCACCACTTCGACAAGGTAGAGATGTTCGTGTTCGACACAACCCATGTGTTCTGACGATACTCTGGAATATATGGTGTCGCTGGAAGAGCGCATCTACCAGGGACTCGGCATTCCATACAGAGTGATGAAAATGTGTTCGGGGGAATCTCGGACCGGTGGCATACAAGAAGTACGATCTAGAGTTTTGGAAACCGGCGGACGGGGTCTACAGAGAGTTCACTTCATGCAGCAACTGTACGGATTTCCAGGCTAGAGGGCTTAACATCCGGTATAGGCCCAAGGACGGAGGGAAGCCGGAGTTCGTCCACACCTTGAACGGTACGGGCATAGCCATAGGCCGGACTCTGGTTGCCATTATTGAGAATTTCCAGGAAGCCGACGGTTCGGTGACTGTTCCCGAAGTTCTGAGGCCCTATATGCCTGGAGGTCAAGCAAGGATCTGCCGTTAACGCCCCGGCGCTTCGACGCCAGCAGAGCCTAGTGTTGGGGCACTGTGCCCTAACAAGACCCATTCAAACAGTGGAGACTTCGGAGGATACGGAGATACTCTGGTCGAATGCTGTCCTGTTGGTCTGGCGAAACGCTCCAGAATTCGAGACTCAGAAGTCTCGGGAGACTGCGAGGAGGAGTATCTGATGGATGAAATCGTGAGGCAGATCGAGGAACTGAAAAGGCAGCAGGCCGGGTTGGGCCATGTCTTGGCCACCTTGGCAAAGGCGATTGATGATGTTCAGTGGTACAACGTCATGCACGGGAAAGCTACCGTCGACAAAGTCCTTTTTACCGGGCCGCCCCCGGCTAATCTCCTGGCTCAGTCACCTCAGGACCGAGGCAACCCCCTCAAGATCCATGCCTATACCTTTGCGCCAACAGGTATCGATCAGTCCAAGAAGCACCCGTTGCTCGTATTCGTCCACGGAGGAGTTCATTGCCAACTTCAATACTGATTCCGCTCATATCGTGCAGGAACTTGTGGCTCAGGGCTACATAGTGGTTGCCCCCGATTACCGCGGCAGCACAGGATACGGAGAGCAGTTTTACAAGTTTATCGACTATGGGCGGTCTCGAGGTCGAAGATGCCTTTGCTGCCCGCAACTTCATGATCGAGAATGAGCCGCTGGTTGATCCCGGATCGAGTTGGCATATTGGGATGGAGCCACGGCGGGCTTATCACACTGATGAACATCTTCAATCATCCCGATGCCTACAAAGTGGCCTACGCCGGTGTCCCGGTTAGCGACCTTGTGGCCCGCATGGGGTACAAGGGCCCCCACTACCAGAGCCTGTTTTCGGCCCCATACCATATTGGGAAGACGGCTGTCGAGGACCCCGCGGAGTATATCAGGAGGTCGCCGGCTTGGCAGGTTGAGAGACTTGAGACACCATTGCTGATACACACGACTACAAACGACGAAGATGTCAATGTCCTGGAAGTCTTGCACCTGATAAAGGCCCTGAAGGCTGCCGGGAAGGAGTTCGAATACAAGGTTTACGAAAACGAGCCCGGCGGCCACGTGTTCAACAGGAATAGACACCAAGGCTGCCAAGGAATCCAGGAAAGAGATATACGCTTTCCTGGCCCGTTATCTCGAACCGGAGACTCCGACACAATAAGCATCGGTTTCTTGCGCGATTCTTGGGGAAAGAAAACCAGACCAGGCACTTTTGGGTGCAGGTCTGGTTAATTCTGTGTCATGCTCCTGGTTTACTCGCGGTCTGCTCGAAGAACGCCTCCTGCTGGCCAAGTTGTAGTTAGCCATATCCCTGATAATGATGGTTACAGCCGTGGGCGGTACTTGGAGTGACTTAACTATTGCCTCGGTCACCAACTTTGCCAACTCTCGTTTCTGTTCCACGGTTCTGCCTTCGAGCATTTCTACCTGCACGATTGGCACTTGGCACTCATCTCCTTTACCTTGGTAATACGCCGCCCGTTACGCTACTGCCTTCTTCCCCCGGCCTGATCTGAACCAGAGCAAACTGGACCAACCGTTGAAGACGCTATCTGGGGCCAGATACTAACAGGAATTAGGAATCGGCTGCCGTGCTAAGATGTAGCAGAAAGCGAACTCCTTGGGGGGCTCAACGTGGCGGTCCGCGACATTTGCGGGCCATCTATCCGCTGTGATATACTGACTCTGCAGTGTTTTCCGGAAGCTTTCCATCGAGGGGATTTTGTCGGAGTGGGTTTCTATTCGAACCCACTTTTTGTATGTTGTCGGGGTGATGGGCAATGAGACTTCGGGGACTAGAAGATGACCTGTTCATGGACTTTGAGCCCTTGGTAAGGGAAATGAACATCGGCGTGGACGTCTTGGATGTTGAGTTTATCAAGGAGAACAAGCGCCGCATCCTGAGAGTCACGATTTACAGCCCCGACGGCATCACGTTGGACCACTGTGCTCGGGTGCAGAAGGTCCTAAGTGAAAGGCTCGATGTGCTTGACCCGATCCCGGATGCCTATGATCTGGAGGTCTCGTCCCCCGGGCTTGAAAGGACGCTGCGACGCGACAAGGAGTTTTGCGTGTTCAAAGGCTCTTTGTGTCAGGCGAACCTGTTCGCGCCTGTGGATGGTAAGAGGACATTCCAGGGTACGTTGGCGGGTACGGAGATCGGGCAAGACGGAGAACCGGTTATCGTCCTCAAGACGCGTCAGGGGTTGGTTACCCTGCCCAGGAAGAATGTGGCAAGGGTCCGGTTAGTCTACGATCCCAAGCCCCGAAAGGGCGAAGAGTAGGAAGGAGGCGGGAGGAATGAACGGCGAGATTCTATTGGCGCTCGGCCAGTTAGAGAGAGAGAGAGGCATCGCTGTAGAGGACCTGGTCGACGCTCTGGAGTCGGCATTGTTGTCGGCATATAGGAAACACTTTGGTTCTGCAGATAACGTGAGAATCGAGTTTAATAGGGAGACGGGCAAGATCCGTGTCCTCTCCCGCCGGGAAGTGGTTTCGGAAGTTGTCGATCCCAAGCGGGAAATAGAACTTTCTAGCGCCCGGGCAGTTAATCCTTCATACAGCCTAGGCGATGTCGTAGAAAAGGAAATTCCGGCGCAAGGATTTGGGCGGATAGCCGCGCAGACGGCAAAGCAGGTAGTCCTCCAAAAGCTCAGAGAAAAAGAGCGCGGCATGATCTACGAAGAGTTTGCCGAGCGCGAGGGCGACGTTGTCACAGGGCAGGTAGTCCGGATCGAGCGTGGAGTTATAATCGTAGATCTTGGCAGGGTGGAAGGGTTCATTCTCCCACCTGAACAGGTCAGGTCCGAGAAATACAAGGAGAGAGACAGACTGAAAGCCTATGTGCTAGAGGTGAGGAAGTCGCCCAAAGGCCCCCAGATCCTTTTGTCGAGGACTCATCCAGGTCTCCTGAAGAGGCTTTTCGAACTCGAGGTCCCAGAAATCAGAGACGGAGTCGTAGAGATTCGCGGTATAGCCAGGGAGGCGGGAGCAAGGTCGAAGGTGGCCGTCAAGGCTAATCTGCCGGAAGTCGATGCTCTGGGTGCCTGCGTTGGGGCTCGGGGCAGCAGGGTTCAAGCCATCGTGCAGGAGCTTCGTGGAGAGCGCATCGACATAATCGAGTGGGATGAAGACTTGCGAGTGTTTGTGGCCAATGCTCTGAATCCCGCTAAGGTGACAGGCGTTGATATAGACAGTGAGCAGCGGGTTGCTAGAGTGACAGTGCCGGAGCACCAATTGTCCCTCGCTATTGGCAGAGATGGTCAGAACGCGAGATTGGCTGCAAGACTCACCGGTCTCAAGGTCGATATCAAGGCGGAAAAGAGATAGTTTTAGGTAATGTCCACAAAGCGTAACCAGAGGAGGTTACCGGGGAGGATGTAAAGAAGCCAAGGAGGTGGGGGTAATGGCCAGAAAACTGCCTCAGAGGACTTGCCTGGGGTGCCAGGAGAAGAAGTCCAAAAGGGAAATGATACGTATCATTCGCACTCCCCAAGGTACGGTGGAAATCGATTCCACAGGGAAGAAGTCCGGAAGAGGCGCCTACGTGTGCCCAGATCTTGAGTGCCTCGAGCGCTTAAAGAAGGGAAAGCGTTTGGAGAGAGTTCTGGAAGTCTCCCTGCCTCCTTCGATTTTTGAGGAACTTCACGATAGAATCGTCCAGATACAAGCGGACGTCAGGAGGTGACGGCCCGATGGCAAGTCGCGTACGCGTGCACGAAGTAGCCAAGGACTTGGAAATTGATTCGAAGACCGTAATCAAAGCCCTCAATGAATTGGGGATACCGGTCAAAAACCATATGGCGGCTCTTGACCCAGCCGCTGTTGAAGCCGTCAAAACTAAGCTTTCTCAGAAAACAACTAGACCTGTTTTGGATCCGAAGGTAGTAGCATCGCCGTCGGCCTCCAAGAAGGTCGATGAGGTCGAGTCGAGACGTGGATCGCAGGCGGGCCGTCAATCGGGGGCATCGCGCCAATCGCAGGCGTCGAGGCAACCGGCGTCGAGGCCGGTACGACAGTCGAACGCGCCAGGTCAATCGCAACAACCCGAGAAACGGCAAAAGCCGCAATCCCAACAATCCCAGGGCACGCAGCAGGTGCCTGGACGGCAAGCCCAGTTCCAGAGGCTTTCTGGGCAGGTTTCACAACGTCCCACTTCGAGGACAGAGAGACAGGCAGGCCACGATGTTCAGAGCCGTTACGATGGCAGCGGAAATGAGAGAGGCTCCCAAGGTGACAGGAATACCAGATACAGAAAGTCCAGTGGGCGCGGCGGCCGAGGGCAAGGCCGAGGTACAGGGTCCAGGGGAGGCCGCCCAGACAGGCAGGCGGTGACCGGTGCCAGGCGGGTTACTGTGCAGGGGCCCATACCTGTGCGCGAACTTGCGCCTCTGTTGGGCGTACCTGTGGCTACGGTTCTCAGGACTCTCATGACCATTGGGACTTTGATAAGTATCAATCAGACGGTCCCTCCGGAGATCGCAGTCAAAGTTGCTGAGAAACTGGGTTGTGTGGTAACGATCAAAGAACCGGAAAAGAGCCAGGAGCAGGTTATCGCCGAAGAATTGCAGCGGCCTGACGACGTCGAGGCGCTTGTTCCCAGACCTCCGGTGGTGACTGTCATGGGCCACGTTGACCACGGCAAGACTTCGCTCTTGGATGCCATCAGAGATACCAATGTCACCGCAAGGGAAGCGGGAGGCATCACTCAGCATATTGGGGCCTCTGTGATTGAGCATGAAGGACAGGAACTGATCTTCTTGGATACGCCCGGTCACGAGGCGTTCACTGCTATGCGTGCAAGGGGAGCAAAAGTGACCGATGTTGCCGTGTTGGTTGTGGCAGCCGATGACGGAGTCATGCCCCAGACCATCGAAGCCATAAACCACGCCAAAGATGCGGAAGTCCCCATCGTAGTAGCTTTGAACAAAATAGACAAACCGTCGGTCAACCTGGACAGGGTGAAGCAGCAGTTGTCTGACGCGGGACTGATCCCCGAAGAATGGGGAGGCGACACCGTGGTAGTGCCGGTTTCGGCCAAGACCGGAGAAGGTATCGACGATCTCCTGGAGATGATCGTTCTCGTTGCCGAAATGCAGGAAATTAAGACGGACCCCACTAGAAAAGGTCGGGGTTACATCATAGAGTCCCTCATGGACAAAGGCCGTGGGCCTGTGGCAACCGCCCTCATCAGATCTGGTTTTCTCAATGTGGGCGACGTGATTGTCACTGATACCACGTGGGGCCGCATAAGGGCCATGTATGATGGCCGCGGCAGACAGATCAAACAAGCCGGGCCTGCTACACCCGTAGAGATCGTAGGACTGGAAAGTATCCCTCAAGCAGGGGATCAGTTCCTAGTCGTAGATGACGAACGGGTGGCCAAGGACGTGACCGAAAGAAGACTCCTCGAAAGGCGCCAGCAGGAGATGGGGTCCACCAGCCGAATGACTCTGGAGGATTTCTTCAAGAAAGAAGAAGCTGACCAGCGAATGGACCTCAAGGTGATCATCAAGAGCGATGTTCAGGGTTCTTTAGAAGCAATAGTCCAGGCCTTGGGCAAGATCAAAGGCGACGAGGTTACTATGAGCGTCATCCACCAAGGGGTCGGGGCCATCATAGAATCCGACATTATGTTGGCCAAGGCTTCAGACGCCATAGTCCTGGGTTTCAACGTCCGACCCGATGCCGGCGCTCGGAGCATGGCCGAAGCCGAGTCGGTGGAAATTCGGACCTACAGAGTCATCTACGACCTTCTTGACGATGTGCAGAGTCTCCTGAAGGGCTTGCTCAAACCGAAAATCGAGGAAGTGGTCTTGGGAAGAGCCGAAGTGCGGCAGATATTCCATGTTCCCAGAGTGGGCACTGTGGCGGGTTGTCACGTGTCTGAAGGTAAAGTATCCCGTCAGGCCAACATCAGGCTCATTCGTGATGGTGTAGTGGTGTACGAAGGGAGAATGTCTTCCCTGAAGCGCTTCAAAGATGATGTGTCCGAGGTGTCCCAGGGTTACGAATGCGGGATAGGCCTAGAGCGGTTCCAGGACATTAAGCCTGGAGACATAATCGAGGCGTTCACAGAGAAGGAAGTCGAACCGGCCTAGTTTGGCTGTTGCCGGCAGCGACCGGTAAGGTTTGCACCATGTGATCGAGGTGATCCCGGTGGCACAGAGACGGGAGCGGGCGGCCGCCCTTATCCAGAAGGTTGTGTCGGAGCTCTTAGCGAGACGGGTCAAGGATCCGCGCATAGGATTCGCCAGCATTATCGGTGTGGAAGTGACCAAGGACATCGCATTTGCAAAGGTTCACGTGAGTGTCCTGGGGTCCACAGAAGAGAAAGCTAAGACCATGGAAGGGCTCAGAAGCGCCCAAGGGTTGATACGGTCTGAGGTAGCGCGGGCTTTGGGGACAAGGCACGCTCCAGAACTGGAGTTCATCTTGAACGAAGGTATAGAGCACAGCATAAGGGTGTCCAAACTGCTCCAAGACATAAAGAAAGAAGATGGGGAGCGGTCGGAGTAATGGACAGCCAGGAGTATGCTCTGGCGCTTTCGGCCATCAAGGAGATAATCCAGAAGAATGACGCTTTTATCCTGTTAGAGCACCAGAAACCCGATGGGGATTGCATCGGGTCTGGGCTTGCCCTGGTGCAAGCTTTGCGTTTCTTGGGAAAGCAGGCGTTGCTGGTCTCCCATGATCCTCACCCAGTTATGTACGATTTCCTGCCCGGGTTACCTTTCTACACCCGGGCAGATTGCCTTGACTCAGAAGACTACTCGCCTCAGGTCGCGATTTTTCTTGACTGCACCGATCCTGAAAGATCAGGACACGCTCTGGAGTTCGCAATAGGACTGCCCTGGATCAACGTAGACCATCACGTCTCAAACTCCATGTTTGGCGACGTGAACTTGGTGGATCCCGGGGCCGCCGCTACAGGACAACTGGTATATGACATTGTCGGGCATCTGGGCGTGCCGGTGGACGTGGACATCGCCACGTGCATATACGTGGCATTGGTAACCGATACGGGCGGGTTTAGGTACCAGAATACCACTCCCGAAGCTATGGCTTTGGGCGCGACGCTTCTGAAAAAAGGCGTGAAGGGTTCTGAAATCGCCGACTTGGTCTTTGAAACCAGAACAGTGTCGTCTGTTCTTCTTCTGGCGTCAGCCCTGAACACGCTGAAGATGTACTGTGGCGGCAAAGTGGCTGCTGTCACGGTTACCCGGGACATGCTCCAGGCGGCCGGTGCGTCCGCCGAAGAGACTGAAGGTATCATAGGGTATCCCAGATCCATTACGGGTGTGGAGGTTTCTGTGTTTTTCAAAGAAGCCGAGGAAGATGGGAAAGTGCACGTGAGTTTTCGGTCCCGCAAAGTCGTGGATGTGGCTCAGTTAGCAAAATCTTTCGGCGGAGGCGGGCATCCTAGAGCCGCGGGCGCCTTCATGGAGGGAAGCATCTCGGAGGTCACCGCCAAAGTCCTGGCGGAGATCGACGGTCTTGGTCTATGGACGGATTCCTGAATGTGCTCAAACCTTCTGGAGTGACTTCCCACGATGTGGTTCTCTTGGTAAGAGACATTGTCGGGACCCGAGCGGGTCATCTTGGTACTTTGGATCCTCTTGCCGTAGGCGTGCTTCCCGTTGTCTTGGGCGCCTATAGGCGCCTGTCTGAATACTGCCTCGACCAGGACAAGCGATATTTGGCCGAGTTCGTGTTCGGAGTTGAGACGGACTCGGGAGATGTAGAGGGGCAGGTCGTGGAGCGGAAAGACGCACGTTTCTTAGGGGCTGAGCGTGTCAAGGAAAGACTGGCGAAGTTCACCGGGACGATATCTCAGGAACCGCCCGCTTTTTCGGCTTTGAAGGTGCAAGGGCGCAAAATGTACCAGTGGGCAAGGGAAGGGGTTTCGGTTCCCCGCAAGCCCAGAACTGTCCAGGTGCACCGGTTCAATCTCTTGAGATGGACCGGCGGCGTTTTACCCAAAGGGCTTTTTTCCATGGAAGTGAGCCGTGGCACCTACGTTCGTTCTCTGGCAATAGATCTGGGGAGGGAATTGGGAGTCGGGGCCACAGTATCATATCTTCTCAGGTCCAGGTCAGGTCCATTCGGTTTGGACCAATGTCATACCCTGGGAGAGATTAGAAGGGCAGCCCAAGCAGGGCATCTGGAGAGGCTCCTACTTGACCCTTTACAGGCGCTTCCCGGTATGGCGAGATTCCATATAGTGCCTTCCGCTTTGGATAAAGTAATTCACGGGGTTGGCCTTGGCTACGCGGATTTTGAGGATCCAGTCGCGGTGGCATCCCACGATCCAGAGTGCGGACCTTTTCTCGCTTACGAGAAAGATGGAGAAGGTATGGCCAGAATAGTGGCTGTTGTATCCTCCAAGGGGAACAAGTTGAATTACCACAAAGTGCTCATACGTGAGAGTGATAGAGTTTGCGGATAGTTGATGGCAGCATAGGTACAAAGGACGGAGTAGTGGCTGCGTTAGGAGTGTTTGACGGAGTCCATATAGGGCACCAGGCGCTTTTCCGGAAAACTAGGGCAGAGAGCGAACGGCTGGGAATTCCTGCTGTGGCGGTCACTTTTCACCCTCATCCGCGGACGCTTTTGGGTGGACACCAGTGCTCTATAACGCTCTTGACGCCACCTCCAGAGAAGATGGCCCTCATTGAGGACTTGGGGCTCGACTACTTCTGGCAGATTTCCTTTACCAATGAATTGGCCAATACTTCGCCTGAGGAGTTCGTTGGCAGATATCTGGTGGACATTTTGCAGGTTCGCCACGTTGTGTGCGGGTTCAACTTTTCCTTCGGCAAAGGTGGGAAAGGTAGTCCTGCCCTTCTAGAGCGGCTAGGCCAAGAGTATGGGTTCTCGGTTAGCGTAGTGCCCCCTATCAGGGTCCGTGGGGAAGTCGTTTCGAGCACCAAGATAAGGAGAGACCTAGAGGCGGGGAAAGTGGATGAAGCAAGGGAGTGTCTCGGAAGGCCCTACTGCTTGTGGGGGATTGTTGAGCGCGGCGACGGAAGAGGCAAGACGATAGGGATTCCCACCAGTAACGTGGATTTGGGTCCAGAAAAGGCATTGCCCGCAAACGGAGTGTATTCAGCATTGGTTCGGGCGTCCTTTGTCGGTGAGACTGGAGAGCGACGGCTCGTGGAACGTTCCGCCGTGGTTAATGTAGGCACGCGTCCGACATTCCGCGGAAAAGATACTCGGGTCGAAGTTCACATTCCGGGCTTTTCCGGCAATCTGTACGGTGAGCGAATTCAGGTGTTCTTGGTTCGGCGCATCCGAGATGAACGGGCATTTTCCGGCGCAGACGAATTGCGAAGTCAGGTGGCAAAGGACATATTGGCTGTTAGTGAGATGCCTCTGCTAGGATCCGGGTCGGGCCAAGAGGCTTCGTTTACAGTGCCTAGGGCCTATGATAGAATGCTCTCACCTGACGTACCTTGAGACTCGGTAAAGCGTTCCTCCGGCGCCTACTGGGTTCAAGGCCTATTCACATCATGGAGGTGTCCATTTTGGCTTTAGAGCATGACCGCAAACAAACCATCATTGACCAGTACAAAATCCACGAGAGAGATACAGGTTCCCCCGAAGTGCAGATAGCGCTTTTGACTGAAAGGATCAATTACCTGACCGAGCACCTTAAGGTTCATAAGAAGGACCACCACAGCCGTCGCGGCCTTCTGAAGATGGTGGGTCAGCGTCGAGCCCTCCTCAAATATCTATCGCGCGAAGAACCTGAACGTTACCGGGCCATAGTGGAGAGACTGGGATTGAGAGGTTAACTGTGGCCGAAGGGAGTGTACTTATTGGAGGGAGTCAGTTCATATCAGTTTGATCTGGCGGGGCGACGCCTAATCCTCGAGTTTGGTCGCGTTGCTAAGCAGGCAAGCGGTTCCGTTTTAGTTAAGTACGGTGATACAACGGTCTTGGTCACCGCAACTATGTCGAAACAACCTAAAGAGGGGATAGACTTCTTTCCCCTCACGGTTGACGTAGAAGAGAGACTCTATGCAGTAGGGAGAATACCGGGAAGTTGGGGAAGACGCGAGGGAAGGCCACCCGAGAAGGCGATCCTTCAAGCCAGAGTAACAGACCGTCCCATCCGACCTTTGTTTCCCAAGGGCATGCGCAATGAAGTGCAAGTTGTCATCATGCCTCTTTCCATAGATCACGATTGTTCTCCCGAGATTGCCGGGATGATAGGCGCATCAGCTGCACTTACCATAAGCGAGATTCCGTTCCGGGGGCCCGTGGCAGGCGTGGAAGTAGGTCTTGTTGACGGCCGGTTCGTGATTAACCCCGGAGTCAGCGATGCAGAGAGAAGCGATCTCCGCTTGACTGTTGCAGGCACCAAAGACGCCGTCTTGATGGTGGAAGCGGGCGCCAATCAGGTGCCCGAAGACACCATGATTGACGCCATCATGTTCGGTCACGAAGTGATCAAGGAACTCTGTCATCTGCAGGAGAGGATACGAGAACAGATCGGAAAGCCCAAAGCGGAGGTCGCTCTGTTTCTCCCGGGCGAGGAAGTGATCTCCAAGGTGTCAGAATTGGCGGCCCCAAGGATTCGCCAAGCCATACGCATTGAAGAGAAACTCTCTCGAGAGTCGGCTTTGGACGATGTTTACGAGTCGGTGTATGAAGATGCCATCGTCGAGTTCCCCGAACAAGAGTCAGAGATCAGCAATGCGTTCCAAGACGTTCTGAAAGACCAAGTCAGAACAATGATTCTCGAGACCGGAACGCGTCCCGACGGGCGACAGCCCGACGAGATCAGGCCCATCTCATGCGAAGTTGGGGTCTTGCCCAGAGTGCATGGCTCAGCCTTATTCACTCGCGGCCAGACACAGGTCTTGAGCGTGGCCACCCTTGGCGCCAAGGGAGACATTCAGGAACTGGACACCACTGGAGTAGAGGAGTTCAAGCGGTACATACACCACTACAACTTCCCCGCCTTTTCAGTGGGGGAAACTAGGCCTTTGAGGGGCCCCGGCCGCAGAGACATCGGGCACGGCGCATTGGCAGAGAGAGCGCTCCTACCCGTAATCCCCGGAGAAGACGAATTCCCGTACACTGTGAGAGTAGTGTCGGAGGTTCTTGAGTCAAACGGGTCCACGTCTATGGCTTCGGTGTGCGGAAGCACTCTATCGTTGATGGATGCGGGAGTTCCGATAAAGGCGCCTGTGGCGGGGATCGCTATGGGGCTCATTAAGGGACCCGATTCGTCGGTAGTCCTCACAGACATCCAGGGGATGGAAGACGCATTGGGCGACATGGACTTCAAGGTGGCGGGCACAGAAGTCGGAGTCACTGCCCTTCAGATGGATATCAAGATTGCCGGCGTGACTAGGGAGATTTTGCAAGTGGCTCTGGAGAGAGCCAAGGCCGCAAGACTCTTCATTCTCGGCAAGATTCTTGACACTATCTCCAAACCCCGGGATACCCTGTCTGAATATGCCCCCAGGATGCTGGTGGTTAGCATCGACCCCGAGAAGATCAGGGATGTCATTGGCCCCGGCGGCAAGACCATCAACAAGATCACTACCGAAACCGGAGTCAAGATTGACATCGAACAAGACGGACGGGTGTTTATCGCTGCGCCTGACGAGGAGAGTGGCCGGCGGGCTCAAGATATAGTAGAGAACCTAACTCGGGACGTGGAGGTCGGAAGGACCTACACGGGCAAGGTCACCAGGATCGCCAATTTCGGAGCTTTCGTTGAAATCCTTCCGGGGAAAGAGGGTCTCGTTAGGATAGGCGAAATTGCCGAAGAGCACATAGCCAAAGTAGAAGACGTGCTCAATGTTGGCGACGAAATCTTGGTGAAGGTTACCGAGATAGACCACATGGGCAGGATCAACCTTTCTAGAAGGCAAGCTTTGGGTGGCGCGCCCCGTCTTTCCCAAGACCGCCGTGGAGATCAGTCACGATCGAATCGAAAGCCCACTTGGAGACGGGATGATCGGGGCGGAAGGAACCAAAGGTAGCTTTGCGAATTGGTGTTCACCTCTCTATTCAGGGTGGCATGGCCAAGATGGCTTCTACCGCTGTCGACCTGGGGTGCGAGGCAGTTCAGATTTTTACCCGCAGCCCCAGGGGCGGCAAAGCCAAATGCCTCTCTCCTCATGATGTCGCCGAGATGCAGAGCATGTTCGAACGCCACGATATAAGGCCTTTGGTAGTGCACGTTCCGTATTTCATAAACCTGGCTTCGGCAGATGCATCCAAGAAGGCTTACTCAATTGAGGTCCTAGCGGACGACCTTTCCAGAGCAGAGGTCCTTGGCGCCCGGTACCTGGTCACTCACGTAGGCCACCGAGAGCCCGGGGAACCTCCGGAATCGCCCGATGCCTTGTCCAGAGTACTCGATAGCATCTTCCAGGTTCTAGATAGATACCAAGGATCGGTGAAGCTGCTTCTGGAAAACACGGCGGGGCAGGGAAGAGAATTGGGTTCTCGGTTTGAGACTTTAGGCGCCCTCCTGCGCAATCTGCCTTTGGACAGGGTTGGCGCATGCTTGGATACTTGCCACGCCCTTGGAGCGGGCTACGAGATCTCCACGCCAGACGGCGTAAGCCAAATTCTGACAGAATTCGATGACTCAATTGGTATTGAAAACCTGGGTGCCATCCACCTGAATGACTCAAGAGGTGCTCTCGGAAGTCACGTTGATCGCCACCAGCAGATAGGCAAAGGCTCCATTGGACTGGACAGTTTCAGAGCCTTAGTACGCGACCCGCGTCTTCCACGGGATCTTCCCGGACTACTAGAAACCCCTTCAGACTCCCTTGAAGACCACAGAAGCAATGTGAAAATCGTCAAGAATCTTCGGGGCTGATGTGGGAGTTCAGCAAAACCCCAGTTCCAAAGCGGTACGAAATGGCGCGTTTTCTGTCAACTAGGCCTTCTATTTTCGACACGGAAGGTTTATGATTACATCCGTTGGGTCGCTTGGTCTGTTCGTTCGCTTGTAGCTATCAGAATGCGGCGGAGGAGGGTCCGAAGTAGTTACCGATTTGAGCAGCGAAGAGAACCTTGTCAACAGGATCGAGGAGCTTCGCAAGGAACTGTGCAGTAGTGTAGGCGTCACGTATGATCGTCTGAGATTCCAGGCCGCAGGAGAACTCAGCTGCAGCTTGGACAAACTCATATACAGATGGCATGTAATTCGAAAGAAGAATCAGACCAGCGAAGGTTCAGGTAACGGGCGCTAGCCCGTCTTTTTTTTCGTCCTTTTGCCCGGATTCTTCGACTCGGTTTTCCTCTCTATAGATTCGCGTAGGTGGATCCCCTGATATGTGCTTAGCCTAGACAGCGCTTTGCCTTGCCAGTCTGTTGATTGCCAAGGCGCTTTCAGTATCGGCATAGTCTGCCCGCCTATTGCATTTGGGTCATACGGAGAGCGTAAGGGGGCAGGTCCTAGTACCTGCCCCTACCAAACGGCAACACAGGTACAACTATGGAGAGAGTTATGGCGAATAGCGCTATCGGGTCGAAAGTGGTTCCCCATACTTCCGCTTGCATGGGAACGGGAACCTTGAGAAACTCTGCTACGGCCATTAAGCCCAAATACGTTCCCCCTGCTACAGCCACGAAATCCTTGATCGCCTGACCAAGAGGGGAATTGGTCTCCTCATACGACGATCTTCGGGCAGTTGCTATCCTGTTTACACGGATTCCCATGGACACGTACAAGGCAAGTAGAACCAGGACGACGAGTAGTACGGTCTGAAGCATGAGCATGCACCTCCCTAAGAGTACATATGGGCGTGTCTTGGGCATTATGAATAGTCCTTCGGTCCAAGCCACGAATTCTGTCGCCACACCATGGGAACAATACCCGGGAGATTTTCTTGGAGGTGGGATGACGGAATGTCAAAGACGGTATTGGGAGTGTTCGATGATACAAATCAGGCCGAAAGGGCTGCCGACGAACTCCAAAGGCGCGGAATCGACAGAAATGAGCTCTCTGTCATTGCCAAAGAGGACAGAGGCGGTGACCGCAGAAACCGCGACGACCAAGGCCAGGGTATGACCGGTTCCAGAATCAGCGATGGTGTTGCCACCGGGGGAGCGATAGGCGGCGCGGCAGGTATTCTTGCAGGAGTGGGTGCTTTGGCGATCCCGGGTATCGGGCCCATTGTTGCGGCCGGGCCCATCGCTGCGGCGCTCACCGGAGCTGCCATGGGAGGCATTGCGGGAGGGCTCGTGGACTGGGGTATTCCCGAAGAAGCCGGTCAGAGGTACGAGGAACATGTCAGGACGGGCAAAGTCGTGACTCTCGTGAAGACAGACGACGATAAGGTCAGGGAGGTTTCTGACATTCTCCGGCGTAACGGCGCCTACGACGTAGAATCTCACTAGATCCTGGAAAGCGGAACTAGGTCGATTGATGGTTCTTGTAGTGCCAAGCGGGGCGGCTATCAGAAAGGGCCGCCCCGCAAACGTGTGCCAAGTCCGTATCCAAGTCTGGTATTCTTGTCCAATTCAGTCTATACTACATAATCGGTGATAAAATACATGAAAGAAGTCAGGATAATTCCCCTGGGCGGGCTGGGGGAAATCGGCAAGAACCTCATGCTCGTGGAGTCCAGTGAAGACATTATTGCTATTGACTGTGGTCTGTCGTTTCCAGAAGAAGACATGCCCGGCGTAGACCTGGTTGTTCCCGACATCTCGTACCTCATTGAACGGAAAGACCGCCTTCGAGCAATCATTCTTACTCATGGACATGAAGACCACGTGGGCGCGCTTCCATACGTGCTCAAGGATGTCAACGTCCCCGTATATGGCACTAGGCTGACGCTTGGTCTGGCCAGGCGCAAACTGGATGAGCTCTTCGAGGGCGTCTTCGATTTCCGGGTTGTTGCCCCGCGAGACATCGTTGATTTCGGTTCTATACGGGTCCAGTTCTTTAGGGTTACTCATTCGGTCTCAGACGCTGTTGGCCTAATCATTGATACTCCTGTCGGCACAATTGTTCACACAGGCGACTTCAAACTGGACCAGACTCCGGTTGACGGTGAGAGTACCGATTACAGCCTGTTGGCTCAGGCCGGTGAGCGAGGCGTCCTGGCTCTGCTTTCCGACAGCACTCACGCCGACCGTCCCGGATACACGCCTTCCGAGAGGGTCGTAGGCGAATCCTTAAGCCAAGTGTTCTACAGAGCACAAGGCCGGATTATCGTGACTACTTTTGCGTCCAACGTTCCTAGGATACAGCAGGTTATCGATGCTGCGTACCGATACGGCAGGAAGGTTTGCGTGGTTGGCCGATCTATGGAGACCGTGGCTGAAGTCGCCATCAACATGGGGTTTCTGAGGGTCCCAATGGGCGTCATGATAGATGTCGCCGACATTGGCAAGTACCCTCACTCCAAATTGGTGATCTTGTCCACAGGTAGCCAGGGGGAGCCTTTGTCGGCGCTGGCCCGGATGTCTTTAGGCGATCATCGGAAGGTGGAGATCGTAGAGGGCGACTTGGTCATCATGGCCGCTTCGCCGGTGCCCGGCAACGAGACCACGGTCTCAAGGGTTGTAGATAACCTCTTTAGGAGAGGTGCCCATGTTGTTTACACTCCCGAGTCCTTAGTGCATGTCTCGGGACACGCCAGTCAGGAAGAGCTGAAGGTCATGCTCAACTTGACCCGGCCCAAGGTTTTCATCCCGGTGCATGGTGAATATCGCCACCTTATTGTTCACGGCGAGCTGGCGGTGGCTACCGGAGTCCCGCCTTCCAATGTTCTGATAGGTGAGAACGGCACCATGTTTCGCCTGACTCCCGAGGGCGGTCAGATCATGGGCTCGGTCCATACCAGAGCCGTCCTCATTGACGGCATGGGTGTAAGCGATGTTGAGGACGCGATTCTCAAGGAACGCAAGTGGCTTGGGGAATCGGGGGCGATTTTCGTTACTTGCAGCGTGTCTGGAGATACATGCGAGCTTCTGAGCGAACCCACCGTGAGGACGACAGGGTTTATGCGTAACTCCAGGGCAGACGCCATGTGTCTTGAGATAGTCTCGCGGGCAAAGGATCTCATCGGGTCGCTGACGCCAGAGGCACTGACACGGCCGCAGGTAGTTGAGGACGAGTTGGCTGCAACTATCCAGCGGTATCTCAGAAGCGAGACCGGACGCCGGCCCGTGGTCATCTGCACCCTGAACATAGTGTAAACATAGGGAAGTGGCCGAAACTTGGCCTTTGCAGTTGTGTTAGAGAACGTGGGCGTCGGGACACTTCCCGACGCCCGTTTGTATCATGCCTTTCTATCGTGCCTATGAAGCTATCTGAAAGGGGATGGACTCTGTGGGAGACGGAGAGGAATTCACCCAGCACCACATCAAAGTCAAGAGCGAAGACGTATCCAGGTACTGCATAATACCGGGCGATCATGAGCGAGGAAAGAAGATCGCTTCCAGGCTGGCGGGACAGAGGCTGGTATCGGAGACCAGGGGCTACAGGGTCTACCGAGGTACTTTCATGGGTACCCCGATTACCGTGTGCTCAACTGGGATGGGAGGACCCCAGGTAGCCATCGCCATGGAGGAATTGGGCAACCTGGGCGCAGACACTTTCATCCGCCTTGGCTCGTCGGGGGGCTTGGACCCTCGGACCGGGGTGGGTGACATTGTTGTCGCTACGGCTTCTTACAGGGGCGGAGGCACTGCCGACGAGTACTTGCCAAAGGGCTTCCCTGCAGTGGCCGATTTTGCGGTTACTCGCACGCTGGTTGATGCGGCTGCCGATCTCGGCATCGACATCTTTGTCGGTCCGGTTGCGTCGGTTGACGCGTTCTACCGACCAGATAACGATACCCACAATCACCTTCTGAGGATGGGCGGGATCCTGTCGTTGGAGATGGAAGCGGACACTGTGTTTATCGTGGGGATGACTCGGGGGTTCCGGTGTGGAGCGGCCTTCGTATTGGATAACGGGCCCAGGACAGCACAGGTTGGCGTTAGATCCGGAGTGCTGAACATTGCTAACCACGCCAAGGATCCCGATTACGTCTACGCCGAAGAACGCCTGATCGATGTGGGCCTCTTGGCCATGAGCAGGCTGGCCGAAGAGGACTCCTAGGGATCAGACCCCAGACCCTGCCTGTGGGGGTTCCCCTGCACCCGCCTGGCCAACGCGGGACTTCGCAACACGTGTGGCCGACGCCTACCTACAAGGAAACCACCATTTCTCTGCAGAACTATGTGAGAGAGGTGGTTTTCATGAGTCTTCAGTTCATCATTGGGCCCGCTGGGTCCGGGAAGACCCGCCACATTGTCCGGTCCATAGTAGATAGCCTGATTAACGACGGTGAAGTGCTTTCGGGCGCCATGCCCCACCCCGCGCCCAATATCCTGCTTCTGGTGCCCGATCAAGCCACCTTTCAGATGGAGAAGAGAGTGCTTGAGGAGTCCTGTCTTGAGGGGTTCATGAGGCTTCAGGTCTTGTCCTTTAGACGCTTGGCGTGGAAAGTGCTTGAGGAGACTGGAGGCGTGACTCTGCCGTTCATGACCGCAGTAGGCAGGACCATGGCCATCCAGTCGATACTCTGGGAAAACCGCAAGAATCTCACTGTGTTTGCCCCATTGGTGAACTATCCTGGATTTCGGGATACTCTTTCCCAAGCTCTGCACGAACTCTACGCGTACGACATCGCTCCCGAAGAGATGCAAGAATCTGTGCTTAAGGGTCCCAAAATCCCGTTTTTGGAACAGAAGGTTCAGGATCTGGCCACAGTCTACCGTGAATATGCCTCATTTCTGAGAGGTCGCTTTCTCGATCCCCACGATTCTATGAGGTTGTCCGCGGAGAAGATGAGTGGTTCCTCTCTGGTAAAGGGCGCCATGGTGTTTGTGGACGGGTTTTCTGGGTTCACCTCTGATGAATACCGACTTCTGGAAGCGATCATGGAACATGCTCAAGACGTGTATGTGGCCTTGTGTATGGACCGCGCTGAAACCGAAATGCCTCTTAGCGAAACAAGCCTCTTCTACCCGACTAGGGATACTCTTGAGAGACTCCGAGAGATAGCCTGGAAACGGGGTATACGTCAGTCCGAACCCATATACCTGGAAGGGAGCCGGGGAGGTTCCCGGTTCAAGTCTTCCGAGCTTGCGATCCTGGAGGCTGGGTTGAGGAGGTGGGGCGGATACCGACTGCGGCGAGACAAGGCCAGTCAGGTCAGGGATACGGCGAGATCATCAGACGATCACGCCCTATGGGAGGAACTGCGGCCCGCTTCCACGGGAGGCGTCAAGATCCTTGCCGCAGCTAACCCCCTGACAGAAGTGGAGTTCGTGGCAAGAGAGATCCTTCACCTCGTCAGAGACGAAGGCTATCGTTACCGCGATATTACTGTGGAAACCAGGGAGATGGAACCTTACGATGACATAATCCCTCTAGTCTTCCGTGATCACGGGATACCGTTCTTCCTTGATAGGAAAAGGCCCCTTTCGCACCACCCCCTATCTGAACTCTTGCGGTCAGCCATGGATGTGGCGCTTACCGGTTTCTCATCGGAAGCCGTTTTCAGGTACCTCAAAACCGATCTAGTTCCGGTGTCCAGGGAAGCAGTGGACATGGTTGAGAACTACGTGCTGGCCCACGGTATCACAGGCGAACGTTGGATCTCCCAAGTTCCGTGGCGTTACCGTCGCAGGTACACGCAGAGAGAAGAGTCAGAACCTGAGAGTTGGGGAGAGGCGGAGTTCTGCGATTCCGTCCGGCGTAAAGCCGTGAGTCACCTTGCGAAGTTTTGCAGGTCTCTTAAAGGGCAGGAATCTCTAACTGCCAGTGCCATATCTCGGGCACTCTACGACCTTCTGATTGACTTGGATGTGCCGGGTTCCCTGGGGAAGTGGCAGGATGAAGCCGAGGCTCAGGGTGATTTGGCATCAGGGCTTGAGCATGCGGGTCTTTGGGACAAGGTCATGGAGATACTAGAGCAGGCCGCCGAAATCCTCAAGGATCAGCACTGCGATTTGTCAACGTACGCCATGATCCTAGACGCGGGATTGGAGGATATTCGACTTGGGGTGATTCCCCCATCGCTGGACCAAGTCCTCGTGGGCACATTGGACAGATCGCGGCAGCCCGAGTGCGCTGTCACCTTTCTGATAGGCGCTCTAGCGGGTTCATTCCCAAAGCGTCACTCTGAAAACGGCATCTTTACCGACAGTGAGAGAGAACACCTGGAGAAGCAGGGATTTACGTTAGATCCTGGCTCGCGCGTCAGACAACTCCATGAGAAATACCTTGTATACATAGCTCTGACCAGGCCCAGCGTTAAGCTTTACATATCATATCCCCTGGGTGACCAAGAGGGTGGAGGCTTAGAACCTTCCCACATAGTTGGAATTGTCCGCAGGATTCTCGGGGATAAACAGGAGATATTTGTCCCTCAGATTCCCCTGGCAGAAGAGGACTTCACGTACATCGTTCCCGCACGGATCCGAGGGTTGACCGTCCGGCAATTGGCGGCCAAGAAGGCCGGTACTCTGAGTTCAATGTGGGCAGAGGCTTTGAGGTACCTCACAGATCCCGAGAGGTATGGGAGCGCTCGTCGAGTGTTGGAGGCCCTATCCTTCAGGAATCAGGTCCGACCACTCCCCAGGAACATCGTGAACGCCTTATACGGGGAGACCCTTAGGACCAGCGTTTCCAGGCTTGAGTCCTTTGCGGCGTGTCCTTTCAGCCATTTCGCAGCCAACGGCCTAAGGCTCAAGGAGCGGGAGATCTACAGCCTGGAGCCGGCAGATGCGGGAACCTTTCTGCACGAAGCCCTCAAGGAGTTTGTGACACGGGCTTCTGGACCTAACGCTAACTGGGCGGATCTGGCAAGAGAGGAAGTTTGGAAAATCGCCGACGAGGTAACAGAGAGACTTGTTCCTCAGCTGCAAGATGAGATCTTCATGAGCTCTGCTCGGCACTCCTACGTGGCAAGGGTGCTTAATCGGATTACCCGGAGAGCCGCCGAAGTGCTTACCGAACATAGAAAGAAGGGCGAGTTTGTACCGGCAGCATTGGAAGCGCGGTTTGGCCTCGATGATGGCATGCCGCCCATGCGGATCCCTCTAGCCGGGGGTGAGGTTCTGTTGCGGGGCCAGATCGACCGGATAGACGCGCTGATTCGGGAGGGCGTCACGTACTTGCGCGTGATCGACTATAAATCCAGTCCCCGTCCTTTGGATCTCACCGATGTGTACAACGGATTGTCTCTGCAGCTATTGGTCTATCTCCTTGTGGCGGTAGAGTCGTGGCCCGAAATCGCGGGGACAACGACTACCATTCTGAGTGGCTTGACGGTCCCAGAATTCGCCGGACAGGTTCTCCCGGCAGGTGCTCTGTACTTTGTGACGCGTGATCCTGTCATCAACTCCGAGGTGCCCATAGGTGCTTCAGATGCCCAACAGCAGGTCATGAAGGCTCTTCGGATGTCGGGATTGGTTACAAGCGACATCAAGGTTTTGCGCTCAATGGACCCGCTTGACCGAGGATACTCCAATATCATACCTGTCAGTTTCACCAAGACAGGAGTCGGAGCAAACTCCAAGATAGTGCCTGCGGGTGATTTTGGAGACTTGCTCGAGTTTGTTCGGGAAAAGGTGCGGGAGGTGTCTGGCCAGATTCTGTCGGGGCGCGCAGACATCTTTCCTTTCAGGAAGGGACAAAAAAGAGCGTGCACGTACTGCCCTTACGGCCCCCTCTGCGTATTCGACGTGCTCGTGCCCGGGAACCAGTACCGTGTGATTAAGCCAATTCCAAAGGAGGAATTCTGGAAGAACGTCAGGCAGCGTCAAGTGAAAGGTGGGAAGTCACATGACTTCGCCCCTTGAGCGATCCAGTACCTGGACCCCTCAACAGAGACTGGCGATTGAGACCACTGACGGAAACCTGTTGGTATCTGCGGCAGCGGGAACGGGAAAGACGTCAGTACTGGTGGAACGAATTATCCGCCTAGTCACATCCACCGATTCACCTGTAGAAATCGAGAGATTCCTGGTAGTTACGTTCACCGAGAAGGCTGCACAAGAGATGAAGGCGAGGATACGCTCGGCCCTGGAGAAGGTCGCACTGGAAGACCCAGAGAGCGGCGCCACACGCCAAGTCGATTTTGTGGAGAGAGCCCAGATATCCACGATCCACGCGTTTTGCCTAAAGGTGCTGCGCAGATACTTTCATCAGGTGGATCTCGATCCTTCTTTTCGTGTGTTGGATTCGGCTGAGGCAGACCTCATCCGGCGCGAAGCTCTAGACGAGGTGTTTGAAGAGGCCTACGCTATCCAAGCGGATGACGACAGCCCCTTCCGCGGCTTGGTTCAACGATACGGGGGAACCCGAATCGACGAGGGGCTCAAGAATATCGTAGTGAGCCTCCACCAGTTCGCCACAACCCAACCTGACATGGAAGGTTGGTTAAATCGAGCGTTGTCCATGGTTCACGAGATCTCTGAAGCAACCTCCATCTGGGACTTGCCCTGGAGCCGCTCGCTGTGCAAGTCCATACTGAGCCAAATCGACCGTGTCTTATCCTTTCAAGAAGAGGCGTGCGATGGTTGTCTCCCTCCTGGAGGGCCACTAGAATACATGCTTACCTTGGACCAGGAGAGAGCGTTCTACCGAGAGATCAAACAAGCCCTGGAAACCTATGCAGACGGGGATTTTGCCCGGGCCGAAACTGCACTGGCCCAATTGGCGAATTATGAGCATCAACGCTTGCCTACTGCCAGAGATGCTGACCCGAGCATAAGAGAACAAGTTAGGAACATGCGAGACGCGGCCAAGAACGAGTTCAGAAGACTTGGCAACTACGCTCTTGCAAGGCCTCCTCAACAAGTGCTGAAGGAACTCAAGGATACCGTTCCATTCCTGGAATGCCTGGTGGATTTGGTCCTCAAACTGGACAGGCGCTATTGGGCAAAGAAGAGAGAGCGCAGGGGTTTAGACTTCTCAGACCTTGAACGGCTCTGCCTACAAATCTTAACCAAAGAAGAAGATACACGTAGAGAGATTCAGTTGGAGTACGACTACGTTCTGGTTGACGAGTATCAAGACACCAACCCGATCCAGGAGGCAATCCTGTCCAAAGTGGTTCGAACAGGCGAGCGGGCGAACTTTTTCATGGTCGGTGACATCAAGCAGAGCATATATCGTTTCAGACTGGCTGAACCGCGAATCTTCCTGGATAGACACAAAACCTACACGCCTTTGGACAAAGACAAGAAGTCGCTGTCTTCCGGCTCGCGGGTGGACCTATCGGTGAACTTCAGGAGCCGGCAAGAGGTTGTGGACGCTGTCAACTGGGTGTTTGATGCCATCATGCGCGAAGACGTCGCGGAGATCGATTACGATCAAAGCCACCGTTTAGTGCAAGGGGCGTCCCACTACGAGCCGGGAAACGGGAGGTATGTGGCCGAATTCCACCTGGTTGAGAGGGAACAGACTCTTGATGCAGACTACGGTCAAGATGGGGATGAAAGCGACCACCGGGGTCTGGACGAATACGAGGCTGTGGAGAAAGAAGCGCTGGTAGTAGCGGCCAAGATCAAGAATATGGTCACATCCGAAGACCCGCTTCTCATCTTCGACGCTGAGTCCAAGACCATGCGCAAGTGCTCGTACAAAGACATCGCCATACTCATGCGTTCAACCAAGGATAGGGCAAACGCCGTGTTGGAGGTCTTGGGCCGGTGTGGCATTCCCGCTTACGCTGACACCTCAACAGGGTATTTCCAGGCAAGAGAGATCGAGGTTGCGCTCTCGGTCCTGTCTGTTATCGACAACCCGCGCCAGGACATTCCTTTGGCGGCAGTCCTCCGGTCACCCATTGTGGGATTGTCGCCCGAAGACCTTGCGATGATCCGGTGCCGTCACAAAGAAGGCTCGTTTTACGACGCCGTAAAGGTTTATTCCCAAGTAGATGCGCGGGTGGCCGGTTTCTTGGAGACGCTTGAACGATGGCGGACTATGGCTAGGCGGAAGCCTCTGGCCGAGCTCGTGTGGACCATCCTCCACGAGACGAACTATGAAGACTACGTGGGAGGGTTGCCCGGAGGCGCTCAACGCCAAGCCAACCTGCAGGTTCTATATGATCGCGCCAGGCAGTTTGACTCGTTTGGCCACCACGGCCTGTTTCGATTCCTTCGCTTTGTGGAGAAACTGAAAGAGTCCGAAGGCGACTTGGGCGCAGCCCGAGCACTGGGCGAGCAGGAAGACGCGGTCCGAATCCTTTCTATCCACAAGTCCAAGGGTTTGGAGTTTCCAGTGGTCTTCGTCATTGACTTGGGCAAGAGGTTCAACACCGACGACGTCCGACGTGAGATCCTGTTCCATAAAGATCTTGGAATCGCCGCGCTCTATTGCGATCTGACAGACGGGGCCCTCGTCAAGTACCCGTCTTTGGCGCATCAGGCCGTGTCTTCGCGGATCTGGTCTGAGAACTTGGCTGAAGAGATGCGGGTGCTCTATGTGGCGCTTACCAGGGCTAAAGAAAAGCTCTTTTTGGTGGGTTCGGCCAGGCAACTGGACAGATGTATGGATAAGTGGCGGCGGCTGGACCTCCCTGGGGCAGCCACCTACCTTGATTGGCTGTGCCCGGTGATTCTAAGAGACCATGATTGGAATCCTTTTGAGGTTACTATGTGGGGAACTCAAGACGGTTGTCCGGTGCCCCTCCCCGAGGTTCTCGCCGCGACAGGATTGCGGGATGCTTCTGCTTATGTGTGTCCCCTCCCGCCTCCCAATCCCCAAGTGCGCGAGGAAGTCAAGAGACGACTTGAGTGGCAATATCCTTACCTAGAGATGACGCGCACGCGCGCAAAGATGAGCGTAGGCGAGCTCAAACGCAACCTCGAGACCCAGGATGAAGAAGACGCCTGGCGGTACTTGCCCAAGCCAGAAAGACGCATGGGACTTGACGATAGCAAGGGCTATAACCGCGGCATCTTGCGGGGTATTGCGGTCCACACGGTGTTGTCCAAGATAGATCTGGCTAAGGCGGGCTCTCTCCATGGCGTTTTGTCGGAAGTGACCAGGTTGACAGACCTAGGCTTTCTCGATGCCTCCCACTTGAGAGAAGACGATACCGCTCTCATAGCGGCGCTTTTTCAGACAAGCTTGGGTATGGCTCTAGTCACGAGCCCTGAGAGAGTTCACAGAGAAGTGCCGTTCACAATGAAGATGCCAGCAGATCTCGCCGCGACAACTCGAGGCGCGCCGGGGGACCAGATTCTCGTTCAGGGCGTTATAGATGCAATCTTGGAGGATGATGATGGAGTGAGCATCCTCGATTACAAGACAGATGACATCACACCGGCAGGAGTACCAAACCTCGCTGACCGATACATACCTCAATTATCGCTGTACGCTCTTGCGGTCCAGAAGATCCTGCGAAGGCCCGTGAAGAACGTCTGGATCGCGTTTCTCACGGCTGGCCAGGTGCTGGAAGTGGACTGGAGAGGCTATCTCGAATCTCGCCTGGACGTCTGTAGGTGAGATAGGACCAGAGAAGCCCCACTATCGAGGCTGATGAAAATCTTGGTTCCTTCTTGAGGGCCATCGGGCTGAATCTGAGTGATCTGGTCTTCGGTAAGGGTGACTTCGCCTTCAGGGCCGCTCAGGGAGAATTGTGAAGATGGGGGGTCCTCCGGGGTGGACCAAGGCGGCGAAACGGTCTCCACTAGGAAACTGGCCTGCAAGCCCGCACCTAAATGGATAGACACGAGGGTAGGGCCTTGCTGAACAAAGGATGCTATAGTCATGTATCGCGGTCCCATAGACGGACACTCCTCTCCATGAAAGCATCCCCAGGAGTTGCTCGAGATAAGCGCGGTCTCATGGGGATTTTGACTCGGCGTGTGCCTATAGCTTGTGCTTCCCATCGGATGCTTTCTAGTGTCCCCGAGACGCGGGTAAACGGTGACGAGGTCTTTGGTGTGTGGCCCTACCTGGGAGCGAGAATTGGGAATATGGTAAAGTAAAAAAGCCTTCCATACTTGTTAGGGTGTTGTCCAACACGTCGTGAGTGACATAACGGTTAGGCGAAGGGTTGACAATATCATCTTTGATAGCAGGTACGATAGGCAGTAGGGTTTGTTGTGCACTGCCAGAGAACTACCAAGAGGAGAGGTGACGGCCTTGCCCGCAAACCTAAGTCCCCTGTATCTTGCAGCCGAAGCGCGCTTTCGGCAAGCCATCACCGATGAAGAGAGACTGGCTGCCCTTGAGGACATGTTGGCCAACATCCCCAAACACAAGGGCACCGAAAAGATGCAGGCCGACATAAAGAGGCGCATAGCCCGAATCCGAGAAAACCTCCGAAGCGGTTCTAAAGGTGGCTCCAGAAGAAGGGACATTTTTCGGATTGACAAAGAGGGCGCAGGGCAGATTGCGCTTGTGGGTCCGGCCAACGTAGGCAAGTCCATGATCGTCAAAGCCATGACCCGCGCGCAACCGGAGGTGACAGACTACCCGTTTGCAACCAGAACCCCTCTTCCCGGCATGAGTCAGTGGGAAAACGTGCAGATTCAACTGATCGATATGCCGGCTATGGCGCCGGAGATGGCTCAGCCCTGGGTATGGGCCGCGCTTCGTCTCGCGGACGGGTTCCTGATAGTGATGGATTTGGGAAACGATGACTTACTTACCCACTACGAGGACCTCATGGCCTACTTGAATGCCAACAACATTAAAGTCAAGAACCGAGGAGAGAGGAGTTTCACCGAGAAAAAGGCAATTATTGCCGCCAACAAGTGCGATATGCCTGGAGCGCAAGACAGGCTCGACCTTCTGAGAGAGATAGTCGGAGACGACATTGACATAGTGCCGTGCTCCGCCCTGACCGGTGAGGGTCTCGGCCATTTGAACTCCAGGATGTTCTTCGATGTCCTGAATAAAATCCGGGTTTATACTCACCCGCCAGGGAAGAAACCTGACTTCAGGCAGCCTTTCATTCTGGATAGGGACACAACCGTGATAGAAGCCGCCAGGGATGTTCACAAAGACATAGCCGATAATTTGAAATATGCAAGAGTGTGGGGCACGGGTGTTTTCGACGGACAGATGGTTCCCCGCGACCATGTTCTCCACGATGGCGATATTGTGGTGTTCTACACGAAGGACTGAAGGCGATGGGAAAAGAGCTGGTATCCGAGAGTGAATCCTTCCGATTGGTACCGCCTTCACAAGCGCCATTGTTATCATGTTGGGTGAATCGGTGGAGGTAACGCGTGTACCCTTGTAGAATTATATATCGGAATGCCTACGTGTAGTTCCATGGTTCTACGGTCGGTGGTTGCCGCCGCAAAGAACTCAGGGCGTGAAGTTGTGACATGCGGGAGAGGATCATATGAAGGCTGTCATGAAGAAAGACCCGGTTTACGGAGCTGTTCTTGTGGATGTCCCCGAGCCTAGCCCCGGTCCAGGACAGGTGATTGTCAGAGTTGACGCTACTTCCATTTGCGGCACGGACCATCACATCTATATATGGAACCGATGGGCTCAGAATCGGATCAAGCTCCACCGGATCATGGGTCACGAACTGGCTGGAACGGTGGTAGAGTTGGGCCCGGGAGTCACCTCGGTGAAGATCGGTGATTACGTTTCTGCCGAGACTCACATAATCTGCAATCATTGTATCCAATGCAAACTGGGTGAAAAACACGTTTGTCAGAACACGGCAATCCTTGGCGTAGATACCGATGGTTGCTTTGCCCAATACGTGGCTGTGCCCGAGGAGAACATTTGGCACAATGATCCGGCCCTTCCTCCAGACGTGGCTTCCATTCAGGAACCATTGGGCAACGCTGTTCACACGGTTCTGGCAGGGGAGACGAGAGGGAAGACATTCGCGCTGTTTGGATGCGGTCCCATAGGTCTCATGGCCATAGCGGTAGCCAAGGCTTGCGGTGCTTCCTTTGTTGCTGCCGTAGACATCAACGATTACCGCCTACGCATTGCTAGTGAAATGGGGGCAGACCTGGCAATCAACTCAAGAAGGGATGACCCGGTCGCGGTAGTCTTGGATGCTACTAAAGGGGTGGGCGTCGATGCGGCGCTGGAGATGTCAGGAGCAGCACCTGTCTTCGACCAGGTATTTAAGGTTGTTCGGGCCGGCGGCAGAGTTGCGCTCTTGGGCCTTCCGGATGGGCCAATAGCGGTGAATTTCTCAGATGACATCGTTATGAGAGGACTCACGCTGCAGGGTATCACCGGAAGGCGCATCTGGGACACCTGGCTAACCGGGAGAGAGCTTCTGAAAAGCGGCCGACTCGACTTGTCTCCGGTAATCACTCATCGCCTCGGCCTTGAGGATTTCCAGAAGGGTATGGATCTCATGACGTCTGGGGATTGTGGGAAAGTCATTTTCTATCCTGGAGGAGTTAAGTAATGTCAAAACTGGAGTTTCTGGCAGATGAATTGAGGACTCTTCACGACCAGGGGCTTTTCAACCCCATTCGCACTATTGACGGACCTCAGGGCGCTTGGTTTGTGGTAGATGGCCAAGAGTACCTCAACTTGTGTTCCAACAATTATCTGGGCTTTGCCAACATGCCTGCTCTGAAAGAGGCCGCCAAGAAGGCTATAGACCGGTATGGAGTGGGTCCGGGAGCGGTCCGCACCATCTCCGGAACTCAAAGGCTCCATCTGGAACTTGAACGCAAACTGGCTGAGTTCAAAGATGCGCCGGCCTGCATCGTTCTGCAGTCTGGCTTCACCGCAAACGGCGCCGTTATCCCGCTGGTGACAGGAGAAGGCGACGTCATCCTGTCCGACAAGCTTAACCACGCCAGCATAATAGACGGGTGCAGGCTCTCCAAGGCCAGAGTGGTCCGGTATGCTCACAACGATGTTGCAGATCTCGAGGCTAAACTGGCGCAGCAGAAACCCAAGGCCCGCCGGATGCTGATAATCACTGACGGCGTGTTCAGCATGGATGGAGATATTGCTCCCTTGCCTGCCATAGTTGACTTGGCTGACCAGTATGGCGCTGTGGTTATGGTAGATGACGCCCATGGAGAAGGAGTTCTGGGCAAGAACGGGCGTGGGATCGTCAACCATTTCGGTCTCGAAGGGAGGGTGGAAATAGAGGTCGGCACTCTTTCCAAGGCTTTCGGCGTGATGGGAGGGTACATTACCGGACCCGAGGTGCTGATCGACTACTTGAAACAGCGAGGACGACCCTTCCTTTTCAGCACGGGCCTGACTCCGGCAGATACCGCTGCAGCCATTGCCGCAGTGGACGTTCTCCTAGAAAGTGACGAGCTAGTGAAAACACTCTGGGATAATGCCGAGCATTTCCGCAAAGGGCTCAACGAAGCGGGGTTCGACACGGGGAAGACCGAGACTCCCATTACCCCAGTCATGCTCGGTGATGAGAGGCTCGCGTCGGATTTTTCTAAGGAACTTTACGCAAGGAAGATCTTCGCCTCGGCCATCAAGTATCCCACTGTGCCCAAGGGCAAGGCGCGTATCCGGTGCATGCTGTCGGCTGCTCACCAGAAGTCAGATCTCGATTTCGCCATAAGCACTTTTTCCGAGGTGGGGAAGGCGCTGGGAGTCGTCTAGGTACTCTGCCGGCCACCTTGTCACAATAAAACAGTTAGGGATAAGGCAGTGGCAAACTATACAAAACCGAGATTGTTTGGATTCCAAAGAAACGCCAACCTGTATCTGGCCACAACATCCCTGAGTTCCCTGGCTCAGGGCGCCTACGGGGTTATACAAGGTCTATACATCTTGGCCATGGGCTTTGATGAGACCGTGCTTGGCACCATTCTCTCTGTGAGGATGATGGCGGCAGCAGCATGCGCTATTCCGATAGGTATGATCTCTGACCGCCTGGGGCGAAAACTCGTTCTTGTGGCAGGCGGCGTTCTTACCACTGTAGGGTATTTGGGTATGGCGGTATCATCGGAACCGGGGATGATGATCCTGTTTTCGTGCCTAGTGGGCATCGCCCAGGTGTGCCAGGCTACGTCCGGTGCTCCGCTACTGGCCGAGTCCAGCACAGGTGAGGACAGGGCCAAACTTTTTGGAGTCCATTTCTCTCTGTCCATGTTCGTCAGTATGGTCGGGAGCATGCTTGGAGGTTTCCTGCCCAAACAATTGGCGAGTCTAGGCACAGTGGCGGCCTTCAAATCTTCACTCGTGGTGTTCGCTCTGGTCACCCTGATAGGCGTTGTGCCTGCAGTCCAAATAAAGGAAATGAGAAGGCCGGACACGGGGTATAGCGTTTCAAGGAATGGCCGAGAAATGAGAGCGGCTATCGGCGCAGAAATAAAGGCCGAGTTTTCGGCGGTCATTGACACCGCAAGGGAAAGGAACGTACAGAACCTCCTGTGCTACAACTTGATCATAGGATTTGGCGCAGGACTAGTGATTCCTTTCTTCAACGTGTTCTTATCTCAGAAACTTGGTGTGGATACGGCCTTGGTAGGTCTCATATTGTCTTTGAGCCAGGGCGCTACCGCGATTGCCGCACTCTTGGCGCCCGTCTTGGCGAACCGATACGGAAAGGTCGCCACGGTAGTTGGAACGCAGATGGCATCGGTTCCGTTCCTCTTACTGATCGCCTTGCCGCCCAACGTGTATCTCGTCACCATGGCGCTTTTCATGAGATCGTCGCTCATGAATATGTCTAATCCTGTAGCATCCACTTTTTCCATGGAGATCGTGGATGCGTCCAGGCGAGGCAAAATGTCTAGCCTCATGAGGATATCTGACAACGTGTCCAGGTCTTTTAGCGCCGCTGTGGCAGGCTACATCATGTTCCGTCTGGGCTACGAGGTGCCGTACTTCTTCACTGCAGCCTTGTACCTCTTGGCTAGTTATGTTTACTGGAAGTCGTTTCGAGGCGTCGAGCAAACGGAGCATGAACAAAGTGGCGGAAGTGTCTCGGTCTGAGACTGCCGCCTACCGGTGACTCCCGGCGAGAAAACATCCGGTGGCGGGAGTTGCCACCGGACGGCAATCAATTTTCACAGTGCTTACAATGAATGTACTAAGCGCGCAATTCCGCACAGTTTACAGTTTACGGGTGACGATCGAACCACTCCACGATCCGTTCCAGCCGCTCAATGCGATTCCAAGGCTTGCCCGATCTTGACAACTCGTGGTTTTCGTTGGCAAACTTCACGAACTCGACTTCCTTGCCCAAACGTTTGAGGGCCACATACCATTGTTCTGCTTGCTCTAAGGGACAGCGGTAATCCTGCTCGCTGTGCAGGATGAGAAGCGGTGTCTTTACAAAGGGCGCGTAGCGTATGGGGGACTTGGACATGATGAAATCTTCATCGTCCCACAGGTCTCGTCCGCCCATGCCCTTCTTGTTTCCGAACCACCCGATGTCGCTGCACCCATACTTGGAGTACATGTTGCTGATGCTTCTTTGAGTAACGGCGGCTTTGAAGCGGTCCGTGTGGCTAACCACCCAGTTGGTCATGAATCCGCCGTAGCTCCCGCCTGTGATGTAGGTTCGGTCTTTGTCGACCCAAGGTACCCGGTCCATGTAGTCTTTCAAGGACATAATATCTTGATAGTCCATGCCGCCCCAGTCGCCAATAACCTTGGCTGCGAAATCCGGTCCGTAGTTGGAACTGCCGCGGGGATTGCAGTAGAACACTCCGTAACCTCTGGAAGCCAGGAGCTGGAATTCCAGGAAGAACACCTCTCCATAGGCCACATGGGGTCCGCCGTGTACTTCTAGAACGGCCGGATACTTGTTTCCTTCTTGGTACGATGCCGGCTTGATCATCCATCCATCTAGCTTGAGCCCGTCTTTGGACTCGAAGGTGAAGGGTTCGGGAGCCACCAGAGTGAGTCCGGCTAGAAGTCCATCGTTGACGCCCGTAACTTTCTGAAGGGCGCACGTTGCGTCAGCCGGCATACAAGTCCCATGCAGGGACTTAACTGCATAGATGTCACCCGGATTCAGGGTAGTGCTCCCGTTGAAGGCGAAAAGGATTTCGCCAGAACCCAAATCGGCCATGGCTAACGACACCACAACCGAAGGGAAATGGCGGCAGGATCCGATATTCCCAGGGAAAGCCCCACCCACCAGTTCCACTTGAGGCCTCGCCAAACAGGTTCTGTAGATCCCCGAGAAACTTCTGTCCGACGCTATGAAGTAGAGCTCTTCGCTGTCCTTAGTCCAGTAAGGTCCGGGACTGCCCGCATCGAATCGGGCATCGTTTATAATCCCGCACCCGGCGCTGCGGTCAAAAGTCCCCCATAGATGCTTGGCAGGGCCGCCCTGAGAAGGAATAACCATGACTTCCACGTTATGGATGCCAGTCTCGCCGCCCTCGTGACCCATTACGGCTATCCATTTTCCATCGGGAGAATACACGGGATTGTGAACGGGCCCTTTCCCGAAAGTCAGTCTTCGGGGTTCTCCTCCTTGGACGGAGACAGTCCAAAGGTCCGGCACTAGGCGCAGCTCGCGGTCGGGTTCCCGACACGAAACGAAGGCGACTGTGCTTCCATCAGGGGAGAAGGTGGGTTCGGAGTCGTCAAAGTCGCCGGAAGTGACCTGCTTTGTGTCGCCCGTCTGGACATCCACTATGTAGATGTGGGACGGCCTGGGATCAACCACTCCGGGCACCCCATTTGCCTTGTATCTGAGTTTGGTGATAACCGTGACATCGCCGTCAGTGCGAATACCGTCGGGAGGAGTCGGTGTCTCGGGACGAGGCTCTTTAGAAACATAGGCAATGCTACGGTTGTCGGGAGACCAGGTGATCTGAGAGACTCCGTCCTCTACATCAGTGATTTGTCGGGCTTCACCGGCTTCCAACATATCCAGTAGCCAAATCTGTGTCTTTCCAGACCTATCAGAGAGAAAGGCCAACTGTGAGCCATCGGGGGAGAACCTGGGGGACCGGTCACTGGCTCCCTCTCCATTGGAGCGCTTTCCATAGGTTAGTCTCTTGGGACGGTCAAATCGGTTCTCGCTATTCCTCTTTGATAGGTAGAGAGATGATTCGTATCGATTTCTCTTAGCGTCAACTATAGTCTCAACCCACACAAGACTCTCACCATCAGGTGACAGCTGGGGTTCGCCTACAAACTTAAGTGACCACAGGTCCCTGGCCGTCACAGGCCGCTTTGCCGTAGTCATGGGCATCCTCCTCTCTTGACACTTAGATTCATCGGGGGATAGGGGTTTTCCTGTAAATCGATCTCACTTGTGCATCTTACAAGCAGGTGATAAATTGTGAGTGCCAATTATTACACGCAAGCATAATTGACATAAAAGTACATGCAATTTCCTTGATGTGAGGCGAACAGCCAGACGCGGCCTGTCCTGACGGCAGGCATGAAAGCGAGGACCGACCCTATGAGCCAAGACTTGGGCCGGCAGGCCGACAACCAAGTGGTTATCTTAGATTTGGGCGGGGCTCACATCCAACATGTAGCCAGAAGCGTCAGGCAACACAAAGTCTATTGCCGGGTCATGTCCGGTGATGCCCCTGTGCAAGAAATCCGGAGAGCGGTAGACACTCATGGTCAAAAGAATCCCGGCGCCATAATCATATTGAGGACTGGCAGTTCAAACGCTCCTCAAGGCGCCGCACCTGACTCTGAGGTATTCAAGATGGGATGTCCTGTGTTGGAGATCCCTGAATCAGAGTGGGATGGGTCCAAGAGCCAGATGCTGGGCGACTTCCTTTTCGACGTCGCCCGTCTGAAGCCCGATTGGACTCCACAAACCTTTACAAAACAAACCGTGAGAGACCTTAGAGAGAGGGTCGGCGGTCACAGTGTGATATCGGGCGTGTCGGGCGGAGTTGACTCTACTGTGGCCACGGTCTTGGTTCATAGGGCGGTAGGCCCGAGTCTTCACTGCATATTGGTAGATAACGGGCTTCTTCGAAAGAATGAAGCTAACTCGGTGATGACGGCCCTTTCTCACTTAGGAATCCGCGTAAACTTGGTCAACGCAGAGGACCGATTCTTAAGTAGACTTAAGGGCGTACAAGATCCCGAAGAAAAAAGGAAGATCATCGGCCAGGAGTTCATTAAGGTGTTCGAGGAAGAGGCGCGTAAGTTCGGCGACGCCAAGTTCTTCGTTCAGGGTACCATCTACCCCGATGTCATTGAGTCAGGGTCGAAGTTTCGCCCCGTGGTCAAGAGTCACCACAACGTGGGAGGCCTCCCCGAGAGGATGAACCTCGACCTGTTGGAACCCCTCAAGGAGCTCTTCAAAGACGAAGTCAGGGCAGTCGGTCGCGAACTCGGGATCTCCTTGGAGTTACTCGAAAGGCACCCGTTCCCGGGCCCTGGTCTAGGAGTACGTGTCTTGGGAGAGGTCACCCGCGACAAGTTGGATATCCTGCGAGAAGCCCAGGCGATTCTCGACGAGGAAATTCGAGCCGCAGGCATATACGGAACCATGTGGCAGTGTTTCTGCATAATTCCCGGCGTTCGGACCGTAGGCGTGAAGGATGGGAAAAGGACTTACGGACATCTGATAGCTATCCGGGCAGTGGAGTCGGAAGACGCCATGACCGCCACTTGGGCGAGGATCCCCTACGATGTGTTAGGCAAGGTTTCCGCAAGGATTGTGGGCGAGGTCCCAGAGGTTAACCGCGTGGTTCTTGACATCACGTCAAAACCGCCGTCAACCATAGAGTGGGAGTAGGTGGGTTGGAAATGTACATGTTTCTCCAGGGCCCACCACGCATTGGAAAATCCACCATACTGCGCAATGCGCTTTTGCCGTGGCAAACGACCGTGGCAGGCCTCATGGTCCAAAGGCTCCGAGAAGACGGTGAGATATGCGGCTACCGTGCCTGTGCCGTGCACGGCGAACTACCGACTCTAGAGATAGATTATGTAGAACATCTGGATGGTGTGTTCCTGTACCGCCGAAAGAGTTTTCCCGAGGTGTTGGACCGTACTATCTCTCGCGCCCGGGTATTGTGCGCAAAGGATGGCTGCGAGATCATAATCCTGGACGAAATCGGAGGACTGGAACTATCCTCTCCCGCGTTTATGGAGTCGCTGGAAACCATAATGGCGCTGGGCAAGCCTTGCCTGGGTGTTCTCAAGTCCCAAGAGAACCTTGCGCGGGTAGCCGCAAGGGTAGGGATGCCATCCCGAGTTTTCCGCTTGAGCGAAAACCTGTACCGGCGCATTGAAGCCGGCGGCAAGATCCTGGAGGTAAGCGAAAACAACCTTGCGGAGACCGCCCAAACGGTAGCGGACTTCTTGGTCGCTGTTCGACGTAATTGAAGCGTCGAAACGCATCTTAATCGCTAACCGGCCTCTGCCATAATTGCAAGAAGAAATTACCTAAACCGAGGAAGACCTAGGCACCAGAATCGGGAACGTTGGGAAGGTGACAGACCTTGCTCCCTCGCTACACGCGACCTAGGATGAAGACGATTTGGAGCGACGAGAATCGCTACCAAAGGTGGTTGGAAGTTGAGATTCTCGCTCTTGAGGCATGGGAATTGCTCGGACAAGTACCGGCCGGAACCGCCCAAGCAGTGCGGGACCGGGCTCGCGTGGACGTTTCCCGGATCCAGGAGATCGAAGCAGAGGTAAGACATGACGTCATCGCTTTCGTAACCCAGGTGGCCGAGACCGTGGGCGACGAAGGCCGGTACATACATTACGGTCTCACTTCCTACGATGTGGTGGATACTGCCTTGTCGTCTCTTCTCAGAGATGCACTTGGAGTGATCCTTGAAGACATCCTGGGAATGTTGGACGTTCTAAGGTCTATGGCCAGGAAATACAAACACACTCCCATGATAGGGCGTACTCACGGTGTTCACGCAGAGCCCGTAACCTTTGGGCTGGTGCTGGCATTGTGGCATGAGGAAATGAAACGCAACCACGAGCGGGTAAAGATGGCTCTTCACGAAATATCTGTGGGGAAAGTGTCCGGGGCAGTGGGGACTTACGCCCACGTTGACCCATTTGTAGAACGGTACGTCTGCCAGAAACTTGACCTATCCCCAGCTCCGGTGTCAGATCAGATCGTGCAGCGCGACCGCCACGCATTTTGCGTTTCTACGCTGGCTCTGGTGGCCAGCACTCTTGAGAAGATGGCCACAGACCTTAGGGGGATGGCCCGCACTGAAATCCGGGAAGTGGAGGAACCTTTCAAGGTGGGCCAGAAAGGCTCGTCGGCTATGCCTCACAAGAAGAACCCGGTTGGGCTAGAGCAGATAACCGGGACTGCGCGGCTTCTTAGGGGGTTCGCCGTCTCTTCTCTGGAGAACGTCGCCCTATGGCATCAGCGAGACATTTCCAATTCATCGGTTGAGCGCATCATTCTGCCAGACTCGACTACCTATCTCGATTACGCTCTGGTCCGAATGACCAACATTCTTAAGGACTTGCGGGTATACCCAGACAGGATGCTTGCCAACCTTAACCTTACTGGGGGGTTGGTTTTTTCTGAGGAAGTTCTATTAGCGCTTGTGGAGTCGGGAATGACGCGGGAAGATGCTTACGCTAAGGTTCAAGGGCTGGCTATGGCCGCATGGGAGGGGCCCCCAAGTTTTCGCGATAGAGTGTTTGCCGATTCCCACATTCGGGATGCTCTAGGTGATAAAGGGATCGCTCGGTGTTTCAGTCTGGAACGGGCTCTTCGGCACGTCGATGCAATATTCCAAAGGATTGGGTTGGAGATAGCGCCTCTAACGCCACAGTAGTAGGAGGGACGACGGAAATGAAGTTCAAGGGCATCGTTACGGTAGTGCTTAAGGAAGGGATCTTCGACCCCCAAGGCGAGGCGGTCAAAGGCTCTCTAGTGTCAATGGGTTTCGAGCAAGTGTCCAGAGTGCGCATAGGAAAGAACATTGCTGTGGAACTGGACACCCAAACTCAAGAAGAAGCCAGCGATATGCTGGACGAAATGGCAAGAAAGCTATTGGCCAACCCTGTTATTGAGACCTATGAGATACAAGTGGTGCCTGGCTAATACCGGATTCGACACCAGGCAACTTCAGAGTGAACGGGGAGCTTTAGCGCATGCCATCTGAGAGGCTGGTGAAGACTTGTGAGATTCGGAGTGGTAGTTTTTCCAGGGGCAAGCGGAGACACTGACGCGATTCGCGCCGTTTTGGATGTCACCGGCGAATCCTGCGATGCAATTTGGCACCATGACACCGATCTTTGTGGATATGACGCCATAATCATCCCCGGTGGCGCCTCTTTTGGTGATTACCTGCGAAGCGGGGCACTTGCTGCCAAGTCTCCAGTGATGAGGGCCGTGAAGGATTTCGCTGCCGGCGGGGGTTTAGTTCTGGGGATCTGCAATGGATTCCAGGTGTTGATTGAATCGGGGCTCTTACCCGGTGTGCTATTCCCCAACAATGTGATGGAGTTCCGCTGTCAATGGGTCGGGGTTAAGGTAGAGAACAATGAGTCTCCGTTCACAATGCTCTATGAGCGCGGACAGGTTCTCCGAATGCCCATCGCTCACGGACAAGGTAACTACTACGCAGCCCCCGAGGTCATCAGAGACCTTGAGGATTCTGGCCGGGTGGTTTTCCGCTATGTTGATGAGGATGGAAACGCCACCGAAGAGGCCAATCCGAATGGGGCGCTGAACAACATCGCGGGTATTATCAACGCGGAAGGAAACGTCATGGGCCTCATGCCGCATCCCGAGAGATGCGTTGATATGTTGGTGGGCGGCGACCATGGCAAGAACCTGTTCCTATCGATAGTCGAGAGCATGGCCAAGAAGGGGCGGTGCACACATGTCAGACGAAAACAAATCTAGGCCCAATGGCTTTCCGTCAAATGAACCCGAACTCCCGAGCACTGAGCCCGCTTGGCGAGAGATGGGCTTGAAGGACAGCGAATACGAGACCATCGTGGCAAGACTGGGCCGCGAGCCCAACTATACCGAACTTGGTATGTTTTCAGTGCTTTGGTCGGAGCACTGCGCATATAAGCACTCAAAGTCGCTGTTGAGACGCCTTCCCACAAAGGGCGAGAAGGTTATGGTGGGACCCGGGGAAAACGCCGGTGTGGTAGATATTGGCGATGGCTTTGCGTGCGCCTTTAAAATAGAATCTCACAACCACCCCAGCGCTGTGGAACCCTATCAAGCGGCTGCAACGGGAATAGGCGGGATCGTCAGGGATGTTCTTGCAATGGGCGCCCGGCCCGTAGCGCTTCTGGATTCCTTACGATTCGGCCCCCTTAAAGATCGTCGGTCCAATTACCTCTTCAATAAGGTTGTAGCCGGCATATCCGGTTACGGAAATGCACTTGGAGTGCCCACAGTGGGCGGTGAAGTGTTCTTTGCAGAACCCTATAGGCAGAATCCTCTGGTTAACGTGGTGTGCGCCGGAATCATGAAACATAAAGATCTCCACAAAGGGCGGGCTTACGGCGTCGGAAACGTGGTCATGATTGTAGGCCACTCCACGGGCCGCGACGGTATCCACGGATGTACTTTTGCGTCTGAGGAGTTCGGGGACGACGTCGAGTCCTTGAGACCTAACGTCCAAGTCGGTGACCCTTTCATGGAGAGACTCCTGATTGAGGCTTGCCTCGAGATGATGCAAAACGGAGTTGTGGTTGGCATTCAGGACATGGGTGCCGCGGGCATAACTTCATCGTGCGCTGAGACAGCAGCCAGGGCGGGTATGGGTTTGCTTTTGGACGTTTCTCAAGTGCCTAAGCGCGAAGACGGTATGACAGCATATGACGTGATGCTGTCGGAGAGTCAGGAGCGAATGCTTGTCATCGTTACCCATGATAGGGTTGAAGAAGCCATAGCCATATGCAAGAAGTGGGGCGTCAATGCAGTTCCTATAGGGCGTGTTACCGACACAGGCGAGCTTCAGGTTTTTGACGATGGGGCGTTAGTCGCCTCAATTCCAGTGTCACTGTTGGCCGAAGGGGCACCCCAATACGATCCCCCGTGGGCTGAACCCTCGTACATTGCTCAAAAGGCGAGTTTCTGTTGGGATAACGTGCCAGTTCCCCGATTCGAGGAGTTTGGCAGCATTCTCAAACGTCTCCTGGCTTCGCCCAATATCGCGTCTAAAGAGCCTGTGTACCGCCAGTTTGACTATATGGCCGGCAGCGACACCGTGTCAGGCCCTCCTGTGGGTAGCGGGGCGGTTGTCCGGGTGAAGGGTACCAACCGTGCCATCGTGCTATCTACCGATTGTAACGGCAGACTTGTGTACCTCAACCCAAGGACGGGCGCAAAATGGGCAGTGGCAGAAGCCGCCAGAAATGTTGCCATCACAGGCGCAAGACCTGTAGCCATCAGCAACTGTCTCAATTTCGGAAATCCCGAGAAACCCGAGATCTACTGGCAGATAAAAGAGGCCGTGGAAGGCATGGCCGAGGCGTGTGAAGTCTTGCAGACGCCCGTTACCGGTGGAAACGTCAGTGCCTATAACGAGACAGAGGGAGATGCCGTCTATCCCACCCCGATTATCGGCATGTTGGGCATATTGGAAGACGTACGCCGCCACCTTACCCCCGGTTTCAAGAGTCCGGGAGACCTGATTGGTCTCTTGGGCAAGGTAAGTCCTGGTGCACGGTCTTTGGCGGGAAGCGAATACCTGGATACTGTGCATGGCCTTGTTACGGGCAGCCCAAGAGATCCCGATCTGGGTCTTGAGAGGCGACTCTTACAAGTGCTGGAGGAAGGCGGCAAGCAGGGATTGCTGAAGTCCGCTCAGGACCTGTCGGAGGGCGGCTTGGCCGTGGCGCTGGCCGAGTGCTGCATTCTGGGGATGAAGGGTGCCCAGGGGGCGGAGGTATCTCTGGGTAATACTGGGTGTTCGGTTGGGTCGTCTGAGTCTTCTGCCGAAGAAGGAGATCCTCGTCCAGACGCGATGCTCTTCGGTGAGTGCAATTCCGCCGTTATTGTGACCTTTGACGGCGAGCGCGAACAGGATGTCCGAGACCTTTGCCACCGTATGGGTGTGCCTCTTGCAGTCTTGGGAAGAGTTGGTGGCGAGTCCCTCAAGGTTAGAACCTGTGGAGGAGACACAGTGATCGACGAGCTAACCGGCGAGTTGGGCCATTCTTGGCGTACTGGGATTCTCCAGATCTCGAGATAGGTTCTACCGGGCAAAGGAATCTAGCACCAATGGAGCATCAATTCTCCTTGGGCATTGTTGACAAGAGTCTTGGGCACCCAATATAATACTCATCGTTAGCACTCGCAGACCACGAGTGCTAATAACAAGGTTACTCGTACTCACAACATCAAGAAGGGGGTTCTCTTTGGTGCTAAAACCACTGGCTGACCGAGTAGTCTTAAAGCCCGTCCAGATGGAGGAGACGACTAAAGGAGGTATAGTTCTCCCCGACACAGCCAAAGACAAGCCGCAGGAGGGCGAAGTCGTCGCGGTAGGGCCGGGCAAGGTCCTAGATAACGGAACTAGACTTGCGCCTGAGGTCAAAGTCGGAGACAGAGTTGTCTACTCCAAGTATTCCGGCAGCGAAGTGAAAATAGACGGCGAAGAGTATCTCGTTGTCCGTGAGAGCGACATCCTGGCCATCAAGGAGTAGGCCGGGCATCCTACGCTAGGAGGGATTTAGAGAAGTGCCAGCAAAGATGATCACGTACGATCTCGAGGCCCGAAAGGCTCTGGAAGCGGGAGTCAATGCCGTAGCCAACGCAGTCAAGATCACCCTTGGGCCCAAAGGAAGAAACGTAGTACTAGACCGCAAGTTTGGCTCACCTGTCATCACCAAAGACGGAGTGACGGTGGCCAAGGAAATCGAGCTTACCGACCCCAATGAGAACATGGGCGCTCAGCTTTGCAAGGAAGTGGCGTCTAAGACCAACGACGTTGCAGGAGACGGCACAACTACCGCAACGGTGTTAGCTCAGGCAATCGTCAGAGAAGGTCTGAAGAACGTTACTGCCGGCGCCAACCCCATCTTCATCAAGAGAGGCATCGACAAGGCAGTGGCCGCTGCCGTAGAAGCCATGAAGAAGCTTGCCACTCCCGTCGAGGGCAAGGATGATATCGCACACATAGCCGCAAACGCCGGGAACGACAAGGAGATTGGCGACCTCATTGCCCAAGCCATGGACAAAGTAGGCAAAGACGGAGTCATTACCGTCGAAGAGTCCAAGGGCACGTCAACCACAGTGGATGTCGTTGAAGGCATGGAGTTTGACCGGGGATACAACTCGGCTTATTTTGTAACCAATACCGAGACGATGGAAGCGGAGCTAGAAAACCCCTATATCCTCATTTACGAGAAGAAGATCAGCGCCGTTGCCGACATTCTCCCGCTCTTGGAGAAAGTCGCCCGTTCAGGCAGGCCCCTCTTGATCATCAGCGAGGATCTCGAAGGGGAAGCTCTCGCCACCTTGGTGGTGAACAGGATTCGCGGCACCCTGCAGGTCTGCGCTGTTAAGGCTCCCGGATTCGGCGATAGGCGCAAAGCCATGCTCGGAGACATTGCAGTCCTAACCGGTGGACGGTTCCTGTCGGAGGACATAGGTGTCAAACTCGAGAATGTCGACCTCGACATGCTTGGCCAAGCAGCCAGAGTCCGTGTGGCCAAAGAGAAGACCACCATCGTTGAGGGTAAAGGCGATAAGAAGGACATCGACGCTCGTATCGCCCAGATTCGCAGAGAACTGGAAGAGACAGAGTCAGATTACGATCGGGAGAAACTGCAGGAGCGTCTGGCCAAACTGGCAGGCGGCGTGGCAGTCATTAAGGTTGGAGCAGCCTCGGAAACCGAGCTTAAGGAAAAGAAGCATCGATTTGAGGATGCTTTGGCCGCCACCAGAGCAGGCGTCGAAGAAGGCATGATTCCAGGTGGAGGCACTATCTTCATCAACGTGCAGAGTGCCTTGGATGATGTCGAGGCTAAAGGCGACGAGAAGGTAGGCGTCGATATTGTCAGGCGCGCCCTGGAAGAGCCCCTTCGTCAGATCTGCACCAACGCAGGTCTTGAGGGTTCAGTGATAGTCGAGAAGGTGAAGGAGAGCGGCAAGACTGGCTGGGGCCTGGAAGTGGTCTCAGGAGAGTTTATGGATTTGGCTGCTCACGGCATCGTCGATCCTCTGAAAGTCGTCAGATCTGCTCTCGAGAACGCTGCTTCGGTGGCTTCTATGGTCCTTACCACAGAAGTTCTTATCGCGGAGAAGCCCGAGAAGGAAAAAGCACCTCCTTACCCGCATACTCCCGATATGGATTACTAGGGACTTACAAGTCAATCGATTCGGACGCATCTGGAGCGACAGAGTGTGTTCAGAGGGCCCGGGGATTCTCCCGGGTCCTTCTTGTATGTGCGCCTTTCCGATCGGACCGGGAACAAATCGGAAGGTGTTGCGTCTACACTTCATTGGAGGATCATGGCAGATGATAACTGGAATACCTCTAGAGTGCGCTTGTGGGGGAGGAATAATGCGTGCGTCGATTTCCTGTCAGATGGCTTGTTGTGGCTGTCGTGGTGCTTGGTATCGCGGGTTTGGGCTATTGGGGCGTAAAGGCTCTGTCTCAAGGTGACGGTTCTGGGAAGTTGGTCATGGCCACTAAACCCGTGACCAGAGGAGATATCGAAGTAGTAGTGCGTGGCTGGGGCATGCTGCAAGCTTCCGAAGAGCAGGATGTAATAACCGGCGCAAGGGGAGTAGTCAAGGAAGTCTCGTTCCAGGATGGCCAGCAAGTGTTCAAGGGTCAGGTACTGGCAACTATTGACCCGGGCTCTCTGCAACTAGAGATCATGCAGAAAGAGATAAGACTTGACGCCAAGAGGTTGGAACTGGCCAAGGCGTTTGGGGTAATGCCGGAAGATGTAGCCAATGTCGATCCCCAGGCAGCTCTAACCCTTCGGAGTCCGACCCAGGGCCGTGTAACGGGTTTGACAGTTGGGGCCGGGTCCACGGCTTCAGGAGTCGTGTGCCGGGTCGTAGACGATCAGCGGTTGGTCATCAAGCTGCAATTGCCGAAGCCTCTCTTTGACCGAATCCAAGTTGGCACCAAGACTACATTTCGACCCGATCGGTTTGATGGAGAACAGCCGGGAATAGTCATCAAAGCGGATCCCAATCCAATCGCTGGGCAAGACACGTACTATTACGATACGTGGGTAGAGATGTCAAATCCCGGTCTTCTGAAGGTGGACGACACCGGCCTCCTCACGTTCCACAGTCCCCAGGGCGAGTTTCAGCAGAAGGCCACCATCGCCGCCTTTGGCTCCGATGAGACTGTGCTGGCTCCTTTTTCCGGCAGAGTCAAGCGGGTTCTGGTGAAAGACGGCATGATGGTCAGTGCGGGAGACCCAATACTTGAATACGAGCCCGGAGAGGCTCTACTTCAGGCAATGACCGGGCAGATTGAGTTTAAGCAGCTTCTGGTAGAACTGGAAGATCTTCGATCCCAGATGCAAAGCCTCACTGTTATATGCCCTATGGATGGCTACGCTTTCGGGCGTAATATAGTGCCGGGGCAGACCGTTGGCATGGGTCAACTCGTCACACGGGTTTCCAATTTTGACTCCATGAACCTCATGCTTCGCGTGGACGAGATCGATGTCCCAAAGGTGACTACCGGGCAGACTGCCAAGATTATCGTCTGGGGTCCTCAGGGTCAGCAAGAGTGCGAGGGCCAAGTGTCCGAAATCGGCGCCAAAGGCGATCCCAGAGATGGTATGGCCTCATTTAACATAGCCGTTTCCCTCATGAATCCCGGATTCCTGCGGCCTGGAATGGGCGCCGAAGCGCAGATTTTCGTCTCCAAGAAGTCCGATGTGATCTTGTGCCCTGTAGAAGCACTATACAAGGAAGACGACAAGTGGCTTGTGGACCTCAAGGACGAAAAGGGCGGCAGAGTCCCAGTTGAAGTCCAGGTTGGTGTCATGAACGATACCTTCGCCGAGATCATCGAAGGCGTGACCGAAGGTCAAGAGGTTGTAGTAGGCATGTCCAAGGAGCAGCCCGGCCAGGGTGGCGTGGTTAAGCCCATGTTCTAGACAAGAGAGCATGAAAGCCGCCAAATTGGTGAAGTCGTGGCTATTCATGGACCGGTCCAAAAGGAGGGACTGAAAGGTGCGCTTCTTTGACCTACTGTCAATGTCTTTTCGCGGGGTAGCCAGCAACAAAATGCGCTCCGCCTTGACCATGCTTGGAGTCATCATCGGCGTGGCTTCTGTTATCACCTTGGTATCCATCGGTGAGGGTGCGCGAAAAGAAGTCACGGCCAATCTTGAGAGCATGGGAACCAACATCCTCCAGCTTTATATGTGGCGGTGGGATGCTCGAATGACGGTCGATCAATTAGAAGACTTGAAGGCCAGAGTTCCCGACATGGAGATGATCATGCCCGTGGTTCAAGCGGGAGGGCAGGTCACCTACGAGGGAAAAGAACGGTGGACGAGTGTACTGGGCGTGACCGGGGTTTTTCCCAAACTACGGGAACACGACCTGTACTTGGGCAGGTTCTTCACGGCTGGCGAAGAGGAAGTCAACCGTCCCGTAGCGGTTATCGGATGGCAAGTGATGCAAGATTTGTTCGCCGGGCGCAACCCCATCGGGAAGATGCTGAGTATTGACCAAAGACCCCACGAGATAGTGGGTGTTCTTGAGGAAAAGGGCCAGTACCTGGGGGAAGGCGTTGACCATCAGATTTTCGTGCCGATTGGGGTGGCCCAAAGGCAACGGGGAACCAATAAGATCGATCAGGTATACATGAAGGCGAGAAGCCATGACACTGTACCCATCGTGCAAGTTACAGTTGAAAGGATTATGGAGTCCCGCTGGGGGCCGGACTGGGGTCAAGTGTGGACGCAGCAGTCCATGCTGGATGAAGTACAGAAATCCACCAGGACCATGACCTTGATGCTGGGAGCCATTGCAGGAGTCGCCCTTTTAGTGGGCGGAATTGGTGTCATGAACATAATGTTGGTGGCTGTAGCCGAACGGACGAGGGAGATCGGTTTGCGCATGGCGGTTGGTGCCAAGCGGTATATGGTTCTAGTTCAGTTCCTCGCGGAATCGGCCTTGATGTGCTCTTTTGGGGGACTCCTAGGGGTCGGTACGGGTATCGCTGCGGCAAAAGTGGTGGCTCGAATGGGACCCATGACTTATGTCACCCCCACCTCGGTCATCATTGCCTTCGGGTTCTCCATTCTGGTTGGTTTCCTTTTTGGGGTGTACCCGGCGTTTAGAGCCTCAAGGCTCTTGCCCGCAGAGGCCTTGAGGAGCGATTAGCAGGCACTCTGCCGAAGACACGGGGTGGCGCATTTTATCTCTCCCATCTGGTAGGATTTGTAAGCGGTGTCGGCGAAGTCTTTCGTGTGACACCGCTTTTTCGTTTTGTTCTCCGCGCGGCTCGTTGGGCTTCTGCCTTTGCCGGTGATGGCAGCAGGCTACCGCGAAGCGACAGCATTGGCAACGATACAGGAATTGTTGGGTCTGCCTGCTCACCCCTCCGACACGTTAGACACTACAGGCCCCTTCTCTGGCCATCGGTGGCAGCCCTAGTCGGGGCCAGCCTTCCACATCGGTTGTCAGCCACGCCATGTATCTTAGACCATGTCTCTCACCATAGACTACAATGGATTGTTGGATTCCTGTTGCTTTGCGCCGGGTTAGCGTTCTTGTTTAGAGCGTTGTCCAAAGCATCGAGTTTCCCGGGCAAGGTACGGCCAACGGTTGCCCTGGTCCTGACTCTTGGAGCGTTTGCGCTGGGGTTTGGCCGGGGGCTCCATTGGTGCAGAGACATGCATACCGTTTCCGGGCTGGCTTCCGACGGGCGTCCCCTATCGGTGATGGCGCTTGCTTTGGATTCCCCTAAGGTCATGGGCGCAGGCAGTAGTCTTCTTGTATTGGTGCTCGATGCTCGTGTAGCTGGAGGAACGCGCGACATGGCCGGTGAGACTTCCGGCCCTATCGCCCCGGATTCACCTGTTGTATGCTTTGCCGGACACAGAGTGATCGTGAGGACAAGGGTGGCGCCAGATTCCCTCAGGGTGCGGGCAGGAGATGTTGTGTCCGTAACGGGACGCCTCACCGTCCCTGAGCCCGCAATGAATCCCGGACAATTCGATTACCGACGATATCTTCTATCAAAGAGGATTCTGTCGCTTCTTGATGGGCACCCCTCGCCTTTGTCCTTGACTGAGCAAGCGCACCGGTCTTGGTCGTGGTTCTTGATCCTACGACAGGGAGCAATCAGAGCGAGAGTCCAGTTGGGCGGGTCGGTGCGGAACCTGCTGAATACCTCACTTCCTCCGGAAGATGCTGCGGTGATACAGGCCATGTTGTTGGCAGACGACGGCGAACTCGATGAAAAGACCCAAGATGACTTCGAGCGTTCGGGTTTGCGGAGGTTCTTGAGTCTAACCGGGTTCCACGTGGATGCCGTCTCTTGGGCCACCTTTTCCCTTGTGCAAAGGGCAACCAAAAAGTACAAGATGTCCAGGCTCTTAGCCATGGCTTCCGCCGCAACTATGGTCTGGCTGTCCGGCCAGACGGCGGGTGCCATACGGGCGTCGGTGTCGGTTGCCATGCGGTTTGGAGCGCCTATGGTGCGTAGGAAGTACGACCCATTGGCGGCACTATCGGTTGGGACACTCCTGGTTGCATGGGCAATTCCCTGTCCCATAGGAGACGTGGGAGTCAACCTGAGTCTTGCAGGTGCACTGGGAGCTTGGTTTGGACGCCGGTATTGGCGTTCTGGCATCCTGGGCATGGTGGCCATGCTCGTGCCTTTGATGACCCGGCATTTCCGGGAAGTATCAGCAGCGGGCCTTGTGGCGGGAGGATTGTGGGCGTCCGTGGTATCTTCCGTGGCAATCCTGGTCTTGTTCATCTTAGCGTTGCCTTGGGGCATGACGGTCTTGGGGTGGATTCCCTACCTGATATCCAGAGGTGTTGTGGCCTTGGTCTCGCTGGTTTCCAGAATTCCGTTGGCTTCTGTATCGTTTCCCGCTCTATCGTGGGGGGAGATAGTCTCGTGGTACGGACTCCTGGCACTTTGGGCTTGGCATCTTGAGGCATGCCGGGAGTGGAAAGGTGGGAGGGGTCAACCTAATGCGACGTTGGCTTCAATAGTGGGTAACCGAGGCCAAATTCGCAAGATCCTCGTTCTAGTGGCCGCGTTCAGTCTCTCAGTCTGTGCCTGGTTCCGCGCCTACCCTCAGTGGCCCAAAGTAGTATTTCTCAGCGTCGGACAAGGGGATTCGGCCGTGATCCGCTACAAAGACGTCTGCATATTGGTGGATACCGGTACCGAGACCCAATTCCAACGATTTGTTCTTCCGTACCTCCGGTTCAGCGGAGTGAAAAGGATCGATCTGTGTGTCTTGTCTCACCTTCACAGCGATCATGCGGGTGGGACTCGGGCACTGTGCGCAGAATTTGATGTGGGAACGTTGGTAACAATGCCCGGCACGGCCCGAGAGCTTCAAGAGAGTCTTGGGCGAAGAGATATTCCCACAGTAGAACCACGAGGTTCGGGAACTCTCTTTGCCATGGGAAGTCTTAGATTAGTGGCAGAACCTTTGGGTTCAGTTGGGACAAGCCCTTCAGCCGGTGGCAATGAAGCGTGCTTGGCTCTATTCTTGCGGGCCGGTGAGGCTATTGTGGAGTTCTGGGCAGACTTGCCCGCCCCTTTGATCTCCGAATATCTTGAGCGCACCTCGTTTGGAGAGGCTAGGACTGGGGCCCAAAGGATAGTCAAGGTGCCCCACCACGGGAGCGTGGACGGTCTCGTACCGGACTTGTATTCCGGCGGGCCCGAGTGTGTGGCTGTCATCTCGGTGGGGTCGAATTCGTACGGGCACCCATCACCGGATGTTGTGGAGTGCCTGGAATCAGGAGGGTCAATAGTCTTTCGAACTGACCGAGACGGGGCGGTAGAGGCCACAGCGATTGGTGGGCAATTTCGAGTATTCTCGTATGTCGGCGGTAGGAAACTTGGAAGATTGGGTCGAATTTTCAGGTTGGAGTGAGACTAATGAGAGTCAGAGTGATCCAACGAAGGCGCCGCGGCAGGCGTCCTGTACTGGTACTGGCAGGGGCTCTGATCTTCTTTTTCATCATTGCCGGAGTATTGATGCGCCAGGAGGTTATTGGTGAGAACGTTTGGGTGCTCGGAGTGCCTTTGGGGGGTCTTTCCCCGACCGAGGCCGTAAAGGCCGTGCTGGACAGGGCGAAGGAGATCCAAGACGGTCCTCTGGAGTTTGTGGCGGGCGATAGGGTATGTCAGGTGACTTCCCATGAGTTGAAGATTCTTCTGGATGAATCCTCTCTGAGAGATAGCGTCGAGCAGCATGTCGTGTCTAGACCGCGGATCCTTCCGGTGTCGGCTCTAAGAAAAGGGCCTCAGAAGGTGTTGGCGGCTCCTGCCCAATATGTGTCCTCCGACTTTGACGGAGTTTTGGCCAAAGTGGCCGAAAACCTTTCAGTATCTCCTATGGCGGCCCGATACGGATTCGACGGCAAAGAACTCCAAGTACTGCCCCCGATGCAAGGACAGACTGTGACTCCCCAAGATGTGCGTGACGCTTTGGATCTACTTACTGGCACGCGGCTGGATGTGAAAGCTCGGCCGGCGGAGGCTCCCGATTCACGTGAATTGCCACGACTGACTTTATTGTCTGAGTTCTCGACCCAGTATGACGTTACCGAAACAGATAGGAATGTCAACTTGGCATTGGCCGCCGAGGCCGTGCATGGGCAGGTGCTTTGGCCCGGTGAGGTGTACAGCTTCAACAAAACAGCAGGCGAGAGAACTGAAGCTAAGGGCTACAGGTATGCCAATGTTGTGGTGGGCGATCACCTGGAACCGGGTCTCGCGGGAGGCATCTGTCAGGTCACTACAACTTTGTTCAATGCCGCTGCCCAAGCTGGGTTAGATTTCCAGGAAATCCACGCACACGGAATCCCGGTTGACTACGTGGAGCCGGGACTTGACGCAGCGGTCGCTTGGGCATACCTCGATCTCAAGATTAGGAACGGAAAGGATTGTCCCGTTGTATTTGGCGCTTGGGTAGAAGAAGGCCTAGTTGCGGTCCGCGTCTATGGGGAAGAAGATGGATACACATACCAACTGGAGCCGGCTATCCTTAAGGAGTTCCCTGAAGAGGGGAAGAATCCAGGGCTTCTTGTTGAAACATGCAGGGTGAAGAGGCGAGACGGTCAAGCGATCGAAAAAGTGCTGGTGGTTCGGTCCCTGTACTTGGCATCTTTCCCCCATCCGAAATAGCGATACCATGGGGTAGGTAGAAAGAGCGCAATATGGGAATGCGGTGGTCAAACGTGATAGAGGAGTGTTTCGGTGACCGAAAGGGTTAGTGCTTACCTGGTGAAATTCGGGAGGCAGGCTGTTTCAACCTGCCCCGGTTATCTTGTGTTTGGAGAGGAAGTCTACTGGCATCAGAGGCTCATAGAAGCCGTGTCATCGTCTTTTGGCGGAGACAAAGAGATTTTGGCCGGAGACGAGACCACTTGGGATGAGATCAGAGATGTGTTGGCTCAGCCGTCGTTTTTCGGACCCAAGCTCTGGGTGATTCCGGACGCATCCTCGCTCTTTGCTGTGGGAGGAAAGAAGGTTTCGCCCCCTGAGTACATGAGTCCGGGAAACGCCCTGGTCCTTTCGTGTGTTTCTAAGGATAACCCTGCCTCTAAGGACTTCTTGGAACGGTGGCAGAGTATGGGGTGTATTGTTCTTGAGGCTCCCGAGCCAAGTTTCGCGGAGACTTCTCACTGGATTACAGACGAACTGAAGAAGTCGGGGCTCAGGATCACGGGCGATGCTATGGACAGCCTGATACTGACTGTGGGCAGGAGCCTTGTCCGTCTTGAGAAAGAGATAGAGAAGATTCGCCTCTACATGAAGTCTGAAGATCCCAAGAAGGATACTTCCAGAGGGGGAGCAGGGGTTACTTCCATGGTGACATCTGCCGTTGTAGAGGCGTGCGTCTCAGAGGACCCCGAGAAGAATGCGTTTGCCTTTGTTGACGCAGTGGCCACTAAGAATCCTTCCTTGGCTCTGTCCGAGTTCTGGGACCTAAAGTCCAGAGCAACTAATCCCATCCTACTGTTGTCCATGCTCTCTTCCCATTTTGGGCTCATGTGGCGCGCCAAAGAGGCTTCAGAGAAAGGAGTGCCCCAGAGTTCCCTGGGCAAGATGCTAGGCGTTCACCCGTATCCCGCTAGGAAAGCTCTACAGCAATCAGGGCGGTGGACATATGAGCAGCTGGAGGCCGCCATCCGCCTCTTGTGCGAAGTTGATGAGTCTGTGAAGACCGGGCAAATGGACCCCGATAGCGGCATGGAATACCTGCTGGTGGCCCTAGCAGGACTATAGACCCCTATGTTGTTAGACATCCCAGAAGGCAAATGACCTGCGGAAATGCAGGCCATTCATTTGATCGGTTCCACTGATGCGGGAGGCCTTCAGATGTTCCTCGGGCAACCTCGCAATGGACCCAGGTGAGCACTAGAGCAGCGCTGCCAACCTCGACTTGTACCTGGCGCCCGTGTTGGGTTTCAGAACGCCCTTGTTTACTGCGCGGTCGATGACAGACTGAGCAGCCCGGTAAGCATCTCCTATGGCGGCTTCATCTTGGGTGGCCACGGCTTCTCTGTACTTCCTGATGTAGGTTCTTACGGACGAGCGGATCGCTGTGTTGCGCGCTCGGCGGATCTGCGACCTCCGCACGTCTTTCTCGCTAGACTTTACGTTTGCCAATACGGCACCTCCACCAAGACAACTGGTACCCATGGATTTTAACACCAAGATAGAAGCCGTGCAACAACCCCAACTCCAACCAGGCGCACCCGACCGTTAGGCTAAGGAGCGCGTTGAGTCCGCCATCAGATCACTCAGTGAGATTCTGGGTTTCCTGTATGAAAGTGTCCACAGAGTTCATGAACGATGCCATGGCGGTGGCTGACTTGACTCCATCGCCACCTACGCTTTCGTTGGCGGCCCTCACCGCATCTTCCAGAGCCGCGATTATCGCCACTGCGCTGTCGTAGGACTTCTTCAGGTTCGTGTCGGGCTCAAACGCGCTAAGAGTGGTCTTGACCGTGGCAAGGTCGGTGGCCATGGTGCTGAGAGTCACCTGACTGCCTTGGCCGGTGGTCTTGGAGTCCCAGAACGAGAGAAGTGACAGAATCGCCATGTCAGCCTTGTCGTAGGCATCCTGGATGGCCTCAACCTGAGTTTTCGGCCCTGTTATGCTGAAAGACTTTGTTTCCACATCAAGCGAGCCAACATAGAGTTTGTCGTCCTTGCCGATCACAGAACCTGTCAACTTAGGCTCAGTGTCGGTCGCCATTCTGGTAGCAGCGTCTTTGGACCCTGCCAGTCCGCAGTAAACCTTGTACAGGGGATCCGGGCTCATTACTGCGGCTCCGACACCTTTGTCAAGTGCCGCATTGGCGGTCCTTTCGGCGTTGTCTCTGGTTGAATAGGCCCCGATCTGAACCTTATACAGGGTCAATGGGCTTAGTTGGATGCTAGCAGTGATGGGGGTAGTTGTGCCGTTGCCAACGCCACCATCCGGCGGGGTGATCACAGGGTGACCGTTTTCTGGAGTCCTCTGCAATAGTGACGCCAGAAAGTACCTGCCGATTAGATATCCTGAGCCTACGAAGGCCAAGGCGATCAGAACAAACATCAATTTGCTCGAAAGCGCGCGGGCTTGGCCCAGACGGGTTCTCCGCATCGAATTCGCACCTCCCAAATGCTCGATGGACCCTCTTTTTCGAACCCTTTTCTTCGTCCGCTCCATCTAGTCTTGTCTCTCGTAGAAGGATATTCCTGCCGTCGTCCACTAATGCCAAGCCTGTTGCAGATGTAAGGCTTCAGTCGGTGTATGCGCCGTCAAGACACGGTCCAGTGAGTTTACATAACGCCAAGGTGCTTCCTTATATGAGTTCTCAACGGCCCCACAAGGTACAGCGATCCGCAGCACAAAATGGCGTCGTCTGTATCAGCCTTGCTTAGAGCCAAGTTGAAAGCCTTCTGCATATCGGGTTCAACGAAGATCTCTTTCACGCCCGAGCGTGAGTTTCTGCTCATGTGTTTTTCTACCTCGAGCTTGAGAATTGCCGGGTCCAGGGCTCTAGGAGTTGCGGGTTTTGTCAGGATCACTTTTTCGCAGATGGGTGCGATGTGGGCGGTTGCCTCGGTATATGACTTGTCCTCTAGGATGCCGTAAACGCAGATGAGATTCTTGCGGGGAATGTCCTTCATAGCTTCTGAGAGCGCTTTAGCCCCTGCGGGGTTATGAGCGCCGTCCAAGATCACCAACGGCTTCTTGGACAATACTTCTAAACGACTAGGCCAAACAGTCTTGGCGATCCCCGCAGCGATAGCCATCCTATCAATGTAGATGGGCGATTCAGGTAGTGCCATGGCCGTCTCCAACGTTGCTACGGCTATGGCGGCGTTCTGCTGTTGATGCTTACCCAATAGGGGAACCCGAAGGCCCCGGTGCTCAAAACCCGGGCCAACGACATCAATGACCTGCCCGTCTACAAACCGCGAAACCTCGCACCAAGTAACGTCTGTCCCGGAGCCGACTTCTCCCACCGTTGTCAACGAGCATCCCTTTTCTTTGGCTATCGTCTTGATAACGTCGAAAGGTTCGGGTTCAGTCACCCCCGTTACCACAGGCACTCCGGGTTTAATGATACCGGCTTTCTCGAAGGCTATCTTCCCGAGAGTATCCCCGAGCCTGTCGGTGTGGTCGTGGGATATCGTGGTGATCACTGATACCAGAGGCGTAATCACATTGGTGGCGTCGAAACGGCCTCCCAGGCCAACTTCCATGACTGCGTAATCGCAAACCTCTTGTGCGTAGTACAAGAAGGCAGCTGTCGTAACGATTTCGAACTCGGTGGGTTGATCGGAGCCTTCATTAATAGCCTGTTCCACAGCAGATTTGACGGCTTGACCTACTCTGATCAGGGCTTTTTTTTCAATCATCATGCCGTTGAGGGAGATGCGCTCTCGAAAGTCCTCAAGGTACGGTGAGATGAACATGCCCGTGCGATAACCGGCTGTATGAAGGGCAGACGCCAGCATCGCTGTCACCGAGCCCTTTCCGTTGGTTCCGGCAACGTGAAGAAACTTCACCCGATTTTGAGGATTCCCTAGAATTGTCAGGAGGCGGAGAATCCGTTCCAGGCCTAGTTTTGATCCAAACCGTGCTGTCCCGTGGATCCAATCAAGCGTCTTTTCATAAAGCGTGTCCATGGATAATGCTCTGCCTCCTGACATTATCGTGTCCGGGCAAGACCCAGAGATTATGGCCTAACGCCCTTCAGCATCTTGACCCTTTGTTTCAGAGTCTCGGCTTTCGATTTGCCTTCCTCATATCTCTTCTGCTGAGCCGCAATGATCTCTTGGGGCGCCTTGGCCAGGAAGTCATCGTTTGTCAGCCGAGATTGGGTCCTCTCCAGATCCCTCTGAAGGTCTGCCAGCGCCTTTTCTAACCTGGCGATTTCTTTGTCCAAGTCTATGAGCCCTGCCAGAGGGAGATATACCTCGATGTCTTTAGCCACTGATGCTAAAGCTTGGCGGTATTCCGGTCTATCGCCGTCCCGGTCCACTATTTCCACCGGCTCGGCCCAAGCCAGTCTCTTGATGTATCTGGACGTTTCCTGCCACCGAGAAGGTTCGCCGGCCACTAAGATCGCCCGAGCTTTCTTGCCGGTTGGGATGTTGACTTCGGCGCGCATGTTTCGGATAGACTTTGTGACCTCGATGAGGGTTTCCATAGCCTCTTCGGCCTCCTCGTCAAGGGTGTACGTGCCTGGCTCGGGATATGCCGAGACAACCAGGCTTCCCTGGGGACCCTCTTGTCGTCCAGGCAAGTGGTTCCACAGCTCTTCGCTGATGAAAGGCGCGAAGGGGTGCAAGAGGGCCAAAGAGCCTCTCAGAACCGTCCAGAGAACCTGTTTGGTCTCTTCTTGCAGGGAGGGATCGATCATATCTTCCTTGGATATCTCAATGTACCAGTCGCAAAACTCGTTCCACACGAAATCCACAATGGACCCGATAGCCTCTCCCGGTTCAAAGCGGTCAAGGGCATCTCTTACCGTTTTCACCGTGCGCTCCAGTCTAGTGAGAATCCACCTGCCGGCGATGCCTTTTGGTCGCACCTTCTTGGCAGGATCTACCCCTTCCATGTTGAGAAGGCAATATCGAGCTGCGTTCCAGAGCTTGTTGCAGAAATTCCTGGCGCCCTCAACTTTCTCGTCGTAAAGGCGCATGTCGTTTCCCATCGACGTCCCGGAGATGAGTGACAGCCGCAGCGCATCCGCTCCGTACTTATCCACTACCTCGAGGGGATCGATGCCATTGTCTAGGCTCTTGGACATTTTCCGTCCGAACTCGTCCCTCACCATTCCGTGGATGACCACGTGGCGGAACGGCACCTTGCCCGTGTGTTCAATGGATGAGAAGATCATTCTGGCCACCCAAAAGAAGATGATATCGTACCCCGTCACCAGGACGTCGGTGGGGAAGAAGTACCGCAGATCCTCCGTATCGTCGGGCCATCCTAGCGTGGAGAATGGCCACAGCGCCGACGAGAACCAAGTGTCCAGAACGTCTTCATCTTGCTTGAGGGGGCCCTGGCAATGGGGACACTTGGTTGGGGTCTCTCGGGAGACGATGGTCTCCCCGCAATCTTGACAATACCAAGCGGGTATTCTGTGCCCCCACCAAAGCTGTCTGGAAATGCACCAGTCTCTCACGTTCTCCATCCAGTTCTCGTAGACTTTGGTGAACCGGTCGGGTACGAATCCGATGGCGCCCTCTCGCACCGCTCTCAAAGCGGGTTCGGCCAGCGGTTTCATGCGGACGAACCACTGCTCAGAAACCAGTGGTTCAACCACCGAATCGCATCTGTGACAGTGTCCTACTGACAGTCTGTATGGCTCTGTTTTCACCAGGTAACCGCCTTCTTCCAGATCCCTCAACAGGGCTTTGCGGCACTCAAACCGGTCCATCCCGGCGTATCTTCCCGCGGCAGGGGTCATTCTGCCGTGAGTGTCGATGACGGACACCGATTCGAGGTTGTGAGCCTTTCCCATTTCGAAGTCATCTGGGTCGTGGGCGGGTGTCACTTTGACCGCGCCAGTGCCGAAGGCAGGATCTACGCGATCATCTTCGAAGATCGGTAGACGTCTTCCCACCAAAGGCAAGATCGCGTGTCGGCCCACGAGGTCTTTGTATCGAGAGTCCTTTGGGCTAACGGCGATCCCTGTGTCGCCCAACATGGTTTCGGGCCTTGTTGTGGCTACCTGAATGTATTTGATGTCGGCCACATCGGACATATCGGAAGCATCGCGGTCTTGCGCGGGCTCCAGTGGGTAACGGATATACCACAGTGAAGATTCCGACTCCTCGTGCTCAACTTCGATGTCAGAAATGACGGTGTGACACTTGGGGCAGAAGTTGACCATATAGTTACCTTTGTATATGAGCCCTTTTTCGTACAGGCGGACGAATACCTCGGTTACAGCGCGGGAGCATCCTTCGTCCATGGTGAACCGCTCCCGTGACCAGTCGCAGGACGCGCCGAGAGCTTTTATCTGGTCCGAGATGATGTGTCCGTACTTCTCTTTCCATTCCCATGCTCGCTCCATGAACCTATCACGGCCCAACTCCCAACGATTGGTACCCTCAGATGCCAGCATCTCCTCGATCTTGGCGTGAGTGGCGATCGAAGCGTGGTCGCTTCCGGGTACCCAGAGAGTCTCCTTCCCCAGCATGCGGTTGTATCTAACGATGATGTCCTGTAGCGTCTCATCCAAAGCATGGCCAATGTGGAGGGAGCCCGTGATGTTGGGCGGCGGGATAACCAGGCTGAACTTCTCCTTGCCCGGACGGACTTGAGCCTTAAACAGGTGGTTTTCCATCCAGTATTGATACCACCTGTTCTCAAATGACTTGGGTTCGTAAGCTTTGGCTAGAGGTTGGTTCATCCGTACCACCTTCTTCAAATTTATGGCCCCTTCATCACAAGGACGAAGGGGCCTAATTCGTGGTACCACCTTGTTTCCGGCTCGGATTCGGTGGCTTCTTCCAAAGAGCCGGCTCTCATGGCCTTAACGCGGCTAAGACGCCCAAGCGTTTCCGCCTGGGGTCTCAAGGGCGACCTTCAGTGGTTTCTTCCCACGAGACTCTCACCACTAGGTCTCGCTCTCTGGGGGAGAACTCCCACTTACTCCTCCCTCTCATGGACTGTGTTCTGCTGTTCCCAAGTCGCTTGCCCGCATGGATACGGACTTGAACTGGGATAGATCGATTAGATTGTGTGCTGCCTATCATACCAAGATAATAAAGGCTATGCAACACTGAGTCCGTCAAGCTGTATGGGGCAACGGCCTTCACTTCCGTGTTACCGTGTTACGACCATGCTGAAACCCATTCCGCCTCCTATGCATAGGGTGGCCAACCCATGCTTGGATTCCCTCTTGATCATCTCGTGCAGAAGGGTGACTAGGATGCGGGTTCCGCTCGCACCTATGGGGTGGCCCAGAGCTATGGCGCCTCCATTGACGTTGACAATCCCGGGGTCCCAGTCAAGCTCCTTCTGGACTGCCAGACTCGTGGCCGCAAAAGCTTCGTTTGCCTCTATTAGGTCTATGTCGGATAGATCCAGCCCTGCCTTGGCCAGGGCTTTCTTGGTGGCGGGAACCGGCCCCACACCCATGAACGCGGGGTCCACACCTGCGGCAGCCCAAGATTCTATGCAAGCCATGGGGGTTAGCCTCATGGATTCCGCTTTTTCTTGGGACATGACTACTACAGCTGCCGCGCCATCGTTTATGCCCGACGCGTTGCCCGCGGTGACAGTGCCCCCCTGCTTGAAGGCCGGACGTAGTGCAGAGAGTTTTTCAACGGTGGTTCCGAAGCGGGGATGTTCATCTTGATCGAACACGATGGGGGAGCCCCTTCTTTGGGGGACCTCCACCGGCACGATCTCGTCGGCAAATTTGCCCTGTTTAATGGCGTTTTCTGCTCTATTCTGGCTGGCTGCAGCAAATTCATCCTGCATGGCTCTGGTTATTCCCCAGCGTTCGGCCACATTTTCGGCGGTCACGCCCATATGGGCATCGGTGAGGGCACACCACAGACCGTCCCTGATCATTCCATCAATCAGGTGCGCGTGACCCATTCTGTAGCCATATCTGCCCTTGTCAAGCAGATATGGGGCCATGTCCATGTTTTCGGTTCCGCCGGCCACCACTATGTCGGCCTCGCCCATCATTACGCTTTGCGCAGCCAGAGCCACAGATTTCAGCCCTGATCCGCAGACTTTGTTTACTGTCATTGATGGCACTTCTTGGGGAATACCTGCCTTTCGCGCGGCCTGATGAGCCACATTCATGCCTTGGCCGGCCTGTAGCACGTTGCCCAATATCACCTCATCAACGGAAGAAGGGTCCAAAGATATCCGCTCAAGACACCCCTTTATGGCTACGGCACCTAGATCTGCTGCCCCTACCTGGGATATCGCCCCTCCGAAGGTGCCAATCGGGGTCCTAACGGCGCTTACAATCACAGCTCTTCTCAACGGTGAACTCTCCTTTCACAATAGGCTATGGGACCGTGTTACCGTGCTCAGTGGGACTTGATCAAGGCTTGGCCGGGACTCTGGGCGCCAATATGCTCTTCGATGTATGCTTTTCCAATTCTCTCCTTCGTTCCGGCGGCTTCTTGGTCCTGCAATATGGCAGCACCTCAAGACGTAATAGGATTAGGCGACAAAAACAGCCTGAGAATGAGTCTCAGGCTGTTTCTTGGCGGTACTCGTTACTGACGTCGCGTCCAACCGTCGCATCCAGTTGCTGCATCTAGCCATCGCGCCCAGGTCTTGCAGTCAAGTGTTGCATCCGACCATTGCGCGCAGGTGCTGCACTCAGGTGTTGCATCCAACCATTGCGCCCAGGTCTTGCAGTCAAGTGTTGCATCCAACCATTGCGACCAGGTGTTGCACTCAACGTCTGCATCCAAGTAGACCCGACACATGGTCGGTCCATCTTGAGTGCCAAGCGTTGGCTATACAGCTTGTCTTCCGATGATCACCCTCATGGGGTCAACTTCCTCGCGCAGAATTCGGAGTTCCGTTTCAGTCGGAGGGTTTGTCTCAGACAGATCTGGCGACCACAGCAGTTCGAACCCCGTGGCTGCCACGACCTCCTCTTTGGTCACTCCACTGTGAATGGTTTCCACCATCATCCGCTTGGTTTCTTGGTCAAACCCCATCACGCAGAGGTTCGTGATGATCTTGTAAGGACCGGTGTTAGGCGGGAGTTTGGCTCTCTCACGACCACCGGATCCGTATATGTAGCCGGGGCTTGTCACAAAGTCTACTTTTTCCACGAACCGTCGAGGGTCATGCGGCGTGATCACCATAGTCCTCCAACACAAAGAGGCCAGATCGTTAGCGCCCCCCGACCCTGGCAAACGCACCTTCGGTTTGTCATGGTCGCCTATAGTCGTCGAGTTTATGTTGCCGTACTGATCGATCTGTGCCCCGCCCAGGAAGCAGTAGTCGATCATGCCTCTTTGGCAGGTTTCCATGATTTCTGCCATGCTGGCTGCCATGATTCCCTTGTAGAATGTTCTTGAGTCTCCAACCGAAATGGGCATGGTGGGTAGGATCGGGCCTACTCCCCCTGCCTCGAAGAGGATGACGGTGTTGGGGGCGTGAGTTTTCTGAGACAGCATGGCAGCCGCTACAGGCGCGCCCGTTCCCACGACGACACTGGAGCCGTCATCCAGGTACCTGGATGCCAGGCAGACCATGAGTTCCATGGCATTGTAGTCACGGTTAGTTGCCATCGGAATCCCTCCTTAACTCGGACAGGAATTCAATCTGTCTGAGCTTCTCCATCTTGGCTTCTCCGCCGCACAACTCCAGGTACTCCTGAAAACCTTCTGTGTTCAGTATGTATTTTTCAATGAAGGGTTTCAGGGTCTCGGGTTTTGCCTCGGCGACCAGCCACTCTCTGAGGTGTTCCTCGTCTGAATAGTAGGCGTAGGGCATGTTTCCGGGGTAACTCCCGTATTTGACCTCGATGACGGCATCAACGCAGAACGCTGGGATGATTGTCCGGGCAGGGTCTTTTCTGATTACGTCTTCAGACACGATTTCTTCTGTGGTGATAATGACCTTCTTGGCCGCTCGTGCGAGGTCGTAGTCTGCCACTGTAGTGCCGTCTATCTGGCAGTTGCCGTATTTGTCGGCTCTGTGGACGTGGATCATGGCCACATCTGGAAACAGCGCTGGAAGCGCTACTAGAGTTGTCCCTGTGAAGGGGCAAGTGATGGTTTTTGCGGCACTATACTTCATAGTATCCGATCCCAGCATGACGCGGGCTGGGATGAAGGGAATGCCCATGGCCGCCGCCTTGTACCTCCACGACAAGGCTCCGTTCGTCCATTCGCATACTTGGATATTCCCCTGTTCAAGGAGCCTTCTCATTGAACGGGAGACGCCTCTGGCTTCGAGAGCACCGATGTAGGCTATGTCGACTCTGTCAAGGCATCCTCCATCGCATAGGATCTGGAAGTCGTGAGTAGTTGTATGTCCTGATAGGCCTAGGTTTTTTCTCCCCTGGCGCACGATTTCGTGAAGCACCGCCGCGGGGATACGGTTGGTTCCGAAACCGCCTGTCGCAACGTAATCACCATCATGAATAAGCTGGGCGACAGCAGCCTTCACGGTGGTCGTTTTGTCCGTCAAGGCTCGCGGTTTCTTGCGGAAGTACTCTCTTGCGCGATCGACATCCGGATCCACGAACAGTTTGCCTAATGTCTCCTGAGGCAAGGATTCGTCTGTCAACGGCTCATTCTCCTCTCTCGATGCGCGTATTTTGGCTGCCGAACCTGTTTTATACAGTATAGCAGGAAGGCGCATGAGTGGGGAGGAAGGCCGGTCCCGCTGCCAATTTTGCGTCCGATTCCGATGATGGCTGCATTTCTTGCTTCGACAGGAGCCGCTTGTTACATTTCTTGCTTCGAAAGGGACAGCCCGCGGCATTTATTGCTTTGAGCGGGATCGCTCGCTGCATTTCTTGCTTCGAACCTACATTCCCGCTGCCAATTTTGCGTCCGATTCCGATGATGGCTGCATTTCTTGCTTCTAGACGGACCGCTCGCTGCATTTCTTGCTTCGAAAGGGACAGCCCGCGGCATTTATTGCTTTGAGCGGGATCGCTCGCTGCATTTCTTGCTTCGAACCTACATTCCCGCTGCAAGTCTTGCGTCCTACTCCGACGATGGCTGCATTTCTTGCTTCTAGACGGACCGCCCGCTGCACTTCTTGCTATGATCGGGACCGCTCGCTGCATTTCTTGCATTCTTGCTTCGAGACCGAACGTTCACAACATCTTCTTTCTTCCGTCTCGAAGGCCGTCGCTCACCACATTATCCTCCTCGAGGAAGTGGCTCCCACCGGCCATCAGGGCAGATCCGTCTTCGGCATAGGACGTAGAACCACATCGTAAGAGTTATCTGGGTGGTGGCTTGTGGCCATACTGATAGGCCGGCGCTTCGTGCGTATCGTGGTTGTAGTTGCGTGCCTTGCTCTTGGGGTTTTCCTCGGGGTAGGTGAACATAGCCCACTACAAAGGGCAACTAAAAACACCGAACCTACAGCTGACTTGCTTCAACTGGCTAGTTCTGCCGCCGTGTCGATGCTGCGAGATCGGTTCCTGTGCCTCGTGGACGGGGATACGTCCCGACTAACGGAGAACTACGGCAGGTCGACCGCTTCGGGTGATTGGGCATGGGAGCGTGAGGTCTATCGGGTTGAGTACTTTCGAGACTGGGCATCCAAGCGCGGCGTGATAATCGTCGAAGCAGACTCCGAGTTCGAAATCGATGCTGTGAGCAGCCAAGGAGACGGCAGCGTTTGGATCGAAGTAACAGAGTTGGCCTGTTATTCGTACGTATATGCAGATGATGAGATGGGACCCAAGTTCACCTTCGGTTCCAGGGCAGTTCACGCCATGGAAGTCCAAGAAGCCGATGGACGATGGGTCATCTCCATGGACTGGTACCTTGATCCTTTGGGTGAGAGCTGCTGCATTACGGCCAGCGAAGCCGGAGAGCCTGATTCATGCGATGTTCAGACGTACTGGGCAACCGGCTCAGATGCGCTTCATGGCGTTTGGCCCATGTCGCCGCTAACGATTGCCTCAAACCGGCTTGACGCCGAGGAATCGAGACCGAGATTCAACCGAAGCGCCGCCGTTCAGTATGCATTGGCCCATTCGGGCGTTCGGAGCATCGAAGGTGCGGGCAAGTACAACAGCGCATACCGAACCTATACCTATGCAGGCGGAGATTGCGCCAGTTTTGTGTCTCAAGTACTACACGCTGGCGGCATGGAACAGGGGTATGGATGGTATTACACCACCGAGGGGAGTACCGCATGGGTACGAAGTGATGGACTAGTCTGGTATCTACTGTCCTCTGGAAGAGGCGAAACGCTCTATCGTGGCAAGTTTGCAAAAGCCGTCGAATCCACGAAAGAGCACCCTCAAGGGATCGTAAGTGCTCTGGAACTGGGCGACGTTATAGCGTACGAAACCAGGGGAGAGATTAGCCACGTTGCGGTGGTCGTTGGCAAGGATCCGAGAGGATACGTCACTATTGCCAGCCATACAGCTGACAGGCTTTACTTTCCATGGGATCTGGGCTGGGACCGCGATACCGTCTATTGGCTCATAACGATCACCTATTAGGAAAACATCGAGACGATACCGAGAAATCACCGAGGCGACGCCGAGACAATGCCGAGACACCCCCGGGATGATGCCGACAACGGTGAGGCGACGCCGAGACAATGCCGAGACACCCCCGGGATGATGCCGACAACGGTGAGGCGACGCCAACGATGCCGAGACACTCCCGGGATGATGCCGACAACGGCGAAGTGACGCCGACGATGCCGAGAAAGCCTGAGAGACTACGCCCTAGGTGCCAGGCATCTGCCTGTTGTTATCCTGATTAGCCAATCGTGCGCCCACTTTCGATCCGAAAGGCCACATATCGACACTGAGGCCAGATAATGTCGAAAGGTCACAAAGATCGCTATAGTCGGATCGCTCGGAAAGGCTTGACTTGCCAGAAAGATCTATCTAGACTAGCATTAAGGATAGTACGAACGTTCCCAAACCCTTTTTCGCCCGTGTTTTGTATTAGTTGACGTCAGGCCAGGTAGGTGATGCCACAAAGTCAATTGCTTATTGTCCATTGCCCAGTGTCCACTGGGGTTTTCCCAATCCACAACAGAGAAGGTGAGAAAGTGGCTTTGGAAGCCCTCCCTGAGGCTCAGAGACAGTTCGTGTTGACCGGAGGCGATATGGCCCAATGGATAGGGTCACTAATGGCAAGGGCCTCAGTGATAGCCCCGGTACCCAAAGACTCTAAGCGAAGACATCACGTGTTTAAGGTCATCGAGACCCCGGAAGAAGTGGATCTCACGTATGAGAGTACGATCCTCCCTCCCAAGAAAGCCCTTCATCTGCCGTTCGAGACTCTGTTCTCCTTTGAGGACGGGGCCGTCACCCATGCCGATGATCCCGAGCCCCAAATCCTATTTGCGGTTCACCCGTGAGACTTGCATGCTATCGCCATATTAGACGTGGTTTTCAAGAGGGACTACGTTGACCCCCATTATGTTGCCAAGCGCAACAACACGGCTATTGTGGCTCTAAACTGCCAGAAGGCGGGAGATAACTGCTTCTGCGCATCTTTGGGCACAGGACCCTCGGTCAAGGATCCTTGCGACGCTACGCTCACTCCCTTGCTCCCGGTTCTGTCCCATGAACGGTACCTTCTGGAGATCCACACTCCCAAGGGATTTGACCTGGTGCAGGGAACGGGTTTTGCCCCTGCTGAGTCGGACGCCCTATCAGAGAAGTCCGAAGTCATCGAAAACACCAAGAGGCACACAAAGAAGAGAATCAACACTCAAGACATCCTGGAGATTATGGAGGACAACTTCAGGAATCCAATCTGGGAGGAACTCATGGAGGACTGCCTTGGTTGCGGTTCGTGTACCATGGTGTGTCCCACATGCTTCTGCTACAGCGTTGGAGACGTTGTGGACCTCAACCTCAAGTCCGGTAGACGCCGGAGAGAGTGGGACTCCTGCATGCTCTTGGAGTACGCAGAGGTCGCCATGGGACACAACTTCAGAAAAGACAGAGACGCTCGCATAAAGCAACGAATGTACCACAAATTGGCCTACTATCAGCCACAATTTGGCACTTTGGGTTGCGTGGGATGCGGCAGATGCGTGACAGCGTGCGTCAAGAAAATAGACATTACCGACGTCACAGCCAGATTGAGAGGTGAATAGCAGTGCCGAAAATGCTCTACACGCCAAAACCTTGTGTGATCACTGAGGTTATCCCCCAAACCTACGACACCAACACCTATGTGATGGAGTTTGTGGACGAAAAGGACAATGCGGAATTCAGTTGTTACCTGGGTCAGTTCAACATGCTCAGCGTGCTCGGGATTGGAGAAGCGCCAATATCTATCTCTTCGGGTCCTGGGGACCGTGGCGTCTTCCACCATACCGTAAGGAACGTCGGCAACGTGACGGGGGCTTTGGCCAAAATGAGGCCAGGGTCCACCATCCACGTGAGAGGGCCTTACGGGCGCGGATGGCCCATGGACGCCCTGCAAGGAAAAGACGTCCTAATAGTCGCGGGAGGCATCGGCCTAGCTCCGCTCCGCCCGGTTCTGAAGGCTATCAGCCACGATCCGCGCAGGTTTGGGAATGTGGAAGTGCTTTACGGGCAAGGTCACCCAAAGACCTTCTGTTCGTGCCCGAGTACGATGATTGGCGGTACTACATGAACCTTCATGTGAGCGTGGATACCCTGGACGGGACTCCGCCTGGAAAGTACCACGTGGGTGTAGTGACCACGCTTTTCTCCAAAATGACCATTACCCCCAAAAATTCGGTAGTCCT